>JAGGRA010000030.1 GCA_018613035.1 Pseudomonas sp. ISL-84 | reverse complement strand
TCACCCCCTCCTACTCGATTACTGCTCTATAGGACCATCATGAATCTCCAGATGGCTTTGCAAGTCTGTTTTCAATAATTCCAATGCTTCCGGATCAAGCTGATAATAGTACGCTCCCCCAAGAGTAGAATCCTGTCCTTCAAGCGTTTTAGATTCGATCGTAAGCCGATCTTTAATAGCAAATTGAACCAAATACTTCATTTCACCGAATGAAAGGTTCGTTTTCATATTAGATCCAATGGCGTCAAATACATCATCGTATTTAGTAAAAGAATCAACGGAAGCTGCTTTGCGGATCACGGATTTAATGATTTCCTGCTGGCGTTTACCGCGTTCGATGTCATTATCGATCTTTCTTGTACGGGCAAGGGCAAGTGCCTCTTCACCATTCAAGGTCTGCAATCCAGGTTCCAGGCTGATCGCACCTGCTCTGTCCTCGGAATCCTGTTCAGAGAATGAAAATGGAACATCCACTTCAATTCCGCCAAGAGCGTCGATCACTTCCATAAATGCCTGGAAATTCACGCGTGCATAATAATCGACAGGAATTTCAAAAAGGTTTTCCACTGTTTCAATGGTTGCTTTAGGCCCGCCGAAGGCATGGGCATGATTGATTCTTGTCTCATAATCAACTTCAGGAATATAAACATAAGAATCACGCGGGATACTCAATAATTTCGCTGTATGGTCTTCTTGGTTAACAGTCAGTAGCAGAAGAGCATCGGACCGGGAATTCTCCCCGAAATCACGCTTGGCGCTATCATCCACACCGATAATTAAGATTGAGAAGTTATCTTTATTTATTTTAACCGCTTCTTCACGATGCGGTGATTTCTCACGGCCCTCGATTTCTTCAAATGAAGCATTTGCTGTTCTCTTAACCTCACCATAAAAATGTGTTCCAAAAGCTGCAGCAGCAGTAGCCAAAAGCATAAGTGGAATCAAAATAACCATGGCAACCCGCCTCTTGCGCAGCTTTCTTCTTCTATTATTAAAAGAAATACCTTCTCTTGATCTATTAGACATTAAGTTTTCTCCTCTTTATAAGGTAGTAAAAGTGGTTAGGGTGGTGGCAAAGATAGTGGTATAGGCAGTGGTATGGGTGCCAGGTACCTAGACCAGTTATAGACCACTTTAAAATTTCCTGCATAAAACTTATTTTTACATACCCGCTATGAAAATATCAATAACAAATCATTAACAATAGTGTTACTAATTCACCTGATTTAGACAGTATTCTAGTGTATATCACAAAATTTTACAAAAATCAAATAAAGTAATTTGAAAAAAACGACATATATTTAACCTATTATGTTATAATATGACAAAATCTACAAAAGATTGCAGGAGGAATCAAAGCAGCAATGTACAAACGTATTTTCCTAGGAGTAACGATTCTTGTCGCAGCTTGTGTTATGGTGATTTCGATGGGCGGAACGGGGCTTGCAGCTTACCTGAAAGACATCCCTTCCAAGTACTCCTCGGAAATAAATTATTTAGTTGACCGCAATATTGTCACGGGTTATCCTAATCAAACCTTCAGGCCGGAGCTTGATGTTACAAGGGAAGAAGCGGCTACCATGATTGGCCGGGCTCTTAAGCTTGATGGGACGAAGCGTTCCACGTCCTTTCCGGATGTGAAAGCAGACTCGTACGCTTCAGGTTATATACAGTCAGCAGTTGAAGCTAATATTCTTACAGGCTATGAAGATGATACGTTCAAGCCGAAAGAGAAGATTACGAGAGGGGAAATGGCCTATCTTCTTAAAAGGGCATTTAACCTATCCGCTACAAGTAATGTATTTTTCTCGGATGTTGCCAAAAGCGGTGCACAATACAATGCCATTAATGCTGTCGTAACAGCAGGCATTGCGAACGGCTATCCAACTGGAAGCTATAAGCCGCTGAATCCGATCAACCGAATGGAATTCTCGTTATTGGTTGCCAGGGCGGTCAATCCGACTTTCAGGGTATCATCAGCTGAGTTGGTTCCAAAGGAAACAATGGTCGTAACAGCGGATTCCCTAAATGTACGCAGCGGTCCAGGCACTGAGTTTTCAGTAATCGGCGCATTGCCTCTTGGCACGAAAGTAACAACCTATTATTCTCATGGCGATTGGGTATATGCCTCTTCAGGAAGCTTAACAGGCTTTGTACATAGCGGGTATTTAACCGTTCCGAATGCGAAGAAAATTATTGCGATTGATCCAGGTCATGGAGGAAGTGATCCAGGGGCAATAGCGAACGGCATTTATGAAAAAGAATTGAATCTATCAGTTGGCTTAAAAGTAAGGAAGATCTTAGAAGACAAAGGCATCCAGGTTGTCATGACCCGCACGAACGATACATTTGTTTCACTGCAGGGGCGGATCGATTATGCGGTTAAAGCAAAAGCAGACTCGTTTGTCAGCATTCATGGAAATGCGAATACAAGCAGCTCTCCGAACGGGACTGAAACGTACTATAGTACAGCTGCTCTAAACACACGTGCGGAAAATAGCAAAAAGCTAGCTGGCTTTATCCAGGAAAGGCTTCATAAAGCTCTTGGAACAAATGACAGGGGAATTAAAGAAGCCGGGTTCCACGTTATCAATAAAAACCCGCTTCCATCCGTATTGGTTGAGTTAGGGTTCCTGACAAATGCAGGAGATGCTCAAAAGCTGTCATCAGATTACTATCGAAATAAAGCGGCTGAAGCCATTGCTTTAGGAATCGTAGATTATTATAATTGGAAGAACTAAAGAGAAACGGACTGAGGTCCGTTTCTTATTTTTAAATAGAGAGGATTCTACCCTATGAAAAGAATAATCTATGTATCTCTTTTTCTACTCCTCTTAATCGTCCCATTTCAAGTGGAAGGGGAAGAGCTGACAGAACGAGTCATCATTACCTTTGAAGGAGAGGTAGATGAAGCCCTTCTTAAGGAACACACAACAGAAATCCACCATATCTTTGATGAGCTTTCTGCTGCATCTGTGACAATCCCCTCCCAAAAGAAAGAAGAGCTTCTCGAAAAACAGAATGTGTTAAGACTGGATCCAGATTCGGTTGTGAAAACAAGCTCTCAAATATCTGACTGGGGTTATGTAAAAGTCAACGCCCCTTTATCGAAAAAATGGGGGTGGACTGGAGAAGGCATTAAAGTCGGAGTCATTGACACAGGCATCCGCACCAATCACCCGGACTTAAAGGTAGCAGGCGGAGTATCTTTTGTCGAAGGCAGCGATTCCTATAGTGATGACATGGGACATGGCACTCATGTAGCAGGCATCATTGGCGCGCAGGACAATAGCATCGGAGTTGTCGGTGTTGCCCCAGAAGCTGACATTTATGCGATTAAGGCTTTAGACAGTAAAGGCGAAGGCAATATTTCCGATATCATCGCTGCTATCGATTGGGCCATGGAACGAAAGATGGATATTATCAATTTAAGCGTCACATCCCCACAAGGCTCCTATTTATTAAGCCAGACACTGCAAAAGGCGTATAATCAGGACATAATCATTGTCGCCGCTTCTGGAAATTCCTTAACTCCTCTGACAGGCAGCCAGGATGTGTTATTCCCAGCGCGATACCCGACAGTGATTGGAGTAGGATCCATTAATAGAAATAACCAGAAATCATCCTTTGCTTATTATGGAGAATCACTTGAATTGGTTGCCCCGGGTGAAAAAATCCTCAGTACATACTCCGGTTATATAGATGGAGTCTATAAGGATTATACCTATGCAGATGGCACATCCATGGCCTCCCCGTTTGTAGCAGGCATTGCCGCATTATATAAACAGGCGTACCCTGAATTTACGAATGCGCAAATTAGAACGCTTATGCAGCAATCCGCTGTCGACCTTGGTATAAAAGGCAAGGACAATAGTTACGGCTATGGCCTGGTACAGCCGCCGTTTGAGGTAAAAGGGGAAGCATTCGTCAGTTCTTTCCCGGATATTAAAAATAGTGCCTGGTATGCAAAAGAAATCGAGTTCCTATATGAAAATGACATTATAACCGGCTATCCAGATGGCAGCTTTGTGCCGCAAAATCCGGTTACAAGGGCAGAAGCGGTAACAATGATCGGAAAAGCAATGGATCTCCCAGGTGAGCTAAGCAAAACCGTCTTTTCGGATGTACCTGAAAACAATTTTGCATCCGGCTATATCAAAAGCGCTACAGATGCCAAATTAGTGGGAGGCTTCCCCGATGATACCTTTAAGCCGAAATCACCAATCACAAGAGCGGATGTGGCGGTCATTCTGAAAAGAGCCTACGGATATCAAGCGGACTACTCAAAATTATTTACGGACGTTATGAGTGAAAAATATTACTTCGAGAGCGTTCATTCCATTCTCACTGCAGGAATCACGAACGGCTATCCAGATGGAACGTTTAAACCAGCTGAAAGCATCTCCAGAGCAGAGTTTGCCGTATTCTTAGCAAGGGCACTGGACGAGAGTTATAGAATAATAGAAGAAAAGTAAAAAAGGAAGCAGCGTTTGCTGCTTCCTTTTTATTAATCCAATGCGCGGTATAGGAATGTAGAGAATTCCGCACGTGAAGTTTGGTTAGATGCGCGGAAGGTTTGATCTGTATATCCGCCAGTAATTTGATTAACTGAAAGTTTTTGAATCGCATCGTATGCCCAATGCTCTGCATCTAAATCAGAGTATGAAGCGGTTTGACCATTGTTCTGAAGCTTGAATACCCGTACAAATAATGCAGCAATTTCCGCGCGGCTAATAGGTTCATCCGGCTTAAATTTATTGCCGTCATATCCGCCAAAGTAGTTCTTTTCAGTTGCGGCCATGATATATTTATATGCCCAATGGGATGATGATACATCACTATAGGAAGAACTTGAACTTCCTGAGTATGTAAGATTAAAAGTTTCACTCAGCATTTTAGCTGCTTCCGAACGCTTAATGGTTCTTTCAGGAAGGAATAGTCCCCCATCATATCCGTTGATAATGCCTTGTTTACTAAGTGTAGCAATAGGCGTTACTGCCCAATAGGTTTTAGGAACATCATGGTATTCTCCTGGAGCAAGCTCTGCTACCTTAACTTCCTCAAGCACTCGGCGTGCGCCTGCATAACGGCTGCCCCAATAATAGGGATCATTGATAGAATCAATCTTTACTCCTTTGGAACTTGTTGCTGAAATAAATTGATTACTTCCTATGTATATACCAGCGTGAGAAACACCTGATTTATATGTATCTTTAAAATAAACAATATCCCCAGCCTTAAGATCGGCTTTTTTAACAGCTGTACCTGCCTTAGCCTGTTCTGCTGCAGTCCTTGGAAGCTTTACGTCGACCTTGTTAAAAACATATCCTATATAACCTGAACAATCGAAACCGGATGGTGTGGTGCCCCCGAATTTATATGGTACTCCGATATAATCCTTCGCCAGTCTTACAACCTGTTCACCTGAAGTTTCTGCCTTAGCTTGTCCACTAGTTGTAAAACCGGAAAAAGCTAAAAGAGCAACTGCCAGGCAAAATAGTAATCTTTTTAACATATTTCGCCTCCTCATACATTTTAACCCGTAATTTATCTAAACTGATTGTACCACTCAGCTTGTTTTTTGAATTTTACATTTATGTAACAAAATAGTTCATATTCCATGGTTTAATTACACAAAAACCTATAAATCTGTAAAAATACCTAAATATTTCTTCTTAGTACTTGAGTAATTATGACAATACATGATAAATTAGTAATAGTTTCCTGTTGAATTTTTTCTATTATTGGTTAAAATTAGATTAACAAGTAAGTTAATCCAAGCAATGAAAGATTATCCAATAAAGAAAAATATTGACTAGGATATTGTTGTCAATTATACTAAATCCTGTATTGTTTGATTAACTTGTGTTTAACACTTGTTTTACTAGTATTAGAGAGCTGTAGGGAAATAAAAATACATAAATCCGGAAGAAGTGTTCTTAAAGAATGGCAATCTGGTGATCTATGGGGCTCTAAAGCTGGTGAAAAACTAAGATATATAAAGGGAGGAAATGTGATTTATGGCTTACCAATCTAAAAATCACCGTAAATTTTTAGCAACTTCTTTAACAGCAGCTATGGTTGCTACTGCAGTTGCTCCAGCAGCTGGATTCGCAGCAGAAGTATCTTTCCCAGACGTTTCTGATAGTCACTGGGCAAAAGACGCAATTTCATATCTTGTAGGAAAAGGTGCTCTTGAAGGGCGTCCAGATGGCAACTTCGATCCATCTGCAAGCATCACTCGTGGTGAAGCAGCAAAGATCCTTGCTATCTCTCTAGGACTTGAAATTGATGAAGACGCAAAAGCAAGCTTCAAAGATATCCCAACTAACCACTGGGCTTCTAAGTATGTTGCTGCTATCGAAAACCAAACTAAAGATGTAATCAATGGTTACACTGATGGTACTTTCAAAGTAAACGACAGCATCACTCGTCAAGAAATGGCGAAAATGATTGCAACTGCTTACGGTCTTGAGTTTGACGAAGATGCAGTTATTACTGACTTCTCAGACAACACTAGCTGGGGTGCAGATACAATTAACACTCTTGTAAGCCTTGGTATTGTTGAAGGTTTACCAGGTGGTAAATTCGGTACTCAACAAGACGTAACTCGTGCGCAAACTGCTGTGTTTGTACACCGTGCAGAAGTTGAAGGTGTACGTGTTGAAGTAGAAAAGAAATATGTTGCTCCTGAAGTTGTTTCTTCTGCAGCAGTTGCTGATAACAAAGTTGTTGTAACTTTCAACACAGAAATTAAGGATGTTGACCATACTAATTTCTCATTAACTGGTGATAAAGCTGTAACTAAAGCAGAGTTAAGCTCTGATAAAAAGAGTGTTACTCTAACATTAAACTCTAGTCTTGTAGACGGTTACGAATATACTGTTACTGCTACTGGAATTGTCAGTGCTAAAGGACTTGCAGCTGAAGGTTCTTTAAAAACTACTTTAAAGTATGAAATTGCTAAAGTAGGAAAGCCAACATTGTCTAAGCGTACATTTGAGCCTGGCCAAAATGTGAAGAGTGCTGTTGTAGTTAAGGATGAAGCTGGTAAGACTATTAGTGCTGATCTTTATAAGATCACAGGAATTGATGTTTCTGTTGCAGGTGTCTTAGACGAGAACGGTAAAGTCTTAAATAATGAAACATCAGCTAATGTACGTGTAACGGTTACTATGTACACTGGTGAAGTTATTACTGGTGACTACGAAACTATCACTGTAACTCCTGTTGCTTTAAACACAGATATGGTTAAGGCAGCATTCACAGAAAGAAAAAATGCTGTACATGCTCAACGTACATCTGTTGATACAAAATTAGCTGTCAATGAAACAGATTCTTTATATGTTTATACAAAGGATGCAAAAGGAAATCCTGAAGATGATTTCTTAGATTTACAAGACAGCTATAAAGTTAAAAATTTAACTCCTACTGTAATTGATGTAGTGGATGTTAACACTGATGGTACACTAAGCGTTAAAGGTTTAAAAGTTGGTGAAGCCAAACTAGAGATCACACACTCTAATGGCTTTAAAGAAGTTGTTAGTTTTGATGTAGTAAAAGCTAACAATGCTTATGCTGATTTAGCAGTAGCTCCAGTTTCAGGTCAACTTATCAAAGCTAACTCTGTTAATGGGACAGACTTTGAAGAAGATGTAGACCAAAAAACTATTGATATCGGTTGGATAGACCAAGATGGGGATGTAACTGCTGTTGATTTCACTGGAGCATCTACAGAACTTCTACCAACTGCAAAGCAGACTTTAACAACTGGTGACCTAGCTCAAGAAGGCGATAAGCTAGTTGTTTCTACACAAAGTGACGCTGTTACTTTTGCTGTTGATGAAGATGGGGATATTCAAATCCAAACAAAAAATAATGTTAAAGCGCAAAACGTAAAAGTAACAATTTCTTACTTTAAAGCTGGTGCAACATCTGCAACTACTACTAAAACTGTAAATGTTGCCATTAAAGATACAAATGCTGTTC
The DNA here is from genome assembly GCA_018613035.1 of Pseudomonas sp. ISL-84. Classification (GTDB taxonomy): domain Bacteria; phylum Bacillota; class Bacilli; order Bacillales; family Cytobacillaceae; genus Cytobacillus. The sequence goes on along the minus strand of JAGGRA010000030.1, from coordinate 77,785 downwards.
ACGCTAAATATGCTGTTGAACAAGTAGGATCTTTAGATGCAGAATCAGAAGATACTCATGAAGTGTCATTCAAAGTGTATTCCTTAGATTCTAAGGGCACTAAAATTGATGATGTAACAGAAGAAACAACATTCGAATTTGTAGGCTCATTACCAGCAAATGTTGATCACTGGATCGGTGAAGTTTCTGATAACACTGTTGGATTCGATGAAGCAAGCAAAGCAGAAAACCTTCTAAACTATAATGGATCTTTCAAGTTGGAGTACACAGTAGGTTCAACTGATCCAGATGGTGAATTCACAGTTGACTTTACAAATACAAAAGATATCCAGAAGTCAGCAAAAGTTAGCACTTCTCCAGTTGTTGTTGATGTAAATGATTCATCAGTGACTGTTAATGAGTTAGTATTTGGGAAAGCTTCTGAAAGCGAGTTGCTTGTTGATAGCGAAGGTTTTGCTTTTGGAGTGCGTGTTAATGAAGATGGATATAAGTACAACAAGCCTATTGTAAGTGTATTAAGCAAGTCTAATGCTGCCTTAACTCAAGGTGCAAATGTTTACGGCATTACAGCTCCAGATTACGCAACTGATGTAATCGAGTATGCATTTGATGATACTCAAGGTGTAGATTTCGAATACCGTATTGTAAATGCATCTTCTAATCTTTCTAATGATGCGGGTAAATTATCAGTTACTAGCGGAAGCAAAGCTACGTTCCAACTTGTAATTGATGCAATTTATATGGAAGATGAGACTCGTGAAGATAGCCTAAAAACTAAAGAAGCTAATCTTTTAGCTGAACCAGTTATCGTAGACGTAACTTTAACAAAGTAAATAATAAAAAGGATGACTCATTTTTGAGTCATCCTTTTTTGTATTAAAATTGTATTCTTGCTAGTATTAATATTCTTTTAATTAGGACATTTGGAGACCTTTTACGCTATAAAGTTGTTTAAATATATAAATTTATCTCTTTGTATAAATATAAAAAATTTTAGAACAGATACTTTTAAAAAATATCCAATTTTATGTAAAACTTCCTTTTATTTCATTGGTATTTTTAGTATAGTAATAAAGAACTATTAACTTAGTGAAATACTTAGTATGAAGGGAGTGTGCTTAATGAATTTTAAGAAATTCACCAGCTTGATCCTCGTGTTTCTTTTAGTTTTTTCTACTTACACGCCAGTTATGGCAGAAAAACTATCAGACATCAAGGGTCACTGGGCGGAGGAACAAATTGAATCTTCAATTGAAGAGGGACTTGTGGAGGGTTACCCGAATGGGACTTTCCGTCCGAATGGAACAATTACTAGAGCGGAGTTTATAACTATAGTAAATCGCAAGTTTGATTATACTGAAAAGGCTACAGTTGGCTTTCCGGATGTGAAGGCTGACGATTGGTATGCAGATGCCATTTCGGTGGCAATGGAAGCTGGTTACATTGACGGATTTGATGATGGTACGATGAGGCCAAAAAGTCCTATTACTAGACAAGAGGCAGCAGTAATTCTAGCAAGAATTCTAGATCTGCCAGAGAATACAGGAGATGCTGAAGTTTTTAAGGATAGTATTCCTGAGTGGAGTAAAGGCAGTATTGGAGCAGTTGCTTCTAAAGGTTTAATGGAAGGTTTCCCTGGCGCTAAGTTTGAGCCTAAGAAGGCAATTACTCGTGCGGAGTCTATTGTTACCTTAAACCGTGTGCCTTCTGAAACGATTACATATGATAAAGCAGGAGTTTATGGCCCGAAAAGTGGTTCTGAAACTATAAAAGGTGATGTCAAAGTGACTACTGATGGAGTTGTTTTGCAAAACCTGGTTATTAAAGGGGACCTCCTTGTAGCAGCAAGTGTAGGTGAAGGCGATGTAAACTTTAATAATGTAGTAGTTGAAGGAACAACCAGAGTTTATGGCGGTGGAGAGAATAGTATTCACGTTAACAATTCCACTTTAAATAAGTTAATTGTTGATAAAGAGAATGATAAGGTCCGTGTTGTAGTTACTGGTACAACAAGTGTAATAGAGGTAACTGTTAAATCTGGTGCAAAACTGGAGGAAAGCAAGCTAACAGGTAAAGGCTTTAATAACATCTCTGTTGAAGCACCAGAAAGTTCTATTGTTATTTTTGATGGAGAATTTGAATCTGTAGTAATTAACTCTAGCGACGTTACAATTAATTTGCCTTCGGGTGCCTCTGTAAAAATTTTGACAATTAATAAGAAAGCAGCTGTAAAAGGAAATGGAACTATTGAAGAAGCGAATGTGAATGCAGATGGTGTTAAATTGGACATCAACCCAAGAAAGTTAAATGTGAAGGCAGGAGTTCAGAATCCTGGCGGAACAACCACCGGGGGTGGAGGAGAAGTTACATATACCCCACCATCAACAGAACAACCCGATGATGAAGCTGGTGAAGATCCGATAAGGATCATAAATATCGAGGATATGGTAGAAACAGTATCCTTGGGTGACGAAGTTGTATTGCCGGCTACTGTTAGCGCAAGGATGAGTGATAACACTCAAGCGGATAAGCAGATTACCTGGAGTGGAAAAGCTTTCACAAATGATATCGGTACTTTTGAGTACGAAGGTGTTGTTGAGGGTTACAATAGAGTCGTTAAATATACTTTAACGGTTGAATTAACTGGCTATTCGGAGAATGAAGATGGAACAATTGCATATGTAAGCAATACGGCAGCTGCAGAACATGCCGAGAATGTAATTACAGTGGAAGAAGTGGTAATAAAGGGCAGCTTTAGTCTTCCGTTAAATTATTCACTTCCTGTAACAGTCGACACTGATAATGTAACGGTCAATTTACAAAACAGTACACTAGTTAAAGTTACTGTTGCCGCAGATAATGTTACTTTGAAAAATGGGACTATCAATGAAATCGTATATGGAGAGGATATCCAATCGATTACATTAGAAAATATTCTCGATGCTTCAACAACCAAGCATGTTTTTAGTCATGATGTTAGTGAGATTAACTTGTTAGGTACGACTGATTTATCTGGAGATATTTATTTGCAAGGTGGCTCTGTTGTTCTTGATGGAGATGGCGAAATTAGCGGGATTGTAAGGGTAGACACAACGCAGCCTGTTACTATTTCATTAACAGTAGCAACAGTTATTGTTAATGCAGAAAATGCGACTATTAATCTTACAGATCATATTGAAAATATGATTGTCCGCCAAAATGCAACTGTAAATCTAGGCAGTGGAGCAACAATCACGAATCCTGAAAAGCGATCTGGAGTTATCGTAACAGTAAATACGGATGTGTCATTCCAGGTCTCCACGATGCGGGCACAGACTGCATCGACTCTTAATTTTGCAGAGGTATTAGACACAGTAGACTTGGAGCGTTATATTCACGTAGCCGGAAACTTTACAGAAGCAGCTGAGCCAGGCGATCTTGATGGGCAGTTCCCGCAGTCTGCAATTGATGCTCTGTCACAAGCGAAAACAAATGCTGGATCAAAACTGCAGGAAATTAAGAATTCATCAGGCGATCTGGCAATGAAGCAATCCAATATTGACTCAGAATCAGTACAATTAGCTGAAGCATTAACTCAATTTGGTAAATCAAGAATCTTCCTGGATACTACTTCCCTGCGCAATAAGCTTCGGGCTATGGAACAGTTATTAGCACGTACTGCTATTGGCGAAACACATGGACACGTACCTGAAGATGCATATAATGCGTTTAAAACGATCGTTGAAGAAGTAAAAACAGCTTTTCTGACAGGGTTAACGGAAGCTCAGGTTAATGCCGAAGTTCAAAAGCTGGAGGAAGCACATGTGGCTTTCCAAGAAGCGTATATTGAGCTTCCTTTCTTTGATCCGGATTCTTCCACAATTGAAGGGCTAGTCAGTTTTAACTTAACAGATCCAGAAGAAAGGTTTACTGATTTCTCAAACTTCAAAGTGCTTGAAACTGAGGGTAATGCTTCATATTATTCGGAAACTGGATGGTCCATTGGAGGCCGTGAGGAAGATAATTGGAGAACAATGGAAGTCCTTGTGCTTAACCATCATTCTGTAAACCTGAATGAAGTCGATAAGGTTTACTATACAGTAGCAACAAACAAGCATATTTATACTGGAACCTTCACGATTGATCAATTCCTTGATGAAAGTGAAATTACACTAACACCAGTGAGTGAAACCACGGGTAAGGTGAACGTTAGTATTCCTTCTGCAGGGGGTGACTTTAATCTAGCTGGACTAGTTGCTACCAGAACGGATGAGAACCTTGAGGATCAATGGGTGGAAACAAATGAAATTGCCCAAACAACCAATCTTCCAATAGGGGACTATACTATTGAAGTTTACGGATATGATGATGAACACGAATACATTTTAAAGAAAGATATTCAAGTAACTGAAGGGGATAATCCTGTTATCTTCCCGGAAAGTGATATGGAAAGCGTTACATTAAACTATGAAAACTTTACGGGTTGGAATCTGAAGCCTCATCAGTATAGGCCAAACGATTCAAGGCTGCGTTATTTCCATCGTTATGAAGAAGAGGAGAGAGAGGTCAATTCATCCTTAAAATTAACCAATAAATACGATGGATTAACTGTTGGATATTATGCTAACCATCCAGAAAGAGATGGTGAACAATGGCGTTATCAAGTTCGAATCTCAGATGAGCAGTTGGCTGAGAATGCAGAGATCACTTCTACACCGCACTTTGAATTTAATGTCGAAAAGCATCAGCCAGCATTAACTGTTATTAATCCAACAGCCCCACTTTATAGTTATTTCAACATTAATATTATAAATGAGTTTGGTCATGTACTGCAGGATCTGTATTTCTACCATGATTATTCTTATTTGGAGTATGGCGGAGAAGTTTCTATTAAAGATGCCAGCGGCACGGTTAAGTCGAAAAAGGTGGACAATATCTGGCGCTATGGGGTGCTGTCGGTTAATGATATTTTCCCGGGAGCAACCGGGCAATTAGAAATCACTTTCTCTTTGAAAGATACACCTTTCCTAATTCCAGACAAAAAAATAAATGTAACTATAGCTGAATAAACAGAAGAAGCTGACCACTCTGGTCAGCTTCTTCTGTTTATTTGCTAATAAAATATTCCACCAAATACTCCGCCCAAACTTCATGTCCTTTTTCACTTGGCTGGCTATTATTGCTTGATAAGTATTCCTTCATTTCCTGGCTAGTTTGATCTGGCCATGCAGTCCAGTGATCGAGGTAGGTGATGTTATTTTGTTCAGCGAATTGTTTTAAGTTTTCCACTTGTACCGGATAAAATGTTGCGTTGTACAGCGGGTGAGGCGGCTGCAGGATAAACGTTAAGTTAGGATTGGAATCCTTAGTATCACTAATGATAGTATCTACATTTAACAAGGAGTCTTCTATGGTTACAACTCCATTATCTTTTAATGTGAAAGGCTCAAGAATGACAAGATCCGCTTTTTCTGCTATTAATTCTTGTTGTGTATCTTCATTTATATATTCCAACGAATTGAGGTCATGGCTGCTGATTTTCACATCGATAGTAGATTCACCATAAGCTTCCATTAACTCCGCTTTTAGCAGCTCTGGCCATGAATTAGCGCCTTCTCCTAATGCTTCAGAGCCAACAATGTGTATCTTAAGCGGCTTTTTTTCTTCAATTCGCTTCTTTAGCAGCTCTTGACTCTCTTTTGGCCAGTTAGCAGCAAGTTTTAAAATCCCGGCAGATGCAGTATTGGTTTCCTGGTCTGCCACTTCTGTTTTGCTTTCGGCTGCCTCTGGTTTAATAACTGCGGTTTTTTCCTTCCAGTGCAAATTACCTAATATTAAAATTACTACACAGCCAATGGCTAATATAGTAGTAAAGAATGCCTTCAATTTATTGCCTCCTATATAAATAGAATAAATGAAACTAGTTCTATTATAAATTATGACAAGTTCCAGTAAAAAAAACAACAGCATTTGACAGAAAACTCCATGATACTTATATCTTAGAGAGAAAAAAAGTATATATAATGAAGTAAAAATGATAGGTCTAAAATCTCATTTTGTATAATATGGAAGAATTGGGTTTGGAAAGTGTAATATGGGGAACAAGGTATAAGAAGGCGTATGTATTAGTAGCTGAGACGGAATTATAAATTAATATTACATATAATTTTGTGGTCAGAAAATAATGGATTTGTTTTAGGTCTTTAAAATATGTAACGAAATTGTTATAGTTTAAAGCGTTGTGCTCTTAAAAACTAAATTTAAAAATGATATTTTAATATTAGCACTAGACAATTGATTCATTTTGGAAATAGTACCAGTTCAATCCAATGTAATTTATTCCAATGGATGAAATAATCTTCTAATTTTTGTAAAACTATTGTTAAATAAGGGATAGGGTATATTTTGTAGCCTAATTCTTATATATAATGACAAATTTGACCAATAATCGAGCAATTTTGTGCTATAATACTATCAGCTTTTACCCACTTTTATTCAGGAGGAAACCATGGAGGAAACAATTAGTTTAAAAGAATTACTGGGAACGTTAAGGAAAAGAGCCATGCTCATCCTTTCCATAACTCTTGCTGCTGTTTTAACCAGTGCAATCATTAGCTTTTACTTTTTAACTCCCGTCTACCAAACTTCGACACAGCTTCTTGTCAACCAAGCCAAAAATGAACAGCCTGTATACAACCCAGGTGAAATCCAAACCAATTTGCAGTTAATCAATACCTATAATGTAATCATAAAGAGTCCTGCTATTTTGGATTTGGTTATTAAGGAGTTAAATTTAGAATTAACGACTGATCAATTGAATAATAAGATAACAGTAGGAAGCCAAAAGGATTCTCAGGTAGTGGGGATTACAGTAGAGGACACAGATCCGCAGCGTGCAGCTGATATTGCAAACACCACAGCAAATGTTTTTCACAGTGAAATAAAGAAAATCATGAACATTGATAACGTGAGTATTCTTGCAAAAGCTGAAGTGAAAGAAAACATGTCACCGGTAAAACCACAGCCTCTATTAAATATTGCGATTGCAATGGTTGTTGGTTTAATGATCGGAGTTGGCTTAGCGTTCCTGCTTGAGTACTTTGATAACACACTTAAAGATGAACAGGACATTGAAAAGCATCTTGGTGTTCCTCTGCTTGGTGTTATCTCGATTATTGAAGAACCGAAGGGCCAAAGAAGCGCAAACAGGTCGGTTGATGGTGTGAAGCGGGCAAGAGGTGAGAACGTTGTTTAATAGAAGACAAAAAAAAGTGTTAAGGAATAGCAACAAACGCAGCTTAATAACCATAACGGAACCGAAAGCCCCGGTATCAGAACAATTCCGGACTGTAAGGACAAATATACAGTTCTCATCAGTTGATAAGGAAATGAAGTCGCTGCTGGTCACCTCGTCTGGACCTGGTGAAGGGAAGTCTACTACGGTTTCTAACCTGGCAGTTGTATTTGCCGGTCAAGATAAAAAGGTATTACTGGTAGATGCAGATTTACGAAAGCCAACTGTCCATTATACTTTTGATCTTAATAATATTACTGGACTAACAAACGTTTTAACAAAACGTACGTCACTTGACAGTGCCTATTCAGAAACAAAGGTGCCTAACCTTTACGTGATGTCCAGCGGCCCAATTCCGCCCAACCCAGCTGAGTTGCTAGGGTCAAAGTCCATGCTAGAATTTCTCGAAGAAGCTTATAAAGAGTTTGACCTGGTACTGTTTGATACACCGCCAGTTTTGGCAGTAGCCGATGCGCAAATATTGGCTAATCAGTGTGAAGGCAGTATGCTGGTTGTCAGAAGCGGAGATACGGAAATCGAACAGGCGGCTAAGGCGAAAGATCTTCTCCTTTCTACAAAAAGTAAATTCCTTGGCGTTGTTTTAAACAGCAAAAAGATGGAAGAATCTCAGTACTACTACTATTACGGTAAGAAGTGACCTTTTTCGACAAAAACCACCTCTTTACCCTATTAAAGTAATAGTTTAAGCTTAAAAAGACCTATATATTTAGCAGTTTATTGGAAGAGGTGTTAGCGATGATTGACATACATTGTCATATTTTGCCGGGTATTGATGACGGCTCAAAGCATATGAGTGAAACCTTATCAATGGCCCAAAAAGCTGTTGAGGAAGGGATCGACACAATTATCGCTACACCTCACCATAAAAACGGGCAATATGAAAATATTAAATCAGAAATAATAGAACAGGTTGCAGATGTGAATTTGGCACTTGCAGATCAAGGTATAGCCCTAAAGGTTATTCCGGGGCAGGAAACCCGTATTTTCGGAGAATTTATTGAAGAATATGAATCTGGAAAGATCCTAACTTTAGCAGATTCACAGTATGTATTCGTAGAACTTCCTTCAGGTCATGTGCCAAGATACACAGAGCAGCTGTTGTTCGATATTCAATTGAAGGGATTAACACCGATTATTGTTCATCCCGAGCGGAATTCCCAATTTATTGAGCACCCTGATTTGTTATATAAGTTTGTGAAAAAAGGTACATTAACACAGGTGACAGCATCAAGCTTGTGTGGTTATTTTGGAAAAAAGATTAAAGCATTTTCCCAGCAGTTAATTGAATCAAATCTAACTCACTTTATCGCATCCGATGCTCATAACGTGAAAAATAGAACTTTCAAAATGGCAGAAGCCTTTGATCTGATTGATTCAAAGTATGGGCCTGATATGGTTTATCTTTTTACAGAGAATGCTGAACTTTTAGTAGAAAATAGTAATGTGATGAGGGAAGTGCCGGAACCGGTTAAGAGGAAGAAGTTTCTGGGGATTTTTTAAGAAGAAATTTAGTCGTGCTATATCCCATGGAATAATTTCAGCCTAACCATTTCAATTTTTTGACTAGGCTATGGCTTAAAATAACAATAAGGCAATAAAGAATTAGGCGATGTCTCCTAGCCGTTATCAATGGAGATACTCGATTATGCTGTGGGGGGAGACTTTCTCCTTAGGCCAAGTGCCAAAAGCATAATGTGAGGGCAGGTTAAATGCCTCTACTACTACGTAAGTTGAATACTTAATGAAAAGGTATATGTTCAGACATGTGTATTTTCATTAGGTATTTATTTTTGTCAAAATATACTCCACTAGGTAAAAAGTGGTGTTTTTCACGGATAATTATTTTTAAAGGGGGACTTTTGGTTGACGTATCAAAAGCGGCTGACATTTTTGGTTTTATTGGATTCATTGATTGTTTTATCGGCTATTTATGTGAGTGTGATGACACTCCACCCGACGCTGGCTTGGTTTGAATCAGAATTCGTTCTGATTAGTGCGATTACGCTGCTGTTCAGCCATCATTTATTTGCATCTATGTACCGGCTTTACAACAAGGCATGGGAATATGCGAGTGTAGGTGAGCTTGTAGCGATTGTTAAGGCTGTGAGTCTATCAATCATGACAACAGGTCTTATGCAGCAACTCTTAATTGGGGATATTTACTTCAGGGCACTTATGCTGGCGTGGATGATGCATGTGCTATTAATCGGCGGATCCCGTTTTTCCTGGAGGGTGTACCGGGATCGATACATTAAAGGAACCGTTGAACAAAAGCGAGCGTTAATTATAGGAGCAGGTGCTGCAGGCACTATGCTCGCAAGACATCTTTTGAAAAACGTTGATGCTGAAATTAAACCAGTTGCGTTTATAGATGATGACCCAAAAAAGTATAAATTACATATACTTGGTCTACCCGTTGTGGGAGATTCTAAACGCGTTGCAAAGACTGTTGAAACATTAAGAATTGACAAAATAATCATTGCCATTCCGTCTCTTAATAAGGAAGAAATGAAGCGAATTTTTGAGGAATGTTCCGGCACGAAAGCTAAGACAGTTATTATGCCGATGATTGAGGATGTCATGCTAGGTAAAGTTTCCGTTAACCAGTTCCGCGATGTACAGGTGGAAGACCTTCTGGGCCGGGAGCCAGTTAAGCTGGATATTGATAGTATTTCAGAAAAGCTGACTGGGAAGACCGTTTTAGTGACAGGGGCAGGCGGATCTATTGGGTCTGAAATCTGCCGCCAGGTATGCAAGTTTCAGCCGAAAAAGCTGCTTCTATTAGGGCATGGAGAGAACTCGATATATCTAATAGATATGGAGCTGCGGAATGAGTATAAAGGTGAATTGGAAATTATGCCGATTATTGCTGATGTCCAGGATAGAGCCCGGATTTTTGAGGTGATCGAAGACCATAAACCAGATGTTGTGTATCATGCTGCGGCTCATAAGCATGTGCCTTTGATGGAGTATAATCCGAAAGAGGCTGTGAAGAACAATGTTTTAGGCACCAAAAACGTCGCGGAGGCGGCGGACACCTTCGGTGTTGGGACATTTGTTTTGGTTTCTTCTGATAAGGCGGTTAACCCAACGAATGTGATGGGGTCTACGAAGCGGATTGCGGAGATGGTTATTCAGGAGTTGGATAAGCATAGTGAGACTAAATTTGTCGCAGTTCGATTCGGAAATGTGCTGGGCAGCCGGGGAAGTGTGATTCCGCTGTTTAAAAAGCAAATCCAGGCAGGCGGACCGGTAACGGTTACGCACCCGGATATGACTAGATATTTTATGACAATACCGGAGGCTTCGAGGCTTGTGATGCAAGCGGGTGCTCTTGCTCGTGGCGGAGAGATCTTTGTGCTTGATATGGGTGAGCCGGTTAAGATTGTTGATTTGGCGAAGAACTTAATCACCCTTTCGGGTTATTCGGAAGAGGAAATTGGTATTCGATTCTCAGGTATACGTCCTGGGGAGAAGATGTATGAGGAGCTTCTTAATGAAAAAGAGGTTCATAAGGAAGCGGTGTTTCCGAAGATCTTTATTGGGAAGGCTGTTTTGGAGCAGGAAGAGGAAGTTCATTATTTGATTGAGCGGTTTGATGGCATGACTTCTAGTGAGATTAGTGAGTTTGTATTGAATTTGGCTAATAAAAGAAAGAACAATATTCTAGTAATGGCTGAATGAGGGGGAGAATTGAATGAAAAAAGTACGGAAAGCGATTATTCCTGCTGCTGGTTTAGGGACTAGATTTTTGCCTGCTACAAAGGCAATGCCCAAGGAAATGCTGCCGATTGTGGATAAGCCAACTATTCAATATATAGTTGAAGAGGCTGTTGCATCTGGAATTGAGGATATTATTATTGTTACAGGTAAAGGGAAGCGGGCAATTGAGGATCATTTTGATTATTCATTTGAGCTTGAAGAAAATCTAATCCAAAAGCAGAAGTTTGATCTGCTTGAGAAGGTAAAAGAACCTTCGAAAGTGGATATTCACTATATAAGGCAAAAGGAGCCTAAAGGGCTTGGACATGCAGTGTGGTGTGCTAGGAAATTTATTGGGGATGAGCCGTTTGCTGTGCTGCTCGGGGATGATATTGTTCAGAGTGATACTCCTTGCTTGCGTCAGTTAATGGATGAATATGAATCAACACTTTCATCCGTTATTGGGGTTCAAACTGTATCAGAAGAAGAAACCCATCGCTATGGAATTATTGACCCGATAGCTCAAGTTGGTCGCCGTTACCAAGTAAATAACTTTGTAGAAAAGCCAAAGCAAGGAACAGCACCGTCTAATTTAGCAATAATGGGACGCTATATATTAAATCCTGAAATATTCATGTTCTTGGAACAGCAGGAACTAGGTGCAGGTGGGGAAATCCAACTGACCGATGCTATTCAAAAACTTAACCAAATACAGCGTGTGTTTGCTTATGACTTCGAAGGTGTCCGGTATGATGTTGGAGAGAAGTTTGGTTTTATAAAGACTACGATTGAAATGGCATTGCAAAATGATAGCTTGAGATCTGACTTGCTTAATTACCTTGAGGAAGTTATGGATAAAAGAACGGTTAAGTAAAAAAGTGAATTCTGGACCCTGTTCATAAATTTAAATTGTGGGCGGGGCTCTCTTTTGTATAGGTTAATAACAAAATTTTTGATGAATGAAATTAGTAGGTTAGTAGTTGGTTGGATTATGGAGTGGGAGCACTGAAATAATCCAGTCAAGTCCTAAGATACTAAAATTTACTCTCAAGGAGTGGGCCAAAATGTATTTGAAAATAAAAAGATTGATTGATATTGTTCTTTCTTTAATTGGACTAATTGTATTATCGCCAATTTTTATCATATTGATTATAGCAATAAAACTAGAATCACAGGGGCCTATACTTTTTAAACAGAAGCGTGTAGGGATCAATAAGACTCATTTTAATATATTGAAATTCCGAACCATGAGAGTTGATACTCCTAATGATACACCAACTCACCTATTGAAAAATCCAGAACAATATATTACTAAGGTCGGTAAGTTTTTGAGAAAAACAAGTTTAGATGAATTACCTCAAATTTGGAATATATTTGTTGGGCAGATGAGCATTATCGGTCCGAGGCCAGCTCTTTGGAATCAGTATGATTTGATTGCAGAACGTGATAAGTATAATGCTAATGATGTTCCACCAGGATTGACTGGATGGGCTCAAATTAACGGAAGAGATGAGCTTCCAATTGAAGTTAAAGCCAAATTGGATGGAGAGTATGTTGAAAAGATAGGATTAATAATGGATGTTAAGTGTTTTTTCGGAACAATCCTAAGTGTTGTTAAAAGTGATGGTGTTGTCGAAGGTGGCACCGGAAAATTAGGTAAGGATGAGGTTGCCGCTACAAAAAGTAAATAAGCAATTAATACATTGAAAGAAAAGGTAATTTCAGATGGAGAATAAAAGCACACTGTATATTAACACAATTAAATATCTTAAACCTTCACAGATTTTTTATAGATTGTTTAATAGATTAAAACGAGAACTTTATAAAAGAAAGTTACTTTCAATAAATGAACCTCCTGAATTAACGATTGAGGAAGGCTTCAATTATATTATACCTGAATTAGACTTTAATAAAGATTATTTAGATAGATTTGATATAGATGGCATTATGACTAATAATTTTACCTTTATAAATTTATCTAATCAAGTTGATCTATCTAATGCTTGGAATAACAAAGAATTACAGCATCTATGGAGATACAATCTACATTATTTCGAGTATTTGTTCAGTCTAGCCTATGAGTTTTCCAAGGGGAATGAACAAAAGAAATACTATGATAAATATAGAGAATTAATAGCTAAATGGATTGATAATAATCCATTTCCTTTCGGTGATGGATGGCATCCTTATACCATTTCATTAAGAATTACGAATTGGATTTCAACTTACCAAATCTTTAAAGAGAGTATTTCATTAGATAAAGATTTTGATGAAAAATTGAAAACCTCCTTATATCTGCAATACAAATATTTACAAGGTAATTTGGAAAAGGATGTTTTAGGAAATCATTATTTTGAAAATATAAAAGCACTTATAGTAGGAAGTATTTTTTTCAAGGATACAGGGGTTAAAAATAACTTTAAGAAAGAACTTTTGAAGCAACTTGAGGAACAAATTCTCGATGATGGAATGCATTTTGAATTAAGCCCTATGTATCACAAGATAATACTAGAAGATTTATTGAAAATATCTTACTGGCTTAAAGATGACGAAATTTATAATCATTTAATCAAATATATCCAGAAGATGATTGATGTAACTTATAGCTTTGAAAATAACTTTGGGAAAACACCAGCTTTTAATGATAGTGCTGATGAAGTGAGTAAAGACTTTAAATGTCTTTTAGAGGCTTCTAATAAGCACTTTAAGTTGAATCCTGAAAGAAGATCTAGTTTTGAAAAAAGCGGGTTTTATATCATCGAAGATAAAACCAAGAAATTGATTTTTGATACGGGTGATATTTGTCCATCATATTTACCAGCACATGGGCATTGTGATGCTTTAAGTTTTGAGCTTTCAATGGGAGGTTCACCTTTCATTATAAACTCTGGAACATATCGATATGAAAGTGGCGAATGGAGAGATTTATTTAGAAGCACCAAAGCCCACAATACCGTATCTATATCAGATAAAGAACAATCACAGTTCTGGGGAAGTTTTAGGGTAGCTAAACGCATAAAGAAAGTGAGCCGAGCACAATTTAGATATAAAAATATTGAATTCTATGCGGGTTCTTATGATACTCATTTTGGTGCACAGCATAAAAGGGTTATTGGCTATATAAATGATGATAAGATTATTGTCTTAGATTATGTCAATCACGTAAATGATAGGATAAAGAGTTACTTACATTTTGTTCCGGGAACAAATGTAGATATTGATGAGAATATTGCTCATGCTGTAAAAGGTGAAGAATCTATCAAACTTACTCCATTAGGTGTTAGTAAAGTTGAGATAGAAGAGGGTTGGTATTCTGATCAATTCAATGTTAAAGAAGGAAACCAACATTTAATACTGCACAAAGATAGGACCAGTAAATACTTTGGTTACTTAATAGACTTTAGCACGAATAAAACAGAAATAATAGAATCGAAAAATGAAGTAAAATTAATAAGCGATAGAGATCTAGTTATTAAATTTGAAGAATTAGGAGATTTTTTATGAAGATAGTTGTTCTAAGTCACTATTTTCCACCTGAAATAGGAGCACCATCGGCAAGAATTTATGAAATGGCTAAGCATTGGGTTGATCTAGGAAATGAAGTGCATATTGTTACATGCTTTCCAAATCATCCAACAGGAATTATACCGGAGGAATATCAGGGGAAGAAGTATATGCATGAATTGATGAATGGTATTCATGTACATAGAAACTATGTATATGCAACTCCTAATAAAGGCTTTATAAAGAAAACACTTGGCCATATTTCCTTCATGTTTTCTTCTGTCCTTATCTCAATGAGAAAAATACAAAAACCAGATGTAATTATAACTAGCTCCCCTACTTTTTTTTCAATTTTTTCTGGGTATTGGTTCAGTTTAAGAAAAAGGGCACCATTTATACTTGAAATTAGAGATTTATGGCCCGCTGCCATGATCGAATTAGGGGTTATGAAAAAGGGTATCGTAACAAATATATTAGAAAAGATGGAACTGTATTTTTATAGAAAGAGTAAGAAGTTAATAATGGTAACGAAGTCATTCAAAGAGAATGTTGTGAGTAGAGGAATAGATGCCAAAAAGGTACATGTTATAACAAACGGGGTAAATCAAGAAATGTTCTACCCTAAGGAAAAAAACAAAGCTATCTTAAAAAAATATAAATTGGAAAACAAATTTGTTATATCTTATGTAGGCGCGCATGGTATATCTCAAAATTTAGGTGTAATCCTAAAAGTTGCAAAAGCTTTAGAGAAAGAGAAGGATATCCACTTTTTATTTGTTGGAGAAGGTGCGGAAAAAGATAAATTAAAGAACATTGTAAGTGAGCAGGATATTAGTAATGTTACATTTATTGATTCACAGCCAAAAGAAATGATCCCGGAATTTTATAACACCTCTGATATATCCTTGATTCCTTTGAAGAACATAGAATTGTTTAAGACATTTATTCCATCCAAAATGTTCGAAATCATGGCGTGTGGTGTTCCGATTGTTGCTAGCTTAGAAGGTGAAGCTGCAGATATTTTGAATGAATCACAAGCAGCTGAAGTAGTTAAACCAGATAATTCAGAAGAAATAATACAAGCTATTATTAAGATTAAGAACGATAAGGTTTTAAATAAAAAACTCCAGGATAATGGTCCAGCTTTTGTTGAAAAAAACTATTCAAGAAAGAAGCTTGCAGAAGAATACCTAAGAATTATAAGTGAAGCATAGAAGGAGATTTTGTATGATATTATTAACAGGGGCTACAGGTTTTCTAGGAGAGTTTGTTTTAGAAGAACTAGTACAAAGAGGTCATGAAATAACTTGTCTTGTTAGAAAAACTAGCAATCTTGATAAGATTAAACGATTGAATGTTAGCTATGTATATGGAGAATTAGATGACTATGAATCAATTTGTGTTGCGTTAAAGGGAAAGAATGCCCTGATTAATATTGCTTCCCTTGGATTTGGACATGCCCCCAATATAGTAAGTGCGTGTGAAAAGGCAGGAGTGAAACGTTCTATTTTTGTTAGTACTACTGGTATTTTTACCAAGTTAAATCCTGATAGCAAAGGGATCAGGTTAGCGGCAGAAAAACTTATTAAAGAAAGTAGCCTAGATTATACAATTATACGGCCAACGATGATTTACGGTACATCAAAAGATCGTAATATGTGGAGGTTAGTAAAGTATTTAAAAAGACTACCAGTACTACCTGTATTGGGTTCAGGGAATTATCTGCAACAACCAGTATATGTAAAAGACCTAGCTAATGTTATCATCAATGCTTATGAAAAGGATATAAGTATTAAGAAGGCCTATAATGTTTCAGGTGCTGCACCTCTTACTTATAATGAAGTTGTTGATGTTACAGGTAATGCATTAGGTAAAAAAGTGGTTAAGGTTCATATACCAATGAAACTGAGCTACAACTTATTAAAAACATATGAAAAGATAGCCAAGAAACCTAAATTAAAAGCGGAACAGGTGTTAAGGCTTAATGAAAATAAAGATTTCTCATTTGAGGATGCTAAGAAAGATTTAGGATATAATCCATTAAGTTTCGAAGAGGGAATAAAACTTGAAATAGAAGGAAATTAATCGTTCGAAGGAAGGTATTAATATGATTAATATTGTAGGACTTGGATATATAGGATTACCCACAGCTCTAATGTTTGCAAAAAACGGGATAAAAGTAGTGGGAACTGATAAAAATAATAGCCTAGTTAGCTCATTAGCTGAGGGGAAACTTACCTTTGAAGAAGAAGGATTAGAACAACTTTTCCAAGAAGCTCTTTCCAATGGAATTGAATTTTCAACAGAATATCAAAAGACACACACTTATATTATTGCAGTTCCAACACCATACATCAAAGATAGTAAAAAGCTTGATCCGAAGTATGTTATTTCAGCAGTAAATAGCGTTCTTGATGTATGTGAAAAAGGCGCATCATTAATTATCGAATCAACAATCTCTCCTGGTACAATTGATAAATATATTCGTACAGAAATAGAAACAAGAGGATATGTTATAGGTGAAGATATTCATCTTTTACATGCTCCTGAAAGAATTATTCCAGGGAATATGATTTATGAACTTGAGTATAACTCAAGAACAATAGGTGCTGATAGCCCTGAAATTGGTGAGAAAGTTAAAGGCTTATATACGAATTTCTGTAAAGCGGAGATCGTGGTGACAGATATTCGATCGGCAGAAATGTCTAAGGTTGTTGAAAATACGTATAGAGATATTAATATCGCATTTGCAAATGAGTTAGCTAAAATTTGTCGTACAGATGATATGGATGTATATGAAATTATTAAGATCGCAAATAAACACCCACGAGTAAATATATTACAGCCTGGTCCTGGTGTAGGGGGGCATTGTATTTCTGTTGATCCTTGGTTCTTAGTAGGCGATTATCCAGATTTGACAAATCTTATATTAACAGCTCGAAAAATAAATGACTCTATGCCTAGGCATGTATTAGGACGAATCAGAGATATTATGAGAGAACATGGCATTAAGGACATATCAAAGGTTGGTCTATATGGCTTAGCTTATAAAGAAAACGTTGATGATACTAGGGAAAGTCCTACACTTCAATTATTAGAAAGAATGGATGAGCACTTGGCCTTTGGTGTTAAAGTCTATGATCCATTTGTAAAAACAAGAATTGTAGATCATCAATTTATGAATTTTGAAGACTTTTTAAATGAGATAGAAATTCTCGTTGTTATGGTTGGACATGATCATATTAAAAGCAATATGGGTCTTATTAAGGACAAGCTTGTTCTTGATACGAAAAATATTTGTAAGTTTGAAGGCTCATATAAGTTATAAAGAGTTAGTTAGTAAAAACAATTGTGATTGCTAAGGTTGCCATGCTTGTTAATAAACTACAGTAAGAATATTACCCTTATGAGCAAGCTTGTAGCAAACTTATAATGATAAACTTTCCAATCCAATCATGTAATATAAATGTAATTGGTTTGCATGTTAGTAGGATAGCGAATGAATCGACCTATTAAAATCTTTTTTTAATGCAAAAATCCTACATCAAGGAGTGAGAGTTATGTCAGTCATTAATACTGTAAAAAAAATATACACAAATATTCCTCTATGGTTAACTAATTCTTTTGCTCCCTTTTATTATCTTATACCAGAAACAAAACGCTATGGAAGAGTATTCGAAACACAAAGAAGGTACTTGAAGGAATTAGAGTTATTAAGTGATAGTAGAATTGAAGAATTAGTAAACATTCAATTTGTAAATTTGGTTAGACATGCTTATGAGAATGTTCCTTATTATCATAATCTTTTTGATGAACATGGAATTTTAGTTTCTTCCTTTAAAGATGTTAGGGATATAAAGAAAATACCGTTTTTAACAAAAGAATTGCTGATAAAACATAGGGAAGAATTAATAGCAACAAATATTGATAGGAAAAGTTTACAGTATATTACCACCTCAGGTTCCACTGGGAATCCGGTTGGATTCTATGTTGATTCTGATAGTACTATGAAAGAATGGGCATACACCTTGAATCTTTGGGAAAGAGTTGGTTATAGACCGGATAGTTCAAGACTTCTTTTTAGAGGGAAAACATTTTGGGCACAGAAAAACAAAGGTGAAAATTGGCAATATGATGCTTTTAGACGTGAATTAAGTTGTAATATTTTTGATCTCTGTGAGGAAAATTTAGAACAGTATTGTCAGGCAATAGAAAAGTATAAACCAGAATTTGTACATGGATATATGTCAGCAATAAATATTCTTTGCAAATATATCGAAAAAAGGCCTGGAGGATTGCGACATCAATTTAAAGCGATTCTTGCAGTTAGTGAGAATGTTTTAGTTGCTCAGCGTGAGTACATTGAGCTAATCCTAAATTCAAGGGTGTTTTCTTTTTATGGGCATTCTGAAAGATTAGTAATGGCGGGAGAGTGTGAGTATAGCAATGAATATCACATCGAGCCACTCTATGGTTTTGCGGAAATCGTCGATAGGAATGGCCAGACCATTAATGATGATAGTACTGGGGAGTTAGTTTCAACAGGGTTCTGTAACAAAGGTATGCCAATGTTGCGATATAAAACTGGAGACATGGCTAGTTGGTCACAAAAGGTCACCTGTAATTGTGGTCGACCACATAAGCGTATAGCCGGAGTTCATGGTAGATGGAAGCAAGATATATTAGTTAATCGTGACGGGGCTCTGGTATCACTTACAGCAATTAACATGCATTCTGATGTTTTTGATAAAATTTTAAGGTATCAATTTTATCAAGATACAGTTGGTGAAGTTGTAATTAAAATTCTTCCAAGAATAGGCTTTAATGCTGTTGATGAGACGAAAATATTAAAGCAACTTAATGAAAAAACACAAGGGAAAATTAACTATAAAATTGAATTAGTAGATCAAATACCTTTGAAAAAAAATGGTAAGTATACAATTGTCAATCAGCAATTGAAAGTATAAATGTTTAAAGAGAGGTTTTGTAATGAAACTTATTTATTTAGGGAGTTTTCCTCCGCCATATGGAGGGGTAACCATTAAAAACAAAATGCTTTATGATAATCTCGAACAGTATGTTGATATAGAAAAAATAGATTTAGGTAATATAAAGAAAATGAACTTAATAGAAATACTAAAACTATTTATGAGATTGTTAAACCCTTCAAGTGCTTTTGTTATTGGCTCAGCAAGTAAATCTCGAAGAATCTTCACAGCGATTTTATATTATGTAAATCGTAAAGCTTTAAGTCGCTCATTGCTAATTCTAATGGGAGGCATGAGTTCAAATATTATTGCAAATGATCCAAAGTACTTAAAATGGGTAAGTAAATACAAACAGGTATACGTTGAAACTGAAGGGATGAAGTCTGAATTAACTGACGTAAATTTAAAAAATGTATCTGTATTTCCAAATTGTAGAGTACGGCCTAAAGAAAAATTAGATATAAATATTAAGAGTAATCAAAAGATAAAATGTCTCTTTTTCTCCCTGATATCAAAGGATAAGGGTGCTGATATAGTTATTGAAACAGCTAATTTGCTTAAGAAGCGAGGTATAAATTTTACAATAGACTTCTTTGGACATATAGAAGAAAAGTATAAACTTGAGTTTGAAGCTGCACTTAAAAAGTCAGGTCAAATTAATTATTGTGGTGTATTTCGTGCAGATAAGGATAATGTTTATAAAAAATTACAAGAATATGATTTGTTATTATTTCCTACGAGATGGAAAGCTGAGGGTGTGCCTGGTATTTTAGTCGAATCTAAGATTGCTGGGTTACCAGCGGTAGTAAGTGATTTGAATTATAATGCCGAAATTATTGAGGATAGTAAAACGGGAATTGTACTTAAAGAAAACACCTCGTTTGAATTAGCTAATGTAATTGAAAGTCTATACAAAGATAGAAGGTGGTTAATTCAAATGCAACATGATTCAAAGGTTTCCAGTGAGGGTTATTTAATTGAAAATCACATTAAGGATATAGTTAATATGTTCAAATGAAAATTTTCTTAGGAGTTAATTGAGTTTTTTTTTATTCATTTCTTTTATATAATCTAAGTCCAAATAGGATTGGGATATATGGTTATTTTTTTATAGGAAAATAACTTTAGTAAGGTCAAATTGTAAACGTTGAGGTGAAATGATATGAACGCAATTGATATTTATCGGCTAGGAAACTGGTGTTATAAGAGGAAAATTCCATTTGTACCAAAAATAAGTTGGATTTTAAATTTTCTAGTATTTAACTCACATATTCCTTATTCTGCAACTATAGGTAAAAACACAAAATTTGCCTATGGTGGAATTGCCTGTGTGATCCATAACCGAGCTATTATTGGAGCTAATTGTATTATTGGAAGTAATGTAACAATAGGAGGTAAGTCTCGTAAAATTGGAGTTCCGATTATTGGTGACAACGTCTACTTATCGACTGGGTCTAAAATCCTTGGAGATGTTAAGATTGGAAATGGAGTAATGGTTGGGGCTAATGCCGTAGTTGTTAAAGATATACCAGATAGATGTGTAGTAGCAGGTGTCCCAGCGAAAATAATAAAAGAAAACATAAATATACAAGATTATATTTAGGATACTACTATTTTCATTTTTTCCTGAAGAAGAAAATGAGCATTATGTAATGTGTATTAGGGGGCAAAAGTATAATCATGTTTTATATATACTATAAAGATAAATTAAATTCAAGGCAAAATAAGCCATTTATAGATTACTTTATTAAAATTAAGGATAAAATTAAGATCGTATCAAATGCAAAAGAAATTACTATTGACTTATCAGAGATAACATATATTTTTGTAGGAACCATGGAATTTTTTGATGTTTTCTTTAAATACTTTTTTAAAAAAAATGTAAAAATAATTTATCGATCAAGAGGGGTAGCTCCTGAAGAAAGTTTCTATAGGAATAAATCTAAGTTAAGATATATTGCTTTAAGCATAATAGAGCTAATTGTGGCCAGTTTTTCTAAACATATTATAGTTGTATCAGAAAATCATAAAAATCATTATATAAAAAAATATAGGATTAACCAAAATAAAATTAGTGTAGTTCATAATTATTTAACTAGTGAGAGTTATAAATTCAAAAAAAATAATTATAATAAAATGGAAGTTGTATATGTTGGTGGCTTAGCAAAATGGCAAAAAATAAATGAAATAAAAAATTTATTTGAACAACTTAACATTGAAAATAAAGAAATTTCATTTTTAATATGTACGAATAAGGAAAATATGAGTACTGCTAAAACTATCTTTAAGAATGTTAGTAATATATCTTTCGAAAGCTATGATAATTATAATGACTTAATTAACAGGATTTCTCAATGTACTGCTGGAGTAATTCTAAGAGATTCCAATATAGTAAATGAATGTTCCTCACCCTTTAAAGTTTGTGATTATTTAAGTGCACAATTACCAATTATTATGACTAAAAATATTGGAGATTATTCTAATATCCTAAAAAATAAAAGATTTGTATTTCAACTTGATAATACTTTCTCAAAGGAAGTAATTATTGAGTTAGACTCCTTTATAAAAAAGTCACTTGAGGATAGAATACAGATAAAAAAAGAAATGAGTCAATTTACAATAAGAGAACTTGATGCCGAAGTGGAAATAAAAAATGCAGTATATAAATTAAAGAAACTTCAATAAGGAAGGTTAAATATGCAATTAGTTAGTATTATTGTTCCTATATATAATAGTGAAGTTTATCTCGATAAAACTATTACAAGTATTTTAAGCCAAACTTATAAAAATCTAGAAATATTATTGATTAATGATGGCTCAATTGATAATTCTTTAGATATAATTACACGTTATAAAAATAAAGATAGTAGGATAAAAGTATTCTCACATCAAAACTCGGGTCAAAGTTTTACTAGAAATAAAGGAATTGAGAATTGTACTGGTGACTTTCTAGTTTTTCTTGATTCTGATGATTGGATTGAAGAGCATTTTATAGAAAAAATGTATACAAAAATATCAGAGGGGAAATCAGATATAGTTGTTTGTGATTACTATATAAGCTATCCAAATGAAACAAAAAAGATGTCTTATAATCTTTCTGGTTACTTTAAAGGTGATGAGTCGTTTAGATTAATGTTAAATAGTGAAATATCACATACTTGTTGGGGGAAAATGTATAAAACCTCACTAATCAAAAAAAGCAAAGTATTTTTTCCAGTAGGAAAAACAAATGAGGATTTATTTACTGTTTCAATTTGGTTTTTGTTAGCAAAAAAAGTCACTTTTTTAAATGAAGCTCTTATAACTTCAAGAGATAGAGAAGGGTCAATAACAAATTCATTTTCTCAAAAATTTATTGATTTACTATTTATTTTAAAGTTATTAAAAGATTATTTAATTGAAAAAAAATTATATCAAAAATTTGAAAATGATTACAAAAAAAAGTACCAAAAAATGATTTTGTATTTGGCTAATTATGGAGTTAGAATGAAAAGAATTGATTTTATAAAAGAAGTTATAAGAATGTCAAATGTTCCTATTGGACAATTTAATAAAGAACTTTTAACCACTAAAGAGAAAGTTGCGGTCAGTCTATTAAGCAAAGGTGTTATAGTTTATTATCTATTTACTAGGATCTATTATAAGTTATACGCTAAACATGTTTTTATAGTGAAATAAAATTAGTTATTAAGACCAACTCAACTAATTTCAAAAATGTTTAATTATTTGTTGTATAAATAGGTGAACTAACTTGATTATGATAAAAAATTTATTTAAAGGTAGTTTTATTAAAAATGTATTGTTAATTACAGGTAGTACTGCTTTTGCTCAAATAATAAGTATTAGCTTATCCCCTATAATTACTAGAATTTATCCCCCGGATGAGTATGGAATATTAACAGTTTATACTTCTTTATTAACTGTAATTGCGGTCATTGCTTCGCTTAAGTATGAAATGGGGATACCTATTGCTGCTGATGATAAAAAAGCAGTAAATTTATTAGGTTTAAGTTTAATTACTTTATTTGTTGTTACTTTATTACTAACTGTAATCCTTTTTTTGTTTGGTGATGTAATTTTAGGACTTTTAAATGGAGACGTTCTAATAGAATATAAGTTTTTAATTCCTTTAGGTGTATTTTTTATAGGAATTTACAATATCTTTACTCAGTGGTCGTATAGAAGACAAGATTATAAATCTATTTCAGCTACTAAAATAAGCCAATCTATTTTTCAAAATTTAATTAATATTAGTTTGGGCCTGTTGAAATTAGGTCCAATAGGACTTATTATAGGAAGGATTTTTGGACAGGGAGCAGGTATCACTACTTTGTCAAAACCCTTCATAAATAAGGAAAAACAACTAATTAGTGCTGTAAACTTAAAGTCTATAATATGGTGTGCTAAGAGATACAAAAGATTTCCTATATATTCTGCCCCTGGTCAATTTTTGAATATCGTCGGACTACAACTACCTGTACTATTTATGACATCAATTTATGGAAGTGGAGTAATTGGATTATATGGATTGGCTAATACCATTGTAAATATTCCAATGAGTTTAATTGGTAATTCTATAGCAGATGTATTTTATGGAGAGGCGTCCAGGATAGGTAGAAGTGACCCCCGAAGATTAAAAGATCTTTCGATAAAACTTCTAAAAAAATCAGTTTTAATTGGGTTATTCCCATTAATTGTGATGTTTTTATTTGGTCCTAATTTATTTGCTTTAATTTTCGGTGAGAGTTGGTATAAAGCTGGTGAATTTGCTAGGATAATTACTTTTTTAGTATTCACTAGACTTATTTTTACACCCATTACTAGGATATTTAATATTTATGATAAACAAAAAGAGTCCCTTATCTTGGATGGATTAAGAGTTTTCTTAGTTTTAATAGTCTTTGGTGTTTCTGAAGGATTGACACTAAATTCATATTGGTCGATAGGTATTTATACAATTACTATGTCATTTGTATATTTGATTTCATATTTATATGCACATATGGTTTTAAATAGTAAAATTAAAGAGTATTAGAAAAATTCTAATTTGCAGCATAAAAAACATAGATTTCTATTTTAAGGGGAAGTCACAAATATGTGCTATTTTTCCTTTTTATTTTTTTTAAAACAACGGTAAAATGTTCTCTATTTTAATTTCAAAAGAAATATATGTCTTAAGGAAAAATCAATAAAAACTGCTTATTGTAATTTAACTATGAGACATAGCATATTAGGAATAAGTTAGAAAAGAGGCACATAAATTTGGATACACAATATACTAAATTAAATATAACAAAAGGCGGAACACTGAAAGAAGCGCCTTTTTTTCTTTGGATTATAATCTTTATTTATATATACTCATTATTTGCATTTAGTAGGGTAAAAGCTCTTTTTTCTTTTTCTATTGAAGGCATGAGCACTACTAATGAAATTTGGCTATTACCACTTTTATGCTTATTAATCTTCTTAAATAAAAGGTTCAATTTCTATGATAGGATTTATAAATATAATATAAAATTTTTAATTTTAATTTTTATGTATATTTTTATTATCGCCATTGGTGGTTTTCATACTAATTCCTTAGAACAATTTTTTTATGCTGGATTGTTATTCATTGTCCCGATGCTTATTTTCTTTCCTATTTCAAGATGTAAAAGTGAACATATAGCTTTTCTCATTAAATTTTTTATTGTTATTTGCTTAATATATGCAATACTTACTATTTTGGTTTCAACTAATTTTACCTTTTTTATGAATTTAGTAGGTAATGAGGGAGACATATATCAAAATAATACTCAGGTAAGAGCACCCATGATGTTAGGTTCGAGTATCGCCGTTAGTTATTATTTTAATTTAACATTGCCATTATGCTTTTACATGTATATGACTAGTTTCGAAAAAAAGTGGAGGATTATATCAGGAACAGCAATTATGGTTATAATTGTTGCTACCTTTATGCTATTATCAAGAGCAGCTTCAATATGTATGATCTTTATAATTTTTTATTATGTTTTTTTTATCAGTACAAATCGAAAAAAATTAGGAAGGAAATTATTAGCTATACTTTTAATTATTGTAGCTGTGGTTTATGCATACCTAACATTCGATTTAACGAGGATTTTGGAAGAGTTAAACTTTTCTGGTAATTCCGCAAAAATGAGAATTGAATCAAGTAACCTTGGGATATATATTTTTACTCAATTTCCTATATTCGGATCAGGGATAGGTAGGTTCTTTGAAAGAAAATATGAAAACAGCTATATTACTGTTGATGGTATTGGTGGTTTAATTGACCCTCATAATATGTATGTTCTTATATTAAGTGAATTAGGAATTGTTGGTCTAATAATTACCTTAATCTTATTTTTTAATTTATTTAGAAGATTTTCTTATATTAAAGATAAAATTTTAAGAAAAACTGCCTTTATAATTCTACTTGCCTTTTTATTTGATGCATTAGGTGGTTCTCATTTATTTATTAATATTAGTTTTGCAACTATATTCTGGATGTATATGGGGTTATTTAATGCTGTTTATATAAAAGGTAGGCAGGTCTAGAAGATGTAGTTAAGTCTTGAATGATTATTAATCTGGCAAAAGATAATACCGACAAATAATTTTTATGTATTGTGAGAAAGAATTAAATTTAAAGTTCTATCCCTTATGTTCATGGTAATTAATGGATATCCAACTATCTAACCAGTTTTACGAACTTATTGGAATCCATAATTTTGTAATAAATGCAAACTAAATAGAATAAAGGCGGAGGAAGATGAAAGAAATTCAAATAAAATTTTCATTAATCCAGGTTTTTAGAGGGATTGCAGCTTTACTAGTCTTAATACATCATGGTGCTTATACAGGAGAAGAATATTTAAATTATGAATATTTAAATGGTATCTTTAAAGTAGGGTGGATTGGTGTAGATTTCTTCTTTATATTAAGTGGGTTTATTATTTATTATGTACATTCTAAGGATATTGGTATAAAAACCAAAATGAAAACTTTTATTCTTAAGAGGTTCATTAGGGTTTACCCAATATATGGTATTATGACGACGTTCTTACTATTTTTGTTTTTTATTGTCCCAAATTGGGGAGTCGGCTATGAGACAAGTATAGACGTAATTATAAAGTCATTCTTACTATTCCCACAGGAACATGCTCCTATCATAAGTGTTGGATGGACCTTAGAACATGAAATATTTTTTTATATAATGTTTAGTCTATTGATCTTTCTGAAACCTAAATATTCCGTAGTTATAGCATCAATGTGGATTATTGGAATAGTTTCAAATTCGGTTGGAATTATTAATTTGGAGAAAAAAATTTTTTTAAACTTTGTTTTCAGTAATTATAATCTGGAGTTTATATTTGGTTGTATAGTTGGATATATATTCTTAAATTATAAAGTTAAGTATAATAAAAGTTTAATTTTAATGGGGATTATTGGATTTATTTCAGGTTGGTATTTTGTTTATCAAGATGACCTAATAAGGTATACGACACTAGCTATCTTAGTTTTTGGCATTTCTTTTTCTCTCATTGTATTAGCAACAGTTAACGTCGAAAAATCTAATAAAATTAAAGTTCCCAAGTTTTTATTAGTGTTGGGCGATGCTTCATATTCAATTTATTTAACTCATTTTTATATTTTACTTTTGCTATTTAAAGTATTATCTAAATTAGAAAGCATTAACCCATTTAATGATTTTATAACCATTACATGTACCTTTATTATAGCAATTATTTTGGGAGTAATGTTTCATATTGTAATTGAGAAACCTCTTATAAATTTTTTAAATAAGAACATTTTAAAACAAAGACCCCCCCTAAAATCTGGGTCAGCAACAAAAGTTGCTTAGTTAGTTACTATCAAGTAGCATCTATCCCCTAAGAGAAACCATTAAACATTTATATTAGCTTTTTGCAAGTAAGATACTAAAAGGAATAGCATAATAGATTTTTTAATTAAGATAAAAAGGGGGAATTGATATGGCAATATTAATTACAGGAGGAGCAGGATACATTGGCTCTCATACTGTTAAATATTTTTTGGAACAAAATGAAAAAGTTGTGGTAGTAGATAATTTGCAGAGTGGACATAGGAAATCAGTAAACATAGAATATTTCTATCAGGTTGATCTTAGAGATAGAGTAGCTTTAGATAAAGTCTTCAAAACCCATACTATTCATGCTGTCATTCATTTTGCTGCTAACTCCTTAGTTGGAGAAAGTATGCAAAAGCCTTTTGAATATTATCACAACAATGTTTATGGAATGATGTGTCTATTAGATGTCATGAAAGAAAACAATGTAGCTAAGATTGTATTTTCATCTTCTGCAGCCACCTATGGTGAGCCAAAAAATATTCCTATTCTTGAAGAGGATGAAACCATTCCAACTAATACCTATGGTGAAACAAAGCTTGCTATGGAGAAAATGATGAAATGGTTTGATAAAGCCTATGGAGTAAAATATGTATCTTTACGGTATTTTAACGCAGCAGGTTCACATGAAAGTGGAGAAATTGGTGAAGACCATAATCCTGAAACCCATCTAATTCCGCTTATTCTAGAAGTACCTCTAGGCAAAAGAGATAAAATATTTATTTTTGGGGAGGACTATCCTACGGAGGACGGAACATGCGTAAGGGATTACATCCATGTCATGGACTTAGCTTCTGCTCATTATTTATCTTTACAGTATTTAAGAGATAATAATTCAAGTGAAATATTTAATCTGGGTAATGGGAATGGTTACTCGGTAAAAGAAGTTATCAATGTGGCAAGAGAAATTACAGACAACCCTATACCATCTATCCTAAAAGAGAGAAGAGCCGGTGATCCGGCGGTATTAATTGCGTCATCAGAAAAGGCTAGAAGATTATTAGGTTGGGAGCCAAAGTTCAGTTCATTAGAGAAAATTATTATGGATGCATGGAATTGGCATAAGAATAATCCTAATGGATATTAAGTATAAACAGCTCCATAACGCTCTTAAGTTATAATTTAAAGTGATATTAATTAGTCTTAGATAAATATTAATATTCTAAGGGTAGCATAAATGCCAGTGTGCCTTACTCCGGGTACGGTGGAGTAGTAGAGTGTGGGGAATTTCATAACAAAAAGAGGCTGGGACATAGCTAGCTTCTAATAATGAAAAAGGTGAATTTGAGCTTGCTCAAATTCACCTTTTTCTATTTTTAGGAGTATGACATTCTGTTATCTTAGTGGTTGGCTGTAAACGATAAACTAGAATCAACAGTTTTCCACAAATTTAGATAAACAGATTTCAACAAATAAGAATCAACAGTTTATCTTAATTGATCCGCTTTCTATATACTTAAAGCAGTCTATGGAAAGTGAGGAACAAACAGGAGTGGAAAGATTGATGATTTACAACGAGGTTCATAGGCTTCGCAGCGAGGGTTTTACAAATAGCGCGATAGCTAGAAAATTAAAGATTTCTAGGAATAGAGTAATAGAATATGGAAAGATGTCACCAGAAGAGTTTTACTCGTTTGCTATATCATTACAAAGCAGAAGTAAAAAGCTAGATCCCTTTCGAGAGAAAATCATTGAATGGTTAAAGGAACACCCTGACTTATCAGGAGCTCAAGTATTGGACTGGTTGGGGGAGAAATTAGACGTTAGTTCTGTTTCAGAAGGAACTGTGAGGAACTATGTCAATGAGCTACGTGAAGCGTATCATATCCCCAAAATGGTATCTGAGAGAAGTTATAGTACAGTACCCGATCTTCCGATGGGTCAACAGTTACAAGTAGATTTTGGTCAAGTAAAGGTCGCTACAACGAATGGAACATTTAAACGGCTCTACTTTATTGGATTCGTTTTGGCCCATTCTAGATACAAATATGTAGAATGGCTAGACCGACCGTTTCGAGCATCAGACCTTATTAGAATGCATGAGAATGCCTTTCGTTTTTATGGGGGCATGTCTATTGAAATCGTCTATGACCAAGATCGATTACTCGCTGTTAGTGAAAACGCTGGTGACCTTATCATGACAGTGGAATTCACTAAATATCAACAGACAAGAAAGTTTAAGGTCTACCTATGCAGAAAATCTGATCCAGAGTCCAAAGGAAAAATAGAGCAGGTAGTGAAATACGTAAAGAATAATTTTGCGAAGAACCGCACTTTCGATAATCTACTAGATTGGCAGGAATCTAGTATGAGTTGGTTAAAGAGAACAGGAAATTACAAGGTACATCATAATACGAAAAAGAGACCTGTCGAGGTGTTCGCCCTGGAAAAGCCACACCTACAACCGGTCTCCGGTACTTACATTTTTGAAGATATCTTAGATACCAGTATAACAAGAACTATAAACAAAGACAATGTTATCCGGTTTGATGGGAACAGGTACAGCGTACCTCGTGGTACTTACCGAAAAGGAGCTCCCAATATAGCTTATGTCGAGACAGATACTGAGTATCTATACATACGACTGCAGCAAACTGGGCAACCACTAGCAAAACATAAAATTGCACAAGGAAGTGGTGCTGTTATTTCAGACCCTTCCCATCGGGAACGTGAACAATCTAAACGGGATCAATTAATACAGCAAATCAAAGAAATGTTAATCGATAAACAAGCTGCAAATTGGCTAATTGAAATTCTCTCTAATCAATATCCACGCCATATGGTAGATCAACTTAAAGTTGTTCAATCTGTCATTTTGAAATATCCATCTTTCATTGATGAGGCACTTAGTGAAATGAGACGCTTGCGCTTGACTAGTGCAAATGATCTTAGGGATATTGCCATCACTTTAGAAATCCAGAGCCGAAAGAAACATAAAGAAACTGGAATCCTGAATGAGAAATATAAGACTTTAGTTGCCCCCGAACGAAGAGAAGACATTTATTTAAGTGTCCTTCAGGGAGGAGCAAACCAATGAGCCAACCTTACGAATCACTTCAGGATAAATGTCGAACCTTACGTCTGGCTGAGACAGCCAAGGAATTACCCTCTCTTTTAAGGGAAGCTGAAGCAAAGGGATGGACCTATCATGAATTTATCCATGAGTTTCTTAGCCATGAAATGCGTTGTAGGGAAAGAAAAAACAGTGAAAGATTAATGAAGTGGGCTGAGTTTCCAGAAGCTTTAACATTTGAGAACTTTCGACTTGAGGAACAGACAGCGATTGGAGAAAAACAGCTGAATATTTTAAAACAATTATCATGGGTCGATGAGTATTTTACCTTAATTATGATGGGACCAACGGGTGTCGGCAAGACCCATCTATCAACTGCCTTAGGTATCCACGCTATTGAGCGTGGATACCAGGTTTCTTTTATATCAATGGATCGTTTAATTTATGTATTGAAATCAAGAGAGTATATCAGTAAATCTAAAACAAGGTACAACCGTATTATTAAATCTGATCTGATTATCATCGATGATGTCATGTATATGGCTTATGAACCACAAGATGCCCATTTATTCTTCCAATTTATATATGAGATGTATGACAAAGCTGCATTTATCCTTACATCTAATAAAGGTCCTGGAGAATGGGGAAAGTTCCTTGGGGATACGACACTTACGACAGCCATACTAGACCGACTCCTTCATCGGAGCGAAATTTTGACTTTCAGCGAAGAACAGGACAGTATCAGAATGAAATACAGAAAAGCATTATTTGATAATCAGAGTGTTGAATCTTAATTGATGAAAACTGTTTAATCTTATTTACTAAAAACTGTTGATTTCTACTTGACGGTTACATTGGCAGTGAATTTTCTTAAATTCACCGCCATTAACGCGAGGCCCATTTCGTTTTCCGCCTTCGATTTTCCTCGGGAAAAAAGGTGCCTGACCCCACATACGCTGAAGTGTTAAAGACTTGGCATTGATAAGCTAGTTTTTTTGTATAGGATATTGACGGATGATGAGAGGTGATTTAATATTTATGTATAGAACATATGTTCCTTTACTTTATTTTAAAGGGGGAGGTATAATGCCAAGGCCACATCGGATTTGGTATCCGGGTGCAATATATCATATTGTTGCCAGAGGAAATCGCAGAGCAGCGATTTTTCATGATCATGTGGATTTTCAAACGTATTTGGGCATTTTGGAAGATGTCCGGAGTATGATGCCTTTTATTTTACATTCCTATTGCCTCATGACCAACCACTTACACCTTCAGCTAGAAACTCTTAATCACCACATTCAGTATATCATGAAAGAAATGCACTCCCGTTATGCAGTATACCTTAATCAGCGTTTAAGAACAGACGGCCATGTTTTTCAGGTGTTTTTGTCAATATGAAATTGAGCCAGAGCGATCACTGAATATTGCCATCAAAAAGTGCCACTATTGCCAAATTTCAGAGCCACTTATGACAAAAAATAGAGCCACCATAGCCACATTGAGAGCCACCTCCTTTTGCCTATCCTCCTAATCACAGATATACTACATTTAAATAAATAGTTTTGGGGAAGGGGACATTATTTGGTCACCGTCCAGAAAGCAACCGGTTTTTTCCCTTACACGAGGTTAAGTGCGATGAGGAATTGCTCCGTAATTGGATGGATACTAATCCTGTGGGACTCGCTATGAAGAATAAAAAGGCTAGTTTAGCTGAATGGGATATGTATAATTTCAGTGAATGGCTTAGGGTTTTGGGGACTGCTTATGAAGATGGGATAGATGAATAAACCAAAATCACTAGATTACAAGAAGAAAGTAGCTGAGTTAAAGCTAAAAAACAATGAGTTAGAACAGAAAATTATCAACTGCTTTCCAAATCGGATTTTTTAACTTTCTAACCGATGAATAATTCCAAGGCCTCCTACCCAATCTGGATTGGTAGGAGGTTATTTTTTATGGTATTCCCAAGAGGTTAATCCTATCCCTTTATTCCATGTCGTTCTCTCATTGAGACTTCACCATCGATGAAAATGTTGTAGGAATCGTGGATAATCCGGTCCAATATTGCATCAGCCAAAGTAGCTTCCCCTATTTTTTCGTACCAGCCCTGTGTATCGAACTGAGAACAGAAAATGGTGGATGCCACCTGATGACGGGATTCTATGATTTCCAGGAGATCTCGGGCTTCATTTTCCCTAAGTGAAGTAAGGAGCCATTCATCTAAAATGAGAAGGTCAACCTTTCGGTAAGACTTCATGACTTTTTGATAGATTCCTTCGCCTCTGGCCACAGCTAATTCTTCCAAAAGATCGGGAAGACGAACATATTTGACTGTATAAAATTGGCGGCAGGCAGCGATCCCAAAGGCGCACGCGAGGTAAGACTTTCCGTTTCCGGAAGCTCCCTTGATGATAAGATTGTGTTTCCCTTGGATATATTCGGATGAAGCGAGTCTTAGAATTTGTGTTTTATCAAGCCTTCGGTCTGCGTGATATTCTATATCTTCAACACAGGCATTGGGATAACGGAAGTTAGCCCCCTTGATAAGTCGATTTAGCTTATTGTTTTTACGGCGTGACCATTCAATATCTACCATCAGTCCAAAGCGGTCCTCAAAAGATAACTCTTTGAACTGCTCATTCCGGAGTTGTTCGTTGAATTGTTCTGCCATGGCGTTTAACCGCATCTCATGAAAAAAGGTGCCTGACCCCACAAACGGTGAAGCATTAAAGTGTTTATGGCATCATAAAATTGTAGGTTATGGCATTTAATTTGTGCAGACCCATAGGGGCCTGCACAAATTAAAAAAAGCCACTTGTCAACATTCCCAAATACACATACACTTCCTGTTGGGTACAAAACGTGCAGGAGGTATTAAGGAGATGTTGGCGGTGGCCGAAATTAATTATATCAGACATGAAGTTAACTTTAAAGGCTGCGGATATTCATGTGTGGCTAAAATAATGGGGAGAGAACCCAGAACCGTTAAGAAGTATGCAGATATGGACGACTTCAACGAAAAGCCTATTAAGAAACTGACTAGGACAGCTCCGGTGTTAGGACCAGTGAAAGCCATACTCGATGATTGGATCAAGGAAGATCAAAAAAAGAAAAAGAAGTTTCGTAGGACAGCCAAGAGAATGTGGGAATTATTAAAGGAGCATCATGATTTTAAAGGTTCCGACCGTACGGTCAGGGATTATGTTTCCACTAGAAAGAAGGCTTTCCTAAATGAGGCAAATGATCCAGCTCTTCCACTCGAAGCTAAACCAGGTACTGCCCAGGTGGATTTTGGAGAAGCTCCTTTTGTTTACGGAGGAGAAGAGATTGTCTTGCCATACCTTGTATTGTCCTTCCCTTTCAGTAATGCTTTTTATTTTCAAGTATTTCCTTCCCAAAATAGGGAGTGCTTTCTTGAGGGGATGAAGAGAGTTTTTCATCATATGGGCGGAGTGCCGAAAACCATACGGTTTGACAACCTTTCCCCGGCGGTGAAGAAAATACTGCCAAATGGTGAACGGCAATTAACCGATGAATTCCAGAACTTCGTTCTGCACTACGGTTTCGAGTGTGAGTTCTGTAATCCTAATAGCGGGAATGAAAAAGGGCATGTAGAAGCAATGGTCAAGTATATCAGGAATAACTTCCTCCTCCCCGGACTTCATGTCATCGAACTGGATGAGTTGAATAAAGAGCTATGGGGAAAGGCAGAAAAGGACCGTAAAAGGAAGCATTACCAAAAGGAGTGGAAGATTGAGGAACTCTTCGAGGAGGATAAGGATGCCTTCCTCCTATTGCCGGTAAAAGAATACGAATGTGTCAGGTACGAGACCCTGAAAGCCGATAAATACGGATATATTAAGCTGGACCTTAATCTATATTCGACTTCACCAAGATATGCACTTAACAAGGTACTCGTAAAAATATCATATAGCAGGGTGGATATTTTGAACGATGACCATCAACTTGTAGTAAGCCATTCCCGTCTATATGGCCAATATAGAAAGTCCATGAAATGGCAGCCGTACCTAAACTTGATGGCCAAACGGCCTACGGCACTTAAATATACTAGTTTTTATGACCAGCTTCCGGAAGAGTGGAAGAACTATTTCGGATCCTGTACTGTAACTGAAAAGCCGGAGGCACTGAAACTATTATCGATAATCTTAAAGGATCACGATTTCAGCGTTATTACCAAAGCCTTGGTCATCGCTTCTGAACATGGACATCCCTCCGTGGATGCCATTAAACAAGTATTCTATCAACTTATTAACGGTCGTGGAATCAGAAGTGAACTAAGCTCAAAAAGGTCGTTGCCTCAACTGCCGGAAGCAACGCGAGGCTTAGATCATTATGATCAACTCCACAAAGAGGTGCAGCATAATGAATGACCAAATAAAATCTTATGCTAAACGGTTAAAGCTAAGTTGGATCAAAGAGCATTTTGATGAAGTAGAAGCTTCGAGTAATCAAGAGTATTTACTCAAACTTTTTGAAGCCGAAATCCGGCAGCGTGAAGAGCGCAGGCTAAATCTCCTGTTAACCCAGGCTACCCTTCCAACGGTGAAAGGAAAACCGTTTGATTGGAATGAGGTTCAGGTTCCGCCAGGAATGACAAAGGAGAACCTTTTAAATGGAGAGTTCATGGAAAAGCAAGAGAATGTTATTTTCTACGGAGGAGTAGGAGTCGGCAAAACCTATCTAGCTACGCTAATCGGCTTGAATGCCATACATAAGTTTGGCAAATCGGTAAAGTTCTACACAGTGGCAGGATTAGTAAATCGACTTCTTGAGGCGAATGAAAAAGGCACTCTGCCAAAATTATTCAAGCAACTAGAAAAGCTGGATTTATTAATTCTCGATGAACTAGGTTACATTCCTCTACATAAACAAGGTGGAGAGTTATTATTCCAAGTTATTTCAATGTGCTATGAGGCAAAAAGCATCATTATCACCACTATTCTTCAGTTCGGTCAATGGAACCATGTCTTTGGCGATCCCATCTTAACGGAAGCAGTCATTGACCGACTGATCCATCATTCTCATCTGGTAGTTTTCAATGGCGATAGTCATCGCTATAAAGAGTCTTTATTACAGAACTAGATATACTGTTGGCAGGTGGCTACATTTTTAACTGCCGTTTCGTGCATTTTTTGCTTGCCAAAAACAGCATTAAAGACTAGCTTGGCGTTGCTGAGCTAGTTTTTTTTATGTAGGATATTGACGAATGGTGAGAGGGGATATAAAAAAACTTAACGAACATACATTTCTTAACGTTATTTGAAAGAGGTTTTATGATGCCATAAACAAGCCAATCAAATATTAGTAGAAACACTATCGCAGCAATTTATCAGTTTGAGGAAAAAGATAAGGTTTACATTAAAGAAATCAGAAATTGGGATAACTATCCTCATCTTAATAAATCTTGCTCCCTAGAAAATAAGGAGAAAACGAGATTGCTATACCCTGATTTATACGAGGAAATAAAAGATAAAAATATTAGCGTCTTCTACACAGACAAAAAAAGAGAGGAAATAACATTTTAACTTATAAAG
Source organism: Pseudomonas sp. ISL-84 (assembly GCA_018613035.1). GTDB lineage: Bacteria > Bacillota > Bacilli > Bacillales > Cytobacillaceae > Cytobacillus. Next base: position 41,838 of record JAGGRA010000030.1, on the reverse strand, counting down.
TTTTTATATCGGTGGCTGAAAAAGATTAAAAGAAGGGGACTGTCCCCACATTAAAAGAGAGTGGTCTGATTCCATTTACAAATTAATGTTATCGAGAACCATGGATTCTAAAGATCGAGGATAACATTTCCATTTTATATAACGTGTATTCCGCCTTTTTCTTGCTGGTGTTTAGAAGCGTGGAATGATTAAAGGGACTAAATCGAGTGTGGAGGATGGGACCTGCTGAAAGCAAAGGTAAAATATCTAAGCCAAGTCGAGAACACAGGTCATTGGATAATACAAGTATGTTCAGCAAAGAGAACCTAACCCTATTGTTAAATGTATGGATTAACATATAATGAATTTAGATTCTCTTTGTTTATTGAGTTTGTACAGGCAATAGTTTTAAGCGAACTAATTTAAGTTTTAATTTATATTTTCATTAATAAATGCTTTGAAAGATTCCGGAGAGTAGTCTTGAGCTATGTAAACTTTTACGTACTTCATTATTTCAGGATCTTTAATTGTATTAGAAAGTCTTTGGTATATTCTATCTAATTCCATATTTGATTCATTTATAATGATTACTAAGTAATTTTCCTTTTTAGATAATTGATTGTACTCTCTTAAATTATCAATTAGCCTTGAATAGATACTTGTATTCATACTTCTTAGACTAAGTTTTACTTCAAAAAGAATATCGGGTTTTGTTTCTTGGCTATTTAACATAAAAAAGTCAGCATAAAACCGGTTTTTTTTAGTAGAGGAGATTGAATAATATTTTGTAACTTTATAATTGGAGTGTTCAAATACTCTTCTAGTTAAATAGTAATAGTAGCTCTCTAAAAGCTCTGATTCAAAACGGCTGGATTGTATATTTGATTCTTGTAAAATGTTAACCTCTTCAGCTGATAACGAGATGTTGCTGCTAAGTTTCTCGCTAATTAACTGAAGGCTATTTAATCTTTTAATATTTTTTGTCCAGTTTTGGCTTAAGTATTGATTTTCAACTAATTTTTTTACTTTGTCTTCCATCGAGTCCGTAACTTCAATACTATTCATATAATGAGATAAATGATTTATTAGCTGTTTAATATTATTAATATTATTAATGAATTTTGAGTTATAACTATTCGGATTTTGGTGATTTTCTTGTATTGTTATCTCATAAGTAAATAAATATTTATCGGATTCTTCTCCTGCTGGCTGAGTAATCTGTGACAGCACATTAGCCTCTAATAATCTGTCCTTCAGAAGTTCTGCCAGATCTGTAAGAAGCGTGGTATACCGTGAAAGATAAGGGGGTAAATCGTTTTGATCCGTACCCATTATATCTTCTAATGTAAATGGTACATCTCTCTTTTTTATTATTATCTGCAGCCATCGATGCAATTGAAAAGAGAAAAAATCCTTTATACCATCGCTGTATTTATCATAGCTTTCTTCTAATTCATTACTCTCTATTTTTTCAATAACCTCTAGACATCTAGCCAGTACAATATTTTTTTCATCTTGATCCGTTATTTCAAGATAAGGATTATTATTTCCATCCCATTTTATTTCTTGGCGCAAAAGGTTAATAAACCTTCTTGGTAAACGATTTGATATAAGGGTTAAGGCAGAGATGTAGTTAGAAACCGTGTCATTAACTAACGTATCTTTATCAGTAATTATCTCGCCAGCTATCTTTTTGAATGTTTCAGCATCTGAAAGTGGGATATGTATGATATTAGAAAATAAACTGGAGAGAATTGAATCATCCTCAACCGGAGAATGATCATATTTATAGTATAATTGCTGGCCGGCAATTATAATAAAAGAGGCTAAACCGCTCAGCATTAAGAACTTTAATTCACTAATAATATTTTCAACACCAAGTATATCAATCTTATCTAATTCATCAAGAACAATAACAAACTTTATATCTTTTTCGTTAAGTTCTTTCAAGATTTCTGTCAAACGGTGTTCTGCTATTTCTTCATCATAGAGACTTTGTCTATTAAGAACATGTTTATTTATTTGTTCCTTACTCCAGCTTAAATCAAATTTGAAAGCCTCCACAGCTCCCCATATACTTACTCCTATAAAAGTAATCCAATTAATTATTTTTGAAAAAACTTCTTTATTTAAGAGGAATTGACTAAAATCAAAGATTAAGTTTAAAGCAGTCACAATGATGGAAAAGAATAGGATAGTTAGCTTTTTTGCGTTAAAGGTGCTCTTTAATGTACTTTTAGTCTGATTTGAAAGCTCAAAGTTGTTGATAGCAGTTACATCATTAAAAGTTCTTTCATACAACAACCCTAGCTTAGTGGCTAAATCGGGATCTTTTTTACTTAAATCTTTTAAATCTTCCGCAGGTATAGACTCATAAACCGCGCGAATGATTTTTCTTATTAAATAGGGATAGCCGTTGAATTTCGTTAGGTTTAACTTTACAAAGTGAATCTGTTTCTTTTTGTTAGGTTCATTAGTAATCTGCTCTTCAACCTTATTTATAAAAGATGTTTTGCCCGCACCCCTGTATCCAGAGATAAGAATACTGGAACCATCCCCACATAAGACTTCATTTTTTATCTGTTCTACTTTGTCTTTTTCAAAATAAAACATTTCATTATGTACATCTTTGTGAAATGGAACCCCATGTAGTTTTGAATGATTAACTAATATTTTCATTATTAACTCCTCGAGTTTAAAGAAATAAGAGATAAATATATTAATAGAAAAAGCTAACAATATGAGTTTACCATATTTATCTAATTATTGGTGACTTGTATATAAAAATTGATGCCTGTACCCTATACATTTATGGAAATAAAATTAACTGTTCCTATTTTCGAATGGACGTGGGACAATTGCAGCCCTCAATGGGAAGAAGCGAAGTTGAACAGCTTGGTAGAAAGGAAAGCTGGCACAGGGATAAAGGCTAATGGCCGTAAGCAGCCTCCAGTTTCATAGCATGATATAGAACGATTGTTAAAAAATGAGTACCTGACCCCACATACGGTGCAGTGTTAAAGTGATAGGGGCTACTTCTGCAAAGAGAACCTAGTTTTGGGAAAAGTTCTCTTTGCTTTTCTATTTGGCTATTGAGCTATTAGTTAATCATTGTGTTAAGGCATTTAATTTGTACATGAATATTGCCAATGAAATGAACCCTTTGCAATAAATTTTCTCAACTTGTGACACCATTTTGAGCCGATCCTGCCATTTAAAGACCCAGGACTTTAGATCTTCTTAGGTAGAAGGGGTCTGACATACTGGTCTTGCACTACTTTAAAAAATTCCATATTTTCAACGAAATGTATTTACAAGCAATAAAAAACTCCTATTGTAGAAGATGTTGACCTTGTTTTGTTTCCTTAAACAAACAAGTCTTCTGAAAGGAGTTTTTCCAATTGAACAATAAAAGTATAGGGCGACAAATGCTCATTCGTCAATTCTTGTCTCTACTTCCAAAAAGGTATAGTCACAGTGACTCCCTGAAACATGTCGAAAAATCTTTATTGCATTGTAAGTGAATCTTGCTAGACGGCATCTTTTATGTAAGTATGTACTTCGATTTAAATTATGTAATAATAAAGTAAGCGTAAAAACAAAATAGTCGAAGTATGGGTGATAAGAATGAATATGTGTGATCGTTGTCAGGATAAAGTAGCTACAATTATATTAACAGATGATTGGCAGGAGCGGCTTTGTGGTGATTGTTTTAACGATATGGTTTCTGCAGAGATGGGAGTTATGCTAGAGGCTATGCCTGAAGAGATAGCCGTTAACGATTATTCTGGGACTAGAAGAAACTTTACGGTCCAACGGCGGCTTTATCCAAATGGCATATTCTTAGAGGCTGTAGCGGATATAGAATATGGTTACCAGTTTGCTGTTGATGGTGAGCTAGAGTGTAATCAATCCGAGTTATTTCAGAAACTGATTGATAAGGTAAAGCGTGGTGTATCTAAACGATTTATAAAGGTTGGAGAATTTCCGAATGGTCAAAAATATCACTCAATCATTGATGATGAGGTAGTTGGTCGTATTGATCACGATGAGATGAGCTCGTCTGTACCCATGATTGTGATAGATGGACAGCCTTATACATGGGAACAATTAGGTGAGATGGTAAAGAGTTATGAAGGTTTTCAAATTCAAATGAAATTCTTTGATATGACAGATTGAATTACGGCGCCTGACCCCACACACGGTACATAGCTCCACTTCAATATGTATAAAAGTGCAAGACTCTGTATTTTTCCTTTGCAAAGTTCTGCACTATTATTTTGCAGTCCACAATAATATTTTATTTATTGTTTAACGAGTTTCTAAGTCGTACAATGTTTAAAACAAGGGCTGCGTTGAGGTAAGAAAGTTACGGTGATGGAGGAAATACAATTGCAGTTATGGATCTGTCCTGTACTGTAACACTAGCGATATTTCTTTCATCTAATGACCCGCGAATCATCTCAATACGATAAGTATTCACCCCTGGATTCGGAGGTGTATCTGTCCAGGTTATGCTTGGGAAAGAAGTTATTCTAGACCCATCTCCAGAAATTTTCACCTTATTTGTTTCAACTAATACAGTATCAGTCAATATATTAAAAGAGCCTGTAGGGCCTTCTCTTACAAGTCTGAAGAATTCAATATAACTATATCTATCTAATAATCCTGTAATAATAATTGTTTCGAACATTGAATCTATCTTAACTCTTTCACCCGGCGCTGTTGTCATTACTTCAACCTCAATCAAAGGTGTATAAGTGATGACACCGGGTGGAATGGATAGGTCTCCTCTTTCTTGATTAAAAAAGTAAGTGGATCCTGGTCCCGGCAGCCCTTGAGGTCCTTGAATACCTTGCGGCCCTCTTGGTCCGCGAGGACAGATGCATATTTTTATTCCTGATTTTGGATCAGTTGTTTGCGGACAACATCTCTGACAAGGCTGGTCATCCTTAAGCATATAAATCACCCTCATAAAAATTATTAAAATCACCTTGTAAAATAATATGTTAGTGAAATAGAAAAGTATTGGACATCTATTTAATTTCCACTATTGTCTGTGACTTTTACTAATATTATGACGGGATCTTCACAGAAATCAGGTGCCTGACCCTACATCGATAAGTGATAAAGTGTAGATAAATAGTTTTCCCAGCCCCACTCAAAATAAATAAGAGTGCAGGACTCTGCATTTTATTTTTTGCAAAGTTTTTACCCTTTTATTTGGAAGAAAGGGGGCCTGACCTCGGGTTCCGTGAAGTTTGATGATTACAGCCACAAGAATGTACCATCTCTGCCATGTTTTTTACCAGCAGTTGACACGAAATTTACCACTTGCTGCCAACGTGTTTACCAATAGAAAAACGTCAAGAATTTGAAAGTGAAAAGGCCTAATCCTCCTTATTTTTACCGAGGAATTGGGCTTATGGTCTTCCGCAATGAGCCCGATTGTGAAGACAATTTTTCTATTGAATAGTATCGTTGTACAGCGCAACAAAGGAAGCCTTTTAAATCATTTAAAGCTCTCTTAGTTGAAAAACAGAAGTAACCTTTTAGTGTCTTCTATAGTTCATTGTTAGAACAATGTGATAAATGATAAATCCTATCGTTAGACCTGGTACTAAAGAAAGTATAGGTAGAATTACTGGACCGAATACGACACCCATTATTTTTAGTTTTGTTGAAAAAATCAACCCAATTGTTATAAAAAAAGCACCAAATACAAAGGGGATATACGAATATGGATTTATTTCTCCTTCTGCATCCCTATATGCATCCCACATGGCAAACATATACAAACAAGGATAGAACATAAGCCATTGAAAATTTGTAACATCAATGGCTTTTTGTATTTCTCCTGTAAATGAATAGATAATCGCTAAGTTGAAGTTACTTAGTACATTTACAAGAAATTCTAAAAGAATTAATATACTCCCTTTAAATAACCTTCTATTTAAGAACTGACCAAACCCTGGTAATGCTATGCTCCATAGTAAAGCCTCATGTTTTTTAGGTTTCTTATAACAGCTCACCCCATATCACTCAATTCATCTTTTGTTTACGGTCCTCCATTTGAGGTGGCTCTTCCATCCAACCATTTTTAATCATGATTTTCGCACCCTTATGAGCATATTCAAAAATATCTTTCATAAAAATCGTATTTTTGGCGGGCAAGTCATTTCGTAAACTAAAAGCAGTTCCGAGTGAATTGCTTCCCAATGAAAAACTACAAAAAAGACTTGTACAATACATCATTAGCTTATCAGAAAATGGAGCCACTGTTGAATTAGTCGCATTCCCTCCTGGGGTTTGAGGAATTGAAAGATTTGTTTGAATCATGACTTCACTTATTTCTTTTATAATACCTTTAGCAAGCTCTGCACCTTCATTAAAGAACTTTTTCACCTCAGTATCATTAGCACACTGACCAAAACCTAAGATCATCTGCAATCCTGAAAGATTTGATTCAATAGCTTTATGAAGGTGAGCGACCTCTACCGTATTCAATGTTCTTTTTTGACTAAATGGATTAAGAGCTATCCCACCTAAATAACTATTATTTTTAATAAACTCAACTGATTTTGGCATCGATACATAAGGTGTTCTAACAAGTAATCCTTTTTCCAACAAATATTGAGAGCATATCCTGAAATACTTTTGGGTGAGAGCAGTAAGGTCTTCAAAAAGTATATTAATATCTTCTCGAAACGTCATTGTTACATTTAATGAATGTAAACCCATACTGATTTCTTTTAAAAGACGAACAAACATAATGTCAAAACCATTATCATATAGCTTTGGGACATCCTTATTTACATCTTGTGCTGTATATCCAACTGGTATAACAGCACCTTCCTCTTCAAATATCTGAACTATTTTACCAACATATATTTCAAGTTCTTCATGCAAATTAGCCATAATATCCTTGGCTTTTTCGTCATCTGCTTTCGCTATAAAATACTCTAACATTCGTAAAATCATTGTTTTTTCTTGATATGTAAGCCATAATACTCCTAGTTCTGATGACGTAATTGCAGGTTTTTCTGGCATAAGTATTCCTCCTAAAATTATCTTTATTTTAGGATGAACATAAAACCGCAAAGTAATTCAGTGTTTTTTTAGGGTAAATACTCCTAAAAATCCGGTGCCCGACCCCACATACAGTGAAGCGTTAAAGACTAGCTTGGCGTTGCTGAGCTAGTTTTTTATGTAGGATATTGACGGCTAATGAAAGATGGTTTAAAATCATTTTAACGAACATGTGTTCCTAAATATTTTAAGGAGGTTATATAATGCCAAGGCCACTTCGGATTTGGTTTCCTGGTGCGATGTATCATATTGTTGCCAGAGGAAATCGCAGAGCAGCGATTTTTCATGACCAAGTGGATTTTCAAACGTATTTGGCCATTTTGGAAGATGTCCGCAGCATGATGCCTTTTGTTTTACACTCCTACTGCTTAATGACCAACCACCTTCATCTTCAGCTTGAAACCACTCATCATCATATTCAATATATCATGAAAGAAATGCATTCCAGATATGCAGTATACCTTAATCAGCGTTTAAGAACAGACGGCCATGTTTTTCAGGGGCGCTATGGAGCAAAATTAATTGAAACAGATGCTTATTTTCTGGAAGTAAGTCGCTATATCCATCGTAATCCGTTGGAGGCCAAAATGGTCTCTCACTTGGAGGATTACCGGTGGAGCAGTTATGCCTCATATGTAAATCTTCTTCCGTTTAATCCTCATGTTGACCACAGTAAAACTTTGTCCTTTTTCCGAGAACCTGTTGAAGAGCAATATAGAAAATTTGTTGAAAAAAACAAGAAAAAGAATGAGGAGGGGCAGCTATGTGTGCCAGAGCAGTTAGTATTGGATTAAGAGGAATGGAGGGATATTTAGTTCATGTGGAAGTCAAAGCAGTAGTGGGGGTTGATTCAATTGTTATTGTTGGGTTGCCTGATGCCTCTGTGAAAGAATCAAAAGAACGGGTCGCAGCTGCTTTACATTCATTGGGGTATTCACTCTCCAGTCAAAAGATTATTATTCATTTATCACCAGCAGAATTAAAGAAAAATGGCCCAATGTTGATTTAGCCATGGCGATTAGTGTGTTAATCAGTTTTAAGGAACTAAAAGTTAACATCCCCGATCATACTGGCTTCGTCGGAGCCCTTTCATTGGATGGACGAGTCCAGCCGGTGGAAGGGATGCTGCCAGCTGTACTGGCGGCTAAAAAACTGGGCTTGAAAAAGTTATATATGCCTTTTGATGAAAGGCTACCCGCTTTAGAATTTAAAGAATTGGAGATTGTTTATATATCATCATTGAATGAGGTTATCCTCCACCTTAACGGGCAAGGATCAATCCCATTGTTTCCTAAAACCAAGGTAGTCGATAACCAAATTTACTCTACTGATTTTAAAGAAATAGTGGGCCATTCTTATGCCAAATATGCTTTAGAGATAGCAGCCGCAGGAGAACATCATGTGTTTATGACGGGGCCTCCAGGCTGCGGTAAAAGCCTCTTGGCAGAAAGTTTCCCATCCATTATGCCTCCTCTTTCGAAAGAAGCACAGTTAGAAATGATTAGTTTGTACCAGTTAAGCGGAAGTTCATGGGAGTATACTGATATTCCGCCCTTCCGGAATCCTCATCATTCTGCGTCTGGTGTTTCAATTGTTGGAGGAGGACAATATCCAAGGCGAGATATCGCTGGCCCATCGCGGTGTGTTATTCCTTGATGAAATTGCAGAATTTACTAAGAAAACACTTGATATGCTTCGACAGCCTTTAGAGAGCGGAAAAGTCAGCATTAGCCGGACACAGGCAACCGTAACTTATCCAGCCTCTTTCATTCTGATTGGAGCCATGAACCCATGTCCATGCGGTTATGCAGGTTCAAATACTCATTATTGTACCTGTAGCCCTAAACAAATCGCTGCCTATCAAAATAAGCTATCAGGTCCACTGAAAGACCGATTTGATATCAATTTATCATTGTCACCTGTTAACCTGAAATCTGTTCATACAAGAAAAGAAGAGTCCTCATCTGCCATAAGAAAAAGAGTAGAAGCAGCCAGAGAAATGCAGTATGACCGGTATAGAAGAGAGATAGGCAACGGCAGAGTATCCTATGACACTTTATTGAAAACAAGTCCCTTAACAGCTGAACAGCAGCGAACGCTGCAGCTGTTCTCCTATAAAAAAAACTGGAGTAATCGCACCCAAATTAAAATTATTCGGTTGGCACGAACCATTTCGGATTTGAAGGGGAGTGTAGGGATTACTGATCAAAGTATATGGGAGGCAGTGAAGTTGAATAGTTTGGTGGAGAGGAAGGATGTAGTTGGAATAAAGGTGAATGGCAGTTAATTAATATCAAGTACTATTTTAGAATGTTGCAAATTACCATTTAACTCCGTGACTGTAAGCATTTTTATAGCATGCTTCTTGAATATAAAATGTTTTACAATAAATAACTGCCGATGCTATTGCGTTGGGGGTTATTTTATTTATAAATGTTTTAGGTCTAAAGAAACACCCTATGATTGCATTATATGTTATTATTTTCCTATAAGAAGAGTAGCTAACTAATCTAGATGACAGTTTAGGCGTCTGAACCGGTAACTTTTCGTAAAGAGATGAAAGAGACTATTGGTGCAATAGATGCTCTATACAAAAAGTAATAGGAGATGAAACATGGGTTTCTTCAGAACACTTAAGGAATTAGGGGATATACTCGTCGACAGTGGAAGAGAATTTAACGAGATCTTTCGGGATGCAGGTGACGAGTTTCGAGAGCTTACAACTGATGGCTTCAAAGAGATGGTGATTAAGAAAAATAGTGATTACAAAACATCTTTTCAAAAGAACGAGATGGCATATGATCTTATTAGTGAAGCAGAAGATCGTATTGAAAGAGAAATAAAATCGTTTCAATCAAAGGCAAAACAAACATCCAAAAAGGTAGAAGCCTTTAACCTCTTGAAATTATCTGTTCAGCAAAAGGAAGTTTCGGAATGGTTGAACATGCTTGAAAGCAACCAGATTGATTTTGACAAGTTCTCGTCCGAAAAATATAAGCAGTTTAATAAACTTCAGTTTCTGTCTCTAGCAGAAATAAAAGAGTTGCAAAAGCAAGGGGATCAGATTATTAATAGCACCAATTCAAGATTAGGAGAGAGACCAACAGGACCATCTCGAGAATCTGAGATGCCTTTCCCCATTCTTATAACGAGTCCTTTGTTAACAATCCCTACTGCCATTTACAAAATGAAGCAGCAAAGAAAGCGGGTGGAGCAAGCCGATGCCTATCTGGAAGAAGCAGAAAGGTATTCTCAAAAAGCATTCTTAGCTGTCGAAAAAATGAAGGTTAAAAAAATGGAACTAACTGAAGTGAATCGGAAAATCAAAGAAGGCGAAACGCTTCTTTCCATGTACAGTCAGTTGTTAAAGGGAATGCTTGATGATTTAAATCAAGTTCCAAAAGAAGATCCATCACTACAGTCCAAAATGGAAATATCATACTTGCTTGTGTCAGCTATTTATACTGTTTCTTTGATTCAGCTTGTCACGAAGGAAGGAAAGGTTAGCAAAAAAGCTGAGCAGCTACACAAAACTTTAAATCAATATGAAACTGAGTTTGAAAATATGCTGGACCAAATTGGAGGAGAAAACATATGAGTAATTTAAAGCCATTAACCACCGTTATTCCTAAAGCTAAAGCCAGTTTATCACCTGAAGCTGCGATGCTTGCAGGAAGTGGAGTAGAAGTAATCGGCCAGGTGATAACAGCTATGAAAGACTATTCGATTGCAAAGGAACAGGAAAAAACACAAAGAGAACACATCCAATCTATGCTGGAGGTCGGATTAAAAAGACTGCAAAATGACCGTGCAAACTTTCAGGACTTTTTGAAGGTCAAACATACAGAGCGGATGGATTTGTACAAAAGCCTCCAAGAAGGAATGAAAATCGCCATCTCCAACGGTGATATTCAAATGTTACAAACCATTACGGACATGATAAAATTCTTATACTCCGAGAATGCGGAACTTAAAATGGCGAGCGGTAAGCATGAATAGGGAAGAAGTGAACAAGCAAATCAAAGAAAAATTAACACAAGCGAGCGACGAGTACCATGAGGTTTTAGAAAAAGAAGAAGAGAAGCGATCCAGAATCAAAGGGATGAAGGAGCTGCTCCTTCAGGAAGAAAAAGAAAAGCAGGAATCGATCCGGCAGAAGCTGCACCAGAAGGAACAGGATAATAGAAATAAATTGGAGCAATGGCAGCATGAATTTAAAAAGGCAACAGAAGCGGGAGATGCTTTGAGGATCCAGGAGCTGTTAAAGACAATTAAATGAGTTTTTGAAGGGGGCTGGGTGGATCTCAGTCCTCTTAAGACAGGGGAAAAACATTTATTTTAGGTATTACCGTGGCCTTCGCAATCATCCTTTGCAAAGGCCTTTTCTTCATTTAAGTGTCTCTCTTTGTTCTTTTGAGATACTCTTTCATTGCTCCATTATAAGGATGTCTAGTATTACATAGATTGGGAGTTATACATTTGCTTTCTCTAGGAAGCGTGTTATATAACCTCTGATCCTTACTAGCATAATGACGCTTCTCAAAAACACCAGCAAGAAGATTCTCCAGATATGGAAGACGTTCATAAATGGCATTGACTGTACGATTCTGAATGACTGGGTTATCTTGGTGAATTTCTTTCGCCAACTTTAAAGTAGTAGATTTAGCTTCTTTGAGGTTCTTTTTTAGAATACTCTTTCGGTAATCAGGTATTACTTTTTGAAGGTATCTTTCCTCTTTTTCAGTCCAACGCTTTGGCACAAAATCTCCTCCAGTTGATATTTTTAATATGTATATTCTAGGAAGTCAGATATTTTGCTATTAAAAAAAATCCTGTCAGTAAATTCTAAAGGGAATTTTGGCCCATATAATAATACTCAATACTTTAAAGGCAGGGGGACTGGCTTTGATAGCTGAGAGAGTTTTTAAATGTGGTGAATGTAAACTAAATAATGGTCAACAAAAGGTGTTTTATGATACCTCTGAAAACAAAGAAGACTTGAAAGTAATGTTTCTATTTGAAAGCCCTGGAGGCGAAATAGATACTGAAGAAAAATTAGAAGAATTAAATAGAATGACACCTGAGCAGGTTACTTTGGAACATAGAAAGAATTTTGACCCTTGGCCTAGCAATTATTATCTAATCTTTAGAGAGCTATGTAAAACTTTGCATCATAAAGGATACATAGGAAATTATCCAAATCGTCTTGGTACTGACATAATGAAAGAAATCTATATAACAGATGCAGTGAAATGCAGAGGAGATAAAAAGGAAATTGAAGATTACAGGAATATGAACGGCTTTAGCTGCACAGAGCTTTGTAGTGATACTATTCTAAAACAGGAATTAGATCGTTTAACTAATTTAAAACTAATCGTTTCTTTTGGGAACTGGGCAAATAAAGCACTAAATACATTAGTTGAAATGAAAGGGCCAGGCAGACTAGTTAAACAAGGTCCAGCATTAAGAACCTTATTATATGAATACGACTTAGAATACTATCAGCAATTCTGCAGGACTTCCATAAAAGAACATGGAAAGGTTTATGACTTTGATTACAAATACCCGAATGGACAAACAACAACAATAAAAAATATTCATCTCTATCACCCTAGCTGGTTTTACAATACAAATAGATGTTTAGGAAAAGCCAATAAAGCCTCTATAAGGGAGAAGTTACTTATCGAATCGATCGAGTGGTGCTTTTCTAAAATCTAGAATCTATTTTATCATTTCTAGGGAGTTTAAAAGGTTTAGTAATAAGTAAATCCTTCCCTTTATAGCACTTTCTGATATCATGTACTTAAAATATAGAATCGTGGTTGGGTGGGACACGGGGACAGGTCCCTTGTCCCATCAAGAGGACACGGGGACAGGTCCCTTGTCCCATTAAGATTTGAGGTAGGACTGGGACAGTGAACCTGTCCCTCTGTCCCACTCTGTCCCCAATATCAGGTAGATTATTTATAGAATAATTCCTAAAATTCCTGTGGCAGATTAACTTCTTCCTGATTCATTCTCACTCTTATTTTGGAAAGATGCATTAATAACTTTTCTTTAGCAAGGTTTTTATCCCCGTTTTTGACAGCATCTAATATCTCACGATGTTCTTGTATAGCTGATGTAAAATTCGTTGTATTATTGAAACTCATTTTCCTGGCTTCTTTAATGATATTGATATTTAGCTTCATAAAGTTAACAATCACGATGTTTTTAGATGCCCGTGCAAGCTCAATATGAAAATCATAATCCAATGACCGATTTTCTTGATTTTCATTTAGTCCCTTTTCTAATTGATCAATTTCTTCTTTTGTTATTCGTTCGCAGGCAAGTTCAACCATTTTGAGCTCTAGTATTTCTCGAATTTCCAAGAGGTCAATGATTGCAGCTTTCTGCAGTTCCGAAATGATGGAATTATTCATTTTCGTATACGCATTCGTTTGGATGTTCCTTAAGTATCTGCCCCCGCCTGGTTTCGTTTCAATTATTCCTTGTTCCTCAAGAATCCGAAATGCCTCTCTTAAAGTACCTCTGCTAACACCTATTTTATTAGATAATTCTCTTTCAGTTGGCAGCCGGTCACCGAGCTTTAAATCACCTGATTCGATTTGATTTTCAATTTGTTCTAAAACCTGTTCGTATAATCTGTTATATTGAACCCGATTAAAAGACAATGACATCACACCCAAATCATATTTTTATTGTGAAAAGCAACTTGAAAATATAAAATATTTTGATAATTTAGAATACATGTATTGACCTGAAAAATATCCCATGCTATGATTTTACCCATAAATAGTAAAAATTTCAATTAAATTGGTCTATCCAATTATCCAATTGAATAATTTCATTAAAAGGAGCTGGTGAATAGGGTAAGTTTTATGCTCTCCATTCTTTTGATATTGTGCAAAATTAAGGGTGAAATTGATAACGCTTTAATAGTTGGTCCTACCAATTATCCGGTTACTTATTAATACATCATCTTTCTGCTTGTACATTAAAAAATGAAAACGCTTTTAAAACTGGATCACAATTACCCGTTAAATATGCCGGGAAAGGAGATAACATTTTTGTTTAATTCAATTGATTCATTATTGAATGCCCAATCTATTGCTGTTGTTGGTGCTAATGAGAAGAGTGGATATAGTGGAAGACTGATAAAAAACCTGATTAATAATCAATATTCCGGAAGGGTATTCCCTGTAAATCCTAAATATGAAAAGGTGTTTGGGGTCGATTGCTTTCCATCTATTTCAAGCATTAATAACCATATCGATCTCGCCATAATCATTGTTCATGCAGATTTCGTCGTGCAGATTGTTGAGGAGTGTGAAAAGAAGAAAGTTTCTTCGATACTAATTATTTCAGCCGGTTTTAGTGAACATGATAAGGTACTAGGTTCAGAAAGAGAAGAGAAATTAAATGAAATAGCTAAAAGAAGCGGGATGCGTATTGTAGGTCCTAATTGTCTTGGCATTGCAAATGTAGTAAACAATATGTGGGCGTGCTCCTTGTCAACGTTAGGTACCAATACCATAAAGGAAGGAAGGGCGGGGTTAATTTCCCACAGTGGTGCAACCGGATTTGGCCCGCTGCTGACACAGGCAAGGGATAAGGGTGTTGGTTTTAAGTACATAGTCACAACCGGGAACGAAGCCGACTTAAACCTATGTCATTTTATTAAGTATATGCTGGAGGATGAAGAGATCGATGTAATCGCGGTTCTGATAGAAGGACTGAAGGATGGAAAAGAGTTTTTACGTATAGCTGAAAGAGCGAAGGAGCTTAAAAAGCCAATCGTTGTTTTTAAAATTGGCGAGTCTGAAGTAGGACAAAGAGCAGCGGCTAATCATACAGCCTCCATGACGGGCGATGACGATATTTTTAATGCCATTGTGGAACAAAAAGCATTAATTAGAGTAAATGATTACGATGAATTAATCGATTGTGTAAAAGTTCTTCAAAATAAAAAAAGATTACTAAATAAAAAAATGGCTGTTGTCTCACACTCTGGCGGAATTGGAGGAACAATGGGGGATAAGCTTGGGAAATTTGGCTTTTCTGTTCCTGTTTTATCAGAGGCTGCACAGCAATCAATAAATCAATACTTAAAAGGATTTGGCTCTCCACAAAATCCGCTTGATTTAACAGGTCAGTTAAGAAGTGGCAATCTAAAAAAAATAATTGAAATTGTAGAGAAGCATGAAGATATAGATGGCTATGTCTTTGCCACACATGGAGATGAAGAGACTGTCAATAGAATCATAGAAATTGATCAAACTCTCGAAAAACCTTTATTTGTTGTCTGGACTGGAAGTATATATGATGAAAGTTTAAATATATTAAAAAACTCCTCAATCCCCATTTTTTTACTCCCTGAAAAAGCAAGTAAAATCCTTGCAGCTATCATCAATTGGGGCAAGAACGTACAAAACACTCACATGTCTAACGATATTAAAATCCCATCTGAGATTCCCATAAAAATCAACGAATTTAGAGAAAGTACCTTAAATGAAGTTCAAGCAAAATCAATTTTTAGCTCCTTTGGAATTCCTGTCCCTCATCAAGTTTTGCTGGAAGCAAATCAAGATGTTAAGAATTTAAAATTGGATTTCCTTCACCATAAATATGTCATGAAACTGGTTTCGAACAAGATAACTCACAAAAGTGAAGTAGGCGGAGTCGTTCTTAATATTGATTCAATAGATAAATTTGAAGAGTCTCTTGGATTTTTGCAGAAGTTAAAAAATAGCTACCCTGACATACAGGATATTATGGTCGAGGAAATGTGTGAAGATGGATTGGAACTGATTGTTGGGATCAATAAAGATCCGCAATTTGGCCCTGTTTTAATGTTTGGCCTCGGAGGAATAACAGCAGAGCTTTTCAAACAAGTGGCTTGGAGAGTGCTGCCCATTAACCGCTTTGATATCAAAGAAATGATTTATCAAATTCCTGGATTAGTTGAACTAATTCAAGGTTACAGAAACCAGCCATCCTATGATATGGAAGCATTAATAGATACACTTGAAAGGCTGTCTTTACTTGGCCAATCAGCTGAAATTGAAAGTGTGGAGATTAATCCGTTAAGGCTTTTGCCAACAGGCAAAGGAGTTGTCGCCTTAGATGGAATTGTAACCTTAAGAAAATTGGAACTAACCGCAAATTAACGTCTGCGGATTAATAATTATTTCTAGGGAGGAAATATGATGAAGAAAATAGTCAATGTTTTCATTTGTTTCATGATTATTGCTTTAGTGGCTGCATGCTCAAATCAAACAAGTAATACGAAAGGAAGCAGTTCTGATCAAAATGCATCGGCAGATAATAATTCCTCGAATGCTTCTCAAGAAAGCAAGGAATGGTCACCTGAAGGAAGTCTTGAGTTTATCTCCAGTTATTCTCCAGGCGGTGGGCATGATACCATGCTAAGGGCAATGGTAAAGGTTATGAATGGTGAAGGAATTATTGAAAATCCAATTACCGTCGTTAATAAGCCAGGCGGAAGTGGTGCTGTTGGAATGGCCTATTCTGCCAGTAAAAAGGGAGAAGAAAATTACATTATGACTGTTACTTCATCTTTCTTAACTACACCATTACAAGGGAATATCCAGTATTCTTATAAGGATTTTACACCGATTGCCAGATTGGGCCTGGATCCATATGTTGTCTTGGTAAATGCAAAGAGCGGAATTAAAAATTTTGAGGATTTAAAAACTTTTATTGAAACGAAAGATCCTACCTTTGGAGGAACTTCAGTAGGCAGTGGTGAACATATGCTGGCAATACAGATGAACAAAGCGTTAGGCACAGAGGTTGAATATGTGCCATTTGAAGGGGACGGCGAGGTTGTAACCGCTTTGCTGGGCGGCCATATAGATGTCATGGCAAATAATATTGGCTCTGCTATTGAGTACGTAAATAACGGTGATATGATTCCTGTTGCAGTCAGTTCTTCGGAGAGACTGGAACAGCTTCCTGATGTGCCGACATTCAAAGAGCTGGGATACGATATTGAGTGGATGTTATACAGAGGAATTTACGGACCGCCTGAAATGCCTGAAGAAGCAGTGAAATGGTTTGAAAGTAAACTGAAAGAATTAAGTGAAAATCCTCAATGGGAAGCTGAGTACTTGGATAAATACATGGTTGAGAGCGGTTACCAGGGGGCAGATGAATTTGAAAGCTACTTAACCGAAATGAATGTAATGTATGAGAAAAATTTAAAAGAACTAGGTGTAATTCAGTAATAAATAGTTTGCTGGCAGGTTTCCCCTAATGTTTAGGGGAACTTGCCTGTATTGAGGAGGTTTTTATGATAGATACAAAGAAAAGCAGTTTCTTGCGAAGGTCAACATTAATCATGCCTGCTAATAAGCAAAAGTTTATAGAAAAAGCTTTAGATAGAGGTGCAGATGCCATCCAGCTTGACCTTGAGGATGGGGTAGCGCCTCAAGAAAAACAAGAAGCAAGACAATACTTAAAGGAAAGCATCGGGTTTTTAAATACTGGGAATGTTGAGGTTTTAGTAAGAATCAATGACGGGCTTGAAATGTCACAATTAGATTTGGAAGCAGCGATTCTACCTGGATTAAACGGAATTGTTATTCCAAAGGTAGAAGATGCTCTAACCGTACAAAGATTGGAAGACATCGTTCAGGAGCTGGAGGTAAAAAGAAATATCACTAGTGGAAGTATACATTTTACTATCTTAATAGAAACAGCTAAAGGATTCATGAACATTAAAGAAATAACCAGGGCAAGCTCCAGAATCGTTGCTATGAATCTTGGAACTGAAGATTTTACCTTGGATCTGGGGATTGAACCTAGTGATGCAGGAGATGAATTATTAGTACCTAAAATGCAAGCGATGATTGCTGCAAAAGCTGCAGGAATACAGCCGCTGGGTATTGTAGGATCCATGGCCGGATTTAATGATTTGGAAAATCTATATAAGGTCGCAAGAAAATCCTATCAGCTTGGACATGTGGGCGCCAGCTGCATTCATCCTGCACAAGTAGCGGTTATGAATAAAGCATTCTCACCTACAAGTGAACAAATTGATTATGCGAAAAGGGTTGCAGACATCTTTGAGAAAGCAAAAAGCCAGGGGGATGGCGCGGTTGCCTTAAATGGAAAGATGATCGATATTCCGGTTGCAAAAAGAGCGTATAGTATCCTGGAAAAGGCTGAGAGAATCAGGATCAAAGAACAGAAGCTGAATTTAACTTAAATAGTATAAGGTGGGATCCTTTTGAAGATAGCGGAAATTACCTTTGGCATCTTTTTATTGGGTATATCAATTTTGATGTTTATCCTTGGACTGACATATCCTTATCAAACTCAGTTTGGGCCAGGCCCCGGCTTTTTCCCTGTGTGGGTAACAGGAATCATGATTGTCATTTCAACCATATTTCTATTTACACTGCTTAAAAAGAATTTTCCGGAGAAATTTTTTTCAGACTCAAAGGGAAAGAAGTTCTTTTTAGCTTATATTGCTTTATTCATAGCGGGAATTGTTCTAATTGATATTTTGGGTATGATGGTTTCTTTTGCTTTGTTTTCTCTCTTAGTTTACAAATTTATGGAGAAATATAATTGGAAAAGAAGTGTTAGTGTTTCTATAGGGACAATGGTTATATTATTTCTGATTTTTAAAGTTTGGCTGAAGGTGCCAACTCCTTCTGGATTACTCTTTTTATAAAGTGAGGTGTTAGACTATGGATCTTCTAAGCAATATTGCAATGGGAATAGACCTGGTTTTCAATATTCAAATTTTACTTCTTGTTTTATTAGGCAGCGTGATTGGGACACTGGTAGGTGCTTTGCCGGGCCTTGGTCCTTCTGCTGGTGTGGCCCTTTTATTGCCAGTCACTCTTAATCTGCCTCCATCTGCTGCATTAGTATTTTTGTGCAGCATTTATTTAGGAACGATGTATGGGGGACGTATTACGTCTATATTAATTAATACACCTGGCGATGCTCCGGCAATTGTAACTGCTTGGGATGGATATCCAATGATGAAAAAGGGACAAGGCGGAATCGCTATGGGGATTTCAGCTATAAGTTCCTTCATTGGAGGATTAATCTCCCTAATCATTCTTGCAGTGGCAGCCCCTTTTGTCGCACAATGGGCATTAAGTTTTTCTGCACCTGAATACTTTGCCATGATGATTTTTGGTTTTGCTACTATTGCCAGTCTTTCTGATAAAAATTACTTAAAATCGATTATGATGGTTCTAATGGGATTTATGGTTGCGATGATCGGGATGGACTTTATCTCAGGATTTGGCCGCTATACTTTTACTGATCACTTACTTGAAGGTGTTGACTTTGTAGCGGTTATTATCGGGCTTTATGGTATTGGGGAAGTCCTTTATAATGTGGAAACTAGCTTTAAGCTAAATTTAAAGAAGGAAAGTGTGGAGCTTAAAAATTTATTTCCTAAATGGAAGGATATTAAAGGTACCACGGGTTCCATTTTAAGAGGAACCGGGTTAGGAGCCTTCATCGGAATGCTTCCGGGTGCGGGTGGAACTATGGCCACATTCCTTTCTTACTCTTTAGAGAAAAATATATCGAAAGAGCCGGAGGAATTCGGAAAGGGAAAAATTCAAGGTGTAGCAGCACCGGAGGCAGCAAACAATGCATCCGTAGGAGGGGCTCTGATTCCAATGCTCGCTTTGGGAATTCCAGGCGGTGGCGCCACGGCTGTTTTGATAGGGGCTTTAATCATTTTCGGATTACAGCCCGGGCCTCGAATTTTTGATACTTCCTCTGATGTAGTTTGGACAATCATTATTGGATTATTCGTAGCCAATATATTGCTGCTCTTAGCAAATATTTTCTTAATACCGCTGTTTGTAAAATTAATCTACTTTGGACAATGGTATCTTGGGCCTATTATTACATTTATTTGTGTCGTTGGCGCATTTAGTTTAACGTATAATAACTTTAATGTATGGGTTGCATTAGTTTTTGGAATACTCGGGTATTTCTTCAAAAAATTAGAATACCCAACAGCACCCTTCATTCTTTCATTAGTGCTTGCCCCTCTTGCAGAAGATTCATTTAGACAATCATTGATCCTATCAAGAGGTGAGCTATCCATCTTTTTCACTCGTCCAATCTCCTTAACCTTAATGGTTTTGGCCATTTTATTCTTAGTCTATCCGATTATTAAAAAGACTTTGCTTAATAAAGGTGAAGCTCCTAATATAAAGGCATAAATAAATTCCTAAAGAAGTAACAGTCTATCTATATAGAGATTGTCACTTCTTTTTTTATAGATTTAAAGTCTCTGAATTACTTTAATAATAAGTATAACGAAAGGTGACTATTGCCTTGAAAGTAATAACCTATTTTAATGAACATCTCATAACAATCATTACTTTCATCTTAATGATTGGAATTATGGGAACACGTCCCCTAATATCTTTACTCTCCAATGAGTTAAATGCCAGTCCTGTAGAAATTGGTATCATTATTGGCCTGTTTCCCTTACTGCCCACTTTTTTAGCAATAAAAATAGGGCATTATGTTGATTCCATAGGATATAAAACTCCCATTATCATCAGTACATTAATGTGTACTTTATCTCTATTAATTCCAATGTTTTTTGTAAGTCTGGAAGGAGTGTACATTTCTCAATTAGCAGCAGGAGTGGGGCAAACTACTTTTGTGGTATCCGCACAAGCTATGGCGGGACAGCTAAGCTCAGATGAAACGGTACGAGAAAAATATATAATGAAATTTAGTATTGGCGTTGCTTTAGGAAGTTTTATTGGCCCTTTAATAGGAGGATTTTTTGGAGAGAGATATGGGTACCCTTTGGCCATTGGATTTTTAGGGAGTTTAGGCATCATATCAACATTCCTGTCTCTTTTTCTTAAAGGAAGAGAAAGGGCTCATCATAACGAGCGGCAAGCAAAAAACAAAATCATCCATTCACTAGAATTATTGAAGATCCCACATTTAAGAAAGGCATTCCTGGTCAGTATTTTCGTTTTGTTAGGAAAAGATATTTTTACTGCATACTTTCCGCTGCTGGCTTTAGAGTTAGGGCTTTCTATTTCAATAATTGGGATTATTATATCTATCAATGCTGTTGCTGGGATCATAGTCAGATGGTCATTGCCATATCTTTTACACAAATGGTCGCGCAGTACAATTGCTTTTAGTTCCATTGTGTTGTCAGGAATCTGTTTCTTTAGTTTGCCATTTTTTCAGAGCTGGTTCATTCTATCTTTATTTTCTTTTATTTTAGGAATCGGGTTGGGAATAGGTCAGCCGCTGTCTATCTCTACAACCATTCATTATTTACCGAAGGAAAAAGTGGGAGAGGGCCTAGGCTTGCGATTAACTGCAAATCGCTTAACACAAATGTCATCACCCATTTTATTTGGGGGAATCGCTCAATTGACCAGTATGTCATGGGTTTTTTGGATCATTGGCTGTATTTTAGTAATAGGCGGAAAAAAGACACGATTAAAACCCGGTGCCTGACCCACTGGCCTTGCACCGCTTTAAAAAAGTCCCATATTATCAATAAAATGTATTTACACATAATAAAAAAACTCCTATTGTAGAAGTTGTTGACCTTGTTTTGTTCCCTTAAACAAACAAGTCTTCTACAAAGGAGTTTTTCCAATTGAACAATAAAAGTATAGGGCGACAAATGCTCATTTGTCAATGCTGGAAAAAGCGTGCCTGACCCCGAATACAGTGAAGTAGTAAAGTGTGGGGAATTTCATAACCAAAAACCTTGCTGATTTATACAGCAAGGTTTTTGGTTTTACTTACTTTCTCCCTTTTTGACTCATAAATTAGATGGTAGTGACCCAGTCCAGTGAATACTTTATTCGCTTTTGAACTCTACTTAAAAAGATCATTTTAACTCATTCCTGTAGATTCCCTATTATCATATTTTACATGGTAACGCTGGTAGTCTCTTTCTCTTCTTTCTTTACAGCTATTGGCCCACTATTTTGAGATCCTAAGATCACCCCAGAACCAATGAAGAGAAACCCTATAATTTGTAAAACCAAGATAGGCTCATCCAATACCAATACTGAAGTAATGGCTGCAACTAGGGGAATTCCGTTCATAAAAATTGCGCATTGACCGGGACCAAGGATGCTAATTCCTCGATTCCACAGCATATTTCCTATCCCTGTAGGAAATACACCGACATAGATCAGCATTACCCAGAGTAATAAACTCGTAGGCAGCTCACTCCAACCTTCCATCGTTTGTTCCCAGATCACCAAGGGGAAGTAACAGATTGAAGAAAGTGAGTAGGCGTACAAACTGATGATTGCCGGTGGAAACTTTATGTCAGTTGCTTTTTTTATAAATATGAAGCTAACACTAAAAGTTAGTAAGGCTCCAACGATATACAAATCACCAATGTTAAAAGATAAATGAATTAAGTTTGTGATTGCGCCTTCCAATACTACCAGCGAAACTCCAAAAAACCCAAGGCTAATACCAAGCATTTGCTTCCAGTGTAAAGGAACACTAAAGACCAAATACGAAATCAAGGCAGTTGCTAAAGGGGTTAATCCCATGATGAGTGAGGCATTAGTGGCTAACGTATATTTTAGCCCCATTTGAAAGAAAGCATTGTTAATAACAACCCCAATAACAGAGGCCCCTAAAACATAGCCCCACACCTTCTTATTTCCTGGCACAATAAAAAGGAATTTTCGAACAACCCAAATCAACGCAATAGCAGCAAAAAGGTTCCGAAAGAATAATAAAGTCCAAAAAGAGAAACTCTCAAGCAATATTTTTGTAATGACGAAATTGCTTCCCCACATTAAGATTACGAGTAACAAAATCCATTTTATGCGTGTTTGATTCAAATTTTCATCTTCTTTCAAAGTTAGTCTATTTACACCACAAAATCACTACTCTTTAGATATTTTTAAGAATTATTAAATCTCAGTAATTTAGCTGGCGATAAATCTCTTGGCAAAAGTGATTGTTCTTCTAATATTAATACTTGTTGTAATGGAAATAAACAATAAATTTAGGATATAGGTGGTTCTACGCCAGGAATGAACAAGTTTAATTGGCAAGATAGGGGGGGATAATATCCTTCCTATTTTTTGCAGCCATAAGAAAAAGAGTAGAAGCAGCCAGAAAAAGGCAGTACGAGCGGTATGGAAGAGAAATAGGCAACAGCAGAGTATCCTATGACACACTATTGAAAACAAGTCCCTTAACAGCTGAACAGCAGTGAACGGTGCAGCAGCTCTCCATAAAAAAAACTGGAGCAATCCACCCAGATTAAAATTATTCGTTTAGCAAGGACTATATCGGATTTGCAGGAGAGTGTAGGGATTACAGATCAAAGTTTATGGGAGGCCGTTAAGTTGAATAGTTTGGTTGAGAGGAAGAATGTAACTCAAAAAAGGTGAATGGCAGTTAACTAAAATAAAATCAAGAATTATAAATAAGTAATTAAAAGCCAAGGGAATGAATCCCTTGACTTTCAACATTACTTGCTCGGAATAATTGGCAATATGATATGTGATGGGTGTTCCGAGTCGTGATAGATCGTATTTTCCGCAATGATGGATTCAGAGTCCGTTCCCCACTTGTTTCCTGTGTTAGGGTTATTATCAAAGCGAGGGTAATTACTGCTTGAAACATCAACACGAATACGGTTTCCTTTGTTAAATATATTGCTGGTGGTACCTAAATCAATGGTATATTCATAGACTTCACCAGGATTTAATAATGTCTCTTTTTCCCTGGATTCACGGTATCTTGCGCGGATAATGCTATCCTGAATAATAATGGATCGTCCATCTGGGGAGACCTCGGTTAGTTTTACAGCAAAATCTGTATCTTTTGCAGAAGAGGATGCCCATAGTTTCACTTCAATTGGGCCCGTTACTTCCGTATCCTCTTTAAGTGCATCCGTTGTAAAGGTTAATACACCCTGCTCAATTTCCTGCTGGTCTTGTGGGCCGCGTTTTGAAGCTGGAGTTGTTCCAGATAAATTTCCACCTACTGTTTCAACAGGGTTATCAGGATCATAAGTATAGGCATCAGGCTTTTCATTTGCTTTAGGCTTTTCAGGAGACAGTACCCCGTCATTTAAGGAATGAATAGTTCCTGACTTTCCATCTCGCAGGTAATACTTCGTGTACTCAGTACGCGCTAATGGCCACTCCTTCTCTGTGCGCCAGTATCCGCTATTTTCTTCATCCATCACATACAATTTTACAGGGTCTTCGTCCATGACACCGTTTTTAATCCCTTTTAGCCAGTAATCAAACCAGCGCAGCTGTTCCAGGCGCCAATTTTCGGTTCCATTTTCTCCATTATGAACATCGCTTAAATCTGCTTCGGGAAATACAGCTTCTCCTACGTTTTTAGTCGGATATCCATGTGTCCAAGGGCCAATCATCAGCTTCTGGCTTTCACGGATATTGATAGGTTTCCCTACTGTTTTCAGCTTTCTTTTCTCAGGTCCATTTTCAGTAATTCCAATATAGTTGTTTGAGGTTCCGCTAAGTAAAATATCATACCAGCCGCCAACATGGTAAGTCGGCACTGGCCAGGAATCATGCCACTCCTGGGGAGAAATCTCTTTCCAATAAGCTCCATACTCAGGGCTTTGAAGTGCTTCTTTCCACCAGCCCTGGAGTTCATTTAATAGGGTGATTCCGTTTCTCGGGGTATAATTTAACAGCTCCTGGTAGTTTACATTGGCCAATTGCTCCTGATAATAAGTATTTCCATTTTGTTCATCCATGCGTCTTGCTGTATCGTGCGATTGCCCTAAAGTCCAGGAAAGATAGCGGTCCAGCTGCATGGCTCCGCCTGTAAAGAATACTTCCTCGGCGAAATTGCTCGCTCCTTCCAGCGGAATCATTGTGACAAGGTGTGGCGGTTTGGATTTAGCTAATACGTATTGGGTATAAGCCATATACGAAAGACCCATTGTACCGACTTTCCCATTGCTAAACTCTTGGGCTGCAGCCCATTCGATAAGATCATACCCATCATTTGCGTCATCAAAGATAAAATCCCATTCTCCTTCTGATTTGAACCTTCCTCTAGTATCCTGTACAACAACAGCATAACCCTTTTGCGCAAAGAAAGGTCCCTCTGCCCCGCCATAGGTATCCTTGTTATAAGGAGTCCTTAAAACAAGAGTGGGAAAGCCTTGCTTCTCCTCTTTTTTACTAGTAGGAGCTGGTAAGTATAGATCTGTTGAAAGCTTCACTCCGTCTCTCATCTCAACCATAACATCTCTTACTACATGATAATCATAATCCTCGCCATTTTTCACCTGCTTGCCTGATACTAATCCTGTAAAAAGAGACATGACCAGGACAGTAGTCAGCAGCAAAGAAAAAAGGACTCTTAGCCTTCCTTTCATCCACAACCCTCCAAATATTTTAGAATATTCAAACAGTTTTAATTGTATCTATTTGGTAATTTATTGTAAATGTGCTGATGGTACTATATAGACTTTCGGTTTCATTAGAAATGGCTTAATAAAACAAAGAAATGCTTACCAAATTTAGAAGATTTTATTTTAAAAAAATGCCCAATTTTGGCGAATGCGGTAACAAATCTCTTAAAAGAAAAATTGGAGTAGTGGGATCCAAAATAGAAATTATAGGATTGCTCGAACTATATCGAATTAGCAGGCCGTGTTTGGAAAATTACTGAACTAAGGGAGGGATGAAGGGGATAGTATATTGTTTAGGGAAGAATTGAAATAGAAAGCTTGTAATCGTTCAGTTTATTAAATATTCATAAATTATATCCAAACATAAAAACTATAAATCTACGCTTTAACTTACTTAAAAATAACATAATAATTTTCAAATAAATATTGAAATTTCTGATAATATAGATTATTCTAATTATGTTGATTGTCGACAATCGTCACTCGGTTGGATAAAAAAGTTAGGAGTAATTAAATTTGGATGAATTAAAACTCGTTAAGCCGCAGCCCTTTTATATGCAAATTCAGCAAACGATTAAAGAAATGATCTGGAAAGGTATATTAATGCCAGGTGACAGACTTTATGAGGCTCAATTGGCTAAGCAATTTGAAACAAGCCGGAGTCCAGTCCGTGAAGCGTTTCGAGCATTGATAAACGAAGGGTTACTCGTAATTGATGAGAAATCGCAAATCACCGTTTACAAGCCCTCTCTTGGGGATGTACGTGATATTTATGAGTGTAGGCTTGCACTCGAATCAAGGGCGGTGTCAATCGCTGCGCAATGTGCAACTGATCTTCAATTAGAACGATTAAGCAATACGTTAAAAGAAACATGCAAAGCCATTGAAAGAAAGGAGAAAGAGAAAATTGTACAATACAACGTCTGCTTTCATGAGCAAATTATTAATATTTGCGGAAATTTACGATTAAAGAAACTAATAGACGACCTTCATTCTCTAACGTATTTTTATCGAGTTCTTAATGTGAAAGAATCTGGACGTGCAGCACTTATTTTAAAAGAACATACTGAAATCTTTAATGCCATAAAAAATAGAAATCCTGAAAAAGCTTGTAAAAAGCTAATTAAACATACTAAAAATGATCTTGAGAATTTAATAAATCTTATCGAAAAATGAGAGAAATAAAGAGCGTGCACGATCTTCAGCCATGTTCAAAACTCGTAAGATACTATCACATTGCAGGGCACTACATATAATTTCTTCATGACCTGAGCCTTCAACTCTGAATCCCACCTCAATGCCTTCACACATACCTTTACAGCTTGTTGATAGCTATAAGATGTTTAAAGATTATTCTTTCGTTCCAAAACTACTGGATCAATGCTAGAAACAAAAGCGTTGAAAGGATTCCAAAACTAAAAAAAGGGTTATTCTAGCCTTTGGCTTTAAAAATATAAAATTTAATTCAGTCGCTGCAGTAGTGCCTTATGAAGGGAGGTGTAATTAAGAGAGCTTTATACAGCAATAAAAATACGAAAACAATGAATTAATTTCAAGGGGGAGATATTCATGAGAGGAATTAAGAAAAGTCTGTTATCTGTTTTTATCATTGCTCTATTCGTCTTTTTAGCCGCATGCGGCAATAATGAGGCTGCTAATAGTTCAGGAAGCGGAAGTGAAGCTGGAGTTCAAGAACTAACCATTAAGCTTGCACATGAAGTGGCAGAAAATACATCTCAGCATGAAGGATCACTTGCATTTAAGGAAGCGATTGAGAAGGCTTCTGGCGGAAAAATTAAAGTTCAAGTCTATCCGAATGGGCAACTATTTGGGGATAAGGATGTTTTCCAAAACATTGTAGCTAATAATGTGCAATTTACACAAATCGATATGGCGAAATTAGTTGGAGACGATCCTAGGTTTAACATTCCATCCCTGCCGTTCTTATTTAAGGGAGATGATGAAGCCGTTAAGTTCTGGGACAGTGAAATGGGTATGGAGATTCTCTCAAGTCTTGAAAAAGATGGGCTTTATGGACTATCTATGTGGCCTAACGGACCGAAGCACCTGACGAATGGCACAAGGCCGATTAAATCACCAGAGGATTTAAAAGGTATCAAATTCCGTACGCAGGGCGGACAGGTTTTAGAGGAGGTCTTTTCCACCGTTGGAGCAGGTTCCGTATCAATGCCATTCACCGAGCTTTATACTGCACTTCAACAAGGAACAGTAGACGGACAAACGAATACTTTCGTCAATATTGAATCGAAGAAATTCGATGAGGTTCAGAAGTATTTAACTATTACTGGAGAATCACGGGTTGATTTAGGTTTCTTTGCAAATAAGGAGTTCATGGATGGTTTGAATGATGAGACTCGCAAAATTATCGATGAAGGGATAAAGGCAGGAACAGAAAGAGCACGTGAAGCTGCAAAAGAAATGAATGCTGAAGCCCTTAAGAAGCTTGAAGAAAGAGGCCAGATCGAGATAACAGAACTTTCGGATGACGAACTGCAGGCATTCAAAGATGCTTGGGCCCCTGTTTATGATGAATTTACGGATGTAATTGGTGAAGAATACATTGAAGCTGCAAAAAAAGCGAACGAGTAATTCATTAAACAAGATTATGGCGCAACCGCCATAATCTTGGATAAATTTAAAATGTTTTTAAGTAGAGGAGGCTATATACAATGAGAAAAATAGCCCGGATTCTAGAATTAATAGAAGAAAAAACAGCTGTCTTTTTATTTATTCTAGGTTCAATTATTTGCATATATGGAGTTTTTATGCGCTATGTTCTCAATTCCCCGGTTACATGGGCAACTGAAATATTCGAGATGTTAATGGCTGCCGCAATTTTTATTGGATTTGGAATGGCGCTGAAAGATGAACGTCATATAGTTGTTGATTTGGTTTATGATAAAATGTCACCGGCTATCAAGAAGGTTTTTAATATAATCAGTAACCTGTTAGGTTCAGGGTTTAGTATTTACTTAACCATCATGGGAATTAGCATGGTGAATGTAGCGTATTCGCAGGGAAGGGTTAGTATTGATGTTGGAATTCCGATTTGGAGTACCTATTTAATTATGCCAATTGGAATGGGACTGCTTTCCTTGTATTTTGTGTTAAGGACTGTCAAAGCGATTCGAACTCCCGTCCATGAGGAGATGTATGACAAAGCCGACAGTATAAACAACGCAATTTAGAAGGGGGACTATTATGAATCCAACAGTTGTATTGCTTATTTCATTTTTTGTTCTCTGCCTGATCAGAGTTCCTATTGCGGTCAGCCTGGGATTATCGAGCATATTTGCCTTAACTTTAATTGATTTTACAATGTATCCAGTTATTGAAAAAATGTTTCTCTCTGTTAACTCATCAGCACTAATGGCCATTCCCGGCTTTGTGTTTGCCGGCATCATTATGGCCAGAGGCGGAATTTCCTTCTATTTAATAGAAGCGTTAAAATCATGGGTTGGCCACTTTAGAGGGGGACTTGCGCTTGCTACCATTTTAGCTTGTATGATTTTTGCCGCGATTTCCGGTTCCAGTCCTGCAACGGCTGCCGCCATCGGTACAATTATGATTCCGGCCATGGTGGAAGCCGGCTACAGCAAACGGTATGCAATGGGACTGGTGGCAGCGGCAGGAACTCTGGGGATTTTACTTCCGCCGTCAATCCCGCTGATCATTTATGGCGTTGTTTCTGAACAATCCATTGGGGACCTGTTTACGGCTGGTATTTTACCAGGTATCTTTCTTGGTTCTCTCCTGATGGCATCGGCTATTATTAATGCAAGAATAAAAAATTATGGTACCCTGCCAAAAGCCAGTATGTCAGAGAGACTCAAGAAAACGCGAAAAGCAATATGGGGCTTTATCCTGCCTGTGCTGATTTTGGGCGGAATCTATACAGGTGTTATGACTCCGACAGAAGCTTCGTTTGTTGCCGCTTTATATGCATTAATTATTTCAGTGTTTGTCTATAAAGAAATGAAAATGGATTTATTTAATCGTGTCACGAAAGAATCCATTAATATTACAGCTATGATATTCCTGATTATTGCATCAGCTAATATCTTCGGGATGTTTTTAACAACCGAACAGATCCCTCAAACGGTTTCTCAATGGGTCGAATCCAGTTCTACAAATGTATGGGTATTTCTATTAGGTGTGAATGCCATGTTCTTCATATTAGGCATGTTTCTTGATGCGGTTTCAATCATTCTCATTACTCTGCCAATCCTGCTGCCGATATTAAACATGTTTGGGTTAAATTTAATCCACTTTGCCATTATTATGACCATTAATATGGAGCTTGCCATGATTACGCCGCCTGTTGGATTAAATCTGTTTGTTGTAAGCGGGATAACGAGAGAAAAAGTGGGTAATGTTGTTCGAGGTGTTCTCCCTTTCTTTGCTATATTGATTGTCGGCCTTATTGCTGTCATTATTTTTCCGCAAATTTCGCTCGTGCTCATTAAGTAATTTAAATAAGATACTGCAGGGAGTGTGCAATGGTGAAAACGATAAAAGATTTGGTAACCTATGACATTATGAAACTTTCAAAAATGATTAAAGAAAAAGAAGTATCACCTGTAGAAATCGCTAAACAGCTGTTGGATCGCATCGAAGAGGTGGATCCCGTCATTAATTCGTTTATTACTGTCGATCGTGAAGACGTTATAGAACAAGCAAAAAGAGCTGAAGAAGAAATAGAGGCTGGTTTATACAAAGGCCCGCTTCATGGTATTGCTATCGGTTTAAAAGACTTAATCTATACAGATAACATGAGAACAACGATGGGATCTGAAATCTACCAGGATTTCGTACCTGAATATAATGCTACGGTTGTAGAGAAATTGAAGAAAGCCGGGGCCATTATCATTGGAAAGCTGAATACACATCAGTTCGCATATGGTCCTACAGGCGATCGCTCTTATTTTGGTCCTGTAAAAAATCCACATGATATACAAAAAATGACGGGTGGATCAAGCAGCGGATCTGCAGCCAGTGTATCTGCCTGTTTCTGCTTTGGCTCACTAGGTACAGATACAGGCGGATCAGTTAGAGTTCCGGCCTCCTTTTGCGGAATTGTTGGAATGAAACCAACCTATGGAAGAATCAGTAAACACGGAGTTTTTCCGTTGTCTTGGACACTTGATCATGTTGGGCCATTAACACGGACTGTGGAAGATAATGCCCTTCTTCTCAACTCCCTTGCCGGTTATGATTCAAATGATCCTAATTCTATTCAGTGTGAATCCGAAGATTTTACCCGATTCATTGGAAAAGGAATTGAAGGAATGAAAATAGGGGTGCCTTCAGCCTTTTATTTTGATGATATGAATGGGGAGGTCAGACAAGTCATTGATCAAACCATAGATACACTGCGTGAGCTGGGGGCAAGCATTATACCTGTTAACTTAACAGGCCTGGAGAATTTCACAGAGGCACATAAGGTTATTTTAAGAAGTGAAGCTTATGCTGTTCATGAACAGCATTTGAATGATTATCCGGATCAGTGGGATGATGAAGTAAAAGAACGTCTATTAACAGCACATGATACAAAAGGGTATGAATACGCTCAAGCACTGCAAACCCGTCAGCTCGCAAAAGACGTATTTAACAAAGTGTTAGAGGATGTGGATGTCCTATTCACTCCAACTTTGCCGATATTGCCGGCAAAAATCAATGAGCGTCATGTCGATATTGAAAAATACGCGGGACAGCATATTCGCTGGTCCATTATTAAATTAACCGCTCCGACCAACCTTAACGGATTTCCAAGCTTGTCATTGCCGTGCGGGTTCTCTTCTGAGGGAATGCCAATCGGAGCACAATTTATTGGCCGGGAAAATGACGAAGCTGCGTTATACCGATTTGGATATGCCTTAGAACAAAAACTGTCGATTGATACAGCGAAGCTGACTATTGGTAATTAAGTCGGCAATACTAAAATTAAATAAAACTAAAACGAGCTTGGGATAACCCGAAGCTCGTTTTTTCATGCGTTTCCTTTTAAGGCTTAGGGGGACGGAAGAGCCGTCCCTGTGTTTACTCATTATTCAAAATACATGTTAAAGCCGATGTTAAAATCCCCATTATTGCCAGAATAAAATCCCCCATAAGTATCAACGACTCTGAAGGGGGTTTAAGGTGGATGATCCAAATACTGAAAAATACTAATATTGGTATATATAGATACCGGCCTCTATATATTTGACTTGCTTATATTCGGCCACGTTGCGCTCTAGCAAGGTCATAAAATAGCTTTTTGAAACTACCATCTCTGAAAAATTTCAGAAATTTCTTAGAAATTTTTC
The DNA here is from genome assembly GCA_018613035.1 of Pseudomonas sp. ISL-84. GTDB lineage: Bacteria > Bacillota > Bacilli > Bacillales > Cytobacillaceae > Cytobacillus. Next base: position 10,005 of record JAGGRA010000030.1, on the reverse strand, counting down.
CAGAAAATATTGTTTAATCTAAATTTTTGTATTATTATGAAAATTAGCAAAAGAAAGTTTTGAAGTAAGGGATTTTGGAGGATACATATGAAAATTACTTTAAAAGATATTGCAGAAAAGACAGATGTGTCAATATCAACCGTTTCAAGGGTGTTAAATAACCAGTTAACATCTATTGATGAGGAAACAAGAAATAGGATTTTAGAAGTTACCAAAAATTTGGGATATAAAAAAGGGAAGACTAGCCAGAAAAACAATGGAAAATTTTCTGAAGTGAAATTTGGCTGTGTCCTTAATAGCATAAAAGATAAATATCATGATCCATATTTTTCAGAAATTATTTATGGTATTGAAAGGGAATTGCTTGATCAAGGGTATTTCCTAAATTTTACTTTAGACACCAATGATCTGATCCACTCTAATTATATGATAGAAGAACAGAGTGCTAATTTAGGAATTATTACTGTTGGTCCAATGGATAAAGATTTTTTAGAGAATCTTTCTAAAAATGTCCCCTTTTTGTTGTCCACTGGCGGATACCCTAAGTTAGATATAGATTATGTAACAATCGATTTTGCCCAATCGGTTTTGAAAGCGGTTACCTACCTTATAGAAAAAGGCCACAGGGACATCGGTTTTATCGGGTCAGCAGGGTCAGAGTCAAATCTTCTATTCGAAGAAGAGAAGAGATTTATAGGATATAAGAAAGCAATGATCTCAAATGGGCTGCCTATTAAACCGGAATGGATCCAGGATGGCTGCTTTACAATTGATGGCGGATATCATGCAATGAAACGTATCCTTGCTTCCGCTAAAAAGCCAACAGCCATCTTTGCAGCAAGTGACAGAATGGCCTATGGCATGTATAAGGCTATAGAAGAATCAGGTCTCAAGGTATCAGAAGATATTGCCATAATCGCTTTTGATGATTTGGAAATGTCTAAGTTTATAAACCCTCCACTTACAACTATCCATGTACATAAGGAAGAGCTGGGAAGAATCTCGGTAAAAATGCTGCTTCAGCGAATGAGAGAAGAAATCAATTTGCCGCTAAAAACATATTTACCTACTGAATTAATTATCCGTAATAGCTGTGGATAATTAATATAATGACAATTTCAGAAAGGAGGACAAGGACTTAATATCTGAGCGTTCCTATACAATAAAATTTAGGGGGAGTCTTGATTAATGAAGAATGTTAAACAGTTTGCGTGCTTTTTGTGTTTAGCCCTGGTTATGTCCTTAATTGCAGGTTGTGCAGCTCCAAAAGAAAAAGCCAGTAATAGTGAAGAAGACAATGAAAAAGCTGGAGATACAGGAGAAACAATTGAGTTTGTATATTGGGCAGCCGCTGGAGGAGAAGAGACAGCTTTTAAAGAGTTAATTGCTAAATTTGAATCTGAGAATCCAGGAATTAAAGTAAAGGCAAGCCAAGTTCCATCACCTTCAAATGGTGATTATTACCCTAAGCTGCAAACACGTATTGCAGCAGATGATTCGCCGGATGTATTCCGTGTACAGTACCAAAAAATTGGTGAATTTGCTAGTCAAGGAGCCCTTTTAGACGTTACTGATTTATTCTCTGCTGAAAAAGATAAATTTAATTCAAGTCTTATGACAGCGGTTACATTCGAGGATAAAATATATGGCCTTCCACACCATACAGATACTCTCGGTGTTTTTTATAACAAAACATACTTAGATCAACTGGGAATTAAAGCTCCTGAAAAAATAGAAGATGCATGGACTTGGGAAGAGTTTTTAAATATAGCAAAAAGAATTAAAGATGAAGGTTTAGCTCCGCATGGGGTTGCGTTTAACTGGGCAGCAAGTTCAGCTTACCGCTCATTGCCGTTCTTACACCAAAATGGTTCATCTTTATTAACGGAGGATTTGAAGCAGGGGAATCTTGAAACACCAGAAGCAATCGAAACGCTGACATTCTTAAAAGATATGTATAAAAATTATATGTCAGAAGGAAACAGCATGAAAGGTTCCGAGGACTATAACATGCTATTTACTTCAGGTAATGCCGGTTTATTTGTAACTGGTAACTGGATGATTCCTAAATTTGAAGCAGATATGAAAGATTTTGAGTGGGGAGCTACCTACATGCCTATGAAGGAGTCAGCAGCATCCGACTTGGGCGGGAATGGATTGGCTATACCTGGAAATACAAAGCATTCAGAGGCAGCTCAGAAATTCCTCGCATTTATGGGTGAAAAGGAAAACATGAAAACATTTGTAGAAAAAGGATTATTCCTGCCTGGCAGAACAGATATTGATAACTTTAATTACCAGCTTCAAGAACCGGAAATGATGAATGTATTTATTGAACAATCTCAGACTGTTCCGGAAGAGTTGGCCAAAACGGTTACATCTACTGAATTTGCAAGTCTAAATGCAGCATTAGCAGATACATTAGAGCAGCTGTTCATCTCTGATATGACGCCTGAGGAAGCGGCAAAAGAGTTAAACAGTAAAATTAATAGTATTCTGGAGTAATTTTTAAACATTGAAGGGAGGGGTGACAGTGTCAACGATAGCCAGGTGGTATCAGAAGCGTTCTCAAAAAATAGCACCCTATATATTTATTACACCGAATATCCTTTTGTTTTTGACATTTATGATAATCCCGATATTCTTTACCTTTTATATTAGTTTTCATGAATGGGGAATATTGGGGAAACCCCAATTTATTGCATTAGAAAACTACACTAAGCTTTTTTCTGATCAGGTGTTTTGGACCTCGCTGGGAAATACAGTTTATTATACGGCTGGCACTGTCCCCTTTAGTGCCGCATTCGGTTTACTTGGGGCAATCTTACTTAACCGTAAGATTCCCCTGCGCAGTTTTTTTCGGGCTATATTCTTTGCTCCTGTAGTTGTATCGATGGTTGCCGCAGGATTGATTTGGTCATGGATGTTTAACCCTAATTACGGTCTATTTAATGAAATATTATCAAAATTCGGGATTGAGGGTGTTAGCTGGCTCACCTCAACGACATGGGCCATGCCTGCTGTGATCATTACAACGCTGTGGCTGAGAATTGGCTATTGCCTCGTTATTTATCTTTCTGGCCTTCAGGCAATCCCAGATGAACTATATGAGGCAGCTTCGATTGATGGAGCGAATGGCTGGCAGAAATTTTGGAGTGTAACAATCCCAATGATTAAGCCAACTACCACGTTCATTATTGTAATGGAAGTTATTCATGGCTTTATGGTGTTTGACCTCATTTACACAATGACGAATGGCGGACCAGGATTTTCAACAACTGTCCTTGTCCAATACATTTATCAAAAGGCATTTGAAGAAGGTCAAATGGGGTATGCATCAGCAATCGGTACCATCTTCTTCTTTATCATAATGGGATTGACGGCGGTCCAGCTTAGATTGGGGAGGGAGAAGGATTGAAAACACAAATTGAATTATCATCTGTTCAAAAAACAGCAGCACCTTTGAACCCGCCAAAAAAGCGGTTGGGCGCAGGTAAAAATACAGTCATCTTTATCGTCCTTTGTTTTGTTGCCTTCTTATTTTTAATTCCGTTTTTCTGGATGCTCTCAACTGCACTCAAAACATCGGCAGAAGTACAATCCAAAGATGTTCACATTATTCCTGAACAAATACAATGGGGGAATTTTGCAGATGCACTGAATGCAGCTCCATTTATGGGGTATGTCGGAAACTCACTTATTGTGAGCATTCTGGCCGTGATCTTAACCGTTTTTATCAATTGTTTGGCCGGATATGCTTTTGCAAAATATAAATTTAAAGGCAGGAATCTTCTATTCCTGATGGTTCTAAGTACATTAATGATTCCCGTACAAATCACCATGATTCCCAATTTTTATATTTTGAAAGAATTGGATTGGATTAATAGTTATGCTGGATTAATCGTACCCAGAGCAGCGGAGGCTTTTGGTTTGTTCCTGGCCAGGCAATATATCCTTAACATTCCAGATTCGCTGATTGAAGCGGCCCGGATCGATGGAGCTGGTGAATTTAAGATCTTTATGAAGGTTATTTTGCCCAACATTAAACCATTAATTGGAGTGCTGGTAATCTTCACATTTATGTGGCGCTGGAATGAGCTTGCCTGGCCCCTTATTGCGGTCTCAGAGGAAAGTATGTACACCGTTCAGCTTGGTTTAGCCATGTTAAAGGGAGAACATTTTATCAATTGGACACAGTTAATGTCCTTAACGCTGTTGTCAGTTATTCCAATGCTCATTGTCTTTTTCGCTTTCCAGCGTTTCTTTATAAAGGGAATGGTTAACTCGGGAGTTAAAGAATAAAAACTAGGGGGATTTTATTATGCCAAAAATTACGATTATTGGAGCTGGCAGCGTTGTTTTCGCCAAGCGCCTAATCACAGATATATTAAGCTATCCTGAATTAAAAGACTCTGTATTTTCATTAACAGATATTAATGCCGAACGTTTGCAAACGGCACAAAAAATGGCAGAAACACTTGTGCTGCAATTCGGGAATGGGGCTAGTGTTGAAGCCTCATTAGATAGGAAGTATGCACTGCAAAACGCTGATTATGTGTTGAACTTAATCCAGGTTGGCATGCATGAGGCCACCTTGCTTGATTTTGAAATTCCAAAGAAGTATGGATTAAAGCAAACCATTGCTGACACGCTTGGAGTAGGGGGTGTCTTCCGGACTCTTCGAACCATTCCAGTCATGCTGGATATTTGCCGGGATATGGAGGAGGTATGTCCGGAGGCCTTATTATTAAACTACACCAATCCAATGGCAATGCTCATTCTTGCTATCCAAAAAGCAACCTCTATTAAATCAGTGGGGCTTTGTCACAGTGTTCAAAACACAGCCGATGATCTTGCATCCTATCTAAATATTCCTGTTAATGAACTAGAGTATAAAGTGGCAGGCATTAACCATATGGCCTGGTTCCTTGAATTAAAACGAAATGGGAAAGACATTTATCCAGAGTTATTTAAGGCAATGGAAAAGGCAGAGATTTTTAATAAGGATAAAGTTCGCTTTGAAATGATGAGAAGACTTAATTATTTTGTAACAGAATCCAGTGAACATATGTCTGAATATACCCCTTATTTCATTAAACGAGATAGCCTGATTAATCAGTTTGATATTCCGATAGATGAATATGTTCGCCGCAGTGAGCGCAATTTGGAACGTTTTGCTGAAACGAAGAAAAAGATTGATAGAGGCGAGTCTTTTGAAGGAGAAAAGAGCCATGAATATGGTGCACCTATTATTCATTCCATTGAGACAGGGACCAATCGGGAAATTTGGGGAAATGTCCTCAATACAAATTTAATTACAAATTTACCGCAAAATGCGTGTGTCGAGGTGCCTTGCCTTGTCAATAAGGGGGGAATCCAGCCTATACATGTAGGTGAACTTCCTCCGCACCTGGCAGCTATGAATATGACAAATATAAATGTCCAGCAATTAACGGTTGAAGCTGCCCTGACAGGTAACATTGACTATGTATATCAGGCGGTCATGCTTGATCCACATACCTCTTCCGTTCTATCCCTGGATGAAATCTGGAGTATGACAAAAGAATTATTGGATGCTCACGAAGCCTATCTGCCGCCATTTACAAAAGGCAGAAATCTCTCGTTTACTGGAGCTATCGTATAAATATTTTGGCTCTATTATAGCTTATTGTTGTTTTTTAGCACCCTGTTGATTGGAGCGGAAGGCACGAGATCCTCGAAAATGCATTCGCATTTTCTTCGTGCGGTGGTTACTCAAGGAAGCTTATTCAAAGTCCTGCGGGAGTGCGGATCAAAGGGAGACCCCGCAGGAGCAAAGCGACGAGGAGGCTCCCGGACCGCCCGCGGAAAGGGAGTGCCTGCAGCGGAAATCAACAGCCAAATTTAACAGAGCCAATATTTTAAAAGTTAAGGTTCAACTATTCTAAATGGGTTGGACTTTAATTTTTGCCATTTAGGGATAAAGAGGTGAAGGTCATGTTAGAACAGCTCTATAGTGATTTTTCCGAGCTTTTTGGAGGTGGCGGAAAGGTTCGGAAATTTTTCGCACCGGGAAGGGTTAATTTAATTGGTGAACATACGGATTATAATGGAGGCCATGTGTTTCCTTGTGCATTGAGTGTCGGAACGTATGCTATAGCCAGAAGACGTCCTGATCAGTTCGTTAGACTATACTCAAAAAATAAAGAAGGATCGGGTACAGTTACCTTCAGCTTGAATGAATTAACTTATCAAAAAGACCATAGCTGGGCTAATTACCCTAAAGGGGTCATACGGGAATTTAAAGATCATGGGCTTGAGATTCCCACCGGTTTTGATGCCATGTTTTACGGTGATATTCCAAATAGTGCCGGGTTATCTTCTTCTGCATCGATCGAGCTTGCCACCGCAATCCTATTGAACAATATGTTTGAATTGGATGTTGAGATGATTGACATGGTCAAGCTATGCCAGCAGGTGGAAAATAAATTTATCGGTGTGAATTGTGGAATTATGGACCAATATGCAGTTGGGATGGGGAAGAAAGATCATGCCATTTTATTAGACTGCCAAACTCTTAAAAAAATGTATAGTCCGCTTTTGCTGGAAAATGAAGTACTGGTTATTGCAAATACGAATAAAAGCCGCGGGCTGGCTGATTCGAAATACAATGAACGCCGGGCTGAATGTGACACTGCCCTTAAGGAACTACAGTCAGAGCTTAAGATTACCTCATTAGGTGAGCTAGATGAAAGACAGTTTGAAGAAAAGAAGCACTTAATTAAAAGTGAAGTCATTCAAAGACGGGCAAAGCATGCGGTTTATGAAAATAGACGAACGCTTAAAGCTGTCGGATTACTTGAATCAGGGGATTTAAAGGGCTTTGGGGAGCTTATGAAGCAATCACACATTTCTTTGCGGGATGACTATGAAGTGACAGGGTTTGAACTGGATACTTTAGTAGAAGCAGCATGGAGGGAAGAAAGCTGTGTTGGTGCACGTATGACGGGAGCGGGGTTTGGCGGGTGCACGGTTAACCTGGTGAAAAAGGAAAAATTAAATTCTTTTATGGAACACGTAGGTCAGGCATATAAAAACATAACAGGGGTAACAGCCGATTTTTACACGGTTGATATCGGAGACGGTGCCAGGGAAATTTCTGAACAAGTGATGTAAGGTGGTGAGGGAAATGGCTATTTTAGTATGTGGCGGTGCAGGTTATATTGGAAGTCATACGGTAGCTGAGTTATTAGCAAGAGGCGAAAAAGTAATTATCGTTGATAATTTCCAAACAGGGCATTCTGGAGCTGTATTAAAAGAGGCGGTTCTCTATCGTGGGGATATACGGGACCCGCAATTGTTAGATGATATTTTTTCGGAACATACTATTGAAGCTGTTGTTCACTTTGCAGCAGACTCATTAGTGGGTGAGAGTGTAAAAGATCCATTAAAGTTTTACGAAAATAATGTTTATGGAACTTTATGTCTCCTAAAGGCTATGCAAAAACACAGTGTGAAAAAAATTGTTTTTTCCTCAACTGCAGCCGTATATGGCGAGCCAAAACGCTTTCCTATTTTAGAGACGGATCCAGCCATTCCAACCAATCCTTATGGAGAGACAAAACTAGCGATTGAGAAAATGCTGAAATGGTCAGATGAAGCCTATGGGATCAAATCGATCATTTTGCGCTATTTTAATGTGGCCGGAGCCCATATGTCAGAGGAAATCGGAGAAGATCATAATCCGGAGACACACTTAATTCCTCTTGTTCTTCAAGTAGCGTTAGGCCAGCGTGAAAAAATTCTAGTGTACGGTGATGATTATGATTCTTATGATGGAACATGCATCAGAGATTATATCCACGTTACCGATTTAGCGAATGCTCATATTCTGGCACTTGAAAAACTGCGTGAATTGAATAAAAGCGAAACCTATAACTTAGGAAATGGAAACGGATTTAGCGTAAGGGAAGTTATAGAAACCGCACGGAAGGTAACGGGAAAAGATATCCCAGAAGAGGTAGCACCCCGAAGAGCAGGAGACCCATCAAAGCTTGTCGCGTCTTCAAAAAAAGCAATGGATGAACTGGAATGGAAGCCTAATTATTCCTCTTTAGAAGCGATAATACAAAGCGCTTGGAAATGGCATGTAAACCATCCGAACGGTTATAAGGATGTATTGAATAAGCAAATTTAAAAAGGGGGTGTCTTTCTTGAATGTTTCGATCCACCTTCAAATAGAACGTTTACTGCAATATGGTTTACAGAAAAAGCTGATTACAAAGTGGGATACTGATTTTACACGTAACTTGATTTATGATGTTTTGCAGATTAGTGAGTGTGAAAAAGTGGAGGTCGAGGAGGAAACGCTGGATTCACCTGCGGAAATTCTGGAGATGATCCTGGACTGGGCTGCAGAGAACCATTCTCTTAAAGAAAATACGGTCACCTACCGGGATTTATTGGATACGAAAATCATGGGATGTTTTGCTGCCAGACCATCTGAATTTATCCGGGATTTCTATTCACGGTATAAGGGAACGGGTCCAGCTTCAGCAACGGAGGCTTTTTACCAATTCTCCCAGGAAGTTCACTATATCAGGAAAGATCGGATTGCAAAGAATGAACATTGGTTTACCCACACTGAATATGGCGACCTGGAAATGACCATCAATCTTTCCAAGCCTGAAAAAGATCCAAAAGCAATTGAAGCAGCAAAAACACTAACTCATCACTCCTATCCGGAGTGTCTTCTCTGCAAAGAAAATGTGGGATATGCAGGGAGAGTGAATCATCCTGCAAGACAAAATTTGCGGATCATCCCTCTTGAATTAACGAATGAGCAATGGTTTCTTCAGTTTTCCCCGTATGTTTACTACAATGAACATGCCATTGTGTTTAAGGGTGAGCATGACCCTATGAAGATTTCAAAAAAGACTTTTGAACGATTACTCGAGTTTGTAGACCTATTTCCACATTATTTTCTAGGATCTAATGCGGACCTTCCCATTGTTGGCGGCTCCATATTAAGCCATGATCATTTTCAAGGCGGATATCACCATTTTCCGATGGCGCATGCAGACATGGAGAAAAAATTTACCCTTCCGCATAAAAACGTAACAGCTGGAATTGTAAAGTGGCCCATGTCGGTGATAAGAATACAAAGCCATAATCGGCAGGAACTGGCTGAGGCTGCGAACCATATTTTTAATAGCTGGAGAGCTTATACCGATGAGTCAGCAGGAATTCGGGCCTTTACGGATGGCATCCCACATAATACGATCACACCGATAGCAAGAAGGAACGGCAACTTATTTGACCTTGACCTTGTCTTGCGAAATAACCGTACCAGTGATGAGCATCCACTGGGAATTTTCCACCCCCACCAAGAGGTTCATCATATCAAAAAAGAAAATATAGGATTAATAGAAGTGATGGGCTTAGCTGTACTTCCAGGAAGATTATATGAAGAATTAAGGCAGTTGGCCAATTGCTTAACACAAAGCCATTACATGGATGCCATTCAAGGAAATAAAGAGATTGTGAAGCATATAGACTGGGCTCAAGACTTAAAGAAAAAATACGTGAATTTCACTGAACTAAATTGTCCCGAGATCTTAAAAGAAGAGGTAGGGCGGACATTCTTAAAAATTCTCGAACATGCAGGAGTTTTTAAAAGAGATGAGCAAGGACAGAAGGCCTTTCTAAAGTTTATTCAAACCTTAAATAAGGAATCTAGTCATTTATCGCAATTTATCTAAAAGGCAATTTTTTATTAAGGGATTTCTCCGGCCCCTGCGTGTTTTGAAAGGTGTTGTGCTTAGATTGCTGTACACACCTTTCAAAAGGACGTACTAGACAACAAGAAAACCACCCCGCGCCGTCGCAAGCAAAAGGGTGGTTCTCAAAAGTGAAAATATAGTTTAACAACAGCCAACCTGATGATAGAGGCTGCTGGAGAGAAGTGTTAGCCGCACTTCTCTTTTTTTGAAGATAGGTGCCTGGCCCACTGGCCTTGCATCTGTT
>JAGGRA010000029.1 GCA_018613035.1 Pseudomonas sp. ISL-84 | reverse complement strand
ACAATAATCAGGACTTGACTTAAGGGAGTGCTGCTTTTGATTGAAAAAGAACGATTTGTACCCATCCGAATTCAGAAAAATCATGCCCTGCTGAAGAGAATCCCGAAGAATCATCCAAAAAGGACTGATATCGAGTCTGATCAAACCAAAAGATTAGCAGGTTACAAAGGAGAGCAAGCAATTGATTTCCACCTCAGCAAACTCCCGGAAAAAGAGTACGTAATCCTCCATGATCTCCGGCTCTCAAACGGAAAATACTACTTTCAAATTGACACCCTGCTCCTCAACTCCGCTTTCGCCTTGATTTTAGAAGTGAAAAACTACGGGGGAACGTTATATTTCGACTCTGACTTCAATCAATTAATTCAAACGAATAGCAAGGGTGAAGTCAAAGGATATCCCAATCCGATGGAACAGGCCAGCCAACAGTGTGCTGAACTGAAAAAGTGGCTCCAGAAACGCCATTTCAACATTCCGGTCGAATTTCTTATCATAATCAGCAAACCCTCAACCATCCTCAAATCCGCTCCAGGCTATGCCAAAATGCTGCAAAAAGTCATGCATGTCCAATTCCTCCTGAAAAATATTGAAAAAATCGAAGCTGCATACAAAAATGAGGTCATAACATTAAAAGACTTAAAGAAGGTTTCACGTGCCCTGATTAAAGAGCATACACCCAGCCCTTTTAATATCTTAAAACACTATGAAATACAATTATGCGATATTCAAACAGGTGTCATATGCAAAGCTTGTTCATACAAACCAATGAAGCGCCACTTTGGAACATGGTATTGCCCGCAATGTAAATCCAAAGATAAGAATGCTCATATCCAAGCCCTCATAGACCTTTTTCTCCTTAACAGCCATTCCCCCTTAACCAATCAGGGAATTTGCCGCTTTCTGCAGATTCCGTCCGGAGAAATAGCCAGGAAACTTATCTCATCGATGCAGCTGCCTTATTCCGGTACTAAAAAAGGCAGAGTATATTTCCCGCCGCCAAACTATCAGCAAATTAAGAACCTAGATTAAGCTGACATGTGGCATAAGTTGTCACCCCCCTCCCAAAGTGGTAATATTAATAAGAAATAATGTGAATTTTCATGGGAGGATTCCGCCGGTAAAAAGCGAATCTTTTTTAATTACTACCTTTTTTCCAGAAAAGGGCGGATCAGCAAATGACTCTCATATCCACTATAAAGGAGCGTTTTTAATGCTTGGGATTTTAAATAAAGTGTTTGATCAAAATAAACGCGAAATAAAACGCCTCACCAAAATGGCAGAACAAATTGATGGACTTGCATCTGATACCGAAAAATTATCGGACGAGCAGCTGCGCGCAAAAACGGAAGAATTCAAGGCACGCTACCAAAAGGGTGAATCCGTTGATGATATGCTGATCGAAGCATTTGCGGTTGTCCGCGAAGCAGCGAAGCGCGTTCTTGGCTTATATCCTTATCCTGTACAGTTAATGGGGGGAATCTCCCTTCACGAAGGCAATATTTCCGAGATGAAAACCGGTGAAGGTAAAACCCTGACTGCGACTATGCCGGTTTATTTGAACGCACTAACTGGCAAAGGCGTTCACGTTGTAACGGTCAACGAATACCTTGCCAGCCGTGACGCCACTGAAATGGGTCAGCTTTACGAATTCCTTGGCCTGACTGTTGGCCTTAACCTGAATGGACTTTCCAAGGAAGAAAAACAGGCTGCCTATGCTGCCGACATCACATACGGCACCAATAATGAGCTTGGCTTTGACTACCTTCGCGATAACATGGTTCTTTACAAAGAGCAGAAGGTTCAGCGCCCGCTTCATTATGCCGTTATCGATGAAGTTGACTCCATCCTGATTGATGAAGCGCGTACACCGCTGATCATTTCAGGCTCTGCCCAAAAATCAACTCAGCTTTATATCCAGGCGAATGCGTTTGTCAGCCGCCTGAAAAAAGACGAGGATTACACGTATGATGAAAAAACAAAGGGTGTTCAGCTGACAGAAGAAGGAATGACAAAAGCAGAGAAGGCTTTTGGAATCGAGAACCTTTTCGACATTTCACATGTTGCCCTTAACCACCATATTACACAGGCGTTAAAGGCACACTCAAGCATGCATCTTGACGTTGACTATGTCGTCCAGGAAGGCGAAATCGTCATCGTTGACCAATTTACTGGCCGTCTGATGAAAGGCCGCCGCTACAGCGATGGACTTCACCAGGCAATTGAAGCAAAAGAAGGCCTTGAAATCCAAAACGAAAGCATGACACTTGCGACGATCACATTCCAGAACTACTTCCGTATGTACGAAAAGCTTGCCGGTATGACGGGTACGGCGAAAACGGAAGAAGAGGAATTCCGTAATATTTACAATATGAATGTTGTGGTCATCCCGACAAACCGTCCGATTGCCCGTGACGACCGTCCGGATTTAATTTACGCAACAATGGACGGCAAGTTCCGCGCCGTTGTGGAAGATATTGCAGAGCGCTACAAAAATGGACAGCCTGTTCTTGTCGGTACAGTAGCAATCGAAACATCTGAAATTATCTCTAAATACCTCTCCAAAAAAGGTGTTCCGCATAATGTCCTGAACGCGAAAAATCACGGCCGTGAAGCTGAAATTATCGCGGACGCAGGTAAACAAGGTGCCGTTACTATCGCGACAAACATGGCGGGCCGCGGTACTGACATAAAGCTCGGCGAAGGTGTAAAGGAACGTGGCGGACTTGCCGTTATCGGTACAGAGCGTCACGAAAGCAGACGTATCGATAACCAGCTCCGCGGACGTTCCGGCCGTCAGGGAGACCCGGGTGTAACACAGTTCTACCTTTCTATGGAGGATGAACTGATGCGCCGCTTCGGCTCCGACAATATGAAATCGATGATGGAGCGCCTCGGCATGGATGACACCCAGCCGATCCAGAGTAAAATGGTTTCAAGAGCGGTTGAATCTGCGCAAAAACGCGTTGAGGGCAATAACTTTGATGCGCGTAAGCAGCTTCTTTCCTACGACGATGTTCTTCGCCAGCAGCGTGAAATCCTATACGGTCAGCGTAACGAAGTTCTTGAGTCCGAGAACCTGAGAGACATTGTTGAAAAAATGATCATGACCAGCATACAGCGCAATGTCGAAGCCTATGCGCCAGGCCATGAAGACGAAGAAAACTGGAACCTCCAAGGCATCATTGACTATGTAAACGGGAACCTTCTCCATGAAGGTGACCTGACAGTGGACGATATCCGCGGCAAAGATACAGAAGAAATCGCTGAAACGATTTTTGCCAAGGTGAAAGAACGCTACGACGAAAAAGAGCAAATGCTCCAGCCTGAGCAAATGCGCGAATTCGAGAAAGTTATCGTGCTGCGTGCCGTTGACTCCAAGTGGATGGACCATATCGACGCCATGGACCAGCTTCGCCAGGGTATCCACCTGCGCGCATACGGCCAGACAGATCCGCTGCGCGAGTACCAGGCAGAAGGCTTTGCCATGTTCGAAAATATGGTTGCTTCCATCGAAGAAGACGTGGCCAAGTACATCATGAAAGCCGAAATCCGCAACAACCTCGAGCGTCAGGAAGTTGCCAAAGGCCAGGCCGTCAACCCGAAAGAAGACGGAGAAAAAGTCAAGAAAAAGCCAGTCGTTAAGCAAATGGACGTTGGGCGCAACGACCCGTGCATCTGCGGCAGCGGCAAAAAATATAAAAACTGCTGTGGTGCAGAAAAATAAACAACCGAGCCGGCAACAGCTTTGCCGGCTTCTCTCTTTGGAAAAAAGGGGAGTGCTCCGCGTAATGCAGGTGGCAGAGGAATTTGAGCGGCGCCTAAAATTCAGGTTTCCTTCGTAGGGGAACGGGTGAAGGCTCCTCCCTTTGGACTTCGGACTCTTTTAAATCCGGTGTTGAAGCTCTATGTTGATTTAACACTGTGTTGATCGGAGCGGAGGTGCGAGATCCTCGAAAATGCATCCGCATTTTCTTCGTGCGGTGAGTAGTCGAGGGAGCTTATTCAAAGTCCTGCGGGAGAAGCGGGACAGGTGAGACCCCGCAGGTGCAGAGCGCCGAGGAGGCTCACAGCCCGCCCAGCGGTTCGCTGAGTGCCTGCAGCGGAAATCAACACTCAAAGTTAAGAGAGCCTTTATAATATTTAATCAAATATGCCTTTTCAACATAATAACTCGATAATGAGTAAAAATAATTTTTGAGGTGACAGGAATGGAATTAGCAGATATTCGCAATGAACTTGAAAAAACAGCTAAGATTTTAGCGGACTTTAGGGGGTCTCTTTGACTTAGAAAACAAAGAGGCGCGTATTGCCGAGCTTGATGATGTTATGCTGCAGCCGGGTTTCTGGGACGACCAGCAGGCTGCGCAAGGTGTCATCAATGAGTCAAATGCCCTGAAGGACCAGGTAAATGAATTTCACGATTTATACGAAACCTTCGAGAACCTGGAATTAACGTATGAGCTAGTCAAAGAGGAAAGCGATGAGGAATTGCAGGCAGAGCTTGTTGATGAGCTTAAGGATTTAGTACAGCGCCTGAAAGACTTCGAATTGCAGCTTCTTTTAAGCGAGGAATACGATAAAAACAATGCCATCCTTGAACTGCATCCAGGTGCAGGCGGAACTGAGTCACAGGATTGGGGCTCCATGCTTCTGCGCATGTATACAAGATGGGCAGAGAAGAAAGGCTTTAAAGTCGAAACGCTTGATTACCTTCCGGGGGATGAAGCGGGCATCAAGAGTGTTACGCTTAGCATCAAGGGCCACAATGCTTACGGCTACTTAAAAGCAGAAAAAGGCGTACACCGCCTTGTACGGATTTCACCATTTGATTCATCTGGACGCCGCCATACTTCATTCGTTTCCTGTGAAGTGATGCCGGAATTCAACGATGAAATCGAAATCGACATTCGCACAGAAGACCTGAAAATTGACACATATCGTGCAAGCGGCGCCGGCGGCCAGCACATCAACACGACTGACTCTGCCGTTCGTATCACGCATTTGCCAACAAATGTCGTGGTAACGTGTCAAACAGAACGCTCCCAGATTAAAAACCGTGAGCGTGCAATGAAAATGCTCCAGGCTAAGCTCTACCAAAAGAAAATTGAAGAGCAGGAGCAGGAACTGCTTGAAATCCGAGGCGAACAAAAGGAAATCGGCTGGGGAAGCCAAATCCGCTCCTACGTTTTCCACCCATACTCCATGGTAAAAGACCACCGTACGAATACGGAAGTCGGAAACGTCCAGGGAGTCATGGACGGCGACCTTGATCTCTTTATTAATGCCTACCTGCGTTCAAGATTAAGCTTGTCTCAGGACTAAAACACCTAAGGCCTGTGCCGGCAAATCACAAATTCAAAGAATTGCCGCCACCTAATAACCCAAAGCCTTTGCCAGCGAATGATTGGCAAAGGCTTATTTCGTTTATAAAAGAAATTTTTTTCCTTCAAAATTATTTTACTAACATACTATTAAAATCTCTTTTTATTAAGTAATTTGCAATCTATATAACGAAGTAATTTTTCTGAAATAACATTAATTTAAATGTTCATTTTGAATATAAAAAATAGTTTGACAATAAAACCGACTGAAGTTACAATACAATTAGTTCATGAATACAGAACAGAGTTTTATAATGTAAAACAGGAAACGGAAGGGTGATCTACATATCAAATTTTTTTAGTCGGTAATGAAAGCGTTTTATTTATCGGAAAGAATTTTAGAACTTCCAATGATAGCGCAAAAAAATAGAGCACACTATCATTTTTTTAAAATAGTTGAGGGGGAAAATTAATGAAAAAACTGTCCATTTTATTTCTTAGTATCTTAATGATCAGCACAATGGTGTTAGCAGCCTGCGGAGGAAACTCAAGCTCGACCGGCGCTTCTGAAAAAGGGTCATCAGATAGTGAAAGCGGAGAAGGCGGAAAGCGTACGCTAAAAGTTAGTATTGGAGTAAATGACAAGCATCCGGAATATGAAGCTTCGTTGAAATTCAAAGAGCTTGTTGAAGCAGAATCAGATGATTTAACAGTTGAAGTTTATCATTCCGGGCAAATTGCTGATGACCGCTCAGCGATTGAAATGCTTCAGTTCGGTACCCTTGATATTACGATTCCTTCAACGTCGCCGCTTGTAAACTTTATTCCTGAGTTTGGCGTATTTGATCTTCCATTCACTGTTCCAAATGAAGAAGTGGCAGACAAGGTATTAGATGGCGCGTTTGGAGACAAGATGCTTGAGATGGTTGACCAGCAGGGACTAGTTGGTTTAGCTTGGTGGGAAAATGGTTTCCGTAACTTAACGAACGATGTAAAGCCTGTTGCAAAGATGGAAGATGTTAAGGGTTTGAAGATCCGTACAATGGAAAACGAAATTCACTTAGACGCTTGGAAGGCGCTTGGTGCGAATCCGACTCCTATGGCTTTTACAGAGTTATTCACAGCTTTGCAGCAAGGTACAATTGATGGACAGGAAAATCCATATCCAACCATTCTTTTAAGTAAATACCCTGAGGTTCAGAAGCATGTTTCGAATACAAATCACGTATACACACCGTTTATCTTCTTATTCAGTAAGAAAATTTGGGAAGAGCTTTCAGCTGAACAGCAGGAAGTGGTTTCTAAAGCAGCAGTAGAAGCAGGTAAATTTAACAGAGAGCGTACACGTGAAGTAGCGGACGAGTCACTTGAAACATTGAAAACGGAAATGACATTTACTGAGGTACCGGAGGAAGAATTCGCAAAATTCCAAGAAGCAGTAAAGCCAGTCATTGAAAAATATAAAGATAAAATCGGTGCTGAAATTGTAGACGAATTCCTTGCTGAGATTGATAAGGCGAAATAATTTTGAAAAGAGCAGCCGGTTGTCGCCTGATGGCCGGTCTCTTTTTTAAAGAAAAGAGGCGATCCAGTTGCTGAAATCATTGAAATGGCTTGATGAAAACCTCGAAAAGTACATATTATTCCTTTTATCGGCTGTCATGGTTGTCGTTATATTTGTACAGGTCTTTATGCGTTATGTGATGTCAAACTCCCTTTCCTGGTCAGAAGAGCTTGCACGGTACTGCTTTATCTGGCTCATTTATATCGGGATCAGCTATGCGGTCAAGCATCACCGCCATATTAAAGTAGACGCGGCCCTATTGCTATTTAAAGATAAAACAAAAATCTATTTCTCACTCATTTCTAATATCCTCTTTCTCGTTTTCTGTGTGTATGTTGTGATCTATGGTTATGGAATTGCATCCCAGCTGCTATTATTTGGACAAACAACACCAGCCCTTCAGATCCCAACAGGTATCGTATACCTGGCTCCGCCCGTTGGCATGGGGCTTGCAGGAATCCGATTAATTCAAAACATTATCGGTAATTTTATAGCGATTAAGAATTACGATAATAACCAGGAACTTCCGAAAGATGTAGAGCAGAACATTAACGCGATCTAGAAGATTTTGTGAAGGAGGTAAGTTCTGAATGGCAGGGGTATTATTCGGTTCATTTGCAGTTTTTCTATTTTTCACCGTTCCTATAGGAATCGCAATCGGGTTAGCCGTATTATTCACGATTTTATATACCGGCGGAATGCCAGTTGAATTCCTGATGAAAGAATTAACAAACTCTGTTGACTCATTTCCTCTTTTAGCTGTTCCTTACTTTATTATCGCTGGTGAAATTATGGGGAAAGGCGGAATATCCAAGCGCCTATTCAATGTAGCAGATTCAATGGTCGGAAATAAAACAGGCGGGATCGCCATGGCGACCATCATCACCTGTATGTTTTTCGCAGCCATTTCCGGTTCAGGACCTGCAACTGTGGCGGCAATCGGCGGGATTATGATTCCAGCCATGGTGCAAAAAGGGTATGATAAGCGTTTTGCGACTGCCGTCGTTGCTGCAGCAGGTTCAATTGGGGTCATTATTCCTCCAAGTATTCCGATGGTTATCTACGGCGTATCTGGCAGTGTTTCAATCGGGGATATGTTTATTGCCGGGATTATCCCAGGAATTATGGTTGGTGTTGGCCTGATGATTTATTCTTACATCCATTCGAAAAAAATGGGTTATACAGGAACTGATCAGGCTACAACTATTAAAGGTGTGTTAACGGCACTTTGGGAGGCCAAATGGGCACTTCTCATTCCTGTCGTTATTTTAGGCGGGATTTACGGAGGCATTTTCACCCCGACAGAAGCAGCGGTTGTCGCTGTAGTATTCGGATTAATCGTCAGTGTTTTCGTTTACAAAGAATTGAAATTCAAGGATCTGCCGCAGATATTTGTTGATTCTGCTTTAACGACGGCCACAGTCCTTGTAATCGTTGGAGCTGCAACTGCGTTTGGGCGGTTATTAACAATCGAACAAATACCGAACCAGATTGCTGAAGCGATGATGTCGATTTCAAGCGAACCGCTCATTATTATGCTGCTCATTACATTATTGCTGCTCATAGTAGGCTGTTTTATGGATACAATTGCGGCGATTATTATCTTAACGCCAATCCTGCTTCCAGTTGCACTTCAAATTGGCTACGATCCGATTCATTTTGGGATTATTATGATTGTAAATCTATCGATTGGGTTCATCACACCGCCTCTTGGTGTAAACCTGTTTGTAGGAGCGGGGATATCCGGTTTATCACTGGAGGAGTTATCAAAAGCGATTGTGCCGTTTTTCTTTGCGATGTTAATCACATTGCTGATTATCGTTGTCGCTCCGCAGCTTTCGCTTCTGTTCTTATAAACTGTTTTAATAGGAAAATGCACGCTGCAAATCTATTCTGCTAAACAGCATTTTATAGGTCATCAAAAAAATGCTGTTCTCTTTTTGCGGATATTACAAAACACAGTTTTATATTGTAGAACAAAAACCAACTTAAGATTTACTGCAGCAAATTATGAAGGGGAGATGAAGATGAAAAAGAAAAAGTTAATTGGCTTGACTGCAACTGTATTAGCAAGCTTTTTATTCCTTGCCGGCTGCGGCGGGGAAGAAGCAGGAGGAGAGAATGGGGGAGGAAAGAAAAAGGTTATCAAAGTAGCTCACTACTTTGCTGAGGACCATCCCCAGAATGTTGCCTTAAAAGAAAAGTTTAAAACGATGGTTGAAGAAGAAAGCAATGGGGAGCTTGAAGTGCAGCTTTTCCCGAACAGTACGCTTGGTGCAGAGAAGGAATTCTATGATGGCGTGCGTAATGGAACCATTGAGATGGGAATTCCGGGCTTAATCATGCAGGCGGATATTCCGAAAATGGCAGCACCAGAATGGCCGTTTTTATTTAAAGATTTTGAACATGCCAAAACCGTATTGAACGGTCCGATTGGGGAAGAACTGACGGAAGATCTTGAATCCGAGCATGGCGTAAAGCCGCTTGCCTGGAGTGCGAATGGTTTCCGGATGTTTTCTTCCAATCAGACAATTGAAAGTTTAGAAGACTTTAACGGCCTTCGTCTAAGAATGCCGAACATTCCAAACTATATCGAACTTGGAAAACTGCTTGGTGCCAATGTAACGCCGCTTCCGATTTCCGAAGTTTTTACCGCAATGGAGCAAAACGTTGTGGATGGACAGGATAACCCGATTGCCACTGTCCGGGCATCAGGCTGGTATGAAGTGCAAAGCGATATTCTAGAATCGAAGCATATGTTTAGCCCGAACTTGTATATTATCAACAGCAATTTTTGGAATGGTTTGACAGAAGAGCAGCAGAAGATTATTGAAAAGGCTTCAAAGGAAGCCGCGAATTATGAATTTGAACTGCTTGAAAAGAGTTATGAAGAAGACAAGAAGTTTCTTCAGGACAACGGCTTAAAGTTTACAGAACCATCAGAGGAATTTTCAGCTGAAATGGAAGAAGCAGCGCAGCCTCTGTACGAAGATATTTACAGCGAATTTGATTGGGCAAAGGATCTGGCAGACCGCATCCGCGCAGAAGCAAAGTAATACTGCAATAAACGGCTTGGAGGGATAAACCCTTTTATCTCTCCAAGCTTTCATTAGCAGGGAGGAGAAAGCCGTGTTTAGTAAAATCAGCTCTTTTTCAAATAAAGTTTTAAACATTGCGATTGCCTTTTCACTGGCAGCCATGTCCCTCTCCGTCTTTGGAAATGTAGTTCTGAGGTATGTATTCAATTCCGGTCTTACTTGGTCAGAAGAAATGTCCCGCTACTTTTTCGTCTGGCTGGTTTTCCTGGGGGCGATTGCCGCATTGAAGGATAAAATGCACCTTGGTGTGGACATTGTCGTCAATGCATTGCCGAAGGGGCTTCAAAAAGTGGTCTTCATTATCAGCAATGCCATTGTCCTTTACCTGCTTTGGCTTGTATTGGAAGGAAGCTGGAAAATGACCCTGCTCAATATGAACAGTACAGGTCCGGCAACGGGAATGCCGCTTTCCTATTTATATGGCATTGGGATTGTATCAAGCATTTGGATGATGGTTCTTATTATTGCCAGTCTATTTAAAGCAATCAAAGGAACGTCAGAGCGGTTTACGATCATTCAATCCTCAGATGACGTGTTATCAGAGGTAAACCCTAATCAGGAAGATAAGATGATAGCAAAATAGCGGCGGCAAGAAAGGAGGGCATTACTCGCCATGATAGGAGTATTTTTAGGATCACTATTTGGATCACTGGCATTAGGAGTGCCGATTGCATTTGCGCTGCTGGCCAGCGGTGTCATGCTGATGGTTGTCATGGGTACTTTTGATAGCCAAATCGTTGCTCAAAACCTGATTAATGGCGCCAATAACTTTTCATTGATGGCCATTCCGTTCTTTGTATTAGCTGGTGAATTGATGAATGCGGGCGGAATTTCCAAGCGTATCGTCGATTTTTCCATGGCACTTGTGGGCCATATTAGAGGAGGCCTTGGGTTTGTAGCCATTATTGCCAGTATTTTATTTGCGGGATTATCGGGTTCCGCTGTTGCGGATACAGCAGCACTTGGAGCGATTTTAATTCCCATGATGATTGCCAAAGGTTATAACGTCAACACCTCTACAGGCATCATCTGTGCATCGGGTATTATTGCTCCCGTTATTCCGCCAAGCATTCCGATGATTCTATTCGGAGTAACCGCGGGTGTATCGATTACAGATTTATTCATGGGCGGCATCATTCCCGGAGTGATGATGGGAGTCGGACTCATGATCGGCTGGTTCTTTATGTCACGAAAAGATACAAGTGAACTGCCTCCGCGAAAATCTGCCAAAGAAATTTGGAAGGCAGTTCAGCATGCGAGTTTTGCTTTGATGCTACCGGTCATCATTATTGGCGGTCTGCGAGGCGGCGTGTTTACACCAACTGAAGCTGCCGTTGTTGCTGCATTTTATGCCTTGTTTGTTGGTCTATTCATTTACCGGGAGCTGAAGCTTGATGAGCTGTACCAGGTTTTAATTGCTTCAGCAAAGACGACGAGTGTTGTTATGTTTGTGGCAGCTGCCGCGATGGTATCGGCATGGCTCATTACCGTAGCGAATGTTCCTGCAGAAATTGCAGGTTATATGGGTTCACTTGTTAATAGCCCGCTGCTTTTAATGGTTGTGATTATGATTTTTCTATTATTGATTGGCCTTGTGATGGACCTGACACCAGCCATCCTGATTTTTACGCCAGTACTGCTGCCTCTTGTTAAAATGGCTGGAATCGATCCTGTCTATTTCGGAATTGTAATGGTTATCAATCTGTGTATTGGATTGATCACTCCACCGGTTGGCACGGTATTATATGTTGGCTGCGGAATAAGTAAAATCAGCCTGGCGGATTTAACGAAAGGCATCTGGCCTTTTCTGCTCGTTCACGCAATCGTGCTGGCACTTTTAATATTATTCCCGGAAATCATTACGGTGCCGCTTGCATGGCTTAATTAATTGAAGCTGTCAGAGTGATCATGATGAAGGAGATAAGGATATGGACATCATTAAAGAAATCTTGAAGGATATTCCCATTCCCAAAATGGTTAAAGTGAAGCAGAAATTTCATGCGCCCCAGCTTGAAGATGTAGGAGCTGAGGTTCGGAAAACACTAAATGAAACCAATGTGCTTACGAAAATAAAAGAAGGTGATTCTGTTGCGGTTGCGGTTGGAAGCAGAGGCCTGGCTGATTTGCCTGTGCTTGTGCGCGAGACAGTAAGCGAAATCAAACGTGTTGGCGGCCAGCCGTTTATCGTTCCGGCAATGGGAAGCCATGGCGGGGCGACAGACGAAGGCCAGATTGATGTGCTTCAGCAATTGGGTGTGACGGAAGAAGCTGTCGGGGCACCGATTAAATCTTCCATGGAAGTGGTCAAAATTGGCGAACTTCCAAATGGACTCCCGGTCTACATTGATCAAAACGCCTATGAAGCAGATAAAATTGTCGTCATTAACCGGATTAAGCCCCATACAGCTTTCCGGGGTCCCATTGAAAGCGGGCTAATGAAAATGATTACGATCGGGCTTGGCAAGCAAAAAGGGGCAGAAGCCGCGCATGCCTATAGCTTTAAATATATGGCAGAGCATGTGCCTGAAATGGCCAAAATCTCCTTATCGAAAGCGCCGATCATTTTCGGCCTTGCTTCTCTTGAAAATGCATATGACAAGGTGGCAAAAGTCATCGCGGTCCCGGCAGAAGATCTGGAAAAAGCCGAGCCCGAATTATTAGAAGAAGCGAAATCCTTAATGCCCAAAATTCATTTTGATGAGTTTGATGTTCTGATAGTAGATGAGCTTGGCAAGGATATTTCAGGGGATGGGATGGATCCGAATATAACAGGGAATTTTGCTACACCTTACGCCACTGGCGGACCCGATATTAAAAGAACAGTTGTGCTCGGCCTCACAGAAAAAACGCATGGCAATGCAAATGGCATTGGCATGGCGGACATGACAACCAAGGCGGTTGTGGATGAGATTATCTGGGAAAAAGGCTATGCGAACGCATTGACAAGCACCGTTATTGAAGTCATTAAACTGCCGATGGTGCTTGAAACAAAAGAGCTTGCGGTCAAGGCTGCTATTAAAACCTGCAATGCCTTTGATTTAAACAAGGTAAGAGCCGTTAGAATCAAGAATACATTAGACATCGGAGAGATTTGGATCTCGGAAAGCCTGATTGACGAAGCCAAACAAAATAGCAATCTGGACATTATTTCAGAGCTGGAAGAATTGGTGCTCGATTAATTCGAAAAATAGCTGCAAAATGATTTGCTATTTTTGCAGATTGATAGATAAGGAGTGTTGACATGAAACATTTATATCCACTTATTGATAATCCTGTAAACCCTTACCGTGATAACGTGCAGGGGAAAGCCAATGAACCAATTACGGTAGCGGGTCTGCTTGACCGTGCAAAATTGACACTTGGTTCCTCATATGAAGGCGGAAAGCCGGATTGGACACTCGAAGAAATCTATAACCGCCTGGAGGTTAATGCCCCTCGTATTGCTATTATCGGCGGTTCATCGGATCACCCGGCTCACATAATGGATTATCAAACTTCCGCTCGGGCGGCAATCCGCATTTGGCAAAACGGAGGCGTTCCCTTTTACTTTTCTACTCCGGTAATGTGCGACGGTACAGCTCAAAGCAATCAGGGCATGAGCTATTCCCTGCAAAGCCGAAACGCTGTTGCCCAAATGGTTGTCAACCAGCTTGAAGCACATAGTTATCACGGTGCATTTGTCATTCAAGGGTGCGATAAACAGCCTCTTGGTGTTGTAAGCGCATTGGCACATGTAGACCGTGTAAGGCGCGACCGCGGTGAGGCTCCGTTTTTTGCAACATTTGCACCAGCACATGTTTTGGAAGGCGGTTCGATTCCGGATGATGTCATCGCCGAGCTGGAAGAGCTGGCGAAAAAAGCAGAGGCGGAAGGTGCCTCAGATGTGGCGATTGATTTGCGCGACACAATGGCCTATATCCTGCAATGCTCATCCAATACAGCTTTCCAGGGAGTTTTCGAGCGTGCCTATGAACGGGGCATTATAACCAAAGAACAGCATAAGTATTTTGAAATGCGGCTGGCAGTTGCAACATGTGATGGCCAGGGCGGTGTGTGTGCTTTTAATGGAACGGGCAATAGTTCCCGCCATTTGGTTGCCGGAATGGGCTTAGTTCATCCAGCAGTTGAACTGCTGACAGATCCGCCAACACAAAGGCAGATCAATGCCGTTCTTGACAGTTTTGCCACCATGATCAATGAAGAAAAATATGGCGTCTCCAATATTGTTG
Organism: Pseudomonas sp. ISL-84; assembly: GCA_018613035.1. Classification (GTDB taxonomy): domain Bacteria; phylum Bacillota; class Bacilli; order Bacillales; family Cytobacillaceae; genus Cytobacillus. The sequence goes on along the minus strand of JAGGRA010000029.1, from coordinate 105,372 downwards.
CTGCAAACATTAAAAATGCCATTCGCATCCACAGCGCCTCTGGCGGATCCACTAACCTGATGATGCATATCGTTGCAGGCATGCTCTATGCAGGATACAAATTCAGCTTATGGGACTTGGATCGCATTCATCATGAGCACCCAATACCGGATCTGTTTGACTACAGCCTGACGGAAGGGCGCGATATTTACTCGCTCGCCATGCAGTGCTGCAGCGGTACGAGCAGAGGGATGGAAACACTCTTTTATGAACTGATTGAAAACGGGGTACCAATGGATCAGGATGCTCCGACTGTTGCAGCCAGAACATGGAGAGAAAGATTGGCTATTACACAAAGCTTGAAAGCTGTAAGTGTTAAAGAAAACCCAGTGATCCTATCAACGCCGCGCAGGACATTCAGCGGGGTAGATGTGCTGCAAGGAAACTTCTTTGAAAGCGCTGTTGTAAAAATAAGCGGCATGCCGACGCCTCAGCTTGACCAGTTCGATGACAAGCTTGCATTCGTCCTTTATTTCGAGAATGAAGATGATGCGAATAAAAGCCTGCTGGACTCAAATCTCTTGAACAGTATAAAAGAGAAAAAATTATTTGATCATAACCTGCTCCTTGAAACTCTTAAATATAACAATAAGGAAGAATGGGAACTGCTAAAAGAAGAAACATACGAAAAATTATTTGACGAAATGGCTGAAAAAGGCATTTTAAAAATTTCAGTTGTGATTGCCGGTCAGGGTCCTGTGGCATTCGGAATGCCTGAGATGTTCACGCCAATGCAGCATATTAATGCCAACCGCGTGATGAAAAAACTGGCAACCATCATTAGTGATGGACGCTATTCTGGTGTCACGTATGGTGCAGCAATCGGGCATATGACACCTGAAGCCTATGAAGATGGAGGAATTGGTTTCCTTCAGACTGGTGACGTTGTTCACCTTCAGCTTCGAGGACGCCGCATTGATTTTGTTGACAGAGCCCAGCTTTTCGCAGGAAACGTTGTTCACTTATTTTCAGACAGCGTAAAAGAAGATAGACGAACACTTGCAGAAGAGAGAAAAATGCGAATGAAAGCACGCCAGAAGCTGGTTGCAGCAAGCAATCGCATGTATGGCCATACCGATGCTGCAAATGGTGTTGTTCCATTGGCTGTTGTGGAAGATGCAGTGCTGGATTATGAGAAAGATATTATCATGCATGAAAAAAGCACGATTTCAAAATAAGGCATGCTCGTCAAATATCCTGTAAAATTAGGCTAAATAGAACTAGGAGAGTGAGCGGAAATGCCTATTATCCAATCAGTGGAACGCGCATTAAAAATAATGGATTTATTTGACGAGCGGGAGAGAGAATTATCCATTACTGAAATCAGCAAGCGAATGAACCTGCATAAAAGCACCGTTCATTCGCTCTTAAAAACCTTACAGGAACAGCGGTATATCTCGCAAAATGAGGAGAATGGAAAGTATCGGCTTGGCCTGAAGCTTTTTGAACGGGGCAATATGGTTCTAAGCAATCTCGATTTGCGCAAAGTGGCCAGACAGCATCTTGAAAGGCTATCAGCGACAACGAACTTGACGGTCCATCTGGTCATCTTGGACGGTCAGGAAGGCGTTTACATCGATAAGGTTGAAGGAAGCGGTGTTACCGTCCTTTATTCCCGCATTGGCCGCCGTGTTCCCGTTCATACAAGCGCGGTGGGCAAATCGCTAATTTCGACGAAAACAGATGCCGAACTGGACCAGTTTCTTAAAAACTATCAATACACAAAGCAAACACCAAAGTCGATATCTTCAAAGGAAGAATTACTTTCGGAGATCGACCATGTCCGGATGGCCGGATATTCAGTGGATAATGAAGAAAACGAACCAGGCATTGTCTGCTTCGCTGTTCCGATCAAGGATTATTCAGGCAAGGTTATAGCAGGCATAAGCATGTCCATGCCGGCTACAAAAGTTACAGATGAAACCCGCGAGCATTACGTAGGCATATTAAAAGATTGCAGCACGAGCATTTCACAGGATCTCGGTTATGAGTATCAAAAAATATAAAAAATGACAATCGGTCATTCAGGAGGAATAAACAATGAGAATTATTCGCTACCTAAAAGAAAATGAAAAACAACTTGCAGCTGTGACAAATGAAAATGAAGTAGCAGACCTTCCATTCAGCGATTTTATGTCGTTGATTGCCAAAGCACGAGAAGATAATAGAACGGCATTTGATATTGTAAAACAAATTGCGGCTGAAGCAGAAAAGCAGCCATTGGAAGGCCTTCAGCTAACAACTCCGATTGATGCTCCAGAAGTTTGGGCATCAGGCGTGACATACAAAAAAAGCAGAGAAGCGCGAAACTATGAAGCAACTCAAGGCAAGCTTGACCGTGAGACGTTTTATGACAAAGTCTATGATGCCGTACGACCGGAAATTTTCTTTAAATCAACGGCTGCAAGAACGGTAGGACCGAATGATCCTGTTTATCTCCGTTCAGATTCCAACTGGCAAATTCCGGAGCCTGAGCTGGGCCTGGTTATTGATAAAGAGGGAAATGTCCTTGGCTACACGGCTGGTAACGACATGAGCTGCCGTGACATTGAAGGTGAAAACCCGCTTTACCTGCCGCAGGCAAAGGTTTGGAAAAACTCTTGCTCCATTGGGCCGGCTATTGTATTGGCAGAAGCTGTTTCAGACCCTTATGAATTCCAAATTATTTGCCGCATTTACCGCGATGAAGAGCTTGTCTTTTACGGGGATGCGAAGGTCAATCAGCTGAAGCGCACGCTGGATGAGCTTGTCCATTACTTAGTGCTTGATAATGATATTTTTGACGGAACGGTACTCCTAACAGGAACGTGTGTTGTACCGCCAAATGAATTTACATTAGCCGAAAATGACCGGATTGAAATTGAAATCCCTGGAATCGGCGTTCTGAATAACCCGGTTGTCCAAAGCGAAAAAGCGAGGCAAGCCGCTAAGGGGTGAGGAAATGAGTGAGTATAAAACACTTTATTTAAACGAGAAAGATAGTGTAGCTGTCGCTCTTTCAGATATACCTGCAGAAGCTGAAGTGATTGTCAAAGCAGAGGGCATCGAAAAAACAGTCAGGATTCTTGAGCCTATCCGCTTTGGCCATAAATTCGCTGTCAGAGCCATTCCCCAGGGGGATGACATTATTAAATATGGTGAAGTGATCGGGGCGGCAGTCGTCCCGATCGATGCCGGGGAACATGTGCATGTTCATAATCTGGAAGGCAAAAGAGGAAGAGGTGACAAAGTTGTTCAATGAGAAACTTCAATTTTGGGGTTACCGCCGTCCTGATGGCCGCGTTGGGGTAAGAAATCATGTGCTTATACTGCCAACAATTACATGTGCAACGCAAACTGCCCAGCGGGTGACAGAGCTTGTCAGCGGAACGGTTACATTCATACACCAGCATGGCTGTGCACAGGTTGGAACGGACTATGACCAGACGGCCAGAACATATGCCGGAATGGGGATGAACCCAAATGTTTACGGTGTGATCGTTCTCGGCCTTGGCTGTGAAACCCATCAGGCACACCGCATTGGGGATGAAATCGCCAAATGCGGAAAGCCTGTGGAAACAGTATCGATCCAGGAACATGGAGGAACGCTTCAAACGATTGCCGAGGTGGCAAAAATAGCGGTAAAAATGGTTCAGGATGCCTCTATGGTACAGCGGGAGCTATGCGATTTCAGCGAATTAATCGTCGGTACAGAATGCGGGGGATCTGATGCATGCTCCGGCCTTTCGGCAAATCCAGCTGTTGGGCGCACAAGCGACATGATCGTTGAACAGGGCGGCACCGCGATTTTAGCCGAAACGACCGAATTAATCGGTGCAGAGCATTTACTTGCCAACCGTGCAGCGAATGACTCAGTCGCCAAAAAAGCGTATGCCGTCATTAAAATGATGGAAAATCGCTCGATCCAAATGGGCGTTGACATTCGTACCGGCAATCCGAGCCCTGGCAACATTGAAGGCGGGCTAAGCTCTCTCGAAGAAAAGTCGCTTGGGGCTGCAACCAAATCGGGTACAAGCCGATTGGAAGAAGTCATTGACTATGCACAGATTCCAACCAAAAAAGGGCTGGTCTGGATGGATACGCCGGGCCATGATATTGAACAGTTAACAGGTATGGTGGCTGGAGGCGCACAAATCGTCCTATTTACGAGCGGGCGCGGCACACCGACCGGGTCACCGATCGCTCCAGTTATTAAAATTTCAACAAATACACCGATGTTCGAACGCATGAACGAAAACATGGATCTTGATGCAGGACCTATCGTTGACGGCAAAGAAACAGTAGGAGAAGTCGGCGGACGCATCATGAAAGAAATCCAGGCTGTAGCAAATGGAAAATTGACAAAAGCAGAAATATTGAAGCAGCACGACTTCGGAATTTGGCGTATTGGTCCAACATTTTAATAAAAGGCTTGGCATTTACCGGCTGGAATTAGAAAAAAACGGCTAAATAACCTAAATTAGAAGATTTTCAGACTCGGATAGCGGGCCGGATAACATTTACCGGCCATTTTTAGGAAAATACCGGCCAAACCACCGGATATACCGGCCAAAAGGTATTTTGCAGCAAGTCAAATAGTAGTTTAACGGCCAAATTCATGAATTTATCGGCCAAAAACGGCCATTTAACGGCCAAATTCATGATTTTATCGGCCGAAACTGGCCAGTTATCGGCCAAATGCTTGTTTTGCAGAATTACTCATCAGCCGCGCCAAGGATTCTCTGACCGCCCGCGGGTGACTGAGTCCGTTAAGCATAAATTAACTAAAAGGAGAGGTAATAACATGAAAACTACAATCGAAACAAAAACGTACAGCAATTTTATTAATAATGAATGGAAAGAATCAGCATCCGGCAAAGTTATTGAAAGCATTAACCCGGCTACAAAGGAAGCAGTGGGCTATGTGCAAAAATCTACTGAGGAAGAGCTGAACCAGGCTGTAGAGGCGGCATTCAATGCGAAAAAAGCATGGCGCAAGCTTGGCCAGTCGGCAAGAGGCCAGCTATTGTTCCAGACAGCAAACATCCTTGAATCAAGACTGGATGAAATTGCGGAAAGCATGACAAGAGAAATGGGAAAGACCCTTCCTGAAGCAAAAGGAGAAACAGCCCGAGGCATCGCGATTCTTCGTTATTATGCAGGAGAAGGTATGCGCAAAGAGGGGGATGTGATTCCATCAACCGATAAAGATGCCCTTATGTTCACAAAGCGTGCGCCGCTTGGAGTTGTAGGTGTGATCACTCCTTGGAACTTCCCGGTTGCGATTCCGATCTGGAAAATTGCGCCTGCCCTTGTATACGGAAATACAGTGGTATTCAAGCCTGCCAGTGAAGCGGCTGTTACAGCTGCTAAGGTGGTCGAGTGCTTTGCAGAGGCCGGCTTTCCTGAAGGTGTCTTAAACTTTGTAACGGGCTCAGGCTCTGAGATCGGCCAGGGATTGATCGATCATCCTAAATTGAATGCCATTACTTTTACAGGATCAGAAAGTGTCGGACAAAGCGTAGCGAAAGCAGCTGCTGCTCGCGGCATCAAGTTCCAGCTTGAAATGGGCGGAAAGAACCCTGTCATTGTTGCGAAAAATGCTAATCTTGACCAGGCTGTTGAAGCGGTCATCAGCGGCGGATTCCGCTCATCAGGACAAAAATGTACGGCTTCAAGCCGCGTCATCGTAGAAGCCGATGTTTATAACGAATTCAAGCAAAAGCTTATCGAAGCTTCCGAAAAAATCACAGTCGGAAATGGCCTTGAAGAGGGCATCTGGATGGGGCCTTGTGCAAGCGAAAGCCAATTCAACACGTTCAATAAGTACATCGAGATTGGGAAAAATGAAGGTGCGAGACTGGTCCATGGCGGCGAAGTGCTGACAGGCGGAGAATATGATAAAGGCTTCTTCGTTAAACCAGCGATTTTTGAAGAAGTGACACCAGATATGGCGATTGCACAGGAAGAGATTTTCGGGCCAGTGATCGCTCTTATTCGAGCAGTTGACCTGGAAGAAGCCATTGACCTAGCAAACAATACAAAATACGGATTGAGCGCATCCATCTTTACTTCCGATATCAGCTCCATTCTGGAATTCATTGATGAAATCGAAGCAGGTCTTGTCCGTATTAATGCGGAAAGTGCAGGAGTAGAACTGCAGGCGCCATTCGGCGGCATGAAAGCCTCAAGCACAGGCTCACGCGAACAGGGTGAAGCTGCGAAAGAGTTTTATACAGCTATTAAAACGGTCTTCATCAAAGGTTCTTAATGGATCGGAAAAATTAATAAATTCATATTTTCAACTCGATTAAACAAGTAAAGCAAAAAAACGATTACCACCATAAAAAGGAGATTTCCCGAAATAGAAATCTCCTTTTTATAAAAATGTTGCGAGGTGCCCATATGAAAATTACGAAACTTTCATTATATAAAGTTCCGCCGCGCTGGCTGTTTTTAAAGATTGAAACGGATGAAGGCATTTCCGGGTGGGGAGAGCCGGTGGTTGAAGGTCGCGCCGAAACCGTGAAGGCGGCAGTCAATGAACTATCAGACTATATCATTGGCCGCAACCCCAATGACATCGAAGACATATGGCAAACACTGTACAGGGGCGGTTTTTACCGGGGCGGACCGATTCTTATGAGCGCGATCTCCGGCATTGAGCAGGCTCTCTGGGATATTAAAGGCAAGTATTACAATATACCTGTCTATGAAATGCTCGGCGGCAAAGCGCGTCAGAAAATTAAAGTGTATTCCTGGATCGGGGGCGACCGGCCAGCTGATGTGGCTGCGGCAGCTAAAGAAAAACAGGAACAAGGCTTTCAAGCGATTAAAATGAATGCCTCGGAAGAAATGAACTACATAGACAGTTTTTCAAAAGTGGATGCAGTCATTGAACGCGTTGCATCCATTCGCGAGGCGCTCGGAAAAGACTTTGGCATCGGGGTTGATTTCCACGGCCGCATCCATAAAACAATGGCCAAAACACTTGTGAAAGAGCTTGAACCGTACCGCCCTATGTTCATTGAAGAACCGGTGCTGCCGGAAAATAATGAAGCTCTTCGTGAAATAGCGCTTCATACGACCTGTCCGATTGCAACCGGAGAAAGAATGTATACGCGCTGGGGATTTAAGCAGCTTCTGCAGGACGGATATGTGGATATTATCCAGCCAGATCTTTCCCACACAGGCGGTATTCTGGAAGGAAAGAAAATTGCCGCGATGGCTGAAGCCTATGATGTGTCCATTGCACCGCATTGTCCATTGGGGCCAATGACGCTTGCTTCATCTGTTCATCTGGATGCCTCTACTCCGAATTTCATCATTCAGGAGCAAAGCCTTGGCATTCACTATAACCAGGGAATGGACATTTTGGATTATATCAATAACCCTGAAGTATTTGCCTATAAAGATGGCTATGTAAACATCCCGGATCAGCCTGGCCTTGGTATTGATATTAACGAAGAAAAAGTTAAACAGGCAGCGGAAGTCGGACATGACTGGAAAAATCCTATTTGGCGTCATGAAGATGGCAGCATTGCCGAATGGTAAGGAAAAGGAGGAGAACATAATGGGCTTTCATGGAATTATTCCACCGGTCGTCACCTTATTTGACGAAGCGGGAAATCTGGATCTGGAGCTAAACAGACGCTATCTTGATAAGTTAATTTCGCAGAATATTCATGGTATTTTGTTGATGGGCAGCTCCGGCGAGTTTTCTTCTCTTTCAATGGAAGAGCGGAAGCTTTATGTAAGGGAAATGATTAAACACATCCATGGACGTGTAAAAGTGATGGTTGGTGTAGGCCATACTGCGCTCAAGGAAGTTCTTGAATTGACTTCTTATGCAGAAGATTTGGGAGCAGATGGTGTACTGGCTGTCAGCCCATACTACTGGAAGCTTTCCGATGAGCAGCTTTACCGCTTTTATTCAACTGTTGCCAGCCATACTGAGCTGCCAGTGTTTATTTATAATATCCCGCAATTAACCGGCCAAAATTTGCCTGTTGAGCTAATCGTTAAATTGGCCAAAGATCATTCGAATATTGCAGGCATTAAAGAAACTGTCGGTGATTTTGGCCACATTCGCCAAGTGATCACAGAGGTGAAAAAAGTTCGCCCAGATTTCCTTGTTTTCTCCGCTTTTGATGAGCATATGCTCCCGGCGCAAATGATCGGTGCAGATGGCAGCATTAATGGCAGCGCCGTTTTTGCTCCGGAAATATCAGTGGATTTATATGAATCTTATCAAAGAGGAGATTTTGCTGAAGCGCAGAGGAACCATCAGCTGATTTCAAAGCTTATGGATGTTTACACCTATTGCCCGACGTTTTTTACCTCGATGAAAGAAGCTGTTCACCAGCGCTGGTTTGATACAGCAGCGGGGCACCGTGTTCCGTTTGATGTATACCCTGCCGATCTGCGTGAAAATGTTCGTAATCTATTAAAAACTATTGAAACGAAAGAAGGCGTCCAATCATGAAAGAATCCCGCGAATTGCTTGAACAATTAGGCTATCCATCCAGTGATTTCCAAGAGTTGCCGACTTCGACGAAAAGATTCCCGGACGGTGCACAATACCGGGTTGAAATTCCGAGCGTTGAAGGTCCTGAAGCGTTAAAAGCCACGCTTGAAGAAATCGATCGCCTCGGCTTGACGATTCACCGCGTCTCCCAGGGAAGCGGCATTATGCTTCAAACAGATGAAGAAATCAAAGAAATGTGTGATCTGACAGCAGAACGCGGAATGGAATTAAGCTTATTCGTAGGTCCGCGAGGCACATGGGATATCAGTGCAGCTCCGTTTACATCGGGCGGCAAATCTCAGGCGCTTCGCCACGAAGGAGCCGATCAGCTCGTCTATGCAATGGAAGATTTAAAGCGTGGTGCCGCACTTGGTTTAAGGGGCGCACTTGTGGCTGATGAAGGACTCCTTCTTTTAACAAAAGAAATGAAAAAGAAGGGACAGCTGCCGGAGGACTTTGTTGTGAAGGTTTCCGTTCAAATGGGCTCGGCTAATCCAGTATCCGTAAAATTAATGCAGGATATCGGGGCAGATACCTACAATGTACCTTCTGCATTGCCGCTGGCTAAACTGGCTGCGATCCGACAGGCCATTGATATTCCGATCGATTTGTATGTAGAGGTTCCGGATAATTTCGGCGGATTTCTGCGCTACTATGAGATCCCGGAAATCATTCGGGTGCTGGCTCCCGTTTATATTAAATTCGGCCTTCGTAATCATCCGGATGTTTACCCTTCAGGAAAGCAATGGGAAAGCACGAATATTTCATTAGTAAAAGAACGTGTCCGCCGTGCATCCATTGGCGTTCAAATGATTGAGCGCTATTATCCGGAAGCAAAAACCTCAGAGCTTGGTGCAGAGGGGCTTGGAATTCCGAAGGTTGAAAAAACGTTAGCTAAATAACAATCGATCCCTGAAGCGGCCCCATGCTGTTCCAGGGATTTCTTACTATATCTATTAGGAGTGAAATAGGATGGCTTTTAAAGTACTGTTAACAGACTATGAATTTGAGAATTTGAAATATGAAGAAGATGTATTTGCGGAAAGCGGCCTTGAAATTGAATTCGTCAAAGCGCAATGCAAAACAGAAGCTGAGGTTATCGAGCAGGCAAAACATGCCGATGCGATTTTAAATCAATATGCGCCAATATCGCGCTCTGTAATCGAATCGCTTGAAAATGCCAAGGTTATTTCCCGCTATGGCGTGGGTGTCAATACGATTGATCTGGATGCTGCGAATGAAAAAGGCATCACAGTTGCAAACGTTCCGGATTACGGGATGGAAGAGGTTTCGAACCATGCACTGGCTCTTTTATTATCATGGGCGCGCAAAGTGACTCTATTAAATAATGAAGTGAAAAAAGGCAACTGGGACTTCAAAGCCTGTGTACCGATTCATCGCTTTAACGAGCAGACAGTAGGGGTTCTTGGCTTTGGCCGCATTCCGCGCCGGTTTATTGAAAAGGTGAAGCCTCTTGGTTTTAAAACGGCTGCATACGACCCGTTTGTTTCCACAGAAGATATGGCTGCCGTGGGGGTTCAAAAAATGGAGCTTGATGAAATCATCCGGGAAGCCGACTATTTATCGGTGCATGTACCGCTTATCAAGGATACCTTCCATCTGCTAAATGCAGAACGCTTCAGCCAAATGAAGAAAAATGCCGTCATCATTAATACTGCCCGCGGTCCGATTATCGATGAAACGGCTCTTATAGAAGCGCTTGAAAAAGGAATAATTGCCGGTGCCGCCCTTGATGTTACCGAAGAAGAGCCGGTTAGCCTAGATAGTCCGCTTCTCAATATGGACAATGTACTCATCACTCCGCATAGTGCCTGGTATTCCGAGGAAGCAATGGTTGAGCTTCGTCAAAAGGCTGCGAAAAATATCGTTCAGGTTTTAAAAGGTGAAAAAACACCTTATGCCCTAACGTAAGAAAGGATAGGTGCTGAATATGAAACTAGCTGCTTTCACCATTCATTTACAACAGCATATTGGCGTGGTTCAGGGAGAGAAAGCCATCAGCTTAACCTTGCTGGGAGGAGACCGATTTCCGAAGTGTCTGAAAACCTTTATAGAAAAAAGCGAAGAGCTGCTGCCGCTTGCTGAAAACCTGATTAATCAGCGTGACAGTGATGCTGCTGTTTTTCCAATCTCTGATGTGAAGATTCTTCCGCCGATTCCAGCCCCGGAAAAAATCATTTGTGTGGGCCTTAATTATATTGATCATTGCAGGGAAACCGGGATGGAGCCGCCCGCCTCGCCGGTGATCTTTTCTAAATATGCTAATGCCATTGCCGGCCATAATGATGCTGTAGAGATTCCCATTAATTCAAGTGAAGTCGATTTTGAAGCCGAGCTGGCCATTGTCATAGGGAAAGAAGCAAAGCGGGTATCGGAAGAAGAGGCAAACGATTACGTATTTGGCTATACCATCATGAATGACATTAGCGCCCGTGATTTGCAATTTAAAGACGGACAATGGTCCCGCGGGAAAACAGCTGACACCTTTGCTCCAACAGGGCCTGTGATCGTGACAAACGAGGAAGCTGGAGATCCTCACAACCTGGCAATCTCACTCGAACTCAATGGGGAAATCATGCAGGACTCCAATACAAGCAACTTAATCTTTACCATTCCTCAGATCATTTCATTCCTATCACAGTCGATGACACTTAGACCAGGCGATTTAATTGCAACTGGAACACCGCCTGGAGTCGGAATGGGCCGGAATCCCAAGGTGTGGCTTAAAGACGGTGACAGAATGAGTATTACCATTGAAAATATCGGAACCTTATCCAATTACGTAAAAGGTGATTCACAGAAGAAAGAGGGCTGATAGACATGGATGTTGTAACAATCGGGGAAACGATGGCTCTATTTACACCGAATGAAGAGGGCATGCTTCGCCATGCCCATTCTTTTTCAATGAAATTCGGCGGGGCAGAGTCCAATGTTGCCATCGGATTGAGCCGTCTCGGCCATCGATCAAGATGGATCAGCCGTCTTGGGGAGGATGAATTCGGTGATGCCATGCTGTCATTCATCCGCGGTGAAGGAGTGGATGTGTCTTATGTGACACGCGATCCAAGTGCACCGACCGGTGTGTTTTTTAAAGAATTCAGGCGCTTGAACGACACGCGTGTTTATTACTACAGAAAAAATTCCGCCGCCAGCAAAATGAGTTCTGAATGGCTGCAGGAGGACTCCATATCTGATTCTGAATATCTTCATATTACAGGCATAACGCCAGGGCTCAGTGTATCGTGCCGTGAGATGCTGGAAAAAGCCATCGGTACCGCGAAAGAAAATGGCACGAAAATTGTGTTTGATCCAAATCTCCGTTTGAAAATTTGGCGAGATGAAGAAGAAGCGCGCCAGTTTTTGAAAAAATATGCCTCTGAAAGCGATATTGTCCTTCCAGGCATTTCGGAAGCGGAATTCTTATTCGGCACCGGCACACCGGAGGAGTATGTTGAACAATTTCACGCTCTTGGCATTGAAACAGTCATTATGAAGCTGGGCAAGGAAGGGGCGCTGCTATCTTCCTCATCTCTTCCAATGACAAGAATTCCGGGGTTTACGGTAGAGCGGGTAGTAGATCCGGTTGGAGCAGGCGATGCATTTGCAGCGGGTGTGCTGTCAGGACTGCTGGACGGAATAGCGCTGGAAGAAGCAGTGCGGCGGGGCAATGCGATGGGAGCAATGGTAACCATGGTGAATGGCGATGCAGAAGGATTGCCCAATCGATCTGATCTTGCGTCTTTTATGAATGGCGGCCTGGACGATGTTACGAGATAAAAAAGGAGGAAAATCAGTGAACAAGTTAGAAGAATTAAAGAAGCGCAAAATTGTTGCCGTTATTCGCGGTGCACGGCCAGATCAGATTTTGCCCATTGCCCATGCGCTGCAGGCTGGCGGTGTCAGCACATTTGAAATTACAGTCGAAACACCCAAGGTTTGCACGTTAATTGAAAAAGTAAAAGAAGAGTTTGGAAATGAGGTCATCGTCGGGGCAGGGACGGTGCTGGATCCGGAAACAGCGCGCGCAGTGATTATGTCGGGGGCAGAATTCATTTTTTCGCCAACCGTTAATGCCGAAACCATTAAAATGGCAAAACGCTATGGTGTCCTCAGTATTCCAGGTGCCCTAACGCCGACCGAAATTCTGACGGCTTATGAAAATGGCGGGGATCTGATCAAAGTGTTTCCAGCGGATGTAATGGGTGTCTCCTATTTTAAAAGCCTGCAGGGACCGCTTCCCCATATCCCATTAATGCCAACAGGGGGCATAGGCGTTGAAAATATCCAGGACTATTTGAACGCAGGGGCGGTGGCTGCAGGAGTGGGCAGTTCGCTGGTAAATGCAAAGAAGCTACATTCGGATGAGGATTATTTGGCCCTCACAGAAAAGGCAAAGCAATTTTCTGCATTGGCGGGAGGCTGGGTCACGAGTAAATAATGCCTCATAGCCATTTAATAAAGGAGGATACAACCTATGGATATACACCTCAGTTTAGAAAAAGAGCAGCACCTGAAAAAGATTTTATCAGATATGGAAAGCATCATCATCGCTTTTTCCGGTGGTGTGGACAGTACCTATTTATTAAAAGTGGCATTGGATACATTAGGAAAAGAAAATGTTTTGGCTATTACGGCCGATTCTGAATCGTTCCCTCGCTCTGAGCTGGAGGAAACGATACGAATAGCAAAGGCATTAAATGCCCCGCACCAAGTCATACAGATGTCGGAGCTTTCCATCCCTGGCTATGCAGAGAATGATTTGAACAGATGCTACTACTGTAAAAAAGGGCTGTTCGATGAGCTTTATCCTATTATGATCGAGCAAGGCTACAAAAACTTGACATTTGGACTTATTAAAGATGATTTAGGTGAACATCGTCCAGGCGTGAAAGCTGCTATGGAAAGAAATGTGAGAGGGCCGCTGGCGGAAGCGGATATAACAAAAGAGGATATTCGCATCCGATCCAAGGAGCTTGGCCTAGATAATTGGGACAAACCTTCGCTTGCCTGTTTATCCTCCAGAATAGCCTATGGTGAAAAAATTACGATTGAAAAGCTAAAGAAGGTGGATCAGGCTGAGCAATTTATTAAAAGCTTTGGCATTAAGCAGGTCAGAGTACGGGTTCACAATGAAATTGCCAGAATAGAAGTAGAACCGCAGGATATGGCAAACCTCCTTACCTACCATGAGCAAGTTTCTGTAGAGCTGAAACAGCTTGGCTTTAAATATGTGGCTATGGACTTAACAGGGTATAAGAGCGGCAGCATGAATCAAATGCTGCAATCCTCGGCAGCGAAATAAAGCTTCTTTGTTCTATATCTCTCACATGAACCTGGTTGACGATAAAACGGGCGAGTTGCCGATATATCAAGGAAGTTGATGATAAAATGATCAAAGTTGAAGATAATTAAGAAATTAGCAATGAAAATAGATGCGGTGGGCTCATGCCAGCTTGTTAAAATAACCCGGCTGATAAATTATTGAAGAAAATGAAGTTTTTTAAAAGAAAAAATGGAATTTATAAAAGAAATATTGTCTTATTTCATTAAAAAAAGCATTTACTGACCTAGAGTCGGCAAATGCTTTTTCTTTTTTATGGAATTAAGCTATCTGCCAGAGTGGAATGCTGCTAGGAGTGAATTCGCTTCTTGAGCTGATTAATTTCTGTTTCATGCAATCCGCTCTTTTTGCTGAGGTGTTCAATATCGATTTGCGTACCTATTAAAGTATCAGAAATTAGATGAAAGGTTTCTTCATGCTGTTCTAGCTTTGTTTCAATGTGCTTAAAATGGCTTCTAAATTCGGTTGCATTGTTGTCGATTTGTTCAGAAAGGGTCTGTAATCTATCATCAACACTGCCTAATCTGCCATCAACACTGACTAATTTGTCGTCAACACTGTCTAATCTGCCATCAACACTGGTTAATCGGTCCTCAACACTGTCTAATCTGCCATCAACACTGATTATTTTGTCCTCAACACTGCCAAGCCGTATTTTTACATCAGCTAGATCTCCGCCTATAGAATTAAAACTTTCATCGATTGAAACGAGTTTTGCATCGATTGAAACGAATCTTTCGTCAATAGAATCGAATTTTTCATCGATTGAATCAAATCTTTTAGAATGATCTTTTAAAGTACTTAAAATTTCATTAAGAATTTTCTCCATTTTTTCACCTCCTTTTTCGACATTATACCACATTAACTGAGAGATCATGCTTACATCCGCGGCTGGAAAAACAAAAAGCTGGCCGCAATTCTGGCCAGCTTCCTGATCCATTATTTATACCCCGACAGGCACTTGCTGTCCCTTCTTGATAAACGCTTTAAAAACCTTTTCTTCAAAATCTGTACGAATTAGTGTGTTGCCGGTTTTTGCACACCATGAGGTCAGGTCTTTGGTGAACCCTGGATCAGTAGCATGCACTTCAACAATGTCTCCGTCACTCATTTCTTTCAATTGTTTGTGTACCTTCATGATCGGTCCAGGGCAGGATAGGCCGCATGTATTCAGGACAGTTACAGGGGAAGCTTCTTTTTCTGCAGCTTCAGGCTTGGCAGCTTCTGCTTTTTTAGATTCCGTAGTGCTGCAGCTTTTCGCACCTGGATCGTACACACAGGAATAGGTCTTATAGCCGCCATCAAGGTTCTTCACGTTAAAGCCATTTTGCACTAAAATTCGCGTTGCCAGATATCCGCGCAGGCCGACCTGGCAGTAGATATAAATTTCCTCATCCTGCGGTAATTCAGCAAGGCGTTCACGCAGCTCGCCTAAAGGAATATTGGTGGATCCCTCAATAAAGCCCATATCGCGCTCGATCTCTTCACGTACATCGATCACCGTTTTGCCTTGTTCAATCAGGTCATTTATTTCATGCCACTGAATGGTTTCTACAAGACCTTCCGCAATATTCTTGGCTGCGTAACCTGCCATATTAACAGGGTCTTTGGCAGAAGAGAATGGCGGTGCATAAGCAAGTTCAAGATCTGGCAGATCAAAGATGGTTAGTCCGCCTTTTATGGCTGTTGCCAAAACGTCTATGCGCTTATCTGCTCCATCATAAGAAACAGCCTGGGCCCCAAAAATTTTGCCTGTCTCACGGTCAAAGATCAGTTTAAGCGCGATTGGGAATGCGCCAGGGTAGTAGCCTGCGTGAGAGCTTGGGTGCACATGAACCACGTCATAAGAAATGCCTAGGCGTTTCAATGTTTTTTCATTATTTCCTGTAGCGGCAACGGTCATATCGAATACTTTTGCGATAGATGTACCAAGAGTTCCAGGGTATTTTGCGTCAATACCGTTCATGACGTCTGCTACAATCCGGCCCTGGCGGTTTGCCGGCCAAGCAAGCGGAATTTGCGTTGGTTTGCTATTGATGTAGTCTGTCACTTCAATGGCGTCCCCAATTGCAAAAATGCTTGAATCAGCTGTCTGCATACGTTCATTTACTTTAATTCCGCCGCGTTCGCCAATTTCGAGGCCTGCTTCCTTAGCAAGCTTGCTTTCAGGTTTTACACCGATTGCTAAAATGATCATATCTGTATCAATAGCAATCCCGCTGTTTAGCATAATACGCTTTCCATTATTTTCAAAAGACTTCACGCCATCTTCCAATATCAGCTTTACCCCTTTTTCACGGAGATGCTGATGAAGGATTGCCGCCATTTCAAAGTCGATCGGAGCCATGATTTGGTTTGCCATTTCGACTAATGTTACTTCAATTCCGCGCTCCCAAAGATTTTCAGCCATTTCGATTCCGATAAAACCACCGCCAATAACGGCAGCTTTTTTCGGCTGTTTCTCGTCGACATAAGCTTTAATTTTATCCGTATCAGGAATATTCCTTAACGTGAACAAATCTTCGGCTTCTTCAATGCCGGGGATAGGAGGCTTAATTGGGCTTGCACCGGGTGATAAAACCAGATAGTCGAAAGTTTCTTCATATAATAAGCCCGTTTTCAAGTTTTTGACTTCAACTGTTTTCTTCTCACGGTTTATCTTCGTTACTTCACTTAAGTTCCGAATGTCCAAATTAAATTTTTTTGACATGCCTTCAACGGTTTGCACTAAGAGGCTATCTCTTTCGGGAATTGCACCGCCAATATAATAAGGAAGACCGCAGTTAGCAAAAGAGATATACTCTCCGCGTTCGAACATAATAATTTCCGCTTGCTCATCCAATCTTCTTAAACGTGCCGCTGTAGTAGCTCCGCCTGCAACTCCGCCTACAATAATGATTTTCTTCGCCATGATTCATTCCTTCTTTCGAATGTATTTTTAGTTATTGGTTTGTTTGAATTCGTAATGTTTTTGTCTGCATGTGAAATATATCACAATTAAAATATACCGGTAAAGGTATTTTGGAGATCTGTCATATAATGTTCATAATTTCACAAAAACACGAAGAAGCCCTTTTAATAAAAGGCTCTGTTCAAGAGTGCCTGAAGCGGAAAATCAACAGGCAAATTTAACAGAGCCTAATAAAAAGATAAATCCTTTCACATCCTAAAATAAGCAAGAGAGACAGCTTGCCTTAATCCTTTAATACGGCAGTTCATTGGCATTTACACAGCAAAAACTCCGTGCTATACTCACTGACGGTAAAATTGGAAGCAATACCTTGAAAAGGGAGTCCATGGACGTAAAAACAGGACGAGCGATTAGATGATCATCGCTTGCCTTTCATAATTTCAATAAGATTGAGACACCGGAGGGAGAAGAGGATGGGAAAGAAAAGAAGAGATTATACATATAGTACAAAGGCGGAAAGGGCGCTGGAGTATTTATACGTTTTAATAGGATCAGGAATCGTGGCGGTAGCCTTTAATGTTTTCTTGCTGCCAAACCGGATTGCGTCTGGGGGAGTAAGCGGGATCAGTACGATTCTAGATGCGGTTGCTGGCTGGGAACCGGCTTACGTGCAGTGGGCTTTTAATATACCGCTTTTTATAGCCGGAGTTATTTTACTCGGTAAGCAATTTGGTGCCAAAACGCTTGCCGGTACCATTTTTCTGCCGTTTGTCGTTTTTTTAACAAAGGACTTTGAAGCCTGGACTCTGGATCCATTATTGGCTTCCCTTTTTGGCGGAATCGGTGTAGGCCTTGGTTTAGGAATTGTCTTCAGGGGTAAAGCATCAACAGGCGGGACAGACCTTGCCGCCCAGATTATTAATAAATATACTGGCTTATCTCTCGGAACCTGTGTAGCGCTTATAGATGGACTGATTGTGCTGTCGGCAGCGATTATTTTTGACATTGAACAAGGGCTTTATGCATTGATCGCCTTGTATGTCACTAGTAAAACCATTGATTTAGTACAGCTGGGATTCAGCCGGACGAAGATGGCTATGATTATTACGGAAAAACAATCTGAAGTTCGTGAAGGAATTTTGAATAAAATTGACCGAGGTGTGACAAAACTATCAGCATACGGCGGATATACCGATCATGAACGCCCTGTCCTGATGTGTGTTGTGGATCAGACAGAGTTCACAAAATTGAAACAACTGGTTCAAAGCATTGATCATACTGCATTTATCATTGTAACGGATGCTTCCGAGGTGCTGGGCGAGGGTTTCAAAAGAGCATAGTGTTGGTATAATATAGCTGTATTTAGTATTTTTTCCTGAGGGGGAATTATTGGTGAAAAAGAAGCTACTAGCATTACTAATGGGTACTTCACTAGTACTTGCTGCGTGCGGCGGCGGTGGAGACGAAGCAACTGAAGAGAAGGATACTGCAACAAATGGCGGCGGAGAAACAACAACTGCTGACGCCGGAGATGCACAAAAGCTTTATGACCAAAAATGTTCAAGCTGCCATGGTGCCAATCTTGAAGGCGGTGTAGGGCCTGCACTTGACAAAATTGGTGCAAACCTTTCCCAAGAGGACATTGAGAACACGATTGCCAACGGTAAAGGAGCTATGCCTGCAGGCTTGCTTCAAGGTGAGGAAGCTTCACAAGTAGCTGCTTGGCTGGCAGGCAAGAAATAATTAGAATAAAGGACGACAGCAAGTCCGGCATGAAAACGTTCTGAAACAATCAGGACGTTTTTTATTTTCCCCTATATTACAAGGATTTTAAATTTCAAGTGAAAAAAATCTGCAAAAAACGACTTTTCCACACCTTAAAAACAGGAAAACATCGTCGAATGGGTGAATAAATAACTAGAATTAAAATGAAACACAGGTAAAAAGTAACAAAAAATTACAGGTTTGAAAAGAAACTGTAATAATTTTTTCCGTTATTTTGACAAACTATGATGTTATAATGGGTTGTGTGAGAATTTTAGATGGCTAAAAAGGGAGTATTTACAAATATTGTGTCATCCTCTATGTCGAAAGGATGTCGTTTTTTAGCGAAAAGAGCAAAATCTCTTTAATTCTTAATACACACTAGATACTAGGTGATATATATGATCGAAATGAAAGACGTATATAAGAGGTACCCGAATGGCGTGACCGCAGCCAGCGGAATTGACGTCCATATCAAACGGGGTGAGTTTGTGTACGTTGTAGGTCCAAGCGGAGCCGGTAAATCAACCTTTATCAAGATGATGTACCGGGAAGAGAAGCCCTCCAGCGGGATGATAACGATAGATGGAGTGAACCTTGCTACTTTGAGAAGTACAAAAGTTCCACTTTTAAGAAGAAAAATCGGCGTAGTCTTCCAGGACTTTAAACTGTTGCCTACATTAACTGTATATGAAAATGTAGCTTTTGCCCTTGAAGTAATAGAAGAACATCCTAAAACGATAAAAAAGCAAGTTATGGAAACACTGGAGCTTGTAAATCTTAAGCATAAAGCACGGATGCTTCCGACTGAATTATCAGGCGGAGAGCAGCAGCGTGTTTCCATCGCCAGATCGATTGTCAATTCTCCGAAGGTCGTGATAGCGGACGAGCCTACAGGTAACCTTGACCCGGATACATCATGGGAAATCATGAACATCTTCGAGGAAATCAACACGAGAGGAACGACTGTGGTCATGGCAACTCATAATAAAGAAATTGTTAATACGATTAAAAACCGTGTTATTGCCATTGAAGGCGGCCGGATCGTACGTGACGAGCAAAGAGGTGATTACGGCTATGAAAGCTAGAACATTAAGCCGGCACTTCCGTGAAAGTTTTAAAAGCCTCGGCCGTAATGGATGGATGACATTCGCTTCGGCAAGTGCGGTAACAGTAACCCTTATTTTGGTTGGCGTATTTTTCGTCATTATGATGAATCTCAACAAGGTGGCGACTACCATTGAAGAGGACGTGGAAATCCGCGTTCACATCGATGTTGCTGCAAATGAGCAGGATCAGCAAGTTTTACGGCAAAAAATCGAAGGAATACCCGAAGTCAAAACAGTCGAATACTCAACTAAGGAAAAAGAGCTTGATAATTTGATAGACAGCCTTGGTGAAGAAGGGGAAGCCTTCAAACTGTTCGAACAGGATAATCCGTTGAACGATGTATTTATCGTAAAGACGAAAAAACCGACAGATACAATGACAGCAGCAAAGCAAATTGAAAAAATGGAATATATATCAAAAGTAAAATACGGGCAGGGACAAGTTGAAAAGCTTTTCAAGTTTATTAATGCCAGCCGGAACGTAGGTCTGGTATTGATTGTCGGCCTCCTATTTACAGCCATGTTCCTGATTTCAAACACGATTAAAATTACCATCATGTCGCGAAGAAGAGAAATCGAGATTATGAGATTAGTAGGAGCAACCAATGCCTTTATCAGATGGCCATTCTTCCTGGAAGGCTTATGGCTTGGATTGCTTGGAGCCATTATTCCAATCGGGCTTGTTGCAACAGCCTATTATTATGCATATGACTACCTGGCTCCAAAGCTTGAGGGTCATTTTATCAGGCTGCTGGAATTCAGCCCGTTCATTTACCAGGTTTCCGGCCTTCTTATTCTAATGGGTGCGCTCATTGGTGTATGGGGAAGCTTAATGTCAGTGAGAAAGTTCCTTAAAGTGTAACCAGCTTTGAAGGGCCTGCGGGGGGAAACCTTTTCAGGCACCTTCAAGCCTCATATAATAGACGATTTAATAGAGAGAAATGTTTCAAAATAACGGTTAAAATTGAACGATTGACCTGTACATATGGTGTTCATTGAAAGGAGAAATCGGAAAATTGAAGAAATCCATTATAACCTTATCATTAGCTGCCATTTTGGGGTTTGGCAGCATAACAGTCGGACTGCCTGCTGACACGGCGGTTGCGGCCAATAAATTAAATGAGTTAAACAGCCAAAAAAATAAGATCAACCAAGAGCGCTCTGGAGTAGAA
The DNA here is from genome assembly GCA_018613035.1 of Pseudomonas sp. ISL-84. Taxonomy (GTDB): domain Bacteria; phylum Bacillota; class Bacilli; order Bacillales; family Cytobacillaceae; genus Cytobacillus. The sequence continues at coordinate 84,509 of JAGGRA010000029.1, read as the reverse complement.
TCAAAGATTAATACGACAGATCAACAGATTAATAAGATCCAAGGCGAGCAAAAGTCAGTAGAAAGCGAAATTCAGCGCCTTGATAAGGCCATCAGCGATGCTTTGGCGAAAATTGAAGAAAAAAACAAACAAATCACGGCTACAAAACAGGAAATTAAAAAGCTTGAAGGCGAAATTAAAGTTTTGGTAGAACGCATCGAAAAGCGCAATGAGCTTTTGAAAGACCGTGCCCGCAACTATCAGGAAACGGGCGGAATGGTAAGCTATATCGATGTATTAATGGGAGCACAGAGCTTCGGAGATTTCATTGAGCGTGTGGGTGCAGTTGCTACAATTGTGGAAGCTGACCAGGGGATTCTAAAAGAGCATCAGGCTGATAAAGATGCATTGGAACAAAAACAGGCTCAGGTTAAAGAAGAGCTTGCTTCTTTAGAAACAATGCGCGCCGAGCTTGAAAATATGAAAAAGAGCTTAAACGCACAAAAAGCTGAAAAAGATAAGTTATTGGCTTCCTTAAAGAAAGAGGAAGAGCATATGCATGCTGCGAAAATGGAACTTGCGGAAGAAAAAGAAATTCTTGCAGCCCAGGAAGCAGCGCTTCAAAAAGCTATTCAGCTTGAGCAGGCAAGACAGGCTGAAGCAGCTAGACAAGCAGAACTTGCAAGACAGCGTGCAGCCCAAGAAGCAGCTAAAAAGAAGAGTTCTTCTTCTGCAAAAAGCAGTTCAAGCAATAGCACTCCACAGGTTTCTTCTCCAGCCCCAGCGCCAGCAGTATCAGGCGGAGCCTGGACAAGACCAGCTTCTGGACGACTTTCTTCAGGGTTTGGCAGCCGTTCATTAGGTGACCACTTTGGTGTGGATATTGCTGCAGGCGGAACGGTTCCAATCGTAGCAGCTGCTGACGGTGTTGTAATCCGTTCTTATTACTCCAGCAGCTACGGGAATGCTATCTTTATTGCCCACTCAGTTGGCGGACAAACTTACACGACTGTTTATGCACATATGAGAAGCCGCTCTGTCGGTTCTGGTGCGACAGTGTCAAAAGGCCAGCAAATCGGGATCATGGGTAACACTGGACAATCCTATGGCCAGCATTTACACTTTGAGCTTCACAGAGGTTCTTGGAATGCAGGCAAAACAAATGCGATTAATCCAGTTGGCATCGTGCCTCTATAAAAATACTGAGTGGAAGGAGCTTAGCTTCTTCCACTTTTCTTTTACCCGTATAGAGGGACTTTAATCCTATTTATGCCCCGTCATTATATTATTTTACATTTGGCGGCGTATCATGAATATATGGAGGAGCAGGTTTTAATTTAGGTGCAGATGCAAACGGCGGGACTTCCTGCAGGTATTTAAATGTTCCCTGGCCGTCCATGCTGCGGCCGGAAGCCCAGCGGCCCTGGCTGCTTTCATCCCCTCTTGACAGATTCATAAACACATAGGAAAATTCCTCTTTCTCAAGCTCTTTTGGGAATGTGCTTGGCACGGTTTTTCCTTCCTGTGCTTCGAGTTCTTTAATGGCTGCAAGCCACTGGTTTTGGTGCATGCGATCACGGGCAATTAAGTATGAAAGCATGTCTTTTACTCCGCGGTCATCAGTCATTTCGTATAAACGAACTGCCTGAAGCCTTCCCTGGGATTCAGCGTTTAAGTTGGCGCGGAAATCAGCAAGCAGGTTTCCGCTGGCAATAATATAGCCCCCTTGCCATGGGACGCCGACACTATTGACTGGCATTGCACCAAGTCCGGATACAATCGCATGCTGGGGATTCATTCCGCCCAAAATGGCAGCCAGAACCGGAACCTGTGCCGCTTTCTCCTGTTCTTTTACAGGAGCTCCGTCCAGCAGCCGGGCTATCATGGTGGCGAGCATCTCAATATGGGCGAGCTCTTCAGTTCCTGTATCCATCAACAAGTCCCGGTACTTATCATGCTTTCTGGCTCCCCAGCCTTGAAAAAGATACTGCATAGCCACAGACATTTCCCCAAATTGGCCGCCAATCAGCTCCTGCAGCTTTTTTGCATAGACCCAATCTGGCCGTTCAGGCTTGGCGTTGTATTGCAATTCCTTCACATGGTAAAACATTGGCACACATCCCTCTCTTTATTTTTCATCCAACCCATATTATTCGTTTCTGGAAATAAAGTGCTTTTACTAAACTGTTAAAAGAAATCATAACTCGTCCAATCCCAACATAGGATGGAATGAGCAAAGACATCCCGCTTTCCTTTGCAGGGTGTTTTTTCGTTGGAAGCTGACCAGTGTTCTGCCTGCACGATTGCCTTGAGATCAAGGAGTAACGCATAAAATGAAAAAGTGGCGCATATTCGATTGTAAGTGATGCATAAAAACAAAAAGTGAAGCAGAAAGGTGCAAAAGTGGTGCATAAAATGAATATTTTTATAAAATCCATGAAAAGAAGCTGTCATGAGTTCGAAAGATGCAGATCTTCTTTTCATATATAAGAAAATTTGCATGAAGAACAGAAGAAATAATTCTCTGAGGCTCAAAATATATACAAAATGCAGCCGGAAAGGAAGATGGAGATGAGCAGAAAATGGATAGTCCTGCTAATGACAAGTTCATTGCTGACAGGAGCGGGCGGTACATATGCGGGCATGCAGTGGCTGACAAAGGAAAACCCAAATGCAGGAGCCGAAAACCAGTTAATAGATTCAGCTGAAAATAATACTCCGATAGATGAAGAGAAAATAGAGAAGGTAGAGACGGCCTACCAGCTGATTTTAAAAAGCTATGTAGAAAAGGTGGAAGAGAAGCAGCTTGTAGAGGGTGCCATTCAAGGAATGCTCGCAACACTAAAGGATCCTTATTCGGTTTATATGAATGAAGAAACGGCGAAGCAATTTAGCGATACGCTTGAATCCTCCTTTGAAGGTATTGGGGCGGAAGTTAGCATGGTGGAGGGAAAAATCATCATTGTTTCTCCTTTCAAAGACTCGCCTGCTGAAAAAGCCGGTTTAAAGCCCAAAGATGAAATTTTGAAAGTGGACGGAGAAAGTATTGAGGGATTGGACTTATATAAAGCTACGATGAAAATCCGAGGGGAAAAAGGAACGAAAGTAAAGCTCGAAATTGCCCGGCAAGGGTTAAGGGAGCCATTAACTGTCGAGGTCAAAAGGGACAAGATACCGCAAATCACGGTATTTTCAGACGTTAAAAACCAGGGTGGCAAAAAGGTTGGCTACACGGAAATCACCTCTTTTTCAGAAGACACCTCTAAGGAGTTTGCGAAGCAGTTGAAGGAAATGGAGAAGGATGGGATTGAGGGGCTTGTCATTGATGTACGTGGAAATCCGGGCGGCCTGCTCTCCTCTGTGCAGGAAATCCTCAAGGAACTCGTGACGTCCGAAAAACCTTATCTGCAGATTGAAAAACGAAACGGAGAGAAGCTGAGATATTTCTCTACGCTGGAAAAGGCTAAAGACTATCCAATTGCTGTATTAGTCGACAAAGGCAGTGCATCAGCATCGGAAATTCTTGCCGGTGCTTTGAAGGAAGCTCAAGGATATACCTTAATCGGGGAAAATACCTTTGGAAAAGGAACCGTCCAGCAGCCTGTGGCAATGGGCGATGGAAGCAATATAAAGCTTACATTATTTAAATGGCTGACACCGGATGGAAATTGGATCCATAAAGAAGGCATTAAACCAACTCTGGAGGTCAAACAGCCTGACATCTATCACACACACCCTCTGCAGGTGGAAAAGCCTTTAGTGGTAGATATGAACAACGAAATGGTGAAAAACGCGCAAGAAATCCTGGAGGGGCTGGGATACGAACCGGGCCGCAAAGATGGCTATTACAGTGAATCCACAGCCATTGCCGTCAAAGCCTTCCAACAGCAAAAAGAACTGGAACCAACCGGCCAAATCGACAAAGAAACAGCATCTGCTCTCGAACAAACAGCCATCGAAGAAATGAAAAAAGAACAAAACGACCTCCAGCTGCAAACAGCCCTGAGGTACATCGCGCAATAGGAGGTACCAGGTACCACCCGAATTTTGTCGAATCTCCATCATAATTTTTTAGGAATTGCATAGGTACCTGGTACCCATTTTCAAGCAGGAGGATTTTTCCTTCTGCTATTTTTGTTTTTGGGTGAGTTTGTGATAGGTTTTGAGTGGGGGGTTTGGTAGAATATAGAGTAATAGATCTTTCTGGCAGATACATAATTTCTTGTGAAATTCTTTATAGAGGCTGGTGGCAAGTTTGGTTGAGGAGTGGATTTTTGAGTTTTTGAAAGGGACGGGTAAGCTGTTATTAAATCCTGTATTTTATTTTCTCATTTTTGTGGCCGCATACCTGGGTGTTTCCCGTGTAAAGCGTGAGCGTAAAGACTTTTCGGTCCGTGCGGAGAATGCCTATTATGAACTGAGGCAGCTCATCCCGCTTGGTCTGCTGGCCGGTATGGCGGTATCCATCGTTGTGGTTGGAGCTGGACTCGTTATCCCAATGGAAACAGTTGTCTTTACTGCTGCCCTTACATTCCTGTGGAGCTTCACGACACAAGTAAGATGGATGGCGCCGGTTTATACGCTGGGGTTCGCCTTTTTTGTGACGATGTTTGCGGTTGAGCAGCAATGGCCATTGCCGTCTTTCGCAAAATCAGTGATATCTGCAGAGGATTCGATCTTTCCAGCCATCGCAGTGCTGCTTGCCATGCTCGTAATAGTGGAGGGCTTCCTTATCTCTAAAAATGGACGGAAGGACACATCTCCTAAACTTGTAAAAAGCAAGCGCGGGCAAACAATCGGCATCCATGAGGCAAAAAGGCTTTGGATGGTGCCCGTTTTTCTGCTCATTCCAGGACAAGCCCTCCAAATGCCGTTCGAGTGGTGGCCGGTTTTCGAGATGGGCGGTAATTCCTATTCGCTAATCCTGGTGCCGTTCGCGATCGGCTTCTATCAGCGGGTCCAGGGAACACTTCCTAAGGAAGCAGTCAAGCTTCTTGGCCAAAGGATCATTGCGTTTGGCTCGCTGCTTTTGCTGCTGTCAGCGGCCGGTTACTGGTATCCGCTTGCAGCTGTAGGGGTTGTAGCGCTTGCGATTATCGGAAGAGAATTTATATCCCTTCGCCAGCGTATGTCAGAGGACCATGCCCCATTTTATTTTTCCAAGCGTAATCAGGGTATTATGGTTCTTGGGGTCGTGCCGGAATCGCCAGCAGATAAAATGGCCCTTCAGGTTGGTGAAGTTGTCACGAAAGTAAACGGCGTGAAGATTCATGATGAAAAAGGATTTTATGAAGCTTTGCAAAAGAACGGGGCGCACTGCAAGCTTGAAGTGATTGATGCAAATGGCCAGATTCGCTTCGTCCAGCGTGCTCTTTACGAAGGTGACCACCACGAGCTGGGGCTGCTGCTCGTGCAGGATGAGAAGAAGTGGGATAGTGAAGCGGTTTGATTATGATACGATTCTTAGGCACTCCTTTTAAAAGGGGTGCTTTTTTCGTGCTCCTGATATCCACCTCACTGGCCTAATGACTATATCGGAAACCCTTATAACTCATACAATATCAAAAAGGGGGTTCTCTTAATAAGGGGATATAGGGAATTGGGGTTCACTGACCGAGCAGCTTGGGGAGAATGTGATTGCAGAATCCTGGGAAGAAGCGGTGAGGCTCTGTAAATAAAAGGGGGATTTTCATGGTCTCTATCATTTGCTGTTCGATGAGGCAGGAGTTTATCGAAAATGTTTTTCGCAACTATGAAAGTCAGATCTGTCCTCAAAAGGAACTGATTGTGATACTAAACAATGATCAGATTGACATTGAAAAATGGAGGTTAAGGGCTAAACAAACCGAGAATGTCTCCATTTTTCAAGTCCACTCAGATAGGACTCTGGGTGAATGCCTCAATCTTGGAATTGGAAAAGCGAGGTATAACACCATTGCGAAGTTTGATGATGACGATTACTATGCCCCAGCTTATCTGGTAAATTCAATCCATGCCCTTGAAAGATCCAAGGCTGATATCATCGGAAAAAGAACCATTTTTATGTACTTTGAAAATGAAAAGGTGCTGGCTGTCCATAAACCCGGCAAAGAGAATATTTTTGTAAAACAGGGGATAAAGGGAGCTACTCTTGTTTTTAAAAAAGAGGTTTGGGAACATACCAGATTTCCAGCCTTAAACCTTGGCGAAGATACTTTTTTTCTAAGTGAGTGTGCAAAAAAACAGTGTAAGATATTTTCAGGAGATAAGTACCATTACGTTTGCTTGCGTTTTTCACAGCCGGGACATCATACGTGGAATATTGGGAATCACATTCTGCTAAGAAAGTCTTCAATGGTATGTGAAACAGAGGATTTCAGGCCTTTTGCAGAAGGTTAATCAATGTGTCTGGAGTTGAATATCATGAGCGATTATCAGGTTGTCTGGAGGGGGCCGGTTCTGGATGCTACCGGTTATGGAACAGCAAGCAGAGAGTATGCACTGGCCTTGGACCGGCAAGGCGCAGATATCAAAATAGAGCCCTACACCTGGAACTTTCCTTATAAGTTCAGTGACCAGAAGAAAAGGGAGCGGCTGGCACAACTGATTGAAAAACCTTATGCAGCTCATAAATCGAAAATACTCATTTATCATTCTCCTCCTAGCAACATCACACTGGGAGAGGAGAAGAAAGATTTCGACCATATGATCCTGAATACGGTTTGGGAAACAAATAAAATACCAAGCCAATGGATCCCGATGATTCATTTATTTGATGCTGTCTGTGTTCCCAGTACGGCAAACATCAAGGCCATCCAGGACAGTGGTGTGTCTGTTCCCGCGTTCCACATTCCCCATGGAGCAGATACGGAAGCTTTTCATCCTAACATTCCAAAACTGTCTATTAAGGAAGCGGAAGACAGGTTTGTTTTCCTATCTGTATTTGATTTTCAGCACCGTAAAAACCCTGAAGGCCTTTTAAAAGCCTATTGGGAGGAGTTCAGCCAGAAGGAGAAGGTCTTGCTGATCATTAAAACATATGGGGCTTCGCGCAAATGGATTTTAAGTGCTATTTCTGAATACAAAAGAAATAACGGTTTTGGCGAAGACACAGCCCCTGTTTATATCATGACCGGGGTTTTTCCTGAAGAGGAATTAAAGGGTTTATATACACTTGGCGATGTTTTTGTTCTTCCTTCAAGAGGAGAGGGCGTGGGACTCCCGTATTTGGAGTCACTTTCCAGCGGAACTCCGGCAATGGCAGTAAGCTGGGGAGGGCATATGGATTTTCTGAACAAAGAAAATTCGTTTTTAGTAGATTATAAGCTTAGTCATCCCGGGAAAGGCAAAGAAAACGCCATCTCTAAATTGTATTCGGACTTATTTGAAGGAGAAGGGCAGTTATGGGCAGAAGCGGATATCGGAGATTTAAAAAAGAAATTGAGAACTGCATTCGAAAATCCGCATCTTTGCCAGAAAAAAGGAGCTAAGGGCAGAATCGATATGCTCTCGCGCTCCTGGGATGATGCTGGTGTCTTATTAAAAGCAGCGATTAAAAAGACCCTTGCTAAAAATTAAGGGTTTTCGCCATATCATTCTGCATTTTTTTGGCGATCGACTGCCACGAATAATTTTTATTAATGTATTGCTGACCCGATAAGGCAATTTGGCTTAAACGCTTTTCATTGTGAACAGATTGGTTTAGCTTTTCGGCAAAATCATTTTTTTGGGCAGGAATATAATGCTTTTCGGCAACAGCGTTTAACCCGCGCATTCCGTAAGCGGTCGAGAAGAGAGGCAGGCCGGCTGATAGAAACTCAAGCGTTTTTATGTTAATGCCAGCCCCTGTAAACATGGGGTTAAGCGCAAAGTTCGATGAAGCTATGAGTCTTAATTTGCTTTGGTGGGGGATTCTGCCCAACAATTGGACATTTGCCCTGCTAATCTTTGAAAAGGGATTGCTGCATCCCCCGGCAATGACAAAATCAAGCTTCGGACACTTATTGGCAAGTTCATTTACAATAAATCCGGCAGCATCAATATTAGGCGGATACTCCGAGCCGATGAAAAGCCCGACTGGTTTTTCATTGGCATTTTTTTCAGGGGGAAGCCATTCACCTGGATGGATTCCATTAGGAGCCAGCTTTACTTTAGCTGGCGCAGCTTTATAGACTTTAATAAAGCTATTTCGTTCCGTTTCGGATGTAGTAAAAATCAAATCGGCTTCTGCCCCCAGCTTCTGTTCCAGCTTAAAAACATCAGGCAGATAGGCTTTTGAATTTTCATCTTTCCAAAGCTGACTTGCCAAATGGTATTCATGATTATGGCTATTGTAGATTCTGGGTTTGCCATCAATGCCCAGGAACCGATCGTACCCCAGCAAAAAAGGGGATTCATGGATAATGAGATCGCTGGTTTCATAGAAGCGTTCGAACTGTTTTTTAAACGTGGTGTCATGCTTTGCCAGCTCCATATTCACAATCAATCCGAGTTCGTAAAGTGGGATGCTGCTTGGGAGTTTCCTTCTGACCTCATCAAATAATGAGTCTTTCCTGACCTTATATTCCCTGAACGAGGGCGTGTAATGAAAGAGACCTTCCTTCCTGCCCTTGGTTTGGGATAGAAGAGTAATGTCATAGTAACGGCTAAGCTCTTTATAAAGGTGAAAGTATCTCAAGGTACCTCCGCTGATGGGCGGATTTACGACAGGAAAATGGTTTACTACCAGAATTCTCTTCATGAGGACCTCTCCTGTGACAAAACGCTGCGGAAGACGGCTAAGGTATCTTGGGCACTCTTTTTCCATGAAAAGGTTTTGGCCCTTTCTGCCCCTTTTTTAATCAGTTCCTGCTTCTTATCATGGACCTGCAGCATTTGCAAAGCCATTTCCTCAGGATCTTCTGGATTAAACATGAGTGCAGCTCCTCCGGTAATCTCCGGGATGCTGCCTCGGTCCGAGCAAACAATAGGAGTGCCGGTTTTCATCGCCTCCACAAGCGGTATGCCAAATCCCTCATAAAGAGAAGGAAAAACAATAAAGCTTGAATTGTAATAAAGGTATGGCATCTCTTTGGCAGGAATATAACCAAGAAGTTTAACAAAAGCTTCTAGCTTATTTTTCTTAATGAATTGCAGTACTTCCTCATAAACCTTATTTCCTTTATAAAAATATCCTGTGAGAACAACAGAGAGCGGCATATTGTATTTTTCCTTTAGAAGAAGGAAGGCATTTAATAGGCTGTGATGGTTTTTATGAGGGTTATAGCTAGCTGGATAAAATGCATAGGCATCGGGTAATCTGTATTTTTCACGTACTGCTTCCTTCGTCTTCAGATCAGGCGGTGAACTAAAAACGGACGGTGCATCTTCATAAATCACATGTATCTTTTCTTCAGGAATTCCCAGGTTCCGGACAATGGCCTCCTTTGAAAAAGATGAAACAGTAATCATTGCATCAAAGTTTGGGGTGAATTTCTGATAATATTGATTATTCCATTCCAGATCGCCTGAGACAAAATCGGGATAGGATGTATGGAGGACATCATGGATGACAGCCACAACTGGAATCCTGATATTAGAAAGATAGGATTTATGCAAAGGACAGAACCAAACATCCAATTGATTTTCATGGATCGCTTTATGAATGTCGGATACATCTCTTAATCTTTTAAATAACACCTTTTTTATCCTGGCGTTGGAATCAGGAAATAGATCTCTAAAGGGATTTCTTAGAAATAAAAATAGCCTTATTTCTTCCTCGCTTTCCGCCAGACATCTTACTAAATTAGATATATATTGCTCGACTCCCCCAAACCGCTCCTGCGAAAGGTTCAGAAGATTGATTCCGATTCTCATAAATGCTCCTTTCACCTAACTTTTTTCTGAAAAATAATGAAATAGACTATTATATCGCCTGCTCATTTAGCGCTTATGAAGCATTAAATATAACAAGGACATGTTTATCCGAAATAGATTCTCCATTGTTAATTTAATGTATGTCTCTTACGGCAAAAAGTTAAAGGAGCGATTTAAAATGCTGAGCAATAAAAAACATAATGATTTTCAGATGCCGGAAATCACAACGGGTCCGTTTCTTATTCCCTTGGAAACAGATTGTGAGTATCAGGTTGGAAGGGATAATGACAGGATCATCATTATTTTAAAAAACCCAACGTCTAAAAGATTACGTGCGTCAGTGAAACTGGGAGTCTGTCTCCAGCCGCAGGCACCCATGATCCAACAGGATGGTCTAAGGGTATTTAAGAACATACCTGAAAAGGATTACAATCTTGGCACATTTGAGCTAAAGCCACATACATGCACAAGAATTGAAAGAGATATTCCGGAAGCCTGCCTTTTGGGAAAAGATGAGAGAAATGCTGTTTATCGTATTTCTGCAAAAGGTGACTTTAAGATTAGTGACCGCACAGGTGAACCGGTTTGCGGACTCCTCGAAATCTCCGTTGTGGGGGGAAGTATCTTTAACCCAAGTGAACCAGGCTTGGAACAGGCAGACTCGGCTACTTTGTTCCGGTACAAAGATTTCACAGTATGCGAGGGCGAGGATTGCTGGTGTTAGGATAGGTCATTAAATTCCTGCAAAAATACAGGAAGGAGAACAAAAAGCCGCAGTGGCGCCTCTTTATGTGTTTTAGCCTAATTTACTCTTATAAAAGGTATGCTCAAAAACAATCTCCCAATTTCGCATTGGGAGATATTTTTATGATTTTGTCAGGTGAAAAGTGGACATGTTTATGGGATATTATGCCGGGTATGGGATAAATGTAGCGATAAAAAAGGCTAAAAGATAATTGAGGTTGAAAAATAGTACACAAATAAGGAGGATTTTAAAATGGAAAAAACAATGGTTGGTGGAGTATTTAGAAACTCGGAAGAAGCAGTTGCTGCAATTGAAAGACTAAAAGAGTCGGGTTTTAATACCGAACATATTTCAGTTCTTGCCAAAAATGATGATGAAATTAATGAAATTGAGGAAAGAACAGATGTAGATGTTTTGGATGAAAGTTCGGGCCGAGGAAAAAATGCCGGCAAGGGTGCTGGAATCGGCGCCGGAACTGGCGGGGTACTAGGTGGAATCGTTGGCTTGATTGCCGAAGTCGGCCTTCTAACAATCCCGGGAATTGGAGTACTTGCCGCAGCTGGTCCGTTGGCGACAACATTAAGCGGTGCAGCAATTGGAGCTACTGGCGGCGGAATTGTCGGTGCGCTGACAGGTGCAGGAATACCGGAAGAGGATGCAAAAGAGTACGAAAGATATGTGAAGGATGGCAATATCCTTTTAATGGTTGAAGTAGACGAAGAGCAAAGATCAGAAATCGAACGAAACTTTACCGAGTCTCATTCATTAAACACTGATATGTATGTAGTGAGATAAAATTGTTCAGGCAGCAAAACCAATATAGCCACAACACTAACGAAGGAGAGGATATGAGATGAAAAAGAAAAATTTCCTTCTGGCACTTCCGTTAGGAGCAGGCTTAATATTGGGCGGCTGTGCGGAAGGTGCCCAAGAGGATACGGAAGAGCCAGCAACTGAAGAAATTGAGGTAGAAAACCAAAATAAAGAGGAAACCAACACTAACACAGAAAAAACCAACTCTGAAGACTCTACAGATAATGTTGGAGACTTAGATCAGGAAGAAGACAAGGACATGAATGCCGATTCAGTTGAGGAAGCGGAAGTCGAGAAAGATGGATCAGAAGTTGAAGAGGAAAACCTGAATCTTGAAGAAGATAATTCAAGTGAGGAAGAAGGACAATAATTAGCTGGAGGCCAGCGTCTGCGACAAGCAGGCGCTGTTTTTTATGGGAAGTGACTGGTGTTTTTTAGTCTATTTCTGAAACCTTTTAGAAATGCTGTTCGTATAGAACATATAGAAACCAACTTCATAATAGTAGAATTTAACCTCAATATGGTATTCTTTACTTATCCAAACAAGGAAAAAAGGTGACATTGTGGCAAAGAAAAAACTGCAGTACTGGACTTTGCAATTGCTTATTATTTTAACAATCATCTATGTATCAACAAAAATTTCCTTCCTGTTTGAACCGGTCGGCATTTTTGTATCCACATTATTTTTTCCGATCATTATTTCAGGATTTTTGTATTTCTTATTAAATCCGCTTGTAAAATTGCTTCAGCGGTACAAGGTTCCAAGGACGGCTGCCATTTTGATCATATATGCAGCGGTAATTGGGCTTGTCGTTCTCGTAATTGGTAACCTGGCTCCGCTTATTAGCAGGCAGGTGACCGAATTATTCAATGATCTGCCAGGATATGCCAGTACAACCCGTGAATTTATTAATTCGATGGCTGATTCTGATCAGTTTAAGTGGTTTATGGCACAGGATTACATATCGATTCAAGAAATTGAAGCACGGATTATGGATTATGCCAATACGCTGCCAAGCCGTGTAACGGAAGGGGTTGCCGGAATTGTCAGCTTGGTTACAAATATTGCAATCACCATTGTAACCGTGCCGTTCCTGCTGTTTTACATGTTTAAAGACGGCGATAAGTTCCCTGCGGCTGTTTCGAAATTTATCCCCACTTCTTATCGGGCAGAAGGTGTTAAGACTTTAAAGGAAACAGCTGAGACCCTATCTTCCTACATCCAGGGACAGATTACAGTCGCCTTGTTTGTCGGAACATTATCTTTCATCGGCTACTTAATCATTGATCTGCCGTATGCACTCGTTATGGCGCTCATAGTGGCCATAACGAATATCATCCCGTATGTCGGGCCGTTTCTTGGCGGAGCACCTGCGGTTATCGTTGCCCTTTTCGACTCCCCGACAAAAGCCTTGCTCGTTGTGGTGGTCATTGTGATTGCACAGCAGATTGAAGGGAACGTGCTTTCCCCGCTTATTCTGGGAAAAACCTTGAACACACATCCAGCCACTATTATTATTCTATTGCTGGTCGCGGGCAATCTGGCCGGCATTCTCGGCATGATCTTAGCGATCCCTACCTATGCTGTTACCAAAACGATTGTTCTAAACACAGTCCGGTTTTTAAGAGCCAGGAAAACGGCTAAGGAAGTGGCTGTAACATAAAGAAATTTTGGAAGCTCCTTTTTGATTTCTGAAAAGGGGCTTTTTTCATGAAGAGAAATTTATGCTTTGTACGGGTCCCTTTATCAACCCCGCTTTTTACTCTTCCCTTCCCAAAAGGTACAATAAAACAAAAACGAAAGCAGTGATCGTTCATGTGTTTAATTCTATTTGCATACAAGGTGCATCCAAAGTATAAGCTTGTGGTTGCAGCTAATCGGGATGAGTTCTACGAGCGGCCGACTGCCCCGGCACATTTCTGGGAAGATCATCCGAATATCCTGGCCGGACGGGACTTAAAGAAAATGGGCACATGGATGGGTGTGGCGAAGGATGGAAGGTTCGCTGCCTTGACTAATTACCGTGATCCAAACGAAGTAACAGATGGGAAGCGGTCAAGAGGAGAGCTCGTGGCCGGCTTTTTAAAAGGCAATGGCAAGCCTGAGGAATTTATGAAAAAAGCAGCAGGTAACCGCGAGCAGTACCCCAGCTATAATCTGCTTGCCGGCAACGCGGATGAGCTTTACTATTACTCAAATGTTGAAAACAAAATGGAGAAGCTGGAGCCGGGGATATACGGAGTCAGCAATCATGTGCTAAATACCGAGTGGCCAAAGGTGAAAAGAGGGAAGGAGGGTCTTGCTGAACGAATGGAAACCTCCGATAACAGCTTAACTGAAGAACTATTCACTCTTCTGCAACATGCTGATCCTGCACCCGACGAATTTCTTCCCAAAACAGGCGTTTCCCTTGAGTGGGAACGCATCCTGTCGCCGATGTTTATTAAAAGTGAAGGGTATGGAACAAGAAGCTCAACGGTCATGCTGATGTCAGATGCCGAAATTTTCTACAAGGAACGGGTTTATGCTGGCGGCAGTCAGGAAGAGCAGGAATTTACGATCCAATACTAAGAAGCCAGAAAAACTCTGGCTTCTATTTTTCATCCCTATTATACAAGCGGAAGCGTAATCCTCACCGTTGTGCCTTCATTTTCCTTGCTGTGAATATAAAGGTTTCCGCCATGGTTTTTTATAATCTTTTTACAGATCATAATGCCAAGGCCTGTCCCTTTTTCCTTCGTGCTGTAGAATGGCTCCCCCAATTTGGCGAGGCGATCTTCAGGAATTCCGATGCCTTCATCTTCAACGCTGATGATGACAAAGTTGTTGTCCTGCCGGATATCAACGTTAATTTTTCCGCCCATAGGCATCGCTTCAATCGAGTTCTTAATCACATTTATAAGAACCTGTTTGATTTTATCCTTCTCGCATTTCACATTAAAGCTGCACTGTGCTTGCGTGAATTCTATCATAATGTTTCCCATAACCGCCTGGCTATTTAGAAGCGTAATGACACTTTTCACAACCGTAATCAGGTTCGTTTCTTCCATTTCGGTAATTTGCGGTTTGGCGAGAACAAGCAAATCATTTACGATATCTTCAATTCGTTCCAGTTCATTGAGGATGACATCTGCAAAATCGCCTTGCCTTTCTTCATTTAAAAGCTGTGTAAATCCCTTTATCGCTGTGAGCGGATTACGGATTTCATGAGCGATACCAGCTGCCAGCTGGCCTACAACCGAAAGCTTTTCTGCATTTTGCAGTTTTTCTTCTGTCTTCTTCTGGCCTGTCACGTCCTTAATAATAATCTGGTAAACCTTTCTATTTTTAAAAGTGGTCGGAATCAGCTGGACTTCAGCCTTTCTCGTTTGACTATCTGTCCGGATCAAGTTCAGCTCGAAATTCACACTTTGTTTTGTCAGTAAAAAGTCATCAAGGGTGGAATGTTCGGAAGGGGGAGTGTAGTCGTGGAGGGAGGTGCCGATCATTTCTTTGATGCTGGTGAATCCAAAGAGCTTCTTGCCTTCATTATTGATATAAGTCCAAATGCCCTTTTGCGTCACCATTCCGATCGTATCTTTAGAATACTCAACAAGAAAACGGTACTTTTCCTGTGTTTCAAGAATCTCCTCTTCCATGATAATCCGCTGTGTCATATCTCTGATAATGCACATCATTTCCTTATCTTCATTAATAACGGAAAAATTCGCTTCCAGCCATAAATAATGGCCCTCATGATGCCTGAAGCGAAAGGTTACCCGTTTATTGGGAAGCAAATCGAGCTCAGCAAAAGCCTCCCGCAAAAGGTCCCGGTCACTTGGGTGGCAATATGTATAAAGGCTGCTTTTATAAAACTCCTGCTGCGTATAGCCAAGCATCAGCAAACAGGAGGGAGAGACATATAAAGCAATTCCCTCTTTTGTGACTCGCGAAATAATATCGCTTGAGTGCTGAATGGCCAGCTGTAAATTCCTCGCTTCTACCTTATCGGCAAACAGATCAGCGTGGTTTTGGGTCATGATCATTTTTTCATCCCTCCTTTTTGAAAATTGGCACTTTTCCATTATTATACATGACTTATTCTGTTTGACATATAGGATAAATTTCACCTTATTAGCTCGTAAAAATAAAAAAAGATACCGGATTAGGTACCTTTTTCATAGAAATTTTCTAATCTGCTCTCCTAATATACGAATGCCTTCTTTCAGTTCCTCCAAAGGAGCATACGCAAAAGAAATCCGTATGTAGCGGTTAGGTCCATCACTGTATATGCTTCCAGGATTAATCAGTACTTTTTTGGAAAAAGTCTTTCCGTACAATGTTCGGATCGGAATATCCGACGGAACCTTGAGCCAGATGAAAAAACCGCCTTCAGGACAGTTCCATTCCGCCAGACCGGATAAGTGAGTGTCCATTGCTTGCAGGGCTGCCCCGCGCCGGTTTCTCAACTGCTCTCGGACTGCCTCCATATGCCTCTGATACAGACCGCTCGACAGCCATTTGGCAGCCACCCTTTGCGAAAGAGAACTCGATCCGTAGTCGGTTTGCATTTTTAAATCGGCTAAACGGTCAATAACGGGTTCAGGTGCCGCCACCCAACCGATCCGCAGTCCTGGGCTTAAAGTTTTCGATAAGCTCCCCATATAAAGCACCTGACCATTTTTGTCCATTGCTTTCAGAGGGGGAGGAGGCGGCTCATCAAGCCAAAGCTCGCGATATATATCATCCTCAACGATGGGAAGCTGCTCACTCCCGCAGGCTTGAAGCAGTTCCTGCCGCCTTTTCTCAGACATTAGAATCCCGGTAGGATTGTGATAGCAGGGAATCGTATAAAGAATGGATTTCCCTTTTTCATATTTCTTAAGGGAAATACTCTCCGGCAAAACGCCCTCATGATCCATTGGCAGCCCTTTTAAGTCCATGCCGGCTGAACGGAAAAGCTGAAGAGAGTATAAGTAGGAGGGCTTTTCGAGAAAAACAGGCGAGCCTCTTTGCAAAAGGCCTAACGAGACAAGCTGCAGGGCCTGCAAGCCTCCGGAAACAATGAGAATGGAAGAAGGGGAAATACTGATTCCCGCTGTTGCCAAATAATCACTGACGGCCTGCCGCAATGGCAGATATCCCTTTGGTTCCTCATAGCCCAGCACACCCAATTCTTCTGCAGTTTCATTAAGTACCTTTTTCATGGTTTCAACCGGAAAGATCTCCGGTGACAATTCCCCTTTGCTCAGCTGGATAAAGCTAAGGTCAGATTCAGTGTCGTTAATTTCCTGGACGATTTGCTCACTTGGCTTATGAACACCAGTGTGAACATACTCATTCCAATTGGTCGGCTGTCTGGCGGCAAGCAGCGTCCAGGTATTATTGATGACTCTTGTGCCAACGCCAGTTTTCCCTTCTATTAACCCGTCTGCAGCAAGTTCTTCAAGCGCTGTAATAATGGTACTTCTATTTACACCAAACTCTTCTGCAAGCTTCCGCTGGCTCGGAATTTTGCTTCCAATTGGCCACTCGCCGTTGGAAATCTTGTCTTTAATACTTTCGACAATTTGCTGGTATTTAGGCATACGCTCTGCATTCATCACTATAACCGCCTTTATTAAAATTGGCTGGTAAAATTCATTCCTTATTGGTTGAAGACATTGTAGCAGTTATTGACTATCATGAAAAGCAACACAATCAATGGCTGGTGATTTAGGAAGGGGGAATGGACGTGAATGCTAAAAAGCTAATGATTATCGGGGCACACTGTTCCATTATATTGCTTTGGGCTTCTGCGTTCCCGGGGATCCGGGCAGGGATGCAATCATACTCGCCGGAGCATCTTGCCCTGTTAAGGCTCCTGATTGGCTCGGCAGCTTTGGCAGTGTTTGCTTTTGTGACAAGAATGCGCCTTCCTGATGTTAGAGATCTTCCTGCTATTTTCATACTCGGATTTCTTGGTTTTACTGTTTACCATACAGCTCTTAATATCGGGGAACAAACAGTCAGCGCCGGACCGGCCAGTCTAATCGTATCGTTGACTCCGGTCTTTTCGGCCGCATTGGCGGCGCTATTTTTAGGTGAGCGTTTTGGATGGGTCCGGTGGCTGGGGTCCGCCATCAGCTTTGCTGGCGTGGCCCTTATTTCAATGGGCACAGGGGATGGTTTTGAAATTCAAACAGGAATACTGTTCGTCTTGCTTGCTTCCGTTTCAGAAAGTGTCTATTTCGTATTGCAGACGAAATACTTCAACAAATACGGATTCCTAGCCTTTACAGCTTATACCATTTGGGCAGGAACAATCCTAATGCTGATTTATCTTCCGGGACTGGGAGGGGAAATTCTCCAGGCTTCAGCTGAATCTACTCTCAGTGCCGTCTATCTGGGGCTTTTTCCAACGGTCATTCCTTATATTGCTCTGGCATTTCTCGCTTCAAAGGGAGGGGCTTCCGAAGCGACAAGCTCATTGTATCTCACACCAGCTCTGGCATTTGTCATCGCTTGGATTTGGCTTGGGGAAATCCCGGCTGTACTATCAATTGCTGGCGGTGTGGTCGCACTGATAGGGGTACTGGTTATTCATGTAAAAGACAGCCATGCTGAACATGGGGCAGTCGCTGCGAAATAGTAGAGCTATCCAGGAGGGGGGATAGCTCTTCTATTTAACGTATATTAATCCTGGTTTCATTTTAATAAGGAATCTTTTCTAATGGCTCTTTTCGTATAGATTGTTGTTTTTGGACTATAAACTTGCCCGTTGATTTCCGCTCCAGTCACGCAACGAACCCGCGGGGAGGAACAGAGCTCCTCGGCGTTTCACGCCTGCGGGGTCTCCCGCTCCCTCTCTTCCCGCAGGACATTGAATAAGCTTCCTCGAATTAGCACCTCGTCGTAAGAAAATGCGAATGCATTTTCGAGGATCAAGTGCCTTCCACTCCAATCAACTCAGTAATTAAAACTAGTTTGTAAGCAACAAACTTTGCAAAAACAGCATTAATAAAAAATTTCCACAAGTTCTTATTTTTCCTTCATCCGCTCCTGCGCCAAGCGTACAAGCTCCTTCACCATGTTACCGCCAATTTTTCCGCCAACTGTTCCAGCCTGTTTGGAAGTCAAACGGCCATTATATCCATGCTGCATAGGGACTCCAACTTCTTCAGCTACTTCATATTTCACACCATCGGGATTATCCCGGTCAACCTGGTATCCCTGGTTTGCCATTACTTGATTTTTCAGCTGGTACAGTGCTGCCCTGGACTCCGGTACAAGGGGCCGGCGCTTTCTTCTTGCCATGCTTTATTCCTCCTTCAGAAATTCTTTTTCCTTATTATGTGCTGGTTTGCCGGATTTACCCCTTATGATGAAAACACATATTAATAAGAAAAGACTTGTACATAACGGATTGAAAAGCTATTCTATTGTTATGACAATGACCTTGACCGTTTTGTGAACAAATCTGAAAAGAAGGTGTAATCAATTGGCATTAAAATACCTGTTAGCCCTGTTGCTTCCCGGTCTGCTTGTATTGCTTTTTACAAGAGTGAGCTACAATCGTGTAGTTGGCCTTGTATTGACAGTGGGACTTATTGCAGCTTCCGTTTATAAAGGTTATACGGATACACTAGGACTTATTGTGGCAGATGCGTTTTCACTTACAGTAGGTTTCTGGTACGCCCAAAAAATGAGGCCAAGTTCTAGAAAAAGTGTTTGGAAATAAGTGAATAGATTTTTTAAAGACATTCTCTTTAGAGACATTTCTCGTATTACCATCGGGAATAGAGACACTCAAATAATCAGGTAATAATTTTGGACATAATCTTCAATCAAACGATTGATTGATAAGATGATGGCTGGATGTCTGCTTCCTGAGGAGCAGCTATTTGCGTTGTGATGTATTTACAAAAGTAATAAAATGAGTTTATATAATTTCGTTTTGAGTGGTGAAAAGATGAAAATTGATCAGGTTGATAAAACAATTCTTGAGCTGCTTTCCGATAATGGAAGAATGTCTTATGTAGACATTGGAAAAGAACTGGGGATTTCCCGTGTTGCTGTCAGGGAGCGCGTGAATCAAATGATTCAAAAAGGAATCATTGAAAAATTTAGTGTTGTCATAAACTCTGATTCAGTAGGTAAAAGTGTTTCTGCGTTTTTCGAGGTAGATTGTGAGCCTGCACATTTAGTTAAAGTCGCCGAGACATTAGCGAATAATCCACAAGTTGCCAGCTGTTATCAAATGACAGGACCGAGTACCCTGCATATGCATGTTCTGGTAAATGATTTTCCAAGCCTGGAATCCTTTATTAATAAAGAGTTATATGGGTTAGAAGGGATTACCAGAGTAGAGAGCCATATTTTATTAAGGCGCTTTAAGAGCAGAACCGGTTTAAAATTATAAGAATAAGAACTCAGATTCTATATACCGGGGCGGCTGCTTCCGCCTCGGTCAATATTTATCTTTCATCCTGGTGAAAAAATATTTACACCACCTTCCTTTATAACAGATTAACCTCTGCCCCGAATCACATCTTGCTTTCTTCAGTGTCCTTTTTATTGAAATTCTTGAATGCGCCCCATACTGCTCAAATTGAAGTGCTTAAGGTTTTAAAGCAAAACTATCCTTATACCTAGTGTAAAAAATAACCCAAAAATTGAAAAATAACATTTTTATTCGGAAGAAGTCATACAAATAAGACGATAAGTTGCTTGTACCTAATGTAATAGAATGGGGGTTAGATATTTATTAGTTTAATTACTGAATCGAAAAAGTGTGTTAATTACAAGAAATCTTATTTATCTGGCGATATATCTGCAGGTATTATTGTAGCGGTTTTATTTATCCCTCAAAGTATGGCTTACGCAATTATTGCAGGTGTACCGGTTCAATTAGGATTGTATGCCGGGACTCTTCCGCTTATAGTATATACACTATTTGGAAGTTCTAAGTTTTTATCGGTTGGACCTGTTTCTATTGTTTCCCTTATAGCTTTTTCTGGTATTTCCGGTATCGCTGAGCCGGGCTCTGCTCATTTTGTAGAACTGATTATACTGCTTGGATTAATGGTTGGATTTATTCATTTAATAATGAGTTTTTTTAAAGTGGGGGACTTTTTTGATTTTATATCACCTAGCGTTATTAATGGATTTATATCTGCTGCAGCCATTATTATAATTGTAAATCAACTTAAGTCATTACTGGGAATTTCGCTGCCTGAGTATCGAAATTTTTTCCAATATGTCATGGATGTGATAGTTAAACTTCCGCAAGTAAACCCTTACACCCTGACAATAGGTTTAGTAAGTGTTTTTATATTAGTCCTTTTAAAGAAGTGTACCCCCCGATCACCTGGCCCACTACTTGTTGTTCTTGTTTCTATTTTTTTAGTCGGTGTTTTTGATTTGCACAAAATGGGTGTGGACATCGTTGGTGAAATACCAAAAGGGTTACCCAAACTAAAGATTAACTTACCGTCACTTTATACTATTCAGTTATTGTTTCCTACTGCACTTATCATCGCATTCATTTCCTTTCTCGAATCCTATGCAGTGGTTAAATCATTTAATAATAGAGAAAAAGAACCGATTAACACAAACAAAGAGTTACTTGGATTGGGACTCGCAAACATTGCTAGTTCATTTACTGGATCAATACCAGTAGCGGGAGCTCTTTCAAGAACAGCGGTTAATTATCAGTCAGGCGCAAAAAGCAGGCTTGCACTCCTTCTGACTGCTTCTTTTATTGTAATTTCACTTCTCTATTTGACACCACTTTTTTATTTTTTACCGAAGGCATCGCTGGCTGCTATTATTATGGTTGCTGTTTCAAGCCTTGTGAAATTCAAGCAAAATTCCCTTAATCATGCACCTGGTGAGCTGTTTATTTTTCTCGCAACGTTTATATCAACATTAATGCTGGATATTTTTTGGGGGTTATTAATAGGGATTATATTCTCGATCCTTCTTTCCCAGATCAGAAAAGCACTTTATTATACTGCATATAAGAGTAGTAAATAATGAATTTAAAGGCCTCTCCAAATTGGATTGAGGTCTTTTTTTATTTTTTTTGCAGGTAATAAAGGTCAAATAAGTAATTAAATAAATGTAAGTATAATTATAGAATTTTGTAAAAAAATTATGTAAGGTAATATAACATTAATATGAGAGGTTTTATATCAAATAGTAATGTAATATTTAAAATTTTCAGAATTATAATTGATAATATAACCAAGCTTTGTTACACTTGTTAAGTGAATGGTACAAAGTTTAATATTTAGTGAATGCAAAAATGACTTTTGGTTAACAAGTGTAAGTTGATTACAGTAATTTTTAACAGAAATACAGGGGGTGATTTACACATGTGAATATTGAGATCTTCCATTTGAAGACATATTCTTTTAGTTCATAAGCAATTTTTTTAGATTATTTATAAAAGAGGGGGCTTTTTAAGTGAAAAAATTTTTAGTGTTAATAGTCGCAATATTCTTTGTTTTTAGTTTGGCAGCTTGTGGATCATCGAATAGCACTTCAACTAAAGCGGATTCGAATACTGGTGAAAAACCAACTGAATCGGCCAAGTCTGATTTTCCTAAAAAGCCAATTAAACTTATTATTCCATATGGACCGGGAGGGGCAACAGATGTCATTTTCCGTTTAGTTGCTAAAGAAGCTGAAAAGCATCTTGGGCAGCCTGTTGTTCCGGTTAATATGGAAGGGGCAGGGGCGACGCTCGGAGCTCGTCATGTGAAAGATGCTAAACCGGATGGATATACAATCTTAGGAAGTCACGACACTATTGCCACGTCCCACTTATCTGGCTCTTCTGATTTTTCCTTTGACGCCTTTGAGCCGATTTCATTATTGACAAAGACGATTAACATCCCTTCTACCAATTCAAAGTCGGGTATCAAAACCGCAGCAGAGTTTGTTGAATATGTGAAAGCAAACCCGGGAAAAGCGAAGATAAGTATGATTCCAGGTTCAACCAGTCACTTTTTTATGGCGCAATTTTTGGCTGAAACCGGAATTTCTACTGATGAGATCCGCTTTGTCGGTTATCCGGGAACAGGAGATGAAGTTGCAGCTTTATATGCAAACGAAGTAGATTTCTCTATGTTAAATATCCCGTCCGGAAAAGGATTCTATGAAGATGGGTCCCTTATTCCTGCTGGTATAGCACATAATGAAAGACTGGATTTATTGCCTGATACCCCTACTCTTATCGAACAGGGAATTAACATTGAAAATGCTACAAACCGTGGAATCTTTGCACCGAAAGGAACTCCAGAAGAGCATATTGTCATCATTGAGGAAGCTTTTAAAAAGGCCCTTGAAAGTGATGAAGTCAAAAATAAAATCAACAATGAATTAGGATCTGTTACAAGTTTTATTCCTCATACAGAATACAAGGATTTTCTTGATAAGCAAGAAGCTATACTAAAAGAAATTGCAGAAGGACTCGATTTTAAAAAGTAATAGATATATTTAATCATTTTGCGAGATGGGAGTAATGATGAGTTCAAATAAATATAATGAATTAAATCTTGAACTCATCTTAGTTCCATATCGTACACAGTAACCGTACGACATTGAATGAGGGGTGATAGAAATGACAAAGGATCGTTCACTTGCTTTAGCAGTAGGGATTTTTATCGTCATAATGTATGTAGAATCAATGCAGATTGCGGAAAAGTCTAGCTGGCAAGTATACGGCTCTGCTTTTTATCCTAGAATTTTGCTTGCAATAATGGGTGCTCTAGCTGTACTGCTATTTATTAATTCATTTAGAAATAAAAAACCAAGTACCTCGGAAAAAAATATAAAAGATCTTAAATCTTTTTGGAACGAATACAATAAAATTATTTTTTTGTTTATCGCATTTTTTGTTTACGTTTTTATTCTTCCTATAGCTGGTTTCATTATTGCTACCGCTCTTTATCTATTTATCTCGCAGGCTATTCTAATGGGTGTTAAAAGGAAAAAGAAATTACTATTAAATGTTTCGGTGACTGTCATAACAACAATGTCGGTATTTATCATCTTTAATTATGGATTAAATGTTTGGTTGCCATAAATGAGGAAGGGGGTAAATTATGGGAGAGTTTTTTATTCAAGCGCTAGGTGAAGTATTAAATATTTGGACCTTGGTTCTAATTACAATCGGTGTCATTTTTGGAATTGTCGGAGGCTGCATCCCTGGATTTACTATCACGATGGCCATTTTGGTTGCTTTTCCATTTACGTTTGCGATGGATCCTATTAATGGCTTATCCCTTATGGTCGGTATCTTTGTTGGGGGTTACTCGGGGGGCTTGATCTCAGGTGTCATGCTTGGAATTCCGGGAACGCCTTCCTCCATTACAACGGTTTATGATGGCTATCCAATGGCTCAAAAAGGAGAACCTGGACGGGCTTTGGGGGTTGGTGTGGTTGCATCTTTTATTGGAACCATCATTAGTGTAGGTGTACTGGTTATATTCGGTCCTTTAATCGCAAAGTTTAGTCTTAACTTTCGCCCTTGGGAAATTACAGCAATGATCGTTTTTACCCTTACACTGGTTGCCAGTCTTTCAAACGGAGCTATGATCAAAGGGTTAATTGCGGCAGGATTCGGGTTATTTATTGCAACCATTGGACTTGATCGCAGCGGGAATTTGCGTTTCGACTTTGGGATCAATGAGTTTTCAGCAGGTTTTGAAATGCTTCCCGTTATGATTGGGATTTTTGCATTTGCGCAGCTGATGGATAATGTTCAGAAACTAAATAAAGAAAAAGAAAAGAATACAAAAGAACCAGATATGAATGTTCATATTCCATACCGTCAAATTGGAAAAGATTTATGGTCGCAAAAAATGAACACTTTCCGTTCAGCTATGATCGGAAGTATTATTGGAGCTCTTCCAGGAACAGGCGGATCTGTTGCTAATTTTGTGAGCTATGATCAATCCAAAAAGTTTTCAAAACATCCTGAGAAGTATGGGAAGGGTATTCCAGATGGAATTATTGCATCTGAAACTGCCAATAATGCCGTAGCGGGCGGTGCCTTTATCCCAACTCTTGCCTTGGGGATTCCTGGTGATCTGGTTATGGCTATTATGATGGGTGTGTTAATTTTACACGGTATCACACCTGGTCCGTTAATGTTTTCAGAGCATCCAGTACTTATAGGGGCTATTTATGTAGGTCTCCTTGTAAGTGCGGTTATCATGCTTGCGGCGCAGTTCTTATTAATCAGGGTGTTTGCCAAAATATCATTGGTGCCACAAGCTATATTGGTTCCGATAGTACTGATGCTTTGTGCAGTCGGTGCGTTTGCGTTAAATAATACTGTTTTTGATATTTGGGTCCTTTTTGGATTCGGGCTTATTGGCTATTTTCTATCGAAAGCTAAAGTGCCTTTAACCCCTTTGATTTTAGGGGTAGTACTTGGACATAACCTTGAGAATCAAATATTCCGGGCCTTGGAATTAGACTCAAGCTGGTTAACATTTTTTACAAGACCGCTATCTTTGTTATTTTTTGTTTTTGCATTACTCTCCATTATTGTTTCCATAAAGCAAAATAAAAGGGTTGCACAAACAGAGGGTGGGGGCATAGTCGGAGATGAGACAGATCAAAAGATATCTTAAACAAGTCTAGCTCGCAATATCTCTGCGTGAACTGAAAGCGAAAAAAATAAAAAGAGGAAGGAACCTAGAGCTTCCGTATTATTATTTTTATTATTTACAAATCAGTGTTAAGTATTCTTTCATTGTGCAATTAAAAGGTTGCGATAAAAGATTAATTCACTCAATAGGAACTATATCTATATAAATTAATAAATAAGGAGAATTATAAAATGCTAAATTTTGATTCTTTATATAATCCTTCCTCATCTAAAAGAATGACTGTTTTTGGCAGCAGGGGTATGGTAGCTGCCTCACAGCCATTGGCTTCTCAAGCAGGCCTTGACATTCTTAAGCAAGGGGGAAATGCCATTGATGCTGCTATTGCAACAGCGGCGGCCTTAACCGTAGTAGAACCAACTTCGAACGGAATTGGCGGAGATGCTTTTGCTATTGTCTGGGTGAAAGGGGAACTTCATGGATTAAACGCCAGCGGACCTTCACCGAAAAGTATTTCAATTGAGGAAGTTAAAAAACTAGGATATGAAGAGATGCCGCAGCACGGTATGATTCCTGTTACAGTCCCGGGTGCACCGTCAGCTTGGGCAGCATTATCTGAACGTTTTGGCAAACTTTCATTAAAGGAAACCCTGCAGCCTGCCATTGAGTATGCGGAAAAGGGGTATCCGATATCACCCGTTATTAGTCAGTTATGGGAGGAGGCTTATGCAACCTATTCTAAGGAAGAAGGTGAAGAATTCAAACATTGGTTTGAGGCGTTTGCACCAGAAGGGAGATCCCCTAAACCGGGAGAAATATGGAATTCCCCGCATCATGCAAGCACATTAAGATCCATTGCGGAAACAAATGCAGAATCCTTTTATAGAGGTGAATTAGCTGAAAAGATTGATCAATTTTCTAGACAGAATGGAGGATTCATAAGGAAGGAAGATCTTAATTCCTATAGCCCAGAATGGGTTAATCCAATAAATGTAAACTATAGAGGGTATGATGTGTGGGAAATTCCCCCAAATGGTTCTGGGATGATTGCGCTAATGGCTTTAAATATATTAAATGGCTTTGAAATCGGTGAAGGCGGTTCGGTTGACGCTTATCATAAACAAGTTGAAGCAATGAAACTAGCCTATGTGGATGGTTTTAAATATATTACTGAAAAAGACAAAATGGGTGTTTCTGTTAAGCAGTTATTATCCGAATCTTATGCTGAGGTACGTAGAAGTCTAATCACTGAAGAGGCCATGTTTCCAGAGCCGGGGGATCCTCTAGCTGGCGGAACAGTTTATTTAGCTGCAGCTGATGAGGATGGTAATATGATTTCATATATTCAGAGTAATTTTAAAGGGTTTGGATCAGGGATGGTTGTTCCTGAAACGGGCATTAGCCTGCAAAACCGTGGATTGTCTTTTAAGCTGGAAGATGACCATTATAATTGTCTGGAGCCAGGGAAAAAGACATATCACACAATTATTCCTGGCTTTTTGACAAAAGATGGTCAGCCAGTTGGCCCTTTTGGTGTAATGGGAGGTTTTATGCAGCCCCAAGGTCATGTGCAGGTTATCATGAATATGATCGATTTTCATTTGAACCCGCAAGCAGCTTTAGATGCTCCGCGATGGAAATGGGTGAATGGCAAAACAGTAGAGGTTGAACCTCATTTCCCTGATCATATTGCTCAGGCACTAGTTCGCAAAGGACATCAAATCGTAAAAAGAGTAGACAGTCTTAGTTTTGGAAGAGGACAGATAATAGTAAGAAATCCTAAGACAGGAGTATTGTCAGGAGGTTCAGAATCTCGCACAGATGGTACAGTTCTTGGCTGGTAAAAAAGCAATTCACCTTTGTTTAACCACTAAAACACCGGAAATAACAGGGGGAGATTCATTTTTTCTGTCTAAAGAATGTTCAAGGTGGTGGCTATCGCGCTTTTACTCCTGATACAGTAATAGGTTAACCAATAGAAGGAAATGAAATAAAGTCAGGCCAGGAACACTTTTTATTCGATGAAAAAGCGGTGCATACAGTGAGATGGGATCAACTTTATTTTCTTTCCGCTTTAAGGCTATTAACGGCATCTACTGCCCTTAATAGCTTGGCAAAAAATAAAATGTGGCCGGGGGAGGTGCGTATGGTAAGGGGGAAAGGTTCTGAAGCCAGAAAAGAGTCACCAGAAATAGCTTCGGTTAAAGAATCAGACGGAAAAACAGCTTTACATAATCAATTTAAACTGGCATGGGCTTTTTTAAAAGTAGGGATGTTAGGGTATGGTGGGGGTCCTTCCTCTATTCCACTTGTTCATAAGGAAGTTGTTGAACGATATAAATGGATGTCAGATGATGAGTTTGGAGATACGCTTGCCCTTGGCAATACTTTGCCGGGTCCAATTGCTACGAAAATGGCGGGTTATATTGGATATAAAGTAGGGGGAATAACAGGACTGATAATGGCGGTCTTAGCTACTGTTGTTCCAACTATAATATTAATGATCATTTTGCTCACCTCTTTGTCTGCTTTTAAGGACCAGCCTTGGGTGGCTGGAATGACACAAGCAGTAGTACCGATTGTTGGTGTTATGCTTGCTGTATTAACTTGGGAGTTTTTTAAAAAATCAAAAGAAGGAATCGGTTGGGGAGGAAGTATAGGACTTGCCGGGATGAGCGTTGTCTTAATTGAATTACTAAACATTCATCCGGGAATTTTAATATTTGTTTTATTGGTTTCCGCCCTTTTAAAAAAAGATAAAGATGATGAAATAAAGGTTGAGGAAAGGCAGGGGGTTTCTTGATCTATTGGAATATTTTTACTGCATTTTTCATACCTGGTATCCTTGGGTATGGTGGCGGCCCTGCATCAATTCCGCTTGTAGAAAATGAAGTAGTTAACCGTTATGGATGGATGTCGATTTACGAATTTAGTGAACTTCTTGCAATGGGAAATGCGTTACCAGGTCCGATAGCAACTAAAATGGCCGGATATATCGGCTTTCAACAGGCTGGAATATTAGGAGCCTTTGTAGGTGTCTTCGCAACAGTAGCTCCATCGCTCATTTTAATGATTGTGCTATTAAGTATTCTTTTCAAGTTCAAAGATTCACCAAAGGTACAACGAATGACGAAGCTAGTCCGTCCGACAATTGCAGTGCTGCTTGGTGTTATGGCCTACGAGTTTTTTGTAAATTCTTATACAGGGGCAGGGCTTTTTCAGACCTTTTTTTTAATAACCGTCGGCTATTTATTGCTTGAAAAGTTAAAAGTCCACCCGGCCTTAGTTATAGTAGGTGCCTTAGGTTATGGAGCAGTCTTTTTAGGCGGAATGATATAGGATAAAGGTTTCCTTAAAAGAGCATTCAGCTTGGGACAGCGTAATTATAAGGAAATACAATTATATTGTTGTGGAGGGAAACTATGGAAACAATTACAAATGCAAGTAGTAAGACCCTTTCAGAGAAGGATAGAAAATATTTGTGGCACCATATTTCACCGTATAACTCAAAAGCTAATCCGATGGTTGTTTCTAAGGCCAATGGTGCCTGGATAACAGACAATAAAGGAAACAAATATCTGGATGCTATGTCGGGCTTATGGTGTGTGAATGCTGGCTATGGAAGAGAAGAGATGGCACTGGCTGCGTATGAACAGATAAAAAAGCTGTCCTTCTACCCCTTAACCCAAAGTCATGAACCAGCCATCCTCCTGGCTGAAAAATTAAATGACTGGCTTGGCGATGATTATGTCATCTTCTTCTCAAACAGCGGGTCTGATGCGAATGAAGTCGCCTTTAAAATAACCCGCCAGTACCATGCACAGAATGGAGAGCCGGACAGATATAAATTTATTTCCCGTTATCGCGCGTATCATGGCAGTTCGATGGGAGCCTTGTCCGCAACCGGCCAGTCTCAGAGAAAGTATAAATATGAACCCCTCGTATCGGGCTTCCTCCATGTCCAGCCACCCGACAGCTACCGCCGTCCTAATGGCCAATCAATTGAAGAATTTAATCTGCATTGTGCACAGGATATAGAACAAAAGATTATCTGGGAAGGAAAGGAAACCATTGCCGGAGTTATAATGGAACCTGTTATTACTGGTGGCGGAATTATCATCCCGCATCCACTCTATATGAAAAAAGTTGAAGAAATCTGCAATAAATACGGCGTTTTGCTTATTATCGATGAAGTTATTTGCGGATTCGGACGGACAGGGAAAAAGTTTGGTTTCCAAAACTTTGAAATCAAACCTGATATTGTTACAATGGCAAAAGGAATCACCAGTGGGTACATGCCACTTTCTGCAACAGCAGTTAAGAAAAACATCTATGAAAAATTTAAAACCTCATCAGAATACGATCATTTCCGCCATGTTAATACATTTGGCGGAAACCCTGTATCCTGCGCGGTTGCGTTAGCTAATCTTGAATTAATGGAAAAAGAGAACTTGACTGAACGTTCAAGAACGCTAGGAGAAAGGCTTGCGGAGGAAATGGAAGAGCTTAATAGCCATCCAAACGTAGGAGATATTCGTTCAATTGGCTTCTTAATGGGCATTGAACTAGTGAAGGATAAAGATTCCAAAGAACCTGCTCCACCTTCATATCTTGGATCAATAATCAGTGAGTGTAAGGCCAACGGGCTGATTATCGGCAAAAACGGAGACACGGTTGACGGGCATAATAATATTTTAACGCTGTCACCTCCTTTATCCTGTACAGATGAGGATTTTACATTTATTGTTTCAGTACTTAAGAAAGTACTTAAAGCGCATCACTTATAAAAGTTTTCAATTATCGTATGATTAACTAAAAGATTAAAAAGAATAGAAGTTTTGATTAATCTCTCAGCTTGTAGATAAGTCTATGGTTTAGACTTCATCTACGGGCTTTTTGTTTATCAGAAGTTAGGCTAAAGGGATTTGCATTCAGAGTAGAGTGGAAGGGGAAAATTGATAAATTACCTTCCAAAGGGCATTTTGTACAGCTCTTTTAATTTAAGCCGATTAATGTTCATTGATCAGCTAAATAAGCGGATTTAAATATATACAAAAAGTTAATCAAACGTTTGATTAACTATTCTTCGACACCCCCCAGCCTTTTTCGGCATATTTCCCAAGCAATACTTTATTAATAAGGCAATTTTCGCAAATTGTGTTGCTTTTTAATCAAGTAGTGAGGAGAGGTTGATTTCCGCTATAGGATGCTCAGCGAACGCGGGGCGGGCGGTAAGCTTCCTCGGAGCGCAGCGCCTGTGGGGTCTCACCTGTCCCACTCCTCCCGCTGGACGTTGAATAAGGATCCTCGAATCATCACCGCACGAAGGAAATGCGAATGCATTTTCGCGGGATTAGCGTTCTAATCAACCTTATTTTTCAATGTTTCTATTCACAAATCTATTCAAAAACAACAATCTTTTAGAAAACATCCATTAATAAAATAAAAAAACGAATACCCGTTCGCATATTGTTGGTTTGTTTTACACTCTTTGTGGTAGAATGATGATATAAGTTTTGAGTAAAAAACTGACAAATCAGCAGCATCCCGGCCCTCAGTCATTTAACAGGCTGATTTGTGTTTATAAATAGATAGAAGTTAATTTTTGAACGGGAGGCTTTTAGGTGAAGGATCAATTCGAATTAGTCTCAAAGTATTCCCCTCAAGGCGACCAGCCGGGGGCCATTAAAAAGATCGTTGAAGGTATAAATTCCGGCAAAAAGCACCAGACCCTTCTGGGAGCGACAGGTACAGGAAAAACCTTCACGATTTCGAATGTGATTAAAGAAGTAAACAAGCCGACGCTTGTGATTGCCCACAATAAGACGCTGGCCGGCCAGCTTTACAGCGAGTTTAAAGACTTTTTTCCAAACAATGCTGTAGAGTATTTTGTCAGCTACTATGACTATTATCAGCCGGAGGCGTATGTGCCTTCAACAGACACCTTTATTGAAAAAGACGCGAGCATAAATGATGAAATTGATAAGCTTCGCCACTCGGCCACTTCCTCCTTATTTGAGAGGAACGATGTCATCATCATTGCAAGTGTTTCCTGTATATATGGTTTGGGTTCTCCTGAAGAATACCGAGAGATGGTACTATCTCTAAGAACGGGTATGGAGATAGAAAGGAATCAGCTCCTGCATAGGCTTGTAGATATCCAATATGAGCGCAACGATATTGATTTCCAGCGCGGAACCTTCCGGG
This sequence comes from Pseudomonas sp. ISL-84, assembly GCA_018613035.1. Classification (GTDB taxonomy): domain Bacteria; phylum Bacillota; class Bacilli; order Bacillales; family Cytobacillaceae; genus Cytobacillus. The sequence goes on along the minus strand of JAGGRA010000029.1, from coordinate 53,347 downwards.
TGCGCGGGGATGTTGTTGAAATTTTCCCTGCATCACGAGATGAGCATTGTATTCGTGTAGAGTTTTTCGGAGATGAAATTGACCGGATCCGTGAAGTGGATGCCCTGACAGGCGAGATCATCGGAGAACGCGATCATGTCGCGATTTTTCCTGCATCCCACTTCGTAACACGTGAAGAAAAAATGCGGATTGCGATTCAAAATATTGAAAAAGAACTGGAAGAACGCCTAGACGAATTAAGAGAAAATGATAAGCTGCTTGAAGCACAGCGTCTGGAGCAGCGGACCCGTTATGATCTTGAAATGATGAGGGAAATGGGCTTCTGTTCAGGTATTGAGAACTACTCGCGCCACCTGACGTTAAGACCTCCTGGATCAACACCCTACACCCTTCTGGATTATTTTCCGGAGGATTTCCTAATTGTGATTGATGAGTCACATGTGACGCTTCCGCAAATCAGAGGAATGTTTAATGGGGACCAGGCAAGAAAATCAGTGCTTGTGGATCATGGCTTCCGTTTGCCATCTGCCATGGATAACCGCCCGCTTACTTTTACAGAGTTTGAAAAGCATGTGAACCAGGCTGTCTTTGTTTCTGCGACGCCAGGCCCGTATGAGCTTGAGCATACTCCGGAAATGATTGAGCAGATCATCCGCCCAACCGGACTGCTTGATCCAACCATTGATGTCCGCCCGATTGAAGGGCAAATCGATGATCTAATTGGCGAAATTCAGGATCGTGTCCAGAAAAACGAACGCGTACTGGTTACAACCTTGACGAAGAAGATGTCAGAGGACTTAACCGATTATTTGAAGGAAATCGGCATTAAGGTCCAATATCTGCACTCAGAGGTTAAAACGCTTGAGCGGATTGAGATTATTCGCGAGCTGCGGCTTGGAAAATACGATGTTCTCGTCGGAATCAACCTTCTAAGAGAAGGGCTGGATATACCGGAAGTTTCTCTTGTTACCATTTTGGATGCTGATAAAGAAGGCTTTCTCCGTTCGGAGCGTTCTCTCATCCAGACGATGGGACGGGCTGCGCGTAATGCAAATGGCCATGTCATTATGTATGCCGACCGGATCACTGATAGCATGGAAAAAGCAATCAGCGAAACAAAGCGACGCCGTACCATTCAGGAAGAATACAATGAAAAGCACGGCATAACGCCAATGACGATTCAAAAGGATATTCGCGATTCAATCCGTGCCACCCATGCGGCAGAAGAGCAGGAAGAATATCAGCCTTCAGCCAAGCTCGGCAAGCTGAACAAGAAAGAGCGCGATAAGCTGATTGGCGATATGGAAAAGGAAATGAAGGAAGCGGCAAAAGCCCTCAATTTCGAAAGGGCTGCCGAGCTTCGTGATTTACTATTAGAGTTAAAAGCGGAAGGATGACGTACAAATGGCGATGGATAAGCTGATTGTAAAGGGTGCCAGAGCCCATAATTTGAAAAATATCGATGTCACCATTCCGAGAGATAAGCTTGTCGTACTGACAGGGCTGTCCGGTTCCGGAAAGTCTTCACTGGCTTTTGATACAATTTATGCAGAAGGGCAGCGCCGCTATGTGGAATCATTATCAGCATATGCACGGCAATTCCTTGGACAAATGGATAAGCCTGACGTTGATGCCATTGAGGGGCTGTCTCCCGCCATTTCAATTGACCAGAAAACAACAAGCCGAAATCCGCGTTCCACAGTTGGAACGGTGACGGAAATCTATGATTATCTGCGATTGTTATTCGCTAGGGTCGGGCGCCCAACATGCCCGATTCATGATATCGAAATCTCCTCGCAGACCATTGAACAAATGGTGGACAGGATTATGGAATACCCCGAAAGAACAAAGCTCCAGGTAATGGCTCCGCTGGTATCCGGCAGAAAAGGCACACATGTAAAGGTGCTTGAGGACATTAAAAAACAGGGCTTTGTCCGAGTCCGTGTTGATGGAGAAATGATGGATCTTGGAGAAGAGATAGAACTAGAAAAGAATAAAAAGCACTCGATTGAAGTAGTAATAGACCGAATTGTGGTAAAAGAAGGTGTGGCTCCGCGTCTGGCAGATTCAATGGAAACAGCACTAAACCTAGGAAATGGCAAGGTGCTTGTCGATGTGATCGGCGAAGAAGAACTGTTATTCAGCGCAAATCATGCCTGTCCGCACTGCGGCTTTTCAATCGGCGAACTGGAGCCAAGAATGTTCTCGTTCAATAGCCCGTTCGGCGCTTGTCCTGAATGTGATGGTCTCGGTTCGAAGCTCGAAGTCGATGTAGATCTTGTTATCCCCAATAAGGAGCTATCCTTGAAGCAGCATGCCATTGCGCCTTGGGAACCGACAAGCTCGCAGTACTATCCTCAGCTTTTAGAGGCAGTCTGCAATCACTATGGAATTGATATGGATATTCCCGTTAAGGATATTCCTGAACACTTACTTGAGAAGGTTTTATACGGATCAAGCAAAGACAATATCTATTTCCGTTATGAAAACGATTTTGGCCAGGTGCGGGAGAACTATATCCGGTTTGAAGGTGTAATCCGGAATGTGGAGCGCCGCTATAAGGAAACAAGCTCAGACTATATCCGGGAGCAGATGGAAAAATATATGGCGCAGCATCCGTGTCCTTCATGTAAAGGTTACCGATTGAAGCCGGAAACCCTTGCAGTGCTGGTGTCCGGAAAGCATATCGGCCATGTGACGGCTTTTTCAATTGAAGAAGCGTTTAGCTTTTTCGAAGATCTGACACTTTCTGAAAAAGAAATGAAGATTGCCAATCTCATTTTCCGTGAGATTAAAGAACGACTTGGCTTCCTGATTAATGTAGGGCTGGATTATCTCACATTGAGCCGTGCCGCCGGAACTTTATCCGGTGGAGAGGCACAGCGTATTCGCCTGGCAACACAAATTGGGTCACGGCTGACAGGTGTTCTTTATATTCTGGACGAGCCTTCCATTGGCTTGCATCAGCGTGATAATGACCGTTTGATCGATACGCTGAAAAATATGCGAGATATCGGCAATACATTGATTGTGGTTGAGCATGATGAGGACACCATGGTTGCTGCCGACTATTTGATCGATGTTGGCCCTGGAGCAGGTGTTCATGGCGGGCAAATCGTTTCTGCGGGGACGCCTCAGGATGTTATGGATGATCCAAATTCTCTGACAGGACAATATCTATCCGGGAAAAAATTCATTCCGCTGCCGATTGAGCGCCGTAAGAATGACGGCCGCTTTATAGAAATTAAAGGAGCTAAAGAAAATAACCTTAAGAATGTGAACGCAAAGTTCCCGCTTGGTTCCTTTATTTCTGTAACAGGCGTTTCCGGTTCCGGAAAAAGTACCTTAATTAATGAAATTCTTCATAAAGGGCTTGCCCAAAAGCTTCATAGAGCAAAGGCGAAGCCTGGTGAGCATAGGGAAATTAAAGGTGTAGAACATTTAGATAAGGTCATTGATATTGACCAATCGCCAATCGGAAGGACACCGCGATCCAATCCTGCAACCTACACGGGCGTGTTCGATGATATCCGTGATGTATTTGCAACAACGAATGAAGCGAAAGTGCGCGGCTATAAAAAGGGCCGTTTCAGCTTTAACGTAAAAGGCGGACGCTGTGAAGCCTGCCGCGGCGATGGGATTATTAAAATTGAAATGCACTTCCTGCCTGATGTGTATGTACCATGTGAAGTCTGCCATGGCAAACGCTACAACAGGGAGACGCTTGAAGTTAAATATAAAGGGAAGAACATCTCTGAAATTCTCGAAATGACTGTTGAAGATGCATTGGGATTTTTCGAGAACATTCCGAAAATTCGCCGTAAGCTGCAGACCATTTTTGATGTGGGCCTTGGCTACATTACATTGGGACAGCCGGCGACAACCTTATCCGGAGGGGAAGCGCAGCGTGTCAAACTCGCTTCCGAGCTGCATCGCCGCTCAACCGGCCGTTCACTTTATATACTCGATGAACCGACAACCGGCCTTCATGTAGATGATATCTCTAGATTGCTGGTCGTTCTTCAGCGTCTTGTTGAAAATGGTGACACTGTATTGGTTATCGAGCATAATCTCGATGTGATCAAGGCGGCTGACTATATCGTAGACCTCGGACCGGAAGGCGGAGATAAAGGCGGTACTATTTTAGCCGCCGGAACGCCTGAAAAAATTGCTGAAGTTCCGGAATCCTATACAGGCAAATACCTCAAACCAATACTGGAGAGAGACCGTCTCAGAATGAAACAGCAAATTGAAGAAAAAGAAGGCGTGACCAACGCTTGATAAATGGAAGCAGCAGCCGATGAGGCGCTGCTTCTTTTTTATGGAAGAAAGATTACTTTCATTCAAATCGGGTAAAGAAAATCAGGCTGCAGCCATCATTGATTTGACTTCAGTTGTGAACTTTACGAATAAATTAAATTTCAGCGAAGAAACGATCTGAGCTTGCGAATAAAGCTCTGGATTTCGCGAATAAATCCAGAAAACTCACGAACCAATTCTTGAATTCAGCGAATAAGTTAGTTTTATAAATAGATGAAGTTCTACCTGAAGGGAAAATGTCTGCCGGGCGCCATTCAACTTTATGAAAACTGGGTCCAGGGGTTACCGTTTCGCAGTTTATCGGCCAGATATAAATTATAACGGTCACTTTCTCGATTTATCGGTCAGAATCTAATTTTATCGGTCACTTTACACAATATATCGGTCAGAATTTCAATATATCGGTCTCTTCGCGTCCTATCAATATTTCAATACTACCAATATGAAAACAAGGAAAACTGGCGGGTAACGAATATCATCGAATACCAGTCACTTACTGATGCAAGGCACAACCAAGAAAGGAACACACATATATGAAAAAAGGAATCTTTCTATTAGCGGGAGCTCTCCTCATTGGGCTGGCACTTTATCTTTCCATTACCTATTTAGGAGAAGAGAAAAAAGCGGATGGCGGCAAGAGGATTGTGGCATTTGGCGATTCGCTTACCTATGGGTACGGAGATGAAACGAAGGAGGGCTATATCGGCAGGCTGCAGACAAAGCTGCATCGTGCTTATCCGGAGAGGAATTACCAAATAAAAAATTATGGTGTGTACGGCTATAAATCATCCGATGTATTGAAGCAAATGCTCAAGCCGAAAGTGGCGCAGGATCTTAAAGAAGCGGATATGTTCATTGTTTATATTGGGACGAATGATTTGCTGAAGAGCAATGGCGGTGATTTGTATCCACTCCACCATGAAAAACTCGTCGAAGCGAAGAATGTGTATGAAGAGAAACTAAACGGAATTCTTGAAACGCTGGAAACGGCCGATAATGAAGCTCCTATTATTCTGCTGGGGCTTTATAATCCATATCCGGATGGCGATAAAATTGAAAAATACATTGATCATTGGAACCAGTCAATTCAGAAAACAGCAGAGCAAGATGAAAACATCACCTATATTTCTACCAATGAGTTATTCAAAGGGAAAAACAAGAAGCAATATTTCTCTGATTCTCTGCATCCGAACGGAAAAGGCTATGAATTAATCGCTGACAAGATCCTGAACGAGTACTTTTTTAAATAATTATCCTTCAAGAATGACCTTCTCCATTTCTCCTTTGATAAGACAATGTAATGTTCTAGCAAAAAGCATGTAAACATACTGCGTTATAATTGTAACAAGGGTAATTTTAGACAAAATGGGGAGGTCATTTTATGGAGGACTATTTAGCGAAGTCTTTAGATGAATGGAAAGAAGATATTTCAGAGGTTTTGGATCAAATCAATAATGAGTACGAAGATGTGAAAAAAGAGCTGAAGGTTTATTCCTATAAATATGGAATCACGAAGCAGGTTATTCAATCGACAGTGAACGAAGAGATTATTGATAATATTCGCGAAATGTATCATAAGCCTTTTGAAGAAAAGTATAATGAACTGAAAGAGTACATACGTGATTTGGATGAAAAAAGAAAAGTGTTCCAAATGTTTGTGAACAAGATTGATGAAGTGAAACGAAAGGAAGCGCCGAGAACCGACCTGGCGGCTGCCTACAAATAAGCTTCAATGAAGGAAACCGTCTTTGCAGAAAGGCGGTTTTTGTCGTTGGCCAAAAGCTCTACGCCTTTTGGCCATTGAAGCCTAAGCCTGCAGATGTATTTTTGCAAAAACAGAGGTAAATACTCCTGCGGTTTCCTATAATGAAAGGGAGAAGAGGAAACGCTATTTGGTTTTACAAAAACGAAACCTTACCTGCTCCACATTCGTATTAGAGTAAAAGGAGCTGAAAACAATGGAAACGAGAAAGGTGCTATCCGCGTTAAGCTATTTCAGCATTATGTTCGCAGGATTTATATTTCCGCTAATTGTGTTTTTTGCAACTGGAGATCCGGAAGTGAAGCGGCATGCGAAGAGCGCATTCTTATCGCATTTAATTCCGCTGGTTCCTGTTCCCTTTATTATTTTTGCAGCAGTAACCCAGTTTACGGTTACCGGCCAGGATATTCCGGTATTTTTTCTGGCGGCTGTCGTCATCACGATCATTCTAAGTTTAATCGTACTAATCTGGAATATTATTAAAGGGGTAAAAGTCCTTATAGAAGAGTAGCAAATAGAGTTTGAGGAGGAGCCAAAATGAAAGAGGAACGGAAACGCATACTAAAAATGGTGGAGGAAGGCAAGCTGACAGTTGATGAAGCTTTAACGCTATTAGAGCAGCTTGAAAAATCACACCAGACAATGGAACAAAAGCAGGAAGATCTGATTAAGGAACTCTCCGCAGATGTGAAGTTTGAAGAATCCAAGAAGGAAGATCCCTACAGCTCAAAACATCAAAGTGCAAAAGAAAAGATTATTGATTTCGTAGACTCTGCATTAAAGAAAGTGAAGGACTTTGACCTTGATTTCAATTTTGGCAAAAACGTTGAGATCTCGCATATTTTCCAGCATGCAGACACATACTTGAAGGATCTGGATTTAGATGTTGCGAACGGAACAATCAGGGTTGTACCGTGGGAGCAAAGCGATGTCCGTGTTGAATGCCATGCGAAGGTTTACCGGGTGGATAACCAGGAGGAAGCACGCAAGAATTTCCTTAAGGATGTTATTTTTGCCATTGAAGGACAAAAGCTCCGTTTCTCCACCCAGCAAAAGTGGATGAAGCTTGATGCTGTCATCTATATTCCGAAGGCAGAATATGAAAATGTTAAAATTCGCATGTTTAATGGACCCATTGAAAGTCAAAACTTATCAGTGGAAAACTTTAAAGCCAAAACCGCCAACGGAAAAATTACAATCAGGGATTTGAGCAGCAAATATGTTGAGGCGGAAACAGCAAATGGGCAGATTTCTGTTCAAAGAAGCCGGATCGATAGTCTTGAGGCTGAAACGCTTAATGGCGCCATTTTAGCGGAGGGGGACTTTGTAAAGGCGGAGCTGCAATCTTTTAATGGCAACGTGACCTGCAAGGCTGAAAATGAACGCTGTGAAAGGATAGAAGCAAAGGCGGCAACCGGCAGCATTGATTTGTTTGTACCCGATTTTGCGGCTGTCAGCGGAGAGCTGAGAACCAATCTGGGCGGTTTTCATGTAGATATTGAGGGAATAGAAGTAGTAGAGGAAAAGAGCGAAGTGATACAAAAAATGATGCGCTTTAAGTCTGTAAAAGAAGCGGATAGCGGACTTAAGCTATTGGCTGATTCGAAAACCGGGACGATTACGTTAAAAAGATCATCAGCCTGGTAATGGTCATAGCCGCTTTATGATAGGAGGGAAGCTTTATGAATAAGCTTGTACGCTCACGTAATAATAGGAAAGTGGCAGGTGTATTAGGCGGTCTGTCTAAATCGATCGGGATTGACCCGACCATAACGAGGGTCATATTTATTGTCCTCTTATTTACAACAGGGGTATTTCCAATGGCTTTAATTTATGCACTATTAGTGTTCGTGCTGCCTAACGAAGAGGTGCTGTAATCGATGAGATGGATAATTGGCATATTAATTAACGCCATCCTCTTTGTCGCCATTGCTGGCTTCTTTGAGGATTCCTTTTACCTGTCTGGGTTTGGCGCTGCCATCGGGGCCAGCTTCATGCTTTCAATTTTAAATATCCTTGTGAAGCCCATCCTGATTATATTGACATTGCCGGTCACAGTATTAACGCTCGGCTTGTTCCTGTTTGTCATTAATGCCGTCACATTAATGATCACAGACGGTTTCATGGGTGATTCCTTTGAAATTGCCGGTTTTGGAACGGCAATCATCGTTTCGATCATTATGTCGATCGTCAACCTGGTTATCCAAAAAGCAGTATTAGAACCTGCGAAGGAAAAATGAAAATCTGCGCCAGAATAGGAAGTTGCGTGTTAAGTTCAATTGATTTTAGCACCCTGTTGATTGGAGATAATAACCGAAACAAACGCGGGACATGATGTTCCCATCCGAAAAAAGCCAGCACCCTTTCACGTGCTGGCTTTTTCCTATTCAATGATCATCGCATTATAGCCATCGTTCAGTAAATTCCCTGCAAGTTTTTCAGCTTCTTGCCTTTCCTCAAAAGTAACCTGCACTTTATATTGTTTGGGTCCTTCCGATTTTCTTTTTAAGCCATATTGTTCAGCTATAGCTTTTACAATGGCTTGGGCACATCGTTTGCGGTAGACAGGTGTGCGGAGCAGTGCGGCTTCTTCTTTGTTTGTCATAAAACCGCATTCCACAAGGACGGCGGTCATTTTTGTTTCCCGTAGGACATGGAAGTCGGCCGTTTTTATTCCGCGGTCACGCAAGCCGGTTGTGTGAATTAAATTCCGCTGAATCTTTTGTGCAAGTTCAAGCGCTTCCTGAGGTCTGGATGGATAGACGAATGTCTCAATTCCGCCGACCTCGTTCCAGCCGCCGGTTCCATATGCATTAGCATGAATGGACACATAGCAGTCTGCATGAAGCCTGTTTGCAAGCTCAGCCCTCTCAGAGAGAGGTACATCCTGCTCATCCGAATGGGCAAAATAAACAGTCACATTTTGATAGTTTTCCAGCAGACCCTTTGCAAGGTTTGCTACAGCTCGGTTGAATTCATATTCCCGTATGCCATCGGGACTTCTTTTTCCGGAAGTATCGTATCCATGGCCGGCATCCAGCATAATCTTCATTTTTATCTCCCCTTTCTGAGTCATTTTTTTATAAAAATATTCTCACTTATATAATATGGACAAACCCTGTAAAAGGACATGGCAAAATAAAAAAAGGAGAAAACCCCCATGGGCTTTCTCCTATTTAGTGGCTCGCTGCATCGAATGGACAAATTTATAGCGGTCTGCCCGGTATGCTGATTTTACTAACTCAAAAGGCGTGCCATCCTGCAAGAATGAAGTTCTGACAATCAGAAGAACAGGGGAGCCTGTGTCGACTTGCAAATGCTTTACCTCTGTTTCTTTTGCAATGGAAGCTTCAATTTGCTGGGTCGCTTCACTGATTGTGAGCGCCAGTTTTTCCTCAATATATTGATATAATGATTGGTTGATGATTTCTTCCGTCAACCCTTTTACCAGATTGGCAGGAAGGTAGGTCGTTTCTAGTGCCATTGGCAGGTTATCGGCCATGCGCACCCGCTTAATTTCATAAACAGGCGTATTTTCTTTTATGCCAAGCTTACGGGCAAGCTGCGGTTCAGCCGGGATAATTTCAAAGGAGATCAGGCGGCTGCTTGGCACCATGCCCCGTTCCTTCATATCCTCTGTAAAACTTGTCAGACCCTGCAGCTTCTGCTCAACCTTCTGCTTATTGACGAAGGTTCCGCGGCCTTTTTGCCTGTACAAAAATCCATCGTTCACCAGGTTGTTCAAGGCCTGCCTGACCGTCATGCGGCTGATCTGGTATTGCTCGGAATATTCGCGTTCAGACGGAATCGCTTCATCAGGCTTTAAAATTCCGTTCTCAATTAAGTGTTTAATATATTCCTCTAATTGATGATAAATCGGAATAGGTGATTGTTTATCGATCATTGGAAATTCTCCTATCACTTTGTCTTAATAATCCTGCACTAAACGTAGCGCCTCTTCATCGGCAATGATCGTCACATTGGGATGAAGCTTTAGAGCAGAGGCTGGAAACTGCTCATCAGGTTCTCCATTTACCAGGCGTCTGATTGCTTCTGCCTTAGCTGAGCCTGATGCGAGCAGCACGATTTCTCTGCTATCAAGGATGGAGGCAATGCCCATTGTAATCGCATGGGCAGGAACTTCATCGATGGATTCGAAAAATCTCGCATTTGCTTTCCGTGTGCTTTCCGCAAGCTTGACGACATGCGTCCGGCTTTTAAAAGAAGTGCCTGGCTCATTGAAGCCGATATGCCCGTTGCGGCCAATGCCCAGCAGCTGCAGATCAATATCCGCAAGGTCTTTAATCAGCTGTTCATAACGCTGGCATTCCTGGTTAATATCTTCCGCCGTCCCATTAGGGAGATGCGTGTTTTCGAGCGGGAGATTAAGATGTTTAAAAAGCTCGCTGTTCATAAAATATCGGTAGCTGTTAGGGTCAGAAGAAGGCAGGCCGATATATTCATCCAAATTAATCGTTGTGATGTTTTCATAGGAGGTGCCGTTTTCAAGATGATCTTTGATCAGCTCAGCGTACACTCCCTTTGGCGTACTGCCGGTTGCCAGCCCTAAAGTCATATCTGGATTGGAACGTATTTTTTCGATCATCAGCAGTGCCGCTTTATGGCTCATATCCTCATAATGGGCTGCTCGGATAATCTTCAAGAAGACTTCACCTCGCGTTCAAAAGCCTTTATACCTCTGCAAAAGGTCATGGCCACCTCGAGATTTTCATCCAGGATCACCAGGTCAGCATCCTTTCCTTCCGAGATGCTGCCTTTCCGGTCGTAGATGTTCATCTGTTTGGCGGGATTGCTGCTGGCAAGGCGGACGGCTTCCAATAAAGTGATATCCGTAAACTCAATCATATTCTTAATCGAATCTTTCATCTTTAAAATGCTGCCAGCCAATGTTCCATCGGCGAGCAAGGCCTGTCCGTTTTCAACGGTGACATCCTGTCCTCCGAGATCATAATGGCCGTTCTTCAGGCATTTGGCTCTCATCGAATCAGTAATCAGAATCATTCCATCCTGGCCTTTGGCATTGAGAGCAAGCTTAATCATTTCCGGCCGGACGTGAATGCCGTCTGCGATCATTTCAACAATGAGTTCTTTGAATAAAAGAGCAGCCCCGGCAACGCCTGGCTCCCGGTGATGCAAGCCTCTCATACCGTTAAAAAGGTGGGTCACATGCGTGGCGCCTGCTTTAACGGCTTCCTCCATTTCGGTAAAAACAGCATCACTATGGCCGATCGAGGCAACTACGCCATTTTCCCTTAAAAAGCGGATAAACTCGTAGCCGTTCGCTTTTTCAGGCGCCAGCGTAATAAGTTTGATTGTCTGGTTTGCAGCTTCCTGCCAGCGTTTAAAAAGCTCGATATCTGGTTCGAGAATATGGTTCCTCGGCTGGGCTCCGCCTCTTTTTTCATTAATAAACGGTCCTTCAAGATGGATACCGATGATCTCCGCTTTGCCTGGCGTGTTTTGCTCATTCTGATAGAGGGCTGCATTAGACAGCGCCGCCTCTATCTTTTCTTTTTCCTGGGTGATGGTGGTAGCCAGAAAGCTGGTTGTTCCTTCTGCCGGGAGTACGCTGGCCATTGTGTTGAGAGCTTCCTGCGTTGCATCCATCGTATCCGCTCCGCCTGCCCCGTGAATATGGACATCAATAAATCCCGGGCTGATCGTCTGTTCCGGGGAAAGTTCCATGATTTCTGTATCCTGATCAATAGCAGTAATCTCATCCATGCTTCCCACTTTTAAGATCTTTTCATTTTCTATAAAAATAAAACCGTTAGTTAAAAGGTCGTGTTCTCGAATAATTTTTGCATTTTTTATAAGAAGACGGCTCATTTTGCTTCATCTCCGTTCAAGTCTTAGTATAGGGTTAAGAGTATACTTCTATTATAAAAGGTTTGTGAATAGATGTCTATACCAGTTGATGTAAATATACAGTTGTTTATATTTGGTCTATACAACTAAAATGAAAAAGGATAGGGAGCAACAAATGAACGTGGCTTTCTATCCTTTTTATTGGGTTCGCTGATAAATCCAAAATCCCGATTCTATCCTAGTTTGAATGAAATTCTGCTATTGCTTGACGCAAATAGCCGTTATGCTTTTCCAAAAGCTCTGCCGCTGCTTCGCCTTTTAATCCGGTTAAGATTTGCAGGATGGCAGCCTTCGTATTATGCTTTTGCTCCAGCAGAGCGGCTTTGGCTTCCTCATCAGATGCGCCTGTTGCCATTTTGACGATATTTTCAGCCCGTTTGAACAGCTTTTCATTGGTCATTTGCACGTCTACCATCAGATTCCCGTACACTTTTCCGAGCTTGACCATAGACGCCGTCGTAAGCATGTTCAATACCAGCTTTTGCGCAGTTCCTGCTTTCATGCGTGTGGAGCCGGTCACCACTTCCGGACCCGTGATCGGCGCAATTGTATATCTTGAGATTTTCTCCATCTCGGAATCCTTTGTACAGGCGACCGAAACGGTAACAGCTCCGACTTCGTTTCCGTATTGAAGCGCTCCGATTGTGTATGGAGTGCGTCCGCTTGCTGCGATTCCGACAAGCACATCATTCTCAGTCAGGCTGATATCCATCACATCCTGGCGTCCTTGCGCACTGTCATCTTCAGCGCCTTCAATCGCTTCGGTCATCGCTTCTTTACCGCCGGCGATAATGCCGACAACCATTTCAGGATCGGTTCCATAGGTTGGGGGACATTCGGAAGCATCAATAATGCCAAGCCTTCCGGAAGTGCCGGCACCCACATAAATGAGACGGCCGCCTTTTTTAAAACTATCCACAATTTCATCCACCACTTTTACAATATGGGGAATTTCCCGTGCGATGGCATTGGGAACAATTGTATCCTCCTGATTGATGATTGTAATAATTTCTTCCGTTGTCATTAAATCAATTTCCATTGTTTTTGGATTTCGCTGCTCGGTATTAAGCTTCGTAATATTCATCATGAATCCCTCACTATTAATTGAAATTTTGTTCCCGCTTTGATTTCAGCCAAAAGAGGAAGGTCTTCCTCTATGACTCCGGCAACCACATTGACGCGTTCATCCCGCGGCAGGTCTGCCAGAGCAATTTGCAATTCGCCAGCATAGCGGCCGTATAGAACATTATCCACCGTCACCATGCCTTTATTACGATCCAACTGGTTAGCAGGTTCCAGTTTTGTTTGTCCCTGCTGGGCATATGATCTTGATTCCACTGATCGGACCACATCCCTGGCAGGGTCCATGCGGTTTGTATGGATTTGTTTAAAAAGGTCTTCATGGTGCTGCCCGCCAAGAGTCTCGATGCGAAGAGGAATCACACCCTCTGCGATATTGGCTAATTGCATCAATGTCTCATCATTTACCGAATGGTCACCGATTAATACTTTATTCGTATAACAGCTGTTCATTAATTCAGCAGCTGCCGCAGCAGGGGAGAAGCCCCGATGTTTTTCCAAAGTCGGCAGTCCTGAGAAAACAGGTCCGCGCCGTTCGCCGTCACCGGCAACAAACGCCATCGTTTTGATGCCCATTCCTTTTAAAAACTGATTTCTTTTGATTAAAAAATCTCTATCCAGACCTGTTTCAGGACGCGGGTAAAAGTTATGCCATGCCTCTACATTGCTTGCGTTTAAGCCAAGATCGAGCCACTCTTGCAGCTCCTCTGCCGAAATGGTGCTCGCATTTAGTCCAAGTTTCATTTTTTTCGAGAGTTCAACCATTTGAGCAGAAGAAAAGCCGTAATCAGCCCGAATGCCAGCCAGGCCCCAGTCAAGAAGGGTATCAATCGATTTCCAATTTAAGCCCAAGTGGCCTAATGATTGCGGAGAAACATCCGCCAGCAGCTCCATATCATGCTGTTTGGCCAAAGCACCAAGCTCCTGCAGCAAATCCTTATATGTACTGTGGTCGTCTTCAGGAATATGGAGGGAAGTGAAGATGGATTTTAACCCAAAAGAAGCTGCTTTCCCAATCCATTCCGCATTTTGTCCCTGCCGTTTATCAGATAAATAGACTGATATTCCAAGCATCGTGCTCACCCCAATATAAGTTTGAATTTTTAAAAAATATGCCCTCATAAGTAAAGAAGGAGGAATCGCTCCTCCTTCTTAATTTGTTTTGGCTCTGTTAAATTTGCCTGTTGATTTCAGCACGAGGCACTCGCTTTCCGCGGGCAGTCCGACGCTCCAATCAACAGGGTGCTAAAAAACTAAGCTATAACAGAGCCTTTGTTTTAAATATTTTTCGCCATTTCTTCCTTGAATCCGAACATCCATGTGAACAGGAAGCCGAATGCATAGGCGATTAGTAAACCGATTAGGTACAATACTATTTGATGTGTGTGAACGAGGAAGGCAAGCGGTATGCCTGAAACCCCGATTGCAATCGTGGCAATTTTAAAGAACGCCTGGAAGGCCCCGCCGACAGCAGCTCCTAGACATGCTGTTAAGAATGGGCGTCCCAATGGAAGGGTTACCCCGAAAATCAGCGGTTCGCCGATGCCGAGAATTCCAACTGGAAGACCGCCTTTGATAACTTTTTTCAGACGGGCATTCTTTGTTTTGAAATAGATGGCAAATGCAGCACCGACCTGGCCTGCGCCGCCCATTGCCAGGATTGGCAGAAGCGGGTCGTCGCCGATTGTATTGATTAACTCCATATGAACCGGTGTTAAACCTTGGTGCAAGCCGGTTACAACAAGCGGAAGGAATGTTCCGGCAAGTACTAATCCGGCTAGGACGCCGCCAATATCCAAAATGCCAAGCAACCCTTTTGTAATGATATCTGACAGGAATCCGCCAACAGGCTGCAGAATGAAAAACGTAGCAAATCCTGTAATTAATAAAGCAAGAGTAGGTGTTACAATAATATCAACAGCTGATGGGACCACTTTGCGGATTCTTTTTTCTAAAAAGGCGATCAGAGCAGCAGCCAGCATGACGCCGATTAATCCGCCTCGCCCAGGAACAAGCGCTTCACCGAAAAGAGTAATATTCGCAAGGCCCGGGTTGATTAACAGGATACCGGCCGCACCACCAAGAGCAGGCGATCCGCCAAACTCCTTCGCTGTATTAATACCAACGAACACGCCCAGGTAACTGAATAATCCCCAGCCAATTAAGCTCAGCATCTGTACTAGAGTTGATTCCGGATCTGCACCGGAGCGGATCACTACGTTTGTAATCCCCGCGACCAAACCGGATGCAACAATCGCCGGAATCAGCGGGATAAAGATACTGGCAATCTTTCTTAAAAATAATTTGAATGGAGTGGCATTTTTCTCATTGAGTCCGGCTTTTGTACGGGCAGCCAGACCTTCCAATGAAGTATCAATCTCTTCGTCATCATCCACAGACGCCACATTCATGCCCGTCATTTTTGATACCTCGTCAGCCACCTTTGTGACAATTCCCGGTCCCAGAATGATTTGCAGTGTTTCTGCTTCAACAACGCCCATAACTCCGTCAATATCCTTGATGCCTTCGAGGCTGACCTTGCTTGCATCAACCGGTTTCACACGAAGACGGGTCATGCAGGAAGCCAGTTCCGCGATATTTCCGGTGCCGCCCAACTGATCCGTAATCTCTTTCGCCAAGCGCTCTTCTTTACGCATGAGCTTTTCCCCCTCTTTTTAAAATAGAATACAAGTGCAAGAAACAAATATAAAAAGACAATGAATCCGCTTACATAATAATATTACCAACTAACAGTATAGTTGTCTATACCATTTATGTATATTTTTATATTGTTAAAGATTTCGAGGCTGTCTTACCATAACTATACGCTGTCCCATGTGAAAAATTGTCCATTCCGTTGCCGATTAAGCAAAAGGGCCTATAACATCCTTAAACTTTTGTAAAATTCGCTATCAGAAATTTGGTTCTGCGTTAAAAAGTGCTAAAATAAAGTGAAACTTCCGACAGCCTGTTTTAGCCTGAGTTCTATTCCGGGCCTTTACGGACAGGACAGTTAATTCATAGAAAAGGATAAATTGTTCTCTTCTATTAAAAAATGTGAATTTTACTGTCCGTTAATCAGCGATAAGAGGAACTATTATAGGACATAAAACTATTTTCATCCGAGAAGTGCCAGCATAAAGGAGGAGCTTAACTTGGTAAAAGTTCGCACAAAAGATATTATAGAAAAATTCGGTCTTGAGCTGATTGCCGGGGAGGAAGGCATTAACCGGCCGATTACGACGAGTGATATCTCTCGGCCAGGCCTTGAGATGGCGGGCTATTTTGATTACTACCCGGGAGAAAGGGTTCAGCTGCTGGGGAAAACGGAGCTAACCTTTGCGGAAAAATTAAACGATACAGACCGGGAAAGCCGACTGGAACGTTTATGTACGGATATTACGCCGGGCATCATTATCACAAGGTCGCTTGAAATTCCGGAAGAGCTGATCGAAGCTGCTGAACGCGAGTCTGTACCTCTTCTTCGCACAAAGCAGAAAACAACCCGTTTTTCCAGCTTGCTGACCAACTTTCTTGAAAGCAAGCTTGCTCCTACGACTGCAGTCCATGGCGTTCTAGTCGATATATATGGTGTAGGGGTGCTGATTACTGGTAAAAGCGGTGTCGGTAAAAGTGAAACAGCTCTTGAGCTTGTAAAACGGGGCCATCGTCTTGTTGCAGATGACTGTGTGGAGATTAGACAGGAGGATGAAGATTATTTAGTCGGAAACTCGCCGGAACTTATTGAGCATTTGCTTGAAATCCGCGGCCTTGGCATCATTAATGTTATGACATTGTTTGGAGCAGGGGCAGTCCGCAGCTATAAGAAAATCTCCGTTGTGATGAATCTGGAGCTGTGGGATCCGAAAAAGCAATACGACCGCCTCGGCCTTGATGAAGAAAAAATGAAAATCATCGACACGGAAATCACAAAGCTGACGATTCCAGTCCGACCTGGGCGTAACCTTGCTGTTATCATTGAAGTTGCGGCCATGAACTTCCGCCTAAAACGTATGGGCATGAATGCAGCCGAACAATTTACCAGCCGCTTGTCTGATGTCATTGAAGACGGCGATCATGAGGACCGTTAAGTTTGCTCTTCATTTTAATCAAACGTTTGATTGAAGTCTGATAAACGGCTTCATGAAAGGAATTAAGTGCTATAAATAGAGGAAGCAAAACTTAGATAACTGTCTAGCTCCAGGCGCCATCGGCTCGAGGGCATAAGCGGGCGCCTTGCGCTTTTTAGAGAAGGAGAAGTGATCATGGAAAACAATATACAGCCGCTTGATCCGATTGCCATTTCCCTTGGACCGATCCAAGTACATTGGTATGGCCTTATTATCGGGATCGGCATTGCGTTGGCTCTCATCATTGCAATGAGGGAAGGGGAGAGAAGGGGACTCCCTAAGGATATTTTTGCAGATTTAATGCTTTGGGCCATTCCCATTGCTATTATTTCAGCACGGATTTATTATGTTATCTTTCAATGGGACTTTTACTCGCAGAACCCGGGCGAGATTATAAAAATATGGAATGGCGGAATTGCCATTCATGGAGCTCTAATTGGTTCCGTCATCACCGCTTATATTTTTGCGAAAAACAAAAAGATTTCCTTCTGGCAGCTTGCTGATGTTGCAGCGCCAAGTATTATTTTAGGTCAGGCAATTGGACGCTGGGGCAACTTTATGAACCAGGAAGCACACGGCGGGGAAGTCAGCCGCGCCTTTTTGGAAAATATGCACCTGCCTGAATTTATTATTAACCAAATGTATATCAATGATGCTTATTATCATCCAACGTTTTTATATGAATCAATTTGGAATATAATTGGGTTTGTTATTCTTATATTATTAAGAAGAGCGAATCTGCGCCGCGGAGAGCTTTTCCTTACGTATGTGATCTGGTATTCAATCGGCCGTTTCTTCGTGGAAGGATTGCGGACTGACAGCCTGATGCTTACAGACACATTAAGAATTGCGCAGACGATTTCAATTGCTCTTATTATCGGCGCGCTTGCTCTCATTTTCTATAGAAGAAAAACAGGGTTGGCAGACGCCCGCTATTTGGATAAAGCATAGAAAATATAAACGAACAAGGGAGAAAAGAAATGCTGGTTGAATCATCGAAACGGGGGCTCATGGTTGGCTTAAAGACAACATGGACGCTTGGGAAAGTCATTTTTCCGGTCACGCTGATCGTGGCAATGCTGCAGCATACGCCAGTGCTTCCATGGGTTATCAAGCTGATCACACCCCTTATGAATCTGATTGGGCTGTCAGGGGATGCAGCCATACCGCTTGTATTGGGGAATTTTTTGAATTTGTATGCCGGGATCGGGGCGATTTTAACGCTTGATCTCACGGTAAAAGAAGTTTTTATTATCGCAGTCATGCTGTCTTTTTCGCATAATATGCTGATTGAAACGGGAGTAGCCCTAAAAGTCGGCGTCAAGCTTTGGGTTGTTTTAGCGGTAAGATTCGGTCTTGCGTTCATAAGTGCGGCAGTCATTCATTTAACCTGGCAGGGAGGTTCGGAAACGGCCAAGTACGGATTCATCCCTGCAAAAGAAGAGCAGGTATCCGGATTAGTCCCAATCATGATGGATGCACTGCAAACAGCACTACTTGGGATTTTCCAGCTTGCCATAATTGTTATACCGCTTATGGTGGCTATTCAAATTTTAAAAGACAAACAATGGCTCGCTGTTTTTTCAAAATGGATGGCGCCTGTCACTAGGGCGCTGGGTATGAAAGAAAATACGTCGACCACTTTGGCGGCTGGCTTGCTGATTGGTCTCGCCTACGGGGCGGGCGTCATGATCCAGGCTGTCAAGGAGGATGGTGTCAGCAAAAAAGATGTTACGATCGCATTTATATTCCTCGTAGCCTGCCACGCTGTTGTGGAGGATACGCTGATCTTTGTTCCTCTGGGCATTCCAATCCTGCCGCTCCTGCTCATCCGCCTGGGGGTAGCAATTGTGCTGACACTGGTTGTCGCAATAATTTGGAACCGTGCTGATCTGGCAAAAAGAAAGGAAGCAACATATGAGTATTAACACGATTTTATTTGATTTAGACGGAACATTAATCGATACAAATGAATTAATTATTTCATCATTTTTGCATACGCTGGGGCAATATTACCCGGACAGCTATCAGCGTGAGGATGTTCTCCCGTTTATGGGGCCAACGCTTCATGAGACATTTGAATCGATCAACCCGGAGAAAGTGGAGGAAATGATCGCTGTTTACCGGGAGTACAATATTAAAAATCACGATGTCCTTGTGAAGGAGTTTGAAGGCGTATTCGAAACAGTACGGACTTTAAAGGAATCCGGCTACAAGCTGGGCATCGTAACGACCAAGGTTTCCAATGTAGTAGAAAAGGGCTTAAAGCTGACGAATCTTGATCAATTTTTTGATGTGGTTGTGACGCTTGATCATGTCGAAAATCCGAAGCCGGATCCGGAGCCCATTATAAAAGCGTTGAATTTATTGGAGGCAAAGCCGGAAGAGGCGATCATGGTGGGCGATAACTCACACGATATTGAAGGCGGGAAAAACGCCGGCACGAAAACGGCCGGAGTAGCCTGGACGGCAAAAGGACGCGAGTTTCTGGCCCGCTTTGAACCTGATTATATGCTCGACAACATGGCTGACCTGCTTGATATCCTTGAGGCAGAAAAGCAATGAGAAAAACGGAACGTTACCCAGTCGAGGGCGGCAATTCTCTCTGGCATGTGTATAAAACCGTTCCGTTCTGGAAGGTCGTCAAAAACTTTGCCGTCATCCAGCTGGCGCGCTATACACCGTTTCTCGGCATGAAGAACTGGCTCTACAGGACCTTTTTACGAATGAAGGTCGGGGACCAAACGTCATTCGCACTCATGGTCATGCTGGATGTCATGTTTCCGGAAAAAATCAGCGTCGGCCGCAACACGGTTATCGGCTATAACACAACGATTCTGGCACATGAGTACCTGATCAAAGAGTATCGTCTCGGCCCAGTTGAAATTGGCAGCGAAGTCATGATCGGCGCCAATTCGACAATCCTTCCGGGTATCACGATCGGTGACGGAGCCATCGTATCCGCGGGAACGCTCGTCCACAAGGATGTTCTTGCCGGCGCCTTCGTCGGCGGCAACCCGATGCGGGTTATCTACACAAAAGAAGAACTCGCCGCTCGCTGGGCGGACGATCCGATATATGGCATGACTGAGGAGAAAGCTCCGCTGGCATAGGCTGGCGGAGTTTTTTTATATGCTTGAAACAGAAAAGTTCCAAAACCGCCTCAGATTAAGGGGTGGCGCATAAATTCGAAAAGTGACGCAAAAAACACGGAAAGTGATTCATATATTTTAAAAGTTGCACGTAAATTCGATGAACCGGTTCATATCTGTAAAAAGTGACGCATATCGGTCTTCAGAAGCATTAGATTGGAAGCAAAATTAGATGAATTTATAAGGCTGTTTTAGTAAAGTTTGCTGTTTTTTTAGGCTATATATTTTAACAACTGAGTTGATTGTAGCGGAGGGCGCTTGACTCCTGCGGGAAGTGAGGGAAGTGTGAGACCCCACAGGCGAAGCCGAGGAGGCTCGCACCCTCCCCGCGGAAAGCAAGTGCCCGCAGCGGAAATCAACGGGCAGGATTTATAAATAAAAACTATGAGGAAAGAGCCATTTATAAAGCTGCCATGTAAGCTTGTTAAAAACCGAGACAAGTCGCCAAACATACT
The DNA here is from genome assembly GCA_018613035.1 of Pseudomonas sp. ISL-84. Classification (GTDB taxonomy): domain Bacteria; phylum Bacillota; class Bacilli; order Bacillales; family Cytobacillaceae; genus Cytobacillus. The sequence goes on along the minus strand of JAGGRA010000029.1, from coordinate 32,559 downwards.
TAATAAACCAGCAGAACCAATCAGCAAGATTGATCTCAGCATCAAGCTCCATATTCAAACCGAAGAAAAAACGCTATCGGCTCAAATAACCTCTCCTATAAAAGCGCAAACTAAAGCAAAAGCTCCTTTTTCGAACCAAAAAGGAGCCTTTTTTATGCAGGATCATCATTTTCTCCAACCTATTGGTTGACGTCACAAACGAACCGCGTTACACTACATATAACTTCAATTTGTTACCATATTAGCGAACTAAAGGATTCGGAATTTTTTAGTCATAGAGGTGAATACTTTTGAGCCGATTATTTATGTTTGAAAAACCATTAGGCATGAGAGATACATTACCTGATTTGTATGAAAGAAAAGCTGCAGTCAGGTCATCCATTCAGGAAGAAATGAAGCGCTGGGGCTACCAGTTTATTGAAACGCCTGCGCTTGAATATTACGAAACAGTGGGAGCGGCTTCTGCTATTCTTGATCAGCAGCTGTTCAAGCTCCTTGACCAGCAGGGGCATACACTTGTACTGCGCCCGGACATGACCGCTCCAATCGCGAGGGTGGCGGCTTCACGCCTGTTAAAAGATGAGCTGCCGATCCGGCTGGCTTATTCCGCAAATGTTTACCGCGCTCAGCAGCGGGAGGGCGGACGCCCGGCCGAGTTTGAGCAGATCGGCGTTGAGTGTATTGGCGACCATACGATAAGCGCAGATGGAGAAGGAATGGCCCTGATGATTTCTTCCTTAAAAGAAGCAGGACTCCAGAACTTCCAGCTGTCTGTCGGCCATATCGGTTTTGTGCGCGAATTCTTCCAGCAGATTCTTGGGACGGAAGAAAGAGTTGAAAACTTAACCAGATTTTTATATGAGAAGAATTATGTGGGGTATAGGGAGCATGTAAAAAGCCTCGCCCTTTCATCCATCGATAAACAAAGGCTTCTCGACTTCCTTAAATTAAGAGGCGGAGAAGAAGTGATTGAAATGGCTTATGGCCTTCTCGAAAACGGTACAGGCAAAAAGGCCCTAGCCGAGCTGCAGCAGCTATGGGGAATCATGCTTGATTACGGTCAGGAGGACACGGTTAAATTTGATTTAACGCTTGTTAGCCATATGAGTTATTATACGGGCATCCTGTTTGAAGTTTATGCCGGAAATGTCGGTTTTTCGATTGGAAACGGCGGCCGCTATGACCTTCTGCTACAAAAATTCGGAAAAGACACTGGAGCTACCGGATTTGCGATCAGGCTGGACCGCCTGCTTGAAGCGCTTGAAGATAACAAAGCAGCTGAACCGGTTTACTGCATTTTATATAGCCCGGAGCGCCGAAAAGAAGCATTCCAGCTTGCGAGTGAACAGCGATCCGCTGGAAAGAAAGTCGTCCTCCAGGATATCAGCGGCGTGAAGGATCTTGATGCCTGTACGAACCAGTATGAGGATATTACCTTTTTAGTCGGAAAAGCTGGAAAGGAGAGCGTAAAATGAGTGACGTTTTAACGATTGCAATGCCGAAGGGCCGCATTTTCGAAGAAGCTGCCGAATTGCTGCGCCAGGCGGGCTTCCAACTGCCTCCTGAATTTGATGATTCGCGCAAGCTGATTATAGATGTGCCGGAAGAAAAATTCCGGTTTATCCTTGCAAAGCCGATGGATGTGCCAACCTATGTGGAGCATGGCGTTGCAGATCTTGGAATTGCCGGGAAGGATGTTATGCTCGAGGAAGAACGTGATGTGTATGAGCTGCTTGATTTAAAAATCAGCGCCTGTTATCTTGCGGTTGCTGGCCTGCCAAACACAAAGCTTAACGATGTTGCTCCTAAAATCGCAACAAAGTATCCGCATATCGCGGCTGCCTATTTCCGCGAGCAGGGAGAGCAGGTTGAAATCATTAAGCTGAACGGATCCATCGAGCTGGCTCCCATGATCGGGCTTGCAGATCGAATCGTTGATATCGTTTCAACCGGCCGTACTTTAAAAGAGAACGGACTCGTTGAATACGAAACGATCGTGGGAATCACCTCAAGGCTGATTGTTAATCCTGTCAGCTACCGCATGAAGGACGAACGAATCAGCGAGCTGGTTAGCCGGCTGACAGAAGTTATTTCAGGAGAAGAAATAAGCTCTTAAAAGGATGTAGAACCCTATGAAAATTTTAAAAGTAAATGAGCAGGTTTCGATTAAACGGTCTGTTGATAATGGTACAGAGGATCAGCGGGCAATTGTTAAAGGTATCATTGAAGCGGTCCGCCAAAATGGAGACCAGGCTTTGAAAGAATACACGGAAAAATTTGATGGCATCTCCCTTGATGCTTTTGCGGTGACACAGGCTGAGATGGAAGAAGCCTACAGCCAGGTGGATGAAGAAATCCTAGAGATCATTAAGGAAGCTACTGATAACATCAAGTCCTTCCATGAAAAACAGCTGCGTCCATCCTGGATGACAACCGAGGAAAATGGCACAGTCCTGGGGCAAAAGATTACACCGCTTGATTCCGTTGGGTTGTATGTTCCAGGCGGAACGGCGGCATATCCTTCATCCGTACTCATGAATGTCATTCCTGCAAAGGTGGCGGGCGTCAAGCGGATTGTGATTACTTCGCCCCCTGATAAAAAGACCGGCAAGCTGCCTCCAGCGGTTCTGGCAGCCGCACATATCGCAGGTGCGGAAGAAATCTATAAAGTTGGCGGAGCCCAGGCGATTGCCGCCCTTGCATATGGTACTGAAACGATTGCTTCAGTCGATAAAATCACTGGACCAGGAAATATTTTCGTAGCCCTCGCCAAGCGTGAAGTTTTTGGCGATGTGGATATCGATATGATCGCAGGCCCAAGTGAAATTGCGATCCTTGCAGATGAGACGGCACACCCTGATGAGGCTGCAGCTGATCTTTTATCACAGGCCGAGCATGATCCTATGGCGAGTGCGGTGCTCGTTACACCATCGCCTGCTTTGGCAGAAGCGGTTTCAGCAGAAGTTGAACGCCAGCTTGCTGAGCTGCCGCGCCAGGAAATTGCCGCTCAGTCCATCGGGAATTATAGCGCTATTTATGTGACGGAAAGTATGGATGAAGCGGTTGAAACGGTTAACAGTCTCGCTCCGGAACACCTTGAAATTTTAACAGAGAACCCGATGGAGCTTCTCGGACAAATCCGGCACGCAGGCGCTATTTTCCTGGGAAGATTCAGTCCGGAACCGGTCGGCGATTATTTTGCTGGCCCGAACCACGTCCTGCCGACGAACGGAACCGCTCGTTTTTCAAGTCCGCTAAACGTGGAGGATTTTCAAAAGAAATCAAGTATTCTTTTATATAGTGAAAAAGCTTTAAGAAGCAATGGCGAAAAAATTGCGGCATTTGCACGACTCGAAGGGCTTGAAGCCCATGCCCGCTCCATTGAAACAAGACTAAGAAAATAAGCTGGAGGAATAATCATGGCCAGAACTGCAGAAATTTCCCGTAAAACAAACGAAACAAATATCTCACTTTCCTTAAATATAGATGGGGAAGGCAAAAGCGACCTGGAAACAGGTGTACCTTTTATGACGCATATGCTTGACCTGTTCGCCAAGCATGGGCAATTTGATTTGAACATTGTTGCCAATGGGGATACGGACGTTGATGACCACCATACGACAGAGGATATCGGCATTTGCCTTGGACAAGTGCTGAAGGATGCTTTAGGTGATAAAAAAGGCATCAAGCGCTATGGCAACGCTTTTGTTCCAATGGATGAAGCTTTGGCTCAAGTTGTGGTTGACCTCAGCAATCGCCCGCACCTGGAAATGCGCGCTGAGTTTCCAAGCCAAAAGGTTGGCACGTTTGATACGGAGCTAGTGCATGAATTCCTCTGGAAGCTTGCACTAGAAGCAAGAATGAACCTGCATGTGATCGTTCACTACGGACAAAATACACACCATATTATTGAAGCGATTTTTAAAGCGCTCGCTCGTGCTCTTGATGAAGCAACGACTATTGACCCGAAGATTAAGGGAGTTCCATCAACGAAAGGGATGTTGTAAATGATCGGCATCATTGATTACGGAATGGGGAATCTCTTTAGCGTCAGCAAAGCGCTTGAACGCTTGGAAGTGCCTTATTTTCTATCTGAAAATAAAGATGAGCTGATGAAGGCAGATGGATTGATTTTGCCTGGAGTCGGCTCCTTTAAAGATGCAATGTCCATCTTACATTCAACAGGCCTTGCTGATCTTGTAAAAGAATATGCAGAAACAGGGAAGCCGCTGCTTGGTATTTGCCTCGGGATGCAGCTTTTGTTTGATGATAGCGAAGAGAATGGGCTGACAGAGGGTTTGCAGCTCTTGCCCGGCCATGTAAGACGTTTTCCAGGCGCAACAGCTGCAGGCGAAACGTATAAAGTGCCTCATATGGGCTGGAATCGCCTTGAATTCTTACATAGCTCTCCCATTTTAAATGGGCTTGAAGAAAATTATGTTTATTTCGTCCACTCTTATTTTGTGGATACAAATGATAAAGAAGTTGTCATCAGCAGAAGCTTGTATGATGTCGAAGTGCCGGCAGTTGTCGGCAGGGGTAATGTGTTTGGCATGCAATTCCACCCTGAAAAAAGCAGTACGCTCGGAATGGCGCTGCTGCGCAACTTTACCAAGCTGGCTGAAGAAAGGATGTCTGTGAAATGAGTTTTACCATTTATCCGGCAATCGATATGAGAGGCGGCAAGTGCGTCCGGCTGCTGCAGGGTGATTACGATAAGGAAACCGTGTATGGCGACTCTCCGTTTGATATGGCAAAGAAGTTTGCTGAGGAGGGTGCGGACTGGATTCATATGGTAGACCTTGATGGAGCAAAGGACGGGAAGCGAGTAAATGATGAGTATGTAATCCAGGCTGCCCGCGAGCTTGGCGTTTCTGTCCAAATCGGCGGCGGAATCCGTACGGAACAGGACATCCTGCATTATCTCGAAAATGGCGTTACCCGTGTGATTATCGGAAGCATCGCTGTTTCCAGCCCTGAGTTTGCAATCGAAATGATTAAGAAGTACGGAAAGTCCATTGCTGTCGGGCTTGATGCGAAAAATGGCTATGTTGCGACACATGGCTGGCTTGAAACCTCTGAAGTAAAGGCAGTTGACCTTGGAAAAAGATTTGCAGGCGCGGGAGCGGAAACGTTTATTTTTACGGATATCGCAACGGACGGCATGCTATCAGGACCAAACATGGAAGCGGTTCGCCAGCTTGCAAAAGAAACAGGTAAAAACGTCATCGCATCCGGCGGTGTCAGCCAGCTGGCTGATTTGGCTCAATTAAAAGATTTCGTTTCTGAAGGTGTTACCGGGGCAATCGTTGGAAAGGCCATTTACGAAGGGCGCTTTACGGTGGCGGAAGCACTGAAAGAGGTGAAGGAATCATGCTGACAAAACGCATTGTTCCTTGCCTGGATGTTAAAGACGGCCGTGTTGTAAAAGGAATTCAGTTTGTTCAGCTGCGTGATGCCGGAGATCCGGTTGAGCTTGCCCGATTTTATGATGAACAGGGTGCTGATGAACTGGTATTTCTCGATATTTCAGCGTCTCATGAAGGCCGGAAAACGATGGTGGAAGTCGTTAAGGCGGTTGCTTCTGAGCTGGCCATCCCCTTTACAGTCGGTGGCGGCATTAATGCGCTCGAAGATATGAAGCGGATTTTGCGCGCGGGGGCCGACAAGGTTTCTCTTAATACAGCTGCTGTAAATAACCCTGATTTAATTACAGAAGGTGCGAACTTTTTCGGATCTCAGTGCATTGTTGTAGCGATTGACGCGAAATATGATGAAGAGCTGGGTTCCTGGCGCGTGTACACACATGGCGGCCGGACACCAACTAAACTTGAAGTCATTGCCTGGGCGCGCGAAGCTGCTGAACGCGGCGCCGGCGAAATTTTACTGACAAGCATGGATTCAGACGGCGAGAAAAAAGGCTTCGATCTTAAGCTTACGAAAGCAGTCAGTGAAGCTGTTTCGATTCCGGTAATCGCATCCGGCGGCGCCGGCAATGCCGATCACTTTGCCGAAGCATTTATCGATGGAAAAGCAGATGCCGCCCTGGCAGCATCGATTTTTCACTATAAAGAAACATCTGTTGCAGAAGTGAAAGCTTATATAAAGGAAAAAGGGGTGGTTGTCCGATGAATATGGAGAGCGTGAAGTTTGACGAAAAGGGACTAATCCCTGCTGTAGTACAAAATGCGAAGACTAAAGAAGTTTTAACACTCGCTTATATGAACCAGGAGTCTTTATTGAAATCAGCGGAAACAGGCGAAACCTGGTTCTTCAGCCGTTCCCGCAATGAGCTTTGGCACAAGGGGGCAACAAGTGGAAACACGCAGAAAATCGTTGAAATGAAGCTTGATTGCGACCAGGACGCCATTGTGGTATTGGTTGAGCCAGCAGGGCCTGCCTGCCATAAAGGAACAGAAAGCTGCTTTGAGGAAAGAGTATACGGGGAAGAAGCTAGCGGACCTGCATCTGATTTATCTTCATACGAAATTCTCTACACACTTGAAAAAGTCATCGCAGAACGCGAAAAGACACGTCCTGAAGGAGCTTATACGACCTACCTCTTTGAAAAAGGCGTCGATAAAATCCTGAAAAAAGTCGGCGAAGAATCGGCGGAAGTTATTATCGCTGCGAAAAACCGCGATAAGGAAGAACTAAAATGGGAATCAGCCGACTTGATCTATCACTTAATGGTACTCCTGCGTGAACAGGACCTGCCTTTTAATGAAGTTTTGAAAGTATTAAATAAGCGGCACGATAAGAAAAGTGAACCGGCCTCCGAATAAGGGAGGGCGGTTTTTTTGTATCTCCGGCTGCAAACTTGTTACATCAAGGAGTGACGCATATTTTTAAAAAGTGAAGCATATTTGCCACAAAGTGACGCATATATCCACAAAACTGATTCATAAATCGTGAAAGTGATGCATAAACCATTTTTCATACGATAATTAGTCCGAATTAGTCCGTAAAAAAGGTATTAATCCTTTTTTTATAGAATTACTAAACGACATTATATAAAGGAGTGATAATTTGATAGTAAAAAAACGAACAATTCCAATAAAAATCTTAAAGAATAATGCGCTGCTCCGGCGTCTCCCAAACAACAGTTCAAAAATCCCGGAAATTATGAGTGACCTGGCAAAGCGCATGGCCGGTTACAGAGGCGAACAGGCTTTGGACTTCCACTTAAGTAAGCTTCCAGAAAAAGACTATCATATTTTTCATGGTCTTCGTCTTACAAATGGCATTTATTTTTTTCAGATTGATACCCTTATTCTTACGACACGCTATGCTCTCATTCTTGAAATAAAAAATTATGCAGGTGTTCTTTACTTTGACCCTGTATGCAACCAGTTAATTCAAACGAATCCTGCCGGTGAGGAAAAAGGTTATGCCAACCCGATTGAACAGGCAAACCAGCAGCTGCAAGAGCTGAAAAAATGGGTAAACAAAAGAAATATTCCACTTCCAATAGAATTCCTCGTTGTTATAAGCAAGCCGTCCACCATCATTAAAACAACTCCCAATTACACTCGTATTCTCCAAAGAGTTAAACATGTCCAATACTTGAACAGTGAAATAGAGAAGATCAATCAATCTTATAAAGAGCTGATTGATACCAAAGAAATAAAAAGAATCTCCCACCAGCTTAACAAAGAACATCAGCCTGAGACATTTGATGTCCTTAACTATTATAAAATTCCCTTTAATGAAGTTAAAACGGGAGTCATTTGTCCTTCCTGCCATTCCCTGTCCATGAAACGCCAATATGCCACTTGGTATTGCCAGACATGCAAAATAGCTAATAGAGATGCCCACTATCAAGCAGTCATCGATTTATTCCTTTTAAACAATGACCAGCCAGTATCTAACCATGAGATCCGCCAATTTCTTGGGCTGGCCTCACGCACTACTTCATTAAAAATCCTCCTGTCCCTCAACCTCCCCCATACCGGCACAGGCAAAGGCCGCCGCTATCTTCCGCCGCCCCGCTATCAGGACATTCCCCATATAGATATCCAGCTGTATTAAACTGCTGCAATAACCCTTTAAAACATAACAGCGGTAAGATTTCCAATAAAAAAATCCTGCTGGAAACACTAATGTGATTTCATCCCTTCTCCGCAGGCTTGTTCATATGATATACTACTTTAGTTACTAACATTAATGGAGGATTTCATGAGCAAAGACTCTAAGGCTAGACACCAAAAAGGAAAGTTACTGTCATTTATCCCGACAGGTGAGTACTATTTTTCCAAAGGAATTAAGGCGTACCACCGCAGGGATTTTCATAAAGCGAAGAAATACTTAATGCGTGCGATGCAGCTAGAGCCGGGTGAACCGATGATTGTTTGTCAGCTGGCGATTGTCCATTCCGAGATGGGCGAGTATCAGGAATCAAATCGATTGCTTCATATGATACTGGAGGAGCTTGATGAGGATATGGTGGAGTGCCATTATTTCCTCGCAAACAATTATGCTCATTTGGGTCTTTTTAAGGATGCTTATCAGCATGCAAATACGTATCTTGATTTGGATCGGGACGGAGAGTTCACGGAAGATACAGAGGATCTATTGGATTTACTGACGCTTGAGGCGGATGATTTGGATGAGGATCTTTACGAGCAGGATGATCTAATTACGAAGCAGGAGCACGCACGAGAATTGCTTGAGTCCGGGCATTTTCCGAAAGCGGTGGAGATCCTGAATTCGGTAATTGATGAATATCCGGAGTATTGGTCCGCATACAACAACCTGGCATTGGCGTATTTTTACCTGGGTGAGGTCCAAAAGGCCTCCGATATTCTGGAGAAAGTTCTTGAGGAAAATCCGGGAAATCTTCATGCTCTTTGCAACAAGCTTGTTTTTGCCTTTTATGAGCGTGATTTCAGGCAGGTGCGTTTATTAAAAGAGGCCCTGAAAAAAATAAAGCCGCTTTCGGTTGAACATCAGTTTAAACTGGGTGCGACTTTTGCGTTAACAGGTGAATACGATGCTGCTTTTTCATGGCTGCGCAAGCTTCAGAAAAAGGGCTTTGAAGGGGACGGTCCCTTCTATTACTGGCTGTCTTACTCAGCTTATTTTACCGGCAGGGAAGAACTGGCGAAATCTGCATGGAAGAAAGCAATCGAAATCAATCCGGAGAAGGTTGGCTTTGAACCTTGGAATGATGAAAAAGTAACGAACAGCGGTTTTGAAGACCACTATTCGTCCATTCTGAAAAAGCTGGAAAGCGATTATATTGAAGAGCGCTTATTTGGACTTTTCCTAACGTCCGTTTCCAGCAGAAAAAATGACATTTTGGCATCAGACGCAATGGTCGAAAATGGCAGGTTCACACAAATGGAAAAGGATTATCTTTCATTTGTTAAGAACGAGCAGGAAACGCCGAACGGCGTACAGGATGCGCATAAAACGGCCGAGCTGCTTTATGAAAACCATCATCCAATCGGTACAGTGGAAGCCGGGTTATATTTAATGTGGTTTACCATTTTTGTTGAAATGACAAATAACCAGCAGAACGTTAAAAATAAAGAAGCCTGGGCCGCTGCCATTGAATATGTGTGGCATAAGCTCCGCAACGAAAAGGTTTCACAATCAAAAATAGCCGGCAGGTACGGAATTTCCGCTTCAACGATGGGCAAATATGTGAAATCTGTGAACGACCGTCTTCAGTGAGCAGATTTTTGGACGAAACACTCTTGGATTTTATAGGATAGCAGTAAGAAGGTCATACTATAATATGCGTAATAAAGGACTATTTAATAATAAACCTTGCGGATATTACAGGAGAGCAGATTACTGAAGGAGTGAATCGTTGTGAGTGAAGAAAAAATTTATGATGTCATTATCGCTGGAGCAGGTCCGGCCGGAATGACAGCTGCTGTCTATACATCCCGTGCCAATCTGTCTACATTAATGCTTGAACGCGGTGTTCCAGGCGGACAAATGGCGAACACAGAAGAAGTTGAAAACTATCCTGGTTTTGATCATATTTTAGGGCCGGATTTATCTACAAAAATGTTTGACCATGCGAAAAAATTCGGCGCTGAATACGCTTATGGTGATATTAAAGAAGTGATTGACGGCGAAGAGTATAAAACAATTGTTGCCGGATCCAAGCAATACAAAGCGCGTTCCGTCATTATTTCAACTGGTGCGGAGTACAAGAAGCTTGGCATTCCTGGAGAAAAAGAACTGGGCGGACGCGGTGTGTCATATTGCGCGGTCTGTGATGGTGCTTTCTTTAAAGGCAAAGAGCTTGTTGTTGTCGGCGGCGGTGACTCCGCTGTTGAGGAAGGTGTTTATTTAACTCGCTTCGCATCCAAGGTGACAATCGTACACAGACGTGACGAACTTCGCGCGCAGGCCATACTGCAGCAGCGTGCTTTTGATAATGAAAAAGTTGACTTCATCTGGAATACAACTGTTAAAGAAGTCAATGAAAAGGACGGCAAAGTGGGCAGCGTAACACTTGTGTCTACTGAAACCGGTGAAGAAAGGGAATTTAAGGCAGACGGTATTTTCATTTATGTCGGCATGGTTCCTCTATCCAAGCCGTTTGCAAGCCTTGGCATTACAAACAGCAATGGCTACATTGAAACAAATGAGCGTATGGAAACGAAAGCGGAAGGCATCTTTGCTGCCGGCGACATTCGAGAAAAATCCCTGCGCCAAATCGTAACGGCTACTGGCGATGGAAGTATCGCTGCTCAAAGTGCCCAGCACTATGTTGAAGAACTAAAAGAAAGCCTTAAAGCGAAAAATTAATCTCAAAAAGCTGCACATCGCCCAAAAGGGGTACGTGCAGCTTTTTTTATTAGAAAATTTAGCCACCTCGTGCAAAGATTAACAAAAAGTCATGTTGTTTTAATTCTCCTGTAACCTGTGTGAAATAAATATCGGGTAATATAGGAATAGAAATTGACCCCCTTTTAAAGATATAATCCTTTGTAAAGCACAGGCACTTGGCCTGTGCTCTTTTTTTTGCATTGGGAAGTTTATATGGAGAGAGGCTTACGGAATCAAGTCTTGCCAGCGGTTTGCGAAGTACTCAACAGGCCCCTCCGGTATTCTTTTTAACTTTCTTTATTGGAAATCTGTATTCATTGTGGCTGTAAGACAAAAATAGTATAATGAAAGGAATAAAGAAAAGCGTTAGCCGGCTTTTACATAAAGCGATTCCGTGCAAAAGCAGGTAACGGAATGATTCGGATAAATTAGAGGTGAATAGTGTTGCAGCGAGTCACGAATTGTGTGTTATTAAAAGATGATCAAGTATTGCTTTTGCAAAAGCCCAGACGAGGCTGGTGGGTGGCGCCGGGCGGAAAAATGGAGCCGGGCGAATCAGTAAGGGACTCGTGCATCCGTGAGTTCAGGGAAGAAACCGGGATCTATCTCCGCAATCCCAATATAAAAGGGATTTTTACCTTTATCATGAAGGATGGCGATAAGGTTGTACAGGAGTGGATGATGTTCACGTTCCTGGCCACAGCCTCCGATGGTTTAAATGTGGATGAGTCCGAGGAAGGCAAGCTTCGCTGGCATCCGTTTTCGGAGATAAAAAATCTGCCGATGGCTGCTGGTGATTCACATATATTGGAATATATGATTCACGGCCAGGGCATGATTTATGGAACGTTTACGTACACGCCAGACTTTGAATTGATCAGTTACAGGCTGGATCCTAGCTGAATTTTGACATAAACAGGGGGAAATAGAATGAGTACGGGTGCTGTGAATGATACTCAAATGGTCATTATTACGGGAATGTCGGGGGCCGGCAAGACGGTAGCCATTCAAAGCTTTGAAGACCTTGGCTTCTTCTGTGTCGATAATTTGCCGCCGACACTGCTGCCGAAGTTTCTTGAACTGATGAAGGAATCAGGTAATAAGATGAATAAGGTAGCATTAGTGATGGATTTGCGCGGGCGTGAATTTTTCGATCATTTGTTTAAGGCTTTGGATGAGTTATCGGAGACCTCATGGGTTACCCCGCAAATTCTTTTCCTGGACGCGGATGATTCGACATTGGTTAGAAGATATAAGGAAACCAGACGATCACATCCCCTTGCTCCATCCGGATTGCCCCTGGAAGGAATTAAGCTTGAGCGGGAGCTGCTGGAGGAGTTAAAAGGAAGGGCCCAGCTTATTTATAACACTTCCCAAATGAAACCAAGAGAATTGCGTGAAAAAATTCTTACGGAATTTTCATTAAATAAAAAGACAATCTTTACTGTCAATGTGATGTCCTTTGGCTTTAAGCATGGAATACCGATTGACGCAGATCTTGTATTCGATGTGCGTTTCCTGCCAAATCCTCATTATATCGAGCATATGAGGCCGAAAACTGGTTTGGATGAAGATGTTTCCAGCTATGTGCTGAAATGGACGGAAACAAGTAAATTCCTCGAGAAGGTTACGGAGCTGCTGAGCTTTATGCTTCCTCACTATAAAAGGGAAGGAAAGGCCCAGCTCGTTGTGGCGATTGGCTGTACTGGAGGCCAGCACCGTTCGGTAGCATTGGCAGAATATATAGCCAATTATTTTAAAAAGGACTACCACACGGCTATCACTCATCGTGACATCGAGAGGAGAAAGGAAAACACCAAATGAACAGACAGCCTAGAATTGTCATCATCGGAGGCGGAACAGGATTGCCCGTTCTCCTGCGGGGATTAAAGAAGCATCCTGTTGATATTACTGCGATTGTGACAGTAGCCGATGATGGCGGGAGCTCAGGAAGATTACGAACGGACCTTCGCATCCCTCCGCCTGGGGATATCCGTAATGTACTGGCAGCTCTATCAGATGTGGAGCCGCTGATTGAAGAGATGTTCCAGCATCGCTTTGCGACATCCAATGAGTTATCCGGCCATTCACTCGGTAACCTGATTCTTGCAGCCATGACCTCGATTACAGGCAATTTTGTCCATGCCATTCAGGAAATGAGCAAGGTTTTAAATGTACGGGGAAAGGTTCTGCCGGCTGCCAATCAAAGTGTTGTGCTGCATGCGGAAATGGAAGACGGGACAATCGTTTCAGGTGAATCGAAGATCCCTTACTCCGGCAAAAAAATTAAACGGGTATTCTTAACGCCTAAAAATATTAAAGCCCTGCCTGAAACACTGCAGGCAATCAGACAGGCAGATATGATTATTATTGGGCCTGGCAGCTTATACACAAGCATACTTCCAAACCTGCTAGTGCCTAAGCTTGGCAGCGAGGTTTGCCATTCGAAAGCCAAAAAAGTGTATATATGCAATTTAATGACACAAGCAGGAGAAACGCTTGACTATACAGCCAGTGACCATGTGAAGGCGTTATATGACCATATGAGCTGTGCGTTTATCAACACGATTCTTGTCAATAATGAAGAAATTCCTCAGCATATCCAGGAACGGTATAGCGAGGAAATGGCTAAGCCTGTTGTTTATGATACAGGTGCACTGACCGAACTGGGCCTTGAGATTATGCATGGCGAGATTGTCAGCCACGAAAATGGGATGATTCGCCATGATACAAAAGAAGTTGCCCAAATGCTCTATAATTTGCTTTTAGATGAAACCAATAAGCGTTTTAACGCGTAATATATATGTGTGCAAAGGCTAAGCCGATGATATTTAAATGGTGCATACGCTTGCACTGGAAAGAATATTATTTCTAAAGAATAGTTTTTATCCTGGCTTCAGTTTTTGCAGATAGGGGGTGAAGGGATGTCTTTCGCTTCGGAAACGAAAAAGGAATTGACGAACCTGGAAATAAAAGATTGCTGTGGAAAAGCGGAATTATCCGCACTCATCAGGATGAATGGATCACTTTCTTTTTCAAATAAAAAATTGATCGTGGATATTCAGACGGAAAATGCGGCAATCGCAAGAAGGATTTACACACTGATAAAAAAGAACTATCAAGTTCAGGTTGAGCTGCTTGTCCGCAAGAAAATGAGATTGAAAAAGAACAATGTTTATATTGTCAGATTGAACGAACAGGCAAGCATGATACTTGATGACCTGAAAATTTTAAGCGAGGGATTCGTTTTTACACACGATATTTCGGGTGAGCTTATTAAAAAGAAATGTTGTAAGCGTTCTTACCTGCGCGGCGCATTCCTTGCCGGGGGGTCAGTTAATAACCCGGAAACCTCATCCTATCATCTTGAAATTGCTTCGCTTTATAAGGAGCATAACGACGCTCTGTGTGAATTAATGAATACGTTCGGACTGAACAGCAAAACACTCGAACGGAAAAAAGGATATATCACGTACTTAAAGGAAGCTGAAAAGATAACCGAATTCCTGAACATTATCGGTGCCCACTCTGCATTGCTGCGCTTTGAAGATATCCGGATTGTGCGGGATATGCGAAATTCGGTTAACCGTCTCGTAAATTGTGAAACAGCGAACTTGAACAAAACCATCGGTGCAGCGCTGCGACAGGTTGAAAACATTCGGTTCATCGACCAGACAGTCGGCCTGCAGATTCTGCCTGACAAGCTAAGGGAGATCGCCGAATTGCGTGTGGCGTATCAGGATGTCACATTGAAAGAGCTTGGGGAAATGGTCTCAGGCAGCAATATTAGTAAATCGGGCATCAATCACAGATTAAGAAAAATAGATGAAATAGCTGATAAACTCCGAACAGGAGAAACGATATCACATCATTAACAAGGAGTCAGCAGGGAGGAGATAAACATGGCGGAAAAACAGGTTGAAGTTAAGCTTAAAACAGGATTGCAGGCACGTCCGGCAGCATTATTTGTTCAGGAGGCAAATCGGTTCTCATCCGATATCTTCCTTGAAAAGGACGGCAAAAAGGTAAATGCGAAAAGTATTATGGGGCTTATGAGCCTCGCAGTCAGTTCCGGGTCTGTGGTTACCTTAAAAGCAGAAGGAAACGACGAAAACGAAGCGATCGAAGAACTGGCAAAATACATTCAGAAGGAAAATTAAAACAACTCGCATCGGGAAGATGCGAGTTGTTTTTTATCTTATTTATCTTTCTTTTCTTCCAGGGAATTGCGGGTAATAATCTGATCAACCAGACCGTATTCAAGCGCTCTTTCAGCTGTCATGAAGTTGTCGCGGTCAGTGTCTCTTGCAATCACTTCAAGCGGCTGTCCTGTGCGCTCTGAAAGGATCGTATTCAGCTTTTCGCGAAGGAATAGAATGCGCTTTGCAGCAATTTCAATTTCTGTCGCCTGGCCCTGTGCACCGCCAAGTGGCTGGTGAATCATAACTTCACTGTTTGGAAGGGCAAAACGCTTGCCTTTTTCACCTGCAGCAAGCAAGAAAGCACCCATTGATGCAGCCATACCGATACAAATCGTCTGTACCTTTGGCCTGATAAATTGCATAGTATCATAAATAGCCATACCAGCTGTGATGCTTCCGCCAGGGCTATTTATGTAAATAGAAATGTCTTTCTCAGGGTTTTCAGCTTCAAGGAATAACAACTGGGCAACAATAGAGTTAGCCACATTATCGTCGATTCCGCTTCCCAGCATAATAATGCGGTCTTTTAAAAGGCGGGAGTAAATATCATAAGCGCGCTCCCCGCGGTTTGTTTGTTCAATAACTGTAGGGATTAAGTTCATTTTCAAATTCCTCCTTTAAAATAAGGGTTCAACATACAATGTGAACAAGCATGTTCTTCCAAGTGAAGAAAATTTTAAGCTGTCTAGCTTCAGCGCCTAGCTCCTCGAGTCATAAGCCAAATCACTCCAGAAATCAGGATTTCCTGCGTGATTCGTCTTATGCTTGTCGGACTTGCACAGGATGGGCTGGCTTCAACGTTCGCCACAGGACGTGGCGGTCTTTAGTTGAAGTTCATCTAGAAGGCGCTTCCGCATTTCGTTCTGTATGTACTATCATGATACACTCATGGTCAATTAAGGTCAAACAAATCGCATGGAAAGCCAGGCATATTCGTTCGACATCATTTTCTTTGTTGTCCTTTTCCATTCCATGATACCCATTGCTCCAATTTTTAAACAAAAGTATGCTTGCAAAGTTAAGGAACATATCATATAATTAGTAATCGTAACGGCTGAGCGCTTGGTCAGCCTGTGATTAACATATCTGCCCTCGTGGTGCAACGGATAGCACGTAAGATTCCGGTTCTTGAGATGTGGGTTCGATTCCTGCCGAGGGCGCTGCCAAAACTCCTTGTCTGATATGGACAGGGGGTTTTTATTTTGTCCGTTTTCCCCAATTGAACATAAAAAATTTATCCACACATAAATCGGTGATATCCACACAGAAAAACTTTTATCCGCACATAAATTCTCTTATCCCTTCTAATACCGCTTAATACTAAAGCTCTGTTAAATTTGCCTGTTGATTTCCGCTGCAGGCACTCCCTTTCCGCGGGCGGTCCGGGAGCCTCCTCGTCGCTTTGCTCCTGTGGGGTCTCCCTTTGATCCGCACTCCCGCAGGAGTCTCGTGCCTTCCGCTCCAATCAACAGGGTGCTAAAAAACAACATTAAGCTTTAACAGAGACAATACTAAAAAATGTCCCAAACTATAATGAACTAAATAAGATTCGCTAAAATCCACAATTTTTACTACAAAAAAGAATATTATTCCCCTTTGCTTGCATATGGTGAAGTATTCAGAAAAATGGAGCGGAGAAGGTACCAGCAGGTTTTTTTACAGCAGCTGGCAAGATATTTCCATACAACATTTACCGCGAATATTGTAAAATGGGGACAGGGGGAATGTACGATGAATTTGAAAGCTGGGTTATGGCAGCAGCAGACAATGAAATTAGCAATGACACAGGAGCTAACGCAGGCGATTGCCCTTTTGCAATATAGCACACTGGAGCTCTCATCTTTCCTCGAGAGTAAAGCGCTTGAAAATCCCCTCTTAAAAGTAGAGTCAGGTCACGTCCAATCGATGGATCCCCGTTATGACCGTGTGAAACCGACGAGAAAAAAATTTGAAAAAGATAAAATAAATTGGATTGAGCAAATTGGCTGCGGAAAAACGATGCTGCTGGATGAGCACTTAAAGTCACAGCTGCACTTCAATTTGAACGCTGCTGAAAAAAAGGTAATCGAACGCCTTATTGAAAGCCTTGATGAAAACGGTTACTTCCGGGCGGAGCTTAGCGCCGTTGCCTCATCTTTCGGTATATCGCCAGAGGAAGCGGAACGCTTGCTGGAAATGATACAGGAATTGGAGCCTGCCGGTGTAGGGGCCAGAAACCTGCAGGAATGTCTTTCATTGCAGCTGAAAAGAATGCCCGAAAGAAACGAGCTGGCAGAAGCAATTATTGATGAATATTTCACTCTTTTTGCGGAAAAGAAGTGGAAGGAGATCGCGAAGCAGCTGGGCGTGGAACTGAAGGAAATCCAGGAGGTTTTCGATCTCGTTCAGACCATGAACCCAAGGCCGGCATCATCCTTTCAAAGCGAAAAGTCCGCATATATAACACCGGACGTGATCATAAAATGGGATGGGGAATCTTTTTCAGTCAGCGTTTTTGACGAAGCCCTTCCGAAGATCAGTTTTAATAATGATTACTATAAACGTTTTTCTGCTGCTGGAGATCGGAATGTGAGCCGCTTCCTCCAGGAGAAGCAGCAGGATTATCATTGGATCGTAAGGAGCATAGAACAAAGAAAAGAGACGCTCACCAATGTTACCTTGAAAATTGTTGAAAAACAGCAGGACTTTTTTATAAAAGGACCCTCACACATAAAACCGATGACGATGAAGGAAATTTCAGATGAGCTTGATATCCATGAATCCACAGTCAGCCGTGCAGTCCGGGAAAAATATGCACAAACACCGTACGGAACGTATGAGCTTAGATCCTTCTTCTCAAGCACGATTAAAACAGTCTCCGATGAAAATACATCATCTCAGCAGGTGAAGACGATTATTAGTAAAATGATTGAAGGGGAAAATAAGCAAAAGCCTTTATCCGATCAGGAGCTGGTAAAGCTGCTGAAAGAAAAGGAAGGAATGGTTGTCAGCAGAAGAACGATTGCGAAATATCGTGACCAGCTTGGCATCCCATCTTCATCAAAACGGAAAAGGTATGATTGATAAAGGAGATTATCACAGTGAACCAGCCAGAGATCGTGCTATATACGCGAAGCAGATGCCCGCTATGCGAAAAAGCAAAGGATGTACTAGTAGAACTAAAGAAAGAACACCATTTTACGTTAATTGAACGCGATATCGATGAGAGCGATGAACTGACAGAAAAATACGGCTTGATGATTCCGGTCGTTGAAATGAATGGGGAAGAAGTGCAATTTGGGCATATTGACACCATCACTATAAGTGAAGCGCTTACAGAAAAAAACTGAGTTTTATCAGTTGAATTCATCAATCACTCCTGCTATTATTGATTTTGAAGCAAGGGTGATTTTTTTTACGGTAAGTGGGACATAATATGTCTATGCGGGACAAAAAATGACCACATATGATGAAGGAGCCATCCGATGTACTCACTAATTGATATTCAAAAAAGATTATTGCCTGATATGCTTTCGGTTATGCAAAAGCGTTACGGAATCCTGCATTACATAGGGCTGATGGAGCCTGTTGGAAGAAGAAGTCTTGCCGTAAGTCTTGGCTTGACGGAAAGAGTACTGAGAAGCGAGGTTGAGTTTTTAAAAGACCAGAATCTTATTCGAATCTCCAGTGCAGGCATGAGCCTCACTTCCGATGGCCAAGACTTACTGGAAGCCCTTGAAGGAATAATGAGGGATATATCGGGTATAGCCTTAATGGAACAGAAATTATCAGCTAAGCTTGGCATCCGCCAAGCAATCATCGTTTCCGGCAATAGCGATGAATCTCCCTGGGTCAAACAAGAGCTTGGAAGAGCAACGGCTTCGTGTATGAAATCCAGGCTCGAAGGAAAAAATATCATCGCAGTTACTGGCGGATCCACGATGGCTGCCGTCGCAGAAATGCTGACTCCAGACCTGGCTGATCGGGATTGGCTATTTGTACCGGCAAGAGGCGGGATTGGCGAGGATGTCAAAAACCAGGCCAACACGATTTGTGCGAAGATGGCCGATCATACAGATTCCAGGCACCGAGTCCTTTATGTGCCGGACCAGGTAAGCAAGGAAATGTACGAGAGCATTATTAAAGAACCTGATATTAAAGAAGTCATCACCCAAATCAAATCTGCAAGCATGGTTTTACATGGGATTGGGGACGCTATAACAATGGCGGAACGCCGTAAAACCACTGATGAAGATTTTGAGAAAATCGAGCAGGCCGAAGCGGTAGGCGAAGCATTTGGCTATTACTTTAATGAAGGCGGCGAGGTTGTACATAAGGTTCAAACCATCGGCCTTCAGCTGGATGATTTATCCCATATTGAACATGTTATTGCTGTGGCAGGCGGTGCCTCCAAGGCAAAAGCCATCGCAGCTTATATGAACCGTGCACCATCCCAAACAATCTTAATTACAGATGAAGGTGCCGCAAAACAGTTGTTAAAAGGGTAATCCCCTTTTCAAATATAAAATCTACCTTTTTAAGGAGGAAATAATAATGGCAGTTAAAGTTGGTATTAACGGATTTGGAAGAATCGGGCGCGTTGTTTTCCGTGCAGCCCTTAATAACCCTAATGTAGAGGTAGTTGCAGTAAACGACCTTACAGATGCAAACATGCTTGCACACCTTTTAAAATATGATTCCGTTCACGGAACATTAAATGAAGAAGTAACAGTTGACGGTGACGATCTGGTAGTTGGCGGCCAAAAAGTTAAAGTTATCGCAGAGCGCGATCCTGCTCAATTAGGCTGGGGAGATCTTGGCGTAGAAGTAGTAGTAGAATCTACTGGCCGTTTCACAAAGCGTGCTGACGCTGCGAAACACCTTGAAGCCGGCGCGAAAAAAGTTATCATCTCTGCTCCTGCATCTGACGAAGACATCACCGTTGTTATGGGTGTTAACCATGAGAAATATGATGCTGCAAACCATCATGTCATCTCAAACGCTTCTTGTACAACAAACTGCTTGGCTCCATTTGCGAAAGTATTGAACGACAACTTCGGAATCAAGCGCGGTATGATGACAACTGTCCACTCATACACAAATGACCAGCAAATCCTTGACTTGCCGCACAAAGACTACCGCCGTGCGCGTGCAGCAGCAGAAAACATTATCCCAACAACAACTGGAGCTGCAAAAGCAGTATCTCTAGTATTGCCTGAACTAAAAGGCAAATTGAACGGTGGAGCTATGCGTGTTCCAACTCCAAACGTTTCTCTTGTTGACCTTGTTGCTGAGCTTGACAAAGACGTAACGGCTGAAGAAGTAAACAGCGCTCTTAAAGCAGCTGCTGAAGGCGATCTAAAAGGCATCCTTGCATACAGCGAAGAGCCATTAGTATCCGGCGACTACAACGGAAACCCAGCATCTTCTACAATCGATGCGCTTTCTACAATGGTTATGGAAGGCAACATGGTAAAAGTAATCTCTTGGTATGACAACGAAACTGGTTACTCTAACCGTGTGGTTGACCTTGTTGACTACATTGCTCAAAAAGGACTTTAAGGTTTAATTCTTTACCAAAAAAGATTAGGTTTGCGAAGTATTCACCAGCTGAAAAAATCTTTCTAAGATTGCCTCATCTTGTTGGATATTAAAATCGCGAACGTCTATAATGGATAAAGGTAAAAGGGGAGCAGGGAAACATTCCCTCTCCCTTTTGTTTTTAAAGCAAAAAGTAAAAATATAAACTAGGAAGCTAAACAGCTGCAGTGCCAAGGGGGCTCGAGATCATAATCTGCTTTCCTCCGGAAGGGAAAACACCTTCCTGCGGGAATCGCCTTATGTTTGTTTGGTCCCTGGGTAAGGCGCTTCCGCTTTTCTAGTAAGGAGGTCCTTTTGCTGTGAACAAAAAAAGCGTAAAAGATGTGGAGTTAAAAGGGAAGCGAGTTTTTTGCCGCGTTGATTTCAACGTGCCGATGAAGGAT
This sequence comes from Pseudomonas sp. ISL-84, assembly GCA_018613035.1. Classification (GTDB taxonomy): domain Bacteria; phylum Bacillota; class Bacilli; order Bacillales; family Cytobacillaceae; genus Cytobacillus. The sequence goes on along the minus strand of JAGGRA010000029.1, from coordinate 11,603 downwards.
GGACAGGTAACAGACGAAACTCGTATCCGCGCAGCTCTTCCAACGATTGAGTATTTGACTAACCAGGGCGCTAAAGTTATTTTAGCGAGCCATTTGGGACGTCCAAAGGGTTCAGTTGTTGAAGAATTGCGTTTAACACCTGTTGCCAATCGTTTGTCCGAGCTTCTTGGCAAAGAAGTGAAAAAAGCGGATGAAGCTTACGGCGATTCTGTAAAAGCAATGATTGAAACGCTGGGTGAAGGGGATGTCCTTCTTCTTGAAAATGTTCGTTTCTATCCTGGCGAGGAGAAGAATGACCCTGAATTAGCTAAAGCTTTTGCTGAGTTGGCTGATGTGTATGTAAACGATGCATTCGGGGCGGCCCACCGTGCCCATGCTTCAACTGAAGGAATTGCACACCATCTGCCTGCAGTATCCGGCCTATTAATGGAAAAAGAACTGGATGTACTCGGAAAAGCTCTTTCAAATCCGGAGCGTCCATTTACAGCCATTATCGGCGGTGCAAAAGTTAAAGATAAGATTGGCGTAATTGAAAACCTTCTTGAAAATGTAGACAACCTGATTATTGGCGGCGGACTGGCTTACACATTTGTAAAAGCACAGGGCCATGAAGTAGGAAAGTCTCTATTGGAAGAAGATAAAATTGACCTTGCTAAATCGTTTATGCAAAAGGCTAAAGAAAAAGGCGTAAATTTCTACATGCCTGTTGATGCGATTGTTGCGGATGATTTTTCTGAGGAAGCCAATATTAAAACAGTTGCGATTGAAGAGATCCCTTTTGACTGGGAAGCACTCGATATTGGCCCTAAAACACGCGAAATTTACAGCGATGTGATTCAAAACTCAAAGCTTGTAATCTGGAACGGCCCGATGGGTGTGTTCGAATTGAAAAAATTCGCCGGCGGAACAAGAGCTGTGGCTGAGACTTTAGCAGAAGCGAATGATACATATTCAGTCATCGGCGGCGGTGACTCTGCAGCTGCGGTTGAGAAATTCCATCTTGCAGACCGCATGAGCCATATCTCCACAGGTGGCGGCGCTTCCCTTGAATTTATGGAAGGAAAAGCTCTGCCAGGTGTTGTAGCTTTAAACGATAAATAAGTTTTTAGGAAGGGGCTGGTTTAGCCTCTTCCAATTGACAATATAAAAGCAGGAAAGGATGTGCAACATGCGTAAACCCATTATCGCAGGAAACTGGAAAATGCATAAAACACTTCCGGAAGCTAAAACATTTCTTGAAGAAATCAATGGTTTAGTACCGGGGAAAGAGCAGGTTGAAACAGTCGTATGTGCGCCTGCACTATTCTTGGAGCGCCTGGTTGAAAGCGCGAAGGATTATGATGTCGAAATCGGTGCACAAAATATGCACTTCGAGGAAAGCGGTGCTTTTACAGGTGAAATCAGCCCGGTTGCACTTGAAGATCTGGGTGTTAAATATGTCATTCTCGGCCACTCAGAGCGTCGTGAAATGTTCAATGAAACAGATGAGGCAGTAAACAAGAAGACGCTGGCTGCTTTTAAATATAACTTAACTCCAATCGTTTGTGTCGGCGAATCGCTTGAACAGCGTGAGAACGGCGAAACGAAGGAGCTTGTAGGCTCTCAGGTTGAAAAAGCCCTTAACGGTTTGACTGAAGAGCAGGTTAAGCAAACTGTAATCGCTTATGAGCCAATCTGGGCAATCGGAACAGGCAAATCATCAACCTCTGAAGATGCCAATGAAGTATGTTCCCATATCCGCTCTGTGGTTGCGAAGCAATTTTCACAAGAGGCTGCAGATGCAGTACGCATTCAGTACGGCGGCAGCGTAAAGCCTGGCAACATTAAAGAATATATGGGACAGCCTGATATTGATGGCGCACTTGTAGGCGGAGCAAGCCTAGAGCCGCAAAGCTTCCTTCAATTATTGGAGGCAGGCAAGAATGAGTAAATCTCCAGTTGCATTAATCATCTTAGACGGTTTCGCATTGCGGGGCGAGCGGATGGGTAATGCCGTTGCCCAGGCAAAGAAGCCAAACTTCGAACGTTTTTGGAACACCTACCCGAATGCAACCTTAACGGCGAGCGGTGAAGCGGTAGGGCTTCCAGAAGGGCAAATGGGAAATTCTGAAGTAGGTCATCTAAACATCGGCGCTGGCCGGATTGTTTATCAAAGCTTAACAAGAGTGAACGTGGCAATCCGTGAAGGTCAGTTTGAGAAAAACGAAACCTTCCGTTCAGCGATTGACCATGTGAAAAAGAATGGGACAGATCTTCATTTGATGGGACTTCTATCAGATGGCGGTGTTCATAGCCATATTCAGCACTTATTTGCCTTGCTTCGCATGGCAGCTGAAGAAGGTGTGAAGAATGTCTATGTCCATGGCTTTTTGGATGGACGTGACGTTGGACCAAAAACAGCTGAAGGCTTTATCAGAGAAGCTCAGGAAAAAATGAAAGAGTATGGAGTCGGCGAATTTGCGACGATTTCAGGCCGTTATTATTCCATGGACCGCGATAAGCGCTGGGAGCGTGTTGAGAAATCATACCGTTCCATGGTGTATGGAGATGGCCCTGCGTACAGTGATCCTCTGGATTTAGTTGACGATAACTATAAAAATGGGATTTTCGATGAGTTCGTTATTCCATCTGTTATTACAAAAGAAGATGGTGCACCGGTTGCAACGATCAAAAACAATGACGCGGTTATTTTCTATAACTTCCGTCCGGACCGGGCCATTCAGATTTCGAACACTTTTACGAATAAAGACTTCCGTTCATTTGATAGAGGGCCAGGGCATCCAGAGAATTTATTCTTTGTTTGCTTAACCCACTTCAGTGAAACGGTTGATGGATATGTTGCGTTTAAGCCGACAAACCTGGATAACACTTTAGGTGAGGTTTTAGCGCAAAATAATAAAACTCAGCTCCGCATTGCGGAAACAGAGAAGTATCCTCATGTTACGTTCTTTATGAGCGGCGGACGTGAAGAGAAATTCCCTGGCGAAGAGCGGCTTCTGATTGATTCACCGAAAGTAGCTACCTATGACCTTAAGCCTGAAATGAGTGCTTATGAAGTAACGGACGCGTTGCTGAAGGAAATAGAAGCTGACAAATTCGATGCGATCATCCTTAACTTTGCAAACCCGGACATGGTCGGCCACTCAGGTATGCTTGAGCCAACGATCCAAGCGGTAGAAACAGTTGACGAATGCTTAGGCAAAATTGTCGACTTGCTTATTCAAAAAGGCGGAAAGGCTATCATTACAGCTGACCACGGAAATGCCGACGAAGTTGTTACTTTGGAAGGCAGCCCGATGACCGCCCACACCACAAACCCAGTACCAGTCATCGTCACACAGGAAGGCGCAGAACTCCGCACAGACGGAATCCTGGGAGACCTTGCCCCAACCGTGCTCGACCTGCTCGGACTGGAAAAGCCTGTTGAAATGACTGGAACAACTCTATTGAAAAAATAATCGGTACCAGGTACCACCCGAATTTTGTCGAAAACCATTTTTTTATATTAAAGGAGAGAATTGATATGCCATTTATCCAACATGTTTATGCTCGTGAAGTATTAGATTCCCGCGGTAACCCAACAGTTGAAGTTGAAGTTTTAACAGAATCCGGCTTTTTCGGCCGTGCGATTGTTCCTTCTGGAGCTTCCACTGGTGAGCACGAAGCTGTAGAACTTCGTGACGGCGACAAGTCCCGCTACCTTGGAAAAGGTGTTCAAAAAGCAGTGGACAACGTGAACAACCTTATTGCTGACGCTGTAATCGGCCTGGATGTAACAGATCAGGTAGGCATCGACCGCACCATGATTGAATTAGACGGAACTGAAAACAAAGGCAAGCTAGGTGCGAACGCAATTCTTGGCGTGTCTATGGCTTGTGCACATGCTGCAGCTGAGTCTGTAGGACTTCCTTTATACCGTTACCTTGGAGGCTTCAACGCGAAGCAGCTTCCAACACCAATGATGAACATCATCAACGGCGGATCTCATGCTGACAACAACGTAGACTTCCAGGAATTCATGATCATGCCTGTTGGAGCTCCTACTTTCAAAGAAGCAATCCGCATGGGTGCTGAAGTATTCCATTCGTTGAAAAAAGTTTTATCTGGCAAAGGCCTGAACACAGCTGTTGGTGACGAAGGCGGATTCGCTCCAAACCTTGGCTCAAACCGTGAAGCTCTTGAAGTCATCATCGAAGCAATCTCTAACGCTGGCTACGAAGCCGGTAAAGACATCCACCTTGCAATGGACGTTGCCTCTTCTGAGTTCTATAACAAAGAAACTGGCAAATACGATCTTGCAGGCGAAGGCCGCACAGGCTTAACTTCTGAAGATATGGTTAACTTCTATGAAGAGCTTGTAAACGAATTCCCAATCATCTCTATTGAAGATGGTCTGGACGAAAACGACTGGGAAGGCCACAAGCTATTAACTGACCGCATCGGCGGAAAAGTTCAGCTGGTTGGTGACGACCTATTCGTAACAAACACGAAGAAGTTAGCTCAAGGGATTGAGCAAGGCGTAGGCAACTCAATCCTAATCAAAGTTAACCAAATCGGTACGTTAACTGAAACATTTGAAGCAATCGAGATGGCGAAGCGTGCTGGCTACACTGCAGTAGTTTCCCACCGTTCCGGTGAAACTGAAGATGCTACAATCGCTGACATCGCAGTGGCAACAAATGCTGGCCAGATCAAAACTGGTTCCATGTCCCGTACAGACCGTATCGCTAAATACAACCAGCTTCTTCGCATCGAAGACGAGCTTGGCGATTTAGCTGTGTACGATGGATTAAAATCTTTCTATAACTTGAGCAAGTAATCTTGCTGGTGAGCAGCCGTCCCGGGTGGGGCGGCTGTTTTTTAACAGGTAATATTGCTGGTGTGCAGCATCCAAAATAATAGTTGGCCGGTAAATGGGCCAGTTTGGCCGGTATTTTGCTGACTTTGGCCGGTAAATAGGGAGAATTGGCCGGTAAATGTTCATTTTTGGCCGGTAAAGTCAAATTTCTCTAATAACTCTCTTGATAGATAATAGGTTCGGTCCTTAAATGAACCTGAATAGGGAAGTTCCATCGCAGTCAGCAGCTTTTTAGCAATATTTTCAGAGGATAAGTGGGTGAGAAGTAATCTTGGAGGGCTTTTACATGGGCGGTTTTATCCACACTACTGCATGCAAGACATTTCCAGGTGCCTCGAGCTCTTTTCATAGAAAACCTGCTGCAGGAGGGACACTGAATACCGGTTATAACCTCTTTCTCTTGAATACCATAGTAACTTAAAACATTGTAATTAGCGGGGCAATGCTTTTTTACAAGAATCCTGCTTAGTTTTCTGAGCTCCTTAGCTGATAGTACCTCTTGTGTGTACTTCACTTTCATTCTTTCTATCCTTTCGGGGATCTGACTCGCATGCAAAACCCGATCTAATGCATTTTTATGATAGGAAGAAGTCTTGATAACAGTAGAAGGGTTGCTGATCACGATAAGGTACTCAACCGGAATGCTAATTTTCACATCATAAAGCCATTTAGCAAGCTCTCTTTGCTGCCTCCTGGCTTGTATTAAAGGATCAAGGAACCCTCTTTCATTTTCTTGTTTGGTCTGGATCAGCTGATTAAAGGCGGGGTCAAAATAGATGGTGCCCGAAATGTTTTTAATTTCGAGTATGAGGATGAAGCTAGACGAGAGGAGTAAAGTGTCCATTTGAAAGAAGCTATCGTTTCCATTGGCGAGCCGCAAATCATGAATAACGGTGAACTCCGTCAAATCTTTCAAAAAATAATCCACAGCTTCTTCTCCGCGATCACCGGCTTTTCGCTTCGCTAAATCATTTTCTATCATTACCCTTTTGGGGTGAGCTCCTAGCAGCCTTCTTAATAAGGCATCCATGCTTAGAATAAAATCAGATGTTTTACGCTCTTTTAATATCACATGCATCATTCCTTTCATAGGGTAAATTCTCCCTGCTATGATAAAAGTCCTTCTATCTAACAGGTCCTGCCAAAATCTTATTGTTTATACCACCAAAATGTGATAAATTAAGAATAATGTGATTGTACGTTTTCAGGAGGTGGCTTCATGCATACATTATTTATTACTCTTTTAGTGATTGTATCGATTGCGCTTATCGTTGTTGTACTCCTTCAGTCTGGTAAAAGTGCAGGTCTTTCCGGTGCGATTTCCGGGGGAGCTGAACAGCTTTTTGGAAAACAAAAAGCGCGCGGTCTTGATTTGATTCTTCACCGTGCTACGATTATTCTATCTGTTTTGTTCTTTATCCTTACGGTTTTAGTATCTTTTTTCGCAGTATAGATGAACTCAGTGCCTGGCCTGTCATAAGGTCAGGCTTTTTATTTTTTTGCTGCTGTGGCCCCTATCACAAGCGGCTTTTTGCTTGCTACGAAGGGCGCCTTCGCTTTTCTTTTTACATACAAAGCTTTTTGTTGGCATGTTGCCCCTTTGTTTGCTAAAAATAAGGAATGCAGTTTCAATCAAACGTTTGATTAAGAAGATTATAGGAATTATATAGGTAAAAGGAGTTTTAAATATGAAGATTGTAGCGCCAAAGCCGTTTACGTTTGGAAATGGAAAAAGGGCAGTTCTGCTGCTGCACGGTTTTACAGGTAATACTGCGGATGTAAGAATGATGGGCCGGTTTCTTGAAACGAAGGGCTACACCTGTCATGCGCCGCTATACAAAGGACATGGCGTACCGCCGGAGGAGCTTGTGCACTCAGGGCCGGAAGACTGGTGGAAGGACGTCATGGAAGGATATGAGTTTTTAAAAAATAGGGGGCATAAGGAGATTGCGGTTGCAGGTCTTTCCCTTGGCGGCGTATTTTCCCTTAAATTGGGTTACACTGTACCTATAAAGGGTATCATTCCGATGTGCGCACCCATGTACATAAAAAGCGAAGAGGTCATGTATAAAGGAATTCTGAGCTACGCAAGAGAATATAAGAGACTGGAAGGAAAGTCAGAAGATCAAATCGAGCAGGAAATGGCCGAGTTCCAAAAAACGCCGATGAAAACGCTGAAAGCCCTGCAGGAACTGATTGCGGATGTGCGAAATCATGTGGATATGATCTACTCGCCGACGTTTGTTGTTCAGGCTCGCCATGATCATATGATCAACACGGACAGTGCGAATATCATTTTTAACGAAGTCGAAAATGATTTAAAACAGCTGAAGTGGTATGAAGAGTCCGGCCATGTGATTACGCTTGATAAAGAACGTAATCAGCTCGAAGAAGACGTTTATCAGTTTTTAGAAAAGCTGGATTGGGAAGAATAAAAGAAAAGACAATATCTCCTTAAGGAGGGATGATGATATGGAAAATAATATTCAACAGCTGATCGACAAGCTGCTTCATTATATGAAGGATGAGGCTTATAAACCTTTGACGGTGCAGGAGCTTGAAGCTGCATTCGGAATCGAGGATTCGACCGGCTTCAAAGACTTCGTCAAAGCCCTTGTTGTGATGGAAGAGAAAGGCCTTGTTGTTAGAACGCGAAGCAACCGCTATGGTTTGCCGGAAAAAATGAATCTCATCCGCGGAAGGCTATCAGGACATGCAAAGGGATTTGCCTTTGTGATCCCGGAAGAGCCGGGGATGGACGATATTTTTATCCCGCCGAATGAAACAAATAATGCACTGAACGGTGATACCGTCCTTGCGCGGGTTACATCTGAAAGCTCAGGGCAGCGGAGGGAAGGTACAGTTGTCCGCATCCTGGAGCGCGGTGTTACACAAATCGTGGGAACATATACAGAAAGCAAGCATTTCGGGTTTGTGATCCCGGATGATAAAAAGTTTGCCAGCGATATTTTTATCCCGAAAGCAGCATCTAAGGGGGCTGTAGAAGGGCATAAGGTTGTTGTAAAGCTGACTACTTATCCGGAAGGGCGCAAAAGTGCTGAAGGAGAAGTTATCGACATCCTTGGGCATAAAAATGACCCGGGTGTGGATATTCTGTCCGTTATCCACAAACATGGCCTTCCGCTTGAGTTTCCGGAAGAAGTGCTTAAGCAGGCCGAAGAGACGCCGGATACGATTGATCCCAGCGAGCTTGAAAACCGCCGTGACTTAAGAAATGAAGTCATTGTCACAATTGACGGGGCTGATGCAAAGGACCTTGATGATGCCGTCATGGTTCAAAAGATGGATAACGGCAATTACAGGCTTGGTGTTCATATTGCCGATGTTACTTACTATGTCCGTGAGGATTCGCCGATTGACCGGGAAGCCGAAGACCGGGCAACGAGTGTGTATTTAGTAGACCGGGTAATCCCGATGATTCCGCATCGTCTATCAAACGGCATTTGCTCCCTGAATCCGAAGGTGGACCGCCTCACGCTATCCTGTGAGATGGAAATTACATCAGATGGGGAAGTTGTAAATCATGAAATTTTCCAGAGTGTGATTAAAACAACTGAGCGAATGACTTATTCAGATGTGAATAAGATTCTGGAAGACGAAGATGAAGAACTTATCAACAGGTACGAATCTCTTGTGCCAATGTTCCAGCTGATGAAGGAGCTTTCTCTTATTTTACGTAAAAAGAGAATGCATCGCGGAGCCATTGATTTTGACTTCAAAGAAGCAAAAGTCATTGTGGATGAAGAAGGCAATCCGACAGATGTTGCCCTCCGTGAACGTTCGATTGCAGAGCGCCTGATTGAAGAATTCATGCTGGCGGCAAATGAAACGGTTGCTGAGCATTTCCACTGGATGGACGTACCGTTTATTTACCGTATTCATGAAGATCCGAAAGAAGATAAGCTTAGAAGGTTTTTCGAGTTTATCACAAACTTTGGCTATATTGTAAAGGGAACAGCCAATTCTGTTCACCCGCGCGCCCTGCAGGAAATCATTGAAGAAGTTCAGGGCAAGCCGGAAGAAATGGTTATATCAACGGTAATGCTGCGTTCCATGCAGCAGGCTAAATATTTTGAAGAGAGCCTGGGACACTTCGGGTTATCAACAGAGTTTTACACACACTTCACATCGCCGATTCGCCGTTATCCGGATTTAATCGTTCATCGCTTAATCCGCACCTATTTAATTGAAGGCAAGCTGGATCAGGCGACAAGGGAAAAATGGAACGCTTCACTTTCGGATATTGCGGAGCATTCATCCAATATGGAGCGCCGTGCGGTTGAAGCTGAGCGTGAAACAGATGAGCTGAAGAAAGCGGAATATATGGCTGATAAAATTGGCCAGGAATACGACGGCATTATCAGTTCTGTAACGAACTTTGGAATGTTCGTTGAGCTTCCAAATACGATCGAAGGCCTGATCCATGTCAGCTATATGACAGATGATTATTACCGCTATGACGAGCGGCAGATGGCCATGATTGGCGAGCGTACGGGCAATGTCTTCCGGATTGGTGACGAAATCACTGTCCGTGTGGTCAATGTTAACAAAGACGAGCGCTCTATCGATTTTGAAATCGTCGGCATGAAGGGAACCCGCAGACGGGAACCAAGAGATGCGCCGAAGGTTTTCAAAACAGGCAGCACCGAGAAAAAGCCGCGCAAAGGAAAGTCTGACCAAGGCAGAGGAAACAGTTCAGGCGGACCTAGAAAGAAAAAAGAGAAAAAGCATTACGAAAATGCGCCGAAAGCTAAGCGGAAGAAAAAGAAGCGATAGCGGAATGAGGGAGGGCCTTAAAAGGCTCTCTCTTTCCCTTCCCGATAGGCTTCTCGTTGAGAGAACACTGGAAATTTGCTATAATAGAGAGACTGCTAAAGAACGGATGCTGCATTTTTCCTGCCGTTAATTTTTAATAACAGGCTGTGTTAATACTATTGTTGATTTAGCACTGTGTTGATTGGAACGGAAGGCACGAGACTCCTGCGGGAAAAGCGTACCCAAGGGAGACCCCGCAGGCGTAGAACGCCGAGGAGGCTCCCGGAAGCCCGCGGAAAGCGAGTGCCTGTAGTGGAAATCAACACCCTAATTTAACAGAGCCTAATACAAAAGATAACTTTTTAAGGAAAGAGGAGCAAAGGGGGAGTTAACATGCCAAAAGGAACTGGCAAAATGGTTGCACAAAATAAGAAGGCCTATCATGACTTTGCAATAGAAGAAACATACGAAGCCGGCATTGTGCTCCAGGGCACGGAAATTAAATCGATCCGTGCAGGCAAGGTAAACCTGAAGGACTCATATGCCAGAATTCAAAATAATGAAATCTATCTTTTCGGCATGCATGTCAGCCCTTATGAGCAGGGGAACCGCTACAATCATGATCCACTAAGGACAAGAAAGCTTCTTCTGCATAGAAAAGAAATAAACAAGCTGATTGGTGAGTCAAAGGAAGTCGGCTATTCAATTGTTCCATTAAAAATGTACCTCAAAAATGGCTACGCAAAAGTTTTAATTGGCTTGGCAAGGGGTAAAAAGAAATATGACAAGCGTGAGGATCTGAAGAAAAAAGAAGCCAAGCGTGAAGTAGAGCGTGCTTTCCGTGAAAGGCAGAAAATGTAAATCCAGAACCTTACAATTGAAAAATTAACTCAGTGTGCTATAATAGTAATTGTCACAGCGAGTGACACAATCTTTAGCTCATCTATTTCGAGCTTTTCCGAACGTCAGCGTGCAGAATGAGATTCGGCGCAGACCTATTATATGGGGACGCTACGGATTCGACAGGGATAGTTCGAGCTTAGGTTGCGAGTCGAGGGGATCGGCCTCGTTAAAACGTCAAAGCCTATAACTGGCAAACAACAAAACAACTTCGCTTTAGCTGCCTAATAGGCCTTTAGCGGTTCGCCCCTCCATCGCCCATGTGGTAGGGTAGCGGACTCACTCTTAGTGGGCTACGCCGGATTCCACCGTCTGAGGATGAAGGAAGAGAACAACCAGACTAGCTGGCCGGACGCCCGTCGATAGGCATAAGGACCAGCGAAACGCGAATATATCGACTACACTCGTAGAAGCTTAAGTGCCGATATTTCTGGACGTGGGTTCGATTAATTATTAGTCGCCTTGTGTGGCAACACACAAGTGAAAATTCGGCTTTATCGGTGAAACCTAAGTCGCCTAACTGGCGATAGGGCAATGCCGAGCGGTATGTGGAGTAATCCAACAGCCGTGTATCGACTTATAGGCTGCCACAAAAATGGTAGTACTAGGATGCGGAATCCTGCCTGAAAACCAGGTAAATATATATTTCGCATAATACGCCGAAGGACCTGCCAGACTGCAGGTTCAAGATATAGTCAGTGCCATCTCGAAAGGATGGAAGTGCACGTCCCACCGTCTCCACCAAATACATATTTGGTGGTTTTTTATTTGTCTTTTTTATATATTAAAAAAGGTTTCCTCGAATAAAAGCTTTTGTTTTAACATTTCAGCATTATACTTTCCGTTTCTGGGTGTTACTTTCTCATAGTTTTCAATAATCCACATAGCTCGATTTCTCTTTTTATTAACTCTCAAATAAGGGGATATTTGTTTAAGCAATGGGAGAACAATTACTTTTTGTTTAATATTTAAAGAGAAAGAGTTCTTATGAATATCCGGTTTATAATTCTTTTTATTAATAATTGTCCCGCCTGTTAATGAATGTACATAAACTCCCTCAGTTTAATTC
>JAGGRA010000002.1:40813-139927 GCA_018613035.1 Pseudomonas sp. ISL-84 | reverse complement strand
CCACATAGTCTTTAGTTAAGGCTCTTTTCGTATAGATTGTTGTTTTTGGACTATAAAGCTTGCCCGTTGATTTCCGCTCCAGTCACTTGCTTTCCGCGGGGAGGAACTGGAGCCTCCTCGGCGTTTCACGCCTGCGGGGTCTCCCGCTCCCTCTCTTCCCGCAGGAGTCAAGTGCCTTCCGCTTCAATCAACTCAGTAATTAAAACCAGTATGTAAGCAACAATCTTTGCGAAAACAGCCTTAGTTAAAAAGAAAATTAAATAGATAAAACTTTTTTTCCGTTTCGGAAGTCTAATGTACAGATAGAATTGAAGGGGGGACCCCGGTTTGGCGATCGATCCGCTTGTGCTGAAGGCAAAGGAAGGCGATGATGAGGCCTTTCTGCAAATCATCAGCATGCTAAAAATAGATTTATATAAAACCGCTCTTTCTTATTTGCGGAATGAGGAAGATGCACTAGAAGCGATTCAGGAAGTAACATTTCGAGCTTATAAAGGGCTTAAGGAGTTAAAGGAAGCTTCTTATTTTAAAACATGGCTAATCCGCATCATGATCAATTACTGCAACGATACATTGAAAAGGCAAAAGCGGATGGTTTTGAATGAGGATTTGCTCCTGACAATGGGAAAATCGGAGAGCCATTCGTTAATAGAGATTCAGGATGCCATGCAAGCTTTGGATGAGCGCTCACGAGAAATATTGACTCTTAAATATTTCCATGATCTGAAGATTAAAGATATCGCAGGAACACTTGATTGTCCGGAAGGAACCGTGAAAACCTGGCTGAACAAAGCGCTTAAATCTCTAAGAGAGAAGCTCGAGGAGAAAGGGGGGATGTCTCATGTATGAAAAAGAAGAACAGGACCTTGCAAAAATGAAGAAAAGTTTTGATGAAATAACGATTTCAGAGGAGAAAATTGACGCGGCTATTTTGGCAGGATTCCAAAAAGCAAAAAGAGAAGGGGCACCTGCAGAATCTGCAAGCATTAAAAAGCAACCCGGCCTGCGCAGGAAACGGTGGATTCTTCCCAGTGTGGCGGCAGCTGTGCTGGCGATTGTTTTTCTGACCAGCATTAGGGTATCACCGGCATTTGCCCATTATGTGGCAGAACTTCCGGGCATGCAAAAGATTGTGGAGATCATCCGATTTGATAAAGGGCTTATGTCGGCAGTGGAGAATGATTATTTACAGAAAATTGGTGTCACACAGGAAAAAAACGGGCTAAGAGTTACAATTGATTCAGTTATTGCGGACGAGACAGGATTGGTCATTTTTTATACGATGGAATCGGAAAAGAAGCAAAAGCTTTTTGATGTAGAAGAGATGGAGCTTGAGCCGGCAGATGGTACAAAATTTGTTTTAGGATCTTCCAGCTATGGTACTCATTCACCTTACGACGATAAACCGAGAAAATCGGTATCCTCTGCTTTAGAGCTTTTTTTTCAGGAGAAGCTTGAAACGAAAAAGTTCAACCTATCCATGAAAGTGAAAACGGATGATCTAAATGAAACGTTCCAAATTCCTTTTTCTATTGAAAAGCCTGTGAAGGTCAAAAAAACGTATGAAATGAACAAAGAGGTAACAATTGAAGGCCAGAAAATTACGGTAAAGGACATAACGGTGTATCCGCTCCGAGTCGCAGTCCATCTTGCTTATGACCCAAATAACAGCAAGAAAATCTTTGAGTTTCAGGATATCCGCCTGGTCGATGAAAACGGGGAGTCCTGGACGAAAATTTCCAATGGCATAACAGCCAGCCATGTCAGTGATCACGAGGATATTCTTTACCTCCAAAGTAATTACTTTAAGGAACCGAAACAATTATACCTGGTCATGAATAAAATTCAGGCTGTTGATAAGGATGAAGCATATGTCTTAGTTGACACGGATAAAAAAGAGATTTTGAAGCAGCCAAAAGGGTCAAAGCTCTCCTGCGTAGAATGGGAAGACGATATGCTGATGTTCACACTTGATACAAAAGAAGACTTTCATTACTTCCTTTTTAACAGTGTGAAGGACGCGAATAACAAAGATATTTATGATGGAATGTCTACTTCTTACCGGGAAGAAGGGGGTAAACAGAAGATCGGCATCTCACTCCCGTCAAGAGAGGAAACTGATTATAAAAACCCTTTAAGACTGGAACTTTCTTTCTTCCCTGCCTGGATTGAAGGAGATGTAAAAATGAAGGTTAAGTAACCGAACCAGTGTGGGCAGTGCGCCCACACTGGTTTTTTGCTAAAAAAGCGGTTTCGCGGATAAATGCAAATAAATCGCGGCGATTATATTTGTTTTTTCGCGGATATAGACGATATTTCGCGGATAAATTTTTTCCGTGCAGAAGAATGTCCAATTGGTTGGACATCATCACAGCCAAAATGATACGATAAATACAGTTTCAGCCCAAAAAGGTGATAATATGAAGAATAAAATAAAAGAAATGCGGAAAAAGCTGGGGATTACGCAGGAAATGCTGGCAAAAGAGTGCAGTGTGGTCAGGCAAACGATCAATTGCATTGAAAATAATAAGTATGACCCAACCCTGGAGCTTGCTTTTAAGATTTCCAAAACATTAAATGTAAAGGTAGATGAAGTATTTATTTATGACTAAATTTGATGCAAACACAATAATTACTATGAAAGATATTGTTCGGGAGGGCGATCCGGTTCTGCGCGAAGTGACGAAGGAAGTTCCCATACCGCTTACTGAAGAGGACCGTGGAACGTTAATCGCGATGATGCAGTATTTGAGAAATAGCCAGGATCCTGCCACGGCGAAAAAATATAGCCTGCGCCCGGGGGTCGGTTTATCAGCAAACCAAATTGGACTGAACAAACGCATGTTTACAGCATATTTTAGCAATGAAAAAGGCGAGCCGCAGGAATACTTTGTAATCAATCCGAAAATTATCAGTCACTCAGTGGGCGTGATTTTCCTTCCTGATGGGGAAGGATGCCTGTCTGTAGACCGGGATGTTAAAGGGTATGTCCCGCGTTATGAACGCATTAAGGTAAAAGCATATAACCTGGAGGGCGAAGAAGTAACCCTTCGTTTCAAGGGAGTCCCATCCATTATTATGCAGCATGAAATTGATCATCTGAACGGGATTATGTTTTATGACAGAATCGACAAAAACGACCCATTTAAAGTGCCGGAAAACTCCGTAATGGATCATCTTTAATAACGAAAGCATAGGACACACTGTGTTCTATGCTTTTTTGTTTTACCCGAGTACAGGTGTGGTAAATATTTAATACTCATTTATCAAACACTAAAACGAAAAAGGAGGAATGGTAATGGACGAGAAAGCGGCTGAAACGAATATAAAGCTGAATGAAAAGCTGGAAGATCAGAATATCCACTCTAAAATGAGCAGCAGGACAGAAGCAGAGGATGCCAATCTTAAGCTTCAGGAAGCGATGAATAATAGAGAAGAGCACCAGAACATGGCTCCAACCTATCTGTATAACAATACGCCTGCTATTAAAATATCTGGGGACGATGAATAGGAAAAACCGGCTTTGAACAGAAAGCCGGTTTTTTCTTTAATCCATATCCGTCTTATCGTTTTGATCCTTATTTCGCTTATTGCCTTTGCTGTTATCTCCGCTGATCGGTGATTGGTTTCCTCTTGGTGAGTTTTGATTTTTGCTGCCTTTGTTATATTTTTTCGTCATGGTGATTCTCCTTTCTTAAAAATGCTCCCTTATTTTCTCTAATTCACCCCTTTTTTATCCGAAATGCTCCATTCATCATTCCTTTTCGAAAAGCATATACATCTAAAAGGATTAATATGGGGGGATAGCAGGATGAATGAAATAGGGCTGACGCCTTGGGAGGAGCATGCCTTTTGGCTGGAAATTCTCGAGGACCATGCAATTTTTGTAAGAGACCATCTTTCACCGACAGAAACAAAATACGTAAAGAGAGCAGATGAATATAGACAAGCCTTTCGGAATCTGCGCAGCAGGCTGAACCAACTTCCGCCTTCTGCACAGGCAAATTCCCAGGAAGCCATTTCTTTTGCAATGGAAGTATGGCCGATTGCAAACGGCTATTTTCAATTCGAAGGAAAGCTGCAGAATTTACGGATTAATAACGTGGTTAATATAAACCTTTCTCCAACATACTTCAACGGTACATTAAGCGAGAACGAGGAATACTTGCGGCTGTTAAGCTATTATGCAAAAGGGCTGACACCGCCGCCTCAATCTCTAGTTGACTTGCTTGATTTATGGCTGGAGGACCAGCTTGGCCATATTGTTCTGCTGAGGAATTCAATTGATCCAATTGAGGTTTTTGTTGAGGAGAAGGCCGAAGTCTATACGCGGATATTCCAGGGCTTCATGGTGCAGAACCGCCATATGAAGGGATATCTGAAATTCACACAGCCGGGATTTCCGCGCCAGCAGGAATTGGCACGTGATGTTGGGCTTGCTGTTATTGAAATGAATGAATACATTAAGGGAATTGTTCAAAAATACGCCGGCAAAAGGATTCTTAATAAAACGACGTTAAGATTTCTCGAGCACCATTTCCCGGAAGCTTGCTATTTAATAAAAAAACTTAGTTATTATGCGCCCGAGCTGGCAGGAGAAGCTTCCAAATGCTCGCTGAAAAAGCCTTCTTATTAATAATCCTTCCTTTTAACCTTCTTGCTCAAAGAAGGTTTTTTGTTTGGGAAAGAGTCCCGTTCAAAGAAAGATTGCAGTAGTAATTTGGCTATTAAAGGAAAAGCTATAAAAGTAAGATTTTTTCTTTTGACAGATGTTAATTCATATAATAATATTGCTAATGCTAATAAAACACATCAGAATTAGGGGGATTAAAAATGAAAAAATTTACGATGCTTCTCATGCTGCTTATGAGCACTTTGTTGTTAATTGCAGGCTGTGGAACGAATAAAGCGAATCCAGAAAACACTGCAGAGGAGAAAAATACGACCGAGGACCTATTGGCTAAAGTTCAGGATGAAGGAAAATTAAAAATCGGAACAGAAGGGACATACCCTCCATTTACCTTCCATGACGAAACAGGTGAACTGACAGGATTTGATGTTGAAATTGCGAAAGAGGTGGCGAAAAGACTGGATCTAGAACCGGTATTTTTAGAAACACAATGGGACGCAATGTTTGCTGGTTTGGATTCTAAGCGTTTTGATATGATTGCAAACCAAGTAGGAATTCGCCCTGACCGTCAGGAAAAGTACGATTTTTCTGATCCATATATTTCTTCTGCGGCAGCACTAATCACTCATGAATCCAATAATACTATTTCGGGCTTTGAAGACATCGAAGGATTAAAAGCTGCCCAGTCCATGACAAGTAATTATGCGGATCTTGCCAAGTCCTATGGAGCGGAGATTGTGGGTGTAGAAGGATTTAATCAAGCGATTGAGCTAATAAATTCCAAGCGTGCTGATATTACAATCAACGATAATTTATCGTTTTTGGATTTCAAAAAGCAAAAACCTGATGCTCCGGTTAAAATGGTTGCAGAATCTGAAGATGCTTCTCAAAGCGGCTTGATGTTCCGAAAGGGAAGCGACACATTGGTGGAAGAAGTTAACAAAGCCTTAAATGAAATGATTGAGGATGGCACGTATCTAAAAATCTCGGAAAAATGGTTTGGCGAAGATGTACTTAAGTAGTATTTTTTTAGACCCTGAAAGGGTCTCCAGGCTTATAGAGATTGGCAAGAGTTCATTCCAGCCTTTACTTGAAGGTGCCATTATATATACCATTCCATTGACGCTGATTTCATTTGTATTCGGTTTGGCATTGGCGATTTTAACGGCTCTTGCACGAATTTCAGGCAATAAGATTCTGCAGACAATTGCTAGAATTTATGTATCAGCAGTAAGGGGAACCCCGCTGCTTGTTCAGCTCTTTATTATTTTTTATGGGCTGCCGACCATCGGAATCATTATTGATCCATTCCCTTCTGCTGTTATAGGATTTTCGTTAAATGTAGGGGCATATGCTTCTGAAATCATACGTGCAGCGATCTTATCGATTCCCAAAGGGCAATGGGAGGCTGGATACTCTATTGGAATGTCATATCCGCAAACTCTTAAGAGGATTATTCTTCCGCAGGCATCCAGGGTATCGATACCGCCTCTTTCTAATACATTTATCAGTCTTGTAAAGGATACATCTCTGGCTTCCATGATCCTGGTTACAGAGATGTTTAGAAGAGCACAGGAAATAGCAGCAACCAATTATGAATTTTTGCTTCTGTATATGCAGGCTGCCCTCATTTATTGGGTAATTTGCTTTTTGCTCTCCATCGTGCAGGGAAGGATTGAAAACCGCCTTGACCGGTATGTTTCTTCATGAAAAGGCTAGACAAGGAGCAATTCAATGATTAAGATAAACGATTTGCATAAGCAGTTTGATCAGTTAAAAGTATTAAAAGGAATTAATCTGGAAGTGGCTAAAGGAAAAGTTGTAGTGGTGATCGGACCGTCTGGATCAGGAAAAACAACATTATTGCGCTGCTTGAATGTTCTCGAACAGCCTACATCTGGGCAAATTGCGATTGAGGATCAAGTTCTTGATTTCTCACAGCAAGTGCCAAAGAAAAAGATCCCTTCTTTTCGCCGCCTTACCGGAATGGTTTTTCAGAACTACAATCTCTTTCCCCATATGACTGCACTCGAAAATATCATGGAAGGGCCTGTAACAGTTAAAGGTGAAAAGAAGGAAGCTGCCAGAAAAAAGGCCGAAATGCTTTTAGGGAAAGTAGGTTTGGGTGATAAGATCCATTATTATCCCTTTCAGCTTTCGGGAGGCCAGCAGCAGCGGGTAGGGATTGCAAGGGCACTTGCTATGGAACCAAAGGTCATGCTCTTTGATGAGCCCACTTCTGCCCTTGACCCTGAGCTTGTTGGGGAAGTGCTGAAGGTGATGAAGGATCTTGCCAATGAAGGAATGACGATGGTCGTTGTTACCCATGAAATGAGATTTGCCAGAGAAGCAGCAGATGAAGTCATTTTCATGGATGCCGGCGTGGTAGTGGAACGCGGCAATCCTGAACAGATATTCTCTAATCCAAAAGAGGCTCGCACCAAACAATTTTTAAATCTGATCCAATAAACCAAAACTCCGCGGATAAACAGCGGAGTTCTTACATATTATCTGCGTTCCCCCTCATAGAATGGCGATTTTCTCTTTTGCAAAAAAAAAATGCTTCCAATTTGGAAGCGAAAAAAAAGGGGGATTTACACTTGTAGGAATAGTATGTCCAGCCCTATTATTCTTTATTCACGTTTCTATAAAAAATTCAAAAAAAATCTGCTATTCTAATTAGTATAGGGGGAAGGAGCTTGCCAATGCTGAATTTTATCAAAGACTATAAACACCATGAACTGTACCGGGAGAGCTTTAACAGCCTTGCCTGCAAAGTATTCGGAATCACTTTTGAACGCTGGTATAAGGAAGGGTTTTGGGGAGATAGCTATATTCCGTATTCCTATGCGGACAAATATGAGATTGTCGCCAATGTTTCTGTTAATGTTGTTAACCTATTGATACACGGGGAAATCCATAAAGCAATCCAGATTGGAACTGTCATGACACATCCGGATTATCGGGGCAGAGGGCTATCTGCCGATTTGATGAATAAAGTAATCAGTGATTATGAAAGCAAATGTGATCTACTCTATTTATTCGCCAATAGGTCTGTGCTTAACTTCTACCCGAAGTTTGGCTTTAATCCTTATGAAGAAAAGCTTTTTTCGATTGGAACCAGTGACCTTAAACCTTCACCGCTGGAGGGCATCCGAAAGCTAAATGGCTCCAGCAACGACGATCTCCAATTCATTCAAAAGTTTGCCTCGAAGAGAATGCCCCTCTCGACCAGCCTGGCAGCTGAGGGTACGATTAACATTCTTATGTTTTACTGCAGCCATGTTTTCAATGAGGATATATATTGGCTTGAGGATGAAAAAGCAATCGTTCTATTAAAAGAAGAACAGGGAACGCTGCATGTTTACGATGTGATCTCACATGCAAAGATACATATAAAACCTATCCTTTCCAAATTCATTTCAGGCAGGACAAAGCAAATCCTGTTCCATTTTACCCCCAGCTTTCCGGATATTAATCCAGCAGCAAGAAGCTTTCAACCGGACGAGGTGCTTTTTTTCCGCGCCAAAAAAGAACTGATGCTTCCAGTCCATTTTAAGCATCCGCTGACAGCACAGGCTTAGCTATGGAAGAATAAGGTTTATTCCCCTGTTTGAGTGCTATACTAATTAGAGGATCATGTGAAAGAGGTGTGGAGATGAGAGAAAATATTTTAGTATGTGTCAGCAACCCTAACCATGCGGAAAGGCTGGCCCAAAGAGGAAAAATATTAAAGGACGCTTTCCAGGGGGAAGGGTATATTCTCTCCGTAGAAAACCAGAAACATGAAGATCTTGACTTTAATGAGCTGCAAACGAAATTTCTGTTCGAAAGTCTGGCAGAAAAATACGGACTGAAAATGCTCTCAAAACACTCAGAAGGCAAGAGAATCGCCAAAGTGATAGCGGATGTGGCCCAGCAATATAAGATCACCCAGATTATTCTCGGGCAGGCTGTCCAGACCAAGCTTGAACGGATGGTAAAGCATTCGCTGATCAACGAGTTGTTCGAGCTGCTCGAAGGGGTAGACATCCATGTAGTGGAGGTCACGAGAAAAATCCATGATTCATCAGAGGATTGGGATAAAGGCTTTCCCGCCCAGCTTGTCAAAAAAGGGTCTGAATACCATTTAACGATCGGCGAAAAGCATGAGAAGGGAATTGATGGAATTTTCTTCAAAGAATTATCCTCAGACTTTTCGAATGGATTTTTCGTTATTCAAAAAGATAAAAACCATGAAGTCGTCCGGATTCACCATGGTGTCGTGGACAGTGATATTTTAGGGAAAGAATAGCTTCTATTAACTGTCTAGCTCCAGGTGCCTTGCGCTTTTTTTTAAATTGAAATGCCGGCTGTTCAAAAGTAACAGCCGGCTTCGCTATTGGAGCTACTATCAAATCAAATCGTTCACATAATAAACTTTTCCGCTTTCAAGCTCTTTATTCAGCATAAGGTCGATCAATGCATCTGCCACGGTATCTGTATCTCTCAGCATACCCTTTTCCTTGTATGTTTGGAACTTTTCAAGGTCATGAAAGTCTTCCTTTGCCGAGGAACGGATGATGCCCTGCATATCTGTGTCCATGACACCAGGGCTGTATGCGATGATTTTGTGGCTGCTGCCTGCTGTTTGCTGTTCGAGTGCGGCTGTTTCTGTGAACATATTTATTCCTGCCTTTGTGCTGCAATAAGCACTCCAGCCCTGAATGGGCCTTTCTGCCGCGCCCGAAGTAATATTGACAATGGTCATATCCCGTAAAGCTTCACCCAGCAGGATGTTCGAGATCATGAAAGGTGCGATCAAGTTGACGTGCACATTTTGGATTAAAGCCTTGTGATCCAGGTTGCCGGCTGTCCCGATTGGATCAATGACCCCTGCATTGTTAAAAACATAAAGAGCTTCCGGCTGCTTTTCCCGCAATAGCTCTGTAACTTCCCCAAAGACGGATTCCACTTCCTCAGGCGAAGCCAGGTTGCAGAAATAGTGACCGTAGAAGACTTGATTCTCTGCAGCAAACTCTGTCAGTTCCGGGTTTTCTGTTCTCGATACAGAGATGATGCCTGTTCCTTCTTTGATCATTCTCTTTGCGATGGAAGCTCCAAGGCCTTTGGAGGCCCCTGTAATGACGGCCAATTTCAATTCAATCACTCCTATTTCCTGTCTTATTATGTCTATTAAAACAGAAAATAATAAATTTTGCCTGCATCAGCCATTGCGGTCCGGCCCGTATTGTTTCATTTCGTCTTCAATTAAGTTGATAATCGAGAGAATGACTCCCGAGAGCAGACAGGCAACTGTGAGGGTGCTAAGACCAAACAAAAGGTAGGTAATCATGGTGCTGAAAAATGTAAACAGGAGGCAGTAATGGCTTGCTTTAATTTCCTTCCGCATTGACCGTCTCTGCCTTCCAGTAATATTCGCTGAACACTTCAGCAAAAGCCTCAATCGAATGGTTCAGCTCATCCAGGGTATTTTCCACTCCTCCGAATTCCAGCAGAAGGGCTCGCTCGGAAAGATCCTGGTTATAAATGCCGTTGCCCTCGCTTTTCCCTTTTACAAAAACACCCCTGCTGATCCCTTTATACTTTGCCTCAAGTGCTTTATGGAGCTCCGAGGCTACTTTCAGGTTTTGCTCGTAATTTTTATGCTCTTTTCCAACAATAAAAAACAGGCGTGCATACGGCTTCTGGCCGATTAAAGCAGTTGTTTCCTCCCGGGGAAGTGAATCCCTGTGGATATCAATTAAAAACTTTACGTCCTTATTCTCAGCCAGGGCTGCTTGCACAGTCTCCCGTGAAAGAGAATAAGAGCTTTCCCAGCTCCAGCCCTTCTTTTTTAGCTCTGCGGCTGTATTCGTTTTATCATGCTCAGCCCCTATGCCTTTTGCCGCAAGCTCTTCACTCAGCTTTTTTCCGACAGCGATCACATTAACCTGTTCATTTGGGCTGACCGCCTCATTTGAATCCTTCACATCTTTTAAAAGCGGTGCAAACGACTCCCAGCTATGAGAATGATAGATGAGGACACTTTTTTTATCCGGAATGGCTGGCGGTGCGGCGATGCCCCCGCTATCCCCATTATTCAGAGCAAGCTCTCTTTCTTTTAAAAGAACTTCAAGAGGCGGTGCAGACTCTACCGGGAGATTGGTAAAATCGGTTCCCTCTCCGGCAACGGCAATGCCGGTGTCAAAGATAGAAAAACCAGGCAGTTCGCGTCCAAGGAATGTTCTGACGTCCTGTGGCTGGGTGTTGGTGGCCAGCTTGAAGAGTGTTCCTGAAAGGGAATAGCTTTCGGTTGGCACATCCCGGTAAAAATAATGGTTCTCAGCTTTCAGGAAGTGGATGAACAGCTGATCTGCCTTAATATCCTTTAGCAGCAGATTCATATGGGAAGAAGTAAAGGCGGACGGATACTTCGTTACAAGCCCAGCAAGAACCACAACCGCACAAATACTGAACACCCAGCTGTTTATGTAAAAGAAAACAGAATGGACTCTTAATTTTGAATTCATTTGGATCCCTCCATCTCTTCAAATATATGACGGATAAGCTAATTTAGAAGATGAGCAGGAAGGAAAAAGGGAAATGAAAGACGAATAAAAGAAGGTCTATTGTAAACGCTGTTTTCGCAAAGTTTGTTGCTTTCGAACCAATTTTAATCACTGAGTTGATTGGAGCGGAAGGCGCGAGATCCTCGAAAATGCTGCCGCATTTTCTTACGGAGGCGTCCGTTCGAAGAAGCTTATTCAACGTCCTACGGGAGTAGCGTTCCAAGGGAGACCCCGCAGACTCGGGAGCGTCGAGGAGGCTCCCGGTAGCCCCGTGGTTCGCTGAGTGCCTCGTGCTGAAATCAACGGGCAGATTTCTTATGCAAAAACAACAATCTATACGAAAAGAGCCATTGTAAAGGAAGCATGAAAGGAATTATTAGCATGTTAACTGCAATTATCCATGGTTTTGTGCTTGCATTTGGCTTGATTTTGCCGCTTGGTGTCCAAAATGTCTTCATCTTTAATCAGGGTGCACAGCAAAAAACATTTGTAAAAGCCCTTCCCGCCGTTGTTACAGCGTCACTTTGTGATACGATGCTGATTTTGCTGGCTGTGCTGGGAGTGTCAGTCGTTGTCCTGGCTAATGCCGTTCTTAAAACTGTTCTTCTTGGTGCGGGAATTTTGTTCTTGATCTACATGGGGTTTGTAATATTTAGAAGCAAACCTGCCAGCCAGGAAGGTGCCGCAGCTACTAAGTATGCCCCAAGGAAACAAATCCTGTTCGCCGCCTCCGTTTCCTTATTAAATCCCCATGCCATTCTGGATACAATAGGGGTCATCGGCACCAGTTCCATCAGCTACAGCGGTCAGAATAAATGGGCCTTCTCAGCAGCTTGCATAGTCGTATCCTGGCTTTGGTTCACTGGCCTGGCATGGGTGGGCAAGGTAACCGGAGAGCTGAAATCAGCGGGTACTCTTGCTGCCATTAATAAAGTGTCCGCATTGATCATTTGGGGTACGGCATTGTTTCTGTTTTTTGATCATTTTTTATAAAAGGAGAATGCAAGATGAATTCCATTTTAGAAGAGGTCAGTGAGGAGCAAAAGCATGTGCTTGGGAACCTTCTGGAGTTCTATGTGTATGAATTTACTGCTTATCTGGATATCGAATTAAATGAGGAAGGACGATACGGCTTTAAAGATCTGGATCTATACATAAAGCAGTGAGGAGTTCTTTCCTTATTTTATTAAAGTGAATGGGAACCTGGCCGGCTTTGCGATCGTGAAAAAACATAGGAGTGCAGATTTTGATTACAGCATGGAACAATTTTTTGTTATGAAAAAATATAATCGGAGGGGAGTTGGCCAAGAGGGGGCCAAATTAGCTTTTGAAACATTCAAGGGACGCTGGCGGATTACGCAAACCGAAAAGAATTATCCAGCACAAGCCTTTTGGAGAAAGGTCATTAAGCAATATACGGGTAACACCCATGAGGAATCTTATGATCAGGATAGACGATCTGTACAGAGTTTTTCAAATCTATAAAGGGGAGATGTTTTGAATGGCACAGCCATCTGTTATAGAAATAGAGGATCACAAAAAAATCGCCATCAGCCTTTTCAATAGAGTATGGGACTTGATGGAAAAGCCGGACAGAACCAGGGAAGAAGACCTGCAAATGATCCATATGGTGCATACTTCACGCTTCCATTGGGAAATGGCAGGGAAGCCTGTTAATCTTTCAAGGGGAGAATGGCAGATTTCCAGGGTGTATACTGTTTTGAACAGAGCGGAACCGGCACTCTACCATGCAAAAAGGAATCTTGAAATTTGCCTTGATCATAATATAGGAGACTTTGACCTCGCGTTCGCCTACGAAGCGCTCTCCCGGGCATACAAAACTGCCCAGGACGAAGAAAATACCCAGCATTATAAAAAACTGGCCTATGATGCAGCAGAACTGATTGCAAAAGAAGCGGACAAAAAAGTTGTTCTGAATGAACTTGCTTCCGTTTAGTATATAAATCAAAATAATTAGCAAACTTATTTACTGTTGGAATAAAAGTCTCTTTTCTAAAAGATTGTTGTTTTTATGTAGATCTGGAAACAAAAACATTGATAAATAAGGATGGTTGATTGGAGCGTAAGGTGCGAGACTCCAGCGGGAGGAGGCTCACCGCCCGCCCCGCGTTCGCTGAGCATCCTGGAGCGGAAATCAACCACTTCTCACTACTTGTTTAAAAAGCAGCAAAGTTTGCAATGACAGCCTAATAAAAAGACCTATAAGGGTCTTTTATTTTTTTAAAAAAACTTCATCGTTCTATCACAAATTCCTTTTATATTTACGTTATACAATGTAAATACAGAAAAAAGAGAGGAAAAGAAATTGAAAAAATTACTCGTTTTGATAATGGCAAGTTTTCTTATTCTTGGAGGATGCAGCCAGTCCAGCCAGCAAAAGGCCAAAGAAAGTGAAGAGACCCCACAGGTGATTGAAGCGATCTTGCAGGTGCCTGAAACACTGGAAGCAAGTGAAGAAGCGTCCCTTGCTGTTACTGTGAAACAAGGCAATGAAGCCGTAACAGATGCAGATGAAGTGAAATTTGAGGTTTGGAAGGAAGGCAAGAAAGAAGAAAGTGAAATGATAGAGGCGAAGCATGATAAAGAGGGGAAATATATGGCTGATTATGCATTCGCCGATGAGGGCATATACTTTGTGCAGGCCCATGTGACAGCAAGAAGCCAGCATACGATGCCTAAGGTTTCTATCCAAGTTGGAGACATGAAAGCTGAGAATACTGGCCATGAACATGTGGAAGAAGGGCATAAAGAAAGCCACTCCCACGGCCATGATGGAGAAGTGTCCATCGAGCTGAAAACATCTGACCATGTTCATGCAAAAGAGCAGACTGATTTGTCAGTCATGCTTGATAAAGAAGGTAAGCCGCTAACAGAAGCGAAAGTTAAGCTCGAAATCTCCCTTGATGGTTCTACACCTGAATGGGTTAACCTAAACGAAAGTGAAGAAGGCGAATACACAGCTGACCATCAATTCTCAGAAACTGGCACATACATCATCACCATCCACGTCGAAAAAGGCGATGACCTCCATGAACACACCGAAACAAAATTAACGGTAGAATAAAAGTACCAGGTACCTATACCAGTTGGCCAAACTGGTACAGGTACCTGGTACTCGTTTTCATGATAAAATAGGGGGAGAGATTATAGAAAAGCAGGTGTAAGAGTGATGGCAGATACGCATTTGCATTTTAATACCGGGATTGGAGTCCAGAAGCCTAATAGTATTCGGAATAAGGATATTAGCTGCCCTTTTTGTGCGAGGGAGGAGCTGACGGATATTATTGAGATGCAGGATTCAATTATTTTATTGAAAAATAAGTATCCTGTGCTGGAAAATGCATATCAAACGGTTTTGATTGAAACGGATCAATGTGACAGTGAGCTTTCTATGTATTCCGAGGAGCATTTAATCAGGCTTATTTCATTCGGGTTAAAACACTGGAGTGAAATGGAAGATAGTGGAGAGTATGAATCTGTCCTATTTTTCAAGAATCACGGACCTTTATCAGGAGGAAGCGTTGCCCATCCGCATATGCAAATTGTTGGGCTTAAAAATATCGATTATAAGGAAAAAGTCCATGCAAGCGATTTTGAAGGGCTTCTCATCCATGAAGAAAGCGGAACGATCTTCACGTTATCGACTTCACCGAGAATCGGCTTCTATGAATTCAATGTCAAGCTTGCCGATGAGGAGGATATTCCATACTTCGCCAAATGTATCCAGACTGCGGCCCATTACATTTTGAATGGCTTTCCTTTTCCAAGCAACAGCTACAATTTGTTCTTTTATAAGCTGGGCAAGGATATTTATGCCAAAATCGTCCCGCGTTATGTAACCACCCCTATTTTTATCGGCTATAGCATCCCTCAGGTTCCCAACAACCTGGAATGGATGAGAGATGACATTAAAGTGCGGTATTTCAGCGGGGATTATAAAAATAGGTCCTAATCCACCCAGAGAAAACGGATTTGGGCACCAAGGCGGATCTGCAGAAGTGAGTGCTGGGCAAAAGTAATCATTTTGGTTTCGCAAAAACTTGAAATAATACCCATTGCCTCTTTAGAAGTTGTGATTTATCTCTATAAAAAATATAATGGAATATTGTAGCGAGGATTAATGAGAGGTACATAAATTAATCTCTGGATTCTCTCACTTTTATCCCTTAAGCTGCGTCATACTCCGTTATGCCTGGCAAAATCCCAAAGGCAGATGGTTTTTTAAAGGAGAATGATTATGACTTCTAATCGGCATACACCCCCTAAGCTTGATTGGGGCTTAGTATTAATATTGATGCTTTTATTTTTAGTAAGCGCGATCTCGATATACAGCGCGCAGACAACGGGACAATATACTGAAAATTTCCTTCTGAAGCAGATTGTCTGGTATATCGTTGGAACAGGGATCATTGCCGCTGTTATCACATTGGACTCTGACCAGCTAAAGAAGATTTCCTGGTATGTCTACGGCCTTGGCATCCTGCTGCTCGGCTTTTTAATTATTGCGCCAAGCAGCATTGCTCCTGTCATCAACGGAGCCAAGGCTTGGTATAAGGTTCCTGGGATGGGTTCCCTGCAGCCGGCAGAGCTCGTTAAGGTGTTTATTATCCTTGTTCTAGCAAAAACGATTGATGATCATCATCAAAAAAATGCCATTAAAACCATACAGACCGATTTATGGCTGCTTATTAAACTGGTCGGTTTAACGATGGTGCCGCTCATGCTTGTCATGCAGCAGCCGGATTTGGGTACAAGCCTGGTTTTTCTTGCGATTATGCTTGGCCTGATTTTTATATCGGGAATCAGCTGGAAGCTGCTGGCTCCGATTTTTGGCACAGGAGCTGCACTGGCCGGCACCATCCTTTATTTCGTCCTCTGGCATCCTGACATTCTTGAGAAATATCTGGGAGTCAAGGAATATCAGTTTGCGCGTATTTATTCCTGGATTGATCCCTACAATTACCAGAGCTCAACAGGGTTCCAGCTTACCCGGTCTCTCCTTGCCATTGGATCAGGAGAAACAAGCGGCAAAGGGTATGGAACAAGGGAAGTTTATCTGCCTGAAAGCCATACTGACTTTATCTTTAGTATTGTAGGCGAAGAATTTGGGTTTATTGGAGCAAGTATTGTAGTCAGCCTTTTCTTCCTGCTGATTTATCATATTACCAAGATTGGCATGGAAACAAAAAACAACTTCTATACTTATATTTGTGTAGGGGTAATCAGCATGGTCACCTTCCATGTCTTTCAAAATATCGGCATGACCATCGGACTTTTGCCAATCACGGGCATTCCGCTTCCATTCATCAGTTATGGGGGAAGCTCGCTTATGGGGAATATGCTGGCTATGGGGCTTATATTCTCAATCCGCTACCATTATAAAAAATATATGTTCTCAACGAGCGACTAAAAAAGAGCGGGCCCGAAATTAAACGGCCGCTCTTTATTTATTCAATAACACCTGTTTCTTCAATCAGCACATTACATTTAACATTGAAGCTCATATTCTTGTAGTCATCTTCCCATTTCTTAAAGTCAAAATTTCTGTTCTGCGATTTCTTTAATTGGCCTATGCCGATTGGATCGATCCCCTGCTCCTGAAACCTTTTCAAGAGCTTTAAGCATTTTGTTTCCACTTCTTTCTCCAGATTTTTTTCAATCTTTTTTATCACGTCAGGAGTTAAAGCATCACCAGTGAACTCACGGATAACGCCCCTGATTTTTATTTTTATATCTGCTTTATTGTCTAGAATTTTTATTTTATGCTTGGATCTGATGCTTTTTACGGCAGCTGTAGCATCTTTGGATACAGAAATATCAAAATTGCCTTCGCTGTATTTGTCCACTAATAATTTAAAAAAGAACAAATTTTCTACTCGCAGAATATCTACTTCTTTATCATCCTTAAATAGGCTAATTCCGGAGATCTCCACTTTATCCTTGCTGACCTGTTTTAAACGCGGGAGGAACGGGTCCTTTCCTTTTTGGTAAAAATCATGGGCAGCCAGGTGCAGGTTGGTCTTTGGAATATCCCTTTTTTCGACGTTATGGCTAATCATATTATATATGTAGGTGGAATTCCCCCTTGATCCGTATTCACCTTTTAATAGATCTTCAGTTTTTCCATCCGAGGTGGCAACAAATAATCTCGCACCGATGCTGGCATCTCTTTGCAGAGAATCAACAATATCATACATTCCCTTTTTTACAACTTCAGGACCGAAGATCGCCAGTTTTAAACCGCCTGTGACCACAGGTTCAGAAGACTGTTTGGATATTGCCATTCTGATGTCCTGCCTTATAGTGCCCTCACCGCTGAAGGTACGGTTAATCACGCTCTTATCAGGCTGGAATTCCTGGAACAGAACAGTGCCTCTGTATTTATCTTCAGAATCCTCCAGCATGTCATAGCCAACAGCTACCTCAATATTAATATCATCAAGTATTTCTTTTTCTACACATCCTGTAAGAAGCATGGCAAGAAATAATATCAATAGCTTTTTCATTTCTTCTTTCCCTTCTTCTTCAGTTTTTTTGCTATCATAATGGCGAAAAAAAGCATGGGGATATAAATAAAGGTAAACGCAAATCCCATTTTTCCTATATTGTTGTTAAGCATGTTTATTTTTTCGCGTGTATCCAGAAAAGTAATTGAGAACAGAACCGCCCCTACAATAAAGAACACGCCTATTTTTTGCCTGATATTAAAAATTCTTTTTACCAGGCGGGAAGCAATCCATATTGAAATGCAAACATTTGGAAGAATGACTAAATTCCAGTTTGCAATTCCGATATATTCAAATCGTTCTACAAAGGGCATTTCAACTATTTTCCACATAGTCAAGGTAGCCCAGATTTGTTTTGCCAGCTGTTCTTCCGCAAAATAGGCAAAAGTGATAATGGCTAAAACTGTATAAATGAGGGTAGTCGCCAAAACAGCCAGATGGGCCCACTTTTGGGATTTCTTTGGCTCTTTTATAAAAGGATAGAAAAACAAGATGATTTCAAACCCAATAAAGGTAAGCGACATATGAAAGGAGGCTGTTAGAATCTCCTTGATGGAATGGTCCCAAATGGGCAAGAGATTATAGAAATTGGCGAATTTAGTAGCCCAGCCAAATGTCAGAAGCAGATAAGCAGGAAGGACAAGGCCGAAAAAGGCTGTCCCGACTACAGTCCGAAATCCGCCAAAAATGATATAAACAACAAGGATCATGAATCCAAAGGAGAACCAGAATGTGTTTAATTCCGGGAACATCCATACCTGAATAACTTCAATAAATGTCCTGACAACTGTTAAGCTGTAAAGGATGTAATAGCCAATAAAAATGGAGCTGAGAGCTTTGCCGAAAAAATTTCCCAAAAGAAATTTATGGGCAGTTACGATGTCCCCGTTAACCGCTTCGCCAATTTTATAGATCATCCAAACAATGACATGAATGCATCCCCCAGCAAACAGGATAGATATCCATGCATCATAGCCAGTATCCATGGCAATAATTCGCTGATAGCCTAGGACACCGATTCCAATTTGCATAGACATAATCATATAAAATACTAAAAAAGGGGATATCTTCAGTCTATCTGGTACTTCCTGCTCCTGCATCTGGTTCACCTCCGCTCCATGCTTGTTAACTGGTGGATCATTATTTGGGCTAGCACTTCGTGTTATTCATCAATATCCTTTTTCTCCTCGGCCTTTTTCTTGCTAAACCGGAAAGGATTTTTTGTTCTTAAATAGATAGGCCTCTTGGATTGCTTTTCAAATGGCAGTCTGATAAGCGCATCTTTCATATCTACAACCCGAGGGGGGTAGAGCGGCTCAAGAAACGGCCTTCCAAGTGAAGTAAGCCGCACTAAATGGGTCAGCAGTATACAGAAACAGAAAACGATTCCCAGCAGCCCCCAAAGCTCGGCAAAAAATAAGAAAGGGAAGCGCAGCAAACGGATTGTGTTGCCCATCCGATAAACAGGTGTCGTAAAGGAAGCGAGAGCGGCAAGGGCAACGATAATGAGGAGGACGTTACTTGTCAGGCCGGCTTCTACTGAAGCTGTCCCGATAACGATTCCGCCCACGATACCGATTGTCTGGCCGACCTTGGTAGGCAGCCGGGCCCCGGCCTCACGAAGCAGTTCAATTGTCAGTTCTAGAAACAAGGCTTCAAGAATTGGAGGGAGGGGGATCTCCCTCCTTGACGTAATCAAAGTACTTAGTAAATCTTTTGGAATGAGTTCATAATGATAAGACAAGGTCGCCACATAAATGGGCGTTACAAGAATTGAAAAAGCAACCGCAAACAGACGAATTAGACGGAAAAAGGATGATAAAATCCAATTTAAAAAATAATCTTCAAATGAACTGAAGAATTCAACCAGAGTAGTTGGCGTGATTAGAACATGGGGCGATCCATCCACCACAATGGCAATTTTCCCTTCAGCCAGAATGCCCGCCACCCGGTCGGGTCTTTCTGTATCCAGCAGCTGAGGGAAAGGGGAGTTCGAGTTATCCGAAATAAGCTGTACAATGTAGGAACTGTCTGTTATGGCATCAAACTTTACATTCGATAGCCGCTGCCTGACGGTATTCACATTGTCCTCGTTTGTAATATTTTCCATATACAGCATCACGACACTGGTTTTTGACAAACTGCCAAGTTTAAACTCTTCAATAATCAGTTCTTTTACGGGAAGGCGCTTGCGGATTAAATTCAAATTTTGCCCGAGAGACTCAACGAACGCTTCCTTAGGCCCAATAACGGAAAACTCAACTTCCGGCTGGCTGATTCCCCTGACAATTTCTTTTTGCGCTGCGATAAAGCCGAAATGCTTAAGCTCTGTTTCAATTGTCAGCATCACATAGCCGTTCATAATCTTCTGTTCAATTAAAGAAGGATCATCACAAATTTGGACATCGGCAACGGGTACAAGCTGTTTAATATCCTCAATTTCCCGGAATTCCTCATCCAGCAGATTTGGGAGAATGCCTTCCTGAATGATATTTTCATCCACTAAAGTAGCCATGAAAGTTAGCCCAAAACGCACATT
The DNA here is from genome assembly GCA_018613035.1 of Pseudomonas sp. ISL-84. Lineage (GTDB taxonomy): Bacteria > Bacillota > Bacilli > Bacillales > Cytobacillaceae > Cytobacillus. The sequence goes on along the minus strand of JAGGRA010000002.1, from coordinate 119,680 downwards.
TGTTTTTTGGTTATAATAAAAAACTTTCTTAAAGTCTTTGGATTTAATAAAGGACTGTTCCCATTCCTTGTGCTGAACATCCTCTTTAATTCGCTTATTTTTCAACCATCTTTTCATAGGAAAATCACCATCATTTTCGGCATTACGCTTATTGTTGCCGGTTTTGGAAAACTTATGAATGGAAGGCAATAAAAAAGTGGGGAGTACGTTGAAAAAGGGGAGACGGAGCAATTATTTTATTTTAGGTCTGTTAAAATGTCCTGTTGAATTCCGCTCCAATCAACAGGTTACCCAAATCAAAAATGAGTTTTACATTCCTATATAAAAAAGGCAAATTGGCAGTAAAAAAGGAACCTGCACAAGACAGGTTCCTTTATATATGAGCTCTCATAAAAGAGGGGGGATTATGGGAGCGCAATCACTAAGTTTTTTACTTTTGCTCTTTTCTAAAAGATTATTGCTTTTGAATAGGGTATAAGAGATAAACAAGGTTGGTTGATTGGAGCGGAAGGTGCGAGATCCTCGAAAATGCATTCGCATTTCCTTCGTGCGGTGATGATTCGAGGATGCTTATTCAAAGTCCTGCGGGAGCAGCGGGACAGGTGAGACCCCACAGGCGCTACGCGCCGAGGAGGCTCAACGCCCGCCCCGCGGAAATCAACCCCTACTCTCTTTTATTAAATAGCAACAAAGTTTGCAAAAAACAGCTCTTACTTCACAAGATATTTCTCAATGTCATCCAGAAGCAGATTTGCCGAAATGACGCCGCCTGCAGTATTCCAGATGGTGTCGCTGACTTGATAAACATTGCCTTCCTGGGCAACTTTCAGATTTTTAAATAACGGATCTTCAATCCATTCCTTTTCAAGCTGGCTTGCTTCGCCGTCGCCTGTTTCATACGTGAAGTAGAACAGTACATCTCCATCCATGGCCGGAATTCGTTCTTTTGTGGCATTTTTTTCAGCAAAGTCATCAACATTTTGGCTTTCAGGACGTGCAAGGCCGATTTGGTCTAGAATGACTCCGGAAAATGAATCTTTATGGTAGATACGGACATCGCCGGCCATAAAGCGGACAATCGATACTTCCTGACTTAATTTGTCGCCAAGGTTTGTTTTAATCTCTTCAATACGGCTGTCATAATCAGCAATAACCTTTTGCCCGTCTTCTTCTTTATTAATTGCCTTTGCATATAGCTCAAAGTTTTCCTTCCAGTTACCGCGCAATGTTTCGGCAAAAATGGTAGGGGCAATGTCATTTAATTGATCATAGATTTTTTCCTGGCGCATTTTGTTTCCGATAATAAGGTCCGGCTGAAGTGCAGCGATTGCTTCTACATTTACTTCGCTCTCTGTCCCGACAACCTGGACATCTTTCATATCATCTGCGATGTGCTCATACCATGGATCACCTGTCCAAGACTGTACAGCTCCCACTGGAGTAATGCCCATGGATAAAAGAGCTTCAGTTCCTTCATTTGTTAAAATGACAACTTTTTCAGGGGTTTTCTCCAAAGTAGTAGTTCCCATTGCATGCTCAACAGTATAGCTTGTATCTTCTGTTTTGTTTCCTTCGTTTTCTTTTTCAGCAGCCTGATCATCTTGTTCATTGTTATTTCCGCATGCGGCTAAGAACAAGATAGTCAAAACTGAAAGTATGGCAAGTAAAGATTTAAATTTCATAATGCAACCTCCAATATGTATTGTTAATGATAATCATTTTCATTTGACAACTTTATAATAAAATGGATTCTTCCGTCTGTCAATGGGTAAATGAAAATCATTTTCAATTATTTATTCGAGCCTTTAATAACCATTATTAAAGGCTTTTTTGCAAAATTAAATTAGGGAACACCAGCATATGGGAAAATCATGTCATTACATTAAACGTGATAAATTGCCAGTGAAAATGATTTTCAAACTCATTGACAGCCATTAGCCCTGTACAATAGACTTATATTGTAAATAAACCTTATTAAATAGAAGCTGGAAAGGTTTTCACTATGCTATTAAAAACGAATTTCCTAAGATGGGCAGGGCTTATTTTAACTATGCTCCTGCTGTTAGTATTAATGTCTTTCAGCATTGTATACGGATATACGGACACAACCTGGAAGATGGCCATTGATGCATTTACAGAATTTGATGGATCCAATGAACATATCATTATACAATCTGTCCGCCTTCCCAGGGCGTTAATTGCAGCGGCGGTAGGGGCTAGTCTGGCGATAGCCGGGGTATTGCTTCAGACACTGACAAAGAATCCGCTTGCTGCTCCGGAAATATTTGGGATAAACGCAGGGGCAGGATTTGCTGTTGTGATCTCTGTTTCTCTGCTATCCATCAGTAATCTTCAGTTTTTTACATGGATATCATTTCTCGGAGCAGCTGTCTCATTTATCTTTGTTTATATTATTGGTTCGATTGGCAGGGAAGGGTTAACACCCATGAAACTGACGCTTGCCGGTGCGGCAATGAGTGCCATGTTTGCCTCCATGACCCAGGGCTTTCTTGTTTTAAACGAAACGGCCCTTGAGCAGGTCCTGTTCTGGCTTGCCGGGTCTGTATCAGGAAGGAAATTAGAAACTCTTGCTGCGGTGATTCCATACCTTCTGGCAGGATGGGTTCTTTCATTGGTTATTGCGGGAAAAATGAATGTCTTATCAATGGGGGAGGATGTGGCAAAGGGGCTGGGCTTAAAAACCGGAATGCTTAAGCTTGGTGCCGGTATTATTGTCGTTCTATTATCCGGAGGGGCTGTAGCGGTTGCAGGTCCTATTGGCTTTCTCGGCATTGTTATTCCCCACCTAACCCGCGCAGTTGTTGGCATTGACCACCGTTGGGTCATTCCGTATGCAGGGCTTTTTGGCGGGATGCTCCTTCTGGTGGCAGATATAGCTGCAAGATACATCATCATGCCGCAGGAAGTACCTGTTGGGGTCATGACCGCTGTAATCGGAACTCCTTTCTTCGTGTATATAGCCAGAAGGGGGTTCAATCAATAATGAAAAAATACTATAATTTGCGCCTTTTTGGCGAAAAAGTTTCCTTTTTAATTGACCGCAGGGCACTAATGATTTTCTTTATCCTCACTGCTTCTGCTGCAGGGGTTTTTATCATTAGTACAGGGACGGGTGAAATGAAGATCGGCCCACTAAAGGTTTTGCAGGTCTTCTTTGGCGGAGGCTCGGATATGGAAAGGCTTGTTATTCAATCCTTTAGGCTTCCCCGAATTATCGTTGCACTCATGGTAGGGATTGCTCTTGCAGTAGCTGGAGGCATTTTGCAGGGGATGATCCGGAACCCGCTTGCTTCACCGGACATTATCGGAATAACCGGGGGTGCCTCTGTAGCGGTGGTCGGGTTTCTTGCCTTTTTCAGTGATGAAAACAATGCATTGACCGTAAGCATAAATTGGATGCCTCTTGCTGCGTTTGCCGGAGCTGCTATTGTGGCTTTTCTTGTTTATTTTTTAGCTTACAAGGATGGAGTTTCGCCGATCCGCCTGGTTTTGATCGGAATCGGCATCGCCAGCTTGATGAAGGCCTTAACAACTTTAATGATGGTTTTCGGCCCGATTTACCAGGCAAGCCAGGCGAATATTTGGATAACTGGCACTGTTTACGGTTCTAACTGGGGAAATGTCGCCATTTTGGTGCCATGGACGCTTATCCTCTTGATTCTGGCATTTATTTCAGCCAGAAATGTTAATATCCAGGAGCTTGGGGATGAAATTGCCACAGGCGTTGGCAGCACGGTGCAAAAATACCGCTTCCTGCTCCTGATGGTGAGTACTGCTTTGATAGGCGGAGCCGTGGCATTTGCCGGCGGGATTGGCTTTGTTGGGTTAATGGCACCCCATATGGCGCGGAGACTGGTTGGTTCAGCTTTTGGGGCTTTGCTCCCGGCCTCTGCTTTAATCGGAGGAATCCTGGTTATGGCTGCGGATCTGATCGGAAGAACTTTATTTTCTCCGCTGGAAATTCCGGCAGGTGTCTTTACAGCCAGCATCGGTGCACCTTACTTTATTTATTTGCTTTTTAAAACAAGGAACTCATAAGCATAATAAAAGAAAGTTTCTGCAGCGGAAGGCACGAGCTCCTCGAAAATGCATTCGCATTTTCTTCGTGCGGTGTTTACTCAAGGAAGCTTATTCAAAGTCCTGCGGGAGTGCGGATCAAAGGGAGACCCCGCAGGAGCAAAGCGACGAGGAGCGTCGGACCGCCCGCGGAAAGGGAGGGCCTCGTGCTGAAATCAACAGGTCAATTTAACAGAGCCTTAAAAAAAGGAGAGGGCAGACATGACAACAGGGCAAGCGATCGCAACAAAGGATTTAACACTGTCATATGGAGATACGATAATCATTAATGAGCTTAACTTGGAAATCCCAAAAGGGGAAATCACCGTTTTTATCGGTGGAAATGGCTGTGGAAAATCGACCTTGCTCAGATCCATTGCCCGGCTTCTGAAGCCTAAGTCAGGTGCTGTTTTACTGGAAGGGGAGGCCATAGCCAGACTATCAACAAAAGATGTTGCCAGGAAAATGGCAATCCTGCCCCAATCTCCTGCAGCTCCTGAGGGCCTGACAGTGCTCCAGCTTGTAAAGCAAGGAAGGTATCCGTACCAGACCTGGCTGAAACAATGGTCAACAGAAGATGAACTAAAGGTTAGAAACGCTCTGAAAGCAACCGGCATGGAGGAATTAAAGGACCGGACTGTTGATTCCTTATCCGGAGGTCAGCGCCAGAGAGCGTGGATAGCGATGACTTTAGCCCAGGATACAGATACGATTTTACTTGATGAACCCACCACTTATTTGGATATGACCCATCAAATTGAAATTCTTGACTTGCTCTTTGAATTAAATGAAAAAGAGCAGCGCACGATTGTGATGGTACTCCATGACCTTAATTTGGCCTGCCGCTATGCACATAATATCGTCGCCATAAAAAATCAGAAAGTATTTGCCCAGGGCAAGCCAGAACATGTCATTAATTGCGGATTAGTTAAAAATGTATTTGGCATGGACTGTGAAGTCACGATTGATCCGTTATTCGGCACCCCGCTATGCATTCCGTACGGAAAAGGAAGGTGCATCCTGAAAGGGCAGGGGGTTTAAGGATGATCCGGCTGACAGAAAAACAGGCAGAAGCACTTACGCCATTCAGGCTCTCCCCAGATTCGGCCAACTCTCCTCTTTCCATTGATGTGATTGACTTGCTGGATCCCAAGAAAGCAGGGGAATATCTGGCTGCGGTAAAAGAACATATTGGAGCAAAAGATGAAAAAACAGCCGCTTCCATTCTGGTTAAAAGATATGCATTTCTGCCTGTGATTTATTTATATAGCATGACCGCCTGGAATTTGCGGCTGAATATTTCGCATGAGAATCTTTCTCTGGAAGGCCAGGAAAAGGGTGAGCTTTGGCTGCCGGCGTTTCGATTTAAAAGCCTTGTAGGTGAATGTGCCGGAGCAGACAGGGAGCAATGGAGAGAAGAATCTATTCGTGCTCTATTTAGCGGACATGTGTTTCCAATCTTGGATAATATCGCAAAAGAAGCGAAGATTTCAAAGCTGATTCTTTGGGAAAATATTGCGATTTATCTATTCTGGCTTTATGAAACGGTCCTGCCAGGGGAAACATCAGCGGCTGAGCAGGCGGCGGAGGATTTCAAGTTTATCATGGAAGAAGCCTCTGGGGATCTCTTCGGGGGATATAATCAAAATCCGCTGAAACGGTATCATAACGAGAAAATATTTGTGGGAAGCAAAGGGAAGCTCGTCAGGCCGCGAAAAACCTGCTGCTTTTCCTATTTAACGGACAGCGGCAAACGCTGCGGTACATGCCCTCAGATTTGCAAGAGCTTATAAAAAGGAGGGAAACATGATGGATGTCAAATTCAAAGAACAGCTGGATGGACTGCTTGAAAAATATACGGAACTCCTAATTGGCGAGAGCGATCCTGAACTAAAAGAAAAGGTTGAAGCATGGGCATTGTACTCCTTTATCGCAAAATCCCTGCCCCCGCTTGCCAAGCACTGGAATGATACATATCCGGATGCAAAAGAAGAAATGAAAGCTCTTATTGCTGAAATTAAGAAGATGAATGAGGAGCTAAGAAGCAAAAAATCAAATTAAGAGGAACCGGATTTTAAACGCCTACTTCATTTATTTGCAAGTCTCATGATAGTTGCAAACTCTTCGATATATTTGAAGTTAATACTTCCTTTTGCAAATCCAAAATAACCGCTGCAGGAACGATGCAGCGGTTTTTCTTTATTGCATTTGCCCATTTCCATATGGGAACTGATTGGAATATCCCTGAAATTGCTGATAGGACTGCTGCAGTTTTTGCTGGTCAGCTGCTTCAACTTTATACCAGCCTTTTTTGAACATAAGATTATAAAGATCTCTCTGGTGGTTTTGCGTTTCATTGAAAACAGTCAGCATATCCTGATAAAGGCTTTGGTGGCTCGCTTCATTCATTGCAACAGAATAAGCATTAGTCATCCATTTCTCCATTGCCAGCATATCATTTGTAAAGTCGCGGTCGTTCATTTGCGGTGTTTTATTAACCTGGGTTTCAGGATTTTGAATCGTATTTTGGTTTTGATTCTGATTTTGGTTCATTTGAATTTCCCCTCCTATTGCATTCCCATAAAGTTTTGCTGATTTTGCTGGTTTAAATGGGTAAGCAGCTGCTCATAATGGCGCTGGTGCATTTGCCCGCACTGTTCGAAATGAGTCTTAAGCTCCTGATCCTGGCACTGTTGAGCGTAAAAATGAGCCTTTTTAAATGCGAGAAGATTCCAGGAAAGCATATCTGTTAAGTACAGGGAATCCTTAGTGGAAACAACTGCAGGAGGCTGCTGCATAATGCCCTGCTGGTTTTGCATGTTCATATTTTGCTGTTGCATAATAAATCCTCCTCATTTATTTATTGACACCGCAAAGCAGTTTGGGAATAAAAGTACTTTTATTCGTACATATCTTTCCTCTGAAAAACGCCAGTTATTCTTAGGGAGAGGATTTATAGATTTACCCTATGTCCATATTGGAAAAAGGCTGACAGACAGCAGCCAGCCTTTAAATGCTAGTAGATTACCTCTTGAAGTGCAGCTCATATAAGCCGCTTGGCATTTAACCCGGATTATCGCTTATATTGATTATTTTGGCTGTTCCTCTTTTTGGGACCTTGTCTCTCAACAGTAGGACCTGCATCACCCTGCACGCTTGCTGCACTGACACCAGCCCTGGATGGATCCTTCTTCATTTTTCCCATTTTTTTCACCTCCGTTGCAATCAGCTCCTGTCGTCCGCCGACAGTTGCTTCTCCTATAGAATGTCCAAAAAAACCTTTATCATTTCGCCCAAACAGTCCCAGCAATCATATTGTCCCTTTAATAAATTTCAAAACATTTTCAAATTTCCGCTTAAAATCATTGCGTAAATTTTGCAAATATTTTATAGTTATAACTAACAGGGCTCATTCAGATTAGGGAAATATTTTTTTTGGCTGTAAAATGAATGAGTATTCATTCAAAAACGCTAAAAGGGGGAAATAAAGTTGATCCAACAAATTAAAAAGGCGGCAGTTTTGGGCTCCGGAGTGATGGGGGCAGGAATCGCGGCGCACCTGGCTAATATCGGAATACCAACATTATTGCTGGATATCGTACCTCGTGAATTAACAGATGCAGAAAAAGCAAAAGGGCTTACCCTTGAAAATAAAGCGGTGCGCAACCGTATCAGTGAAAGCAACCGCCAAAAGCTATTAAAGCAAAAACCCGCTCCGCTGACTTCCAAGAAGAATCTTGCTCTGATTGAAGCAGGCAACTTTGATGATGATTTGGAACGCCTTAAAGATGTCGATTGGGTAATCGAAGTAGTTGTAGAGAATCTGAAAATTAAAAAACAGGTTTTCGAGAGAGTGGACCAATACCGCAAACCTGGCAGTATTGTAAGCTCAAATACTTCAGGAATTTCCGTTGAAGCAATGTCTGAAGGCCGCTCGGAGGATTTCCAGAAGCATTTTCTTGGCACACACTTCTTTAATCCGCCACGTTACTTAAAGCTATTAGAAGTAATCCCAACTAAGAATACTGATCCTGAAGTGCTTTCATTCATGAAGCAATTTGGTGAAGATGTGCTGGGCAAGGGTGTTGTAGAAGCGAAGGATACCCCAAACTTTATCGCAAACCGCATCGGCACCTATGGACTCCTGGTCACTGTACAGGAAATGCTGAAAGGCGGCTATAGCGTTGGTGAAGTTGATTCCGTTACAGGCCCGTTGATCGGAAGGCCGAAAAGTGCAACTTTCAGAACACTGGATGTGGTAGGCCTTGATACATTTATACACGTTGCGGGCAACGTTTATGAGCAAGTAGAGGGAAAAGAGAAAGAAGTATTTGAAGTGCCGGGCTTCATGAAAGCCATGCAGGAAAAAGGCTGGCTGGGAAGCAAGTCAGGCCAGGGATTCTTCTTGAAAAAAGGAAAAGAAATCCTTGAGCTGGATCCAGAAAGCCTGGAATATGGACCTCGCAAAAAGCTTAAAACAGCTTCAGTAGAATTGAGCAAACAGGAAAAGGGCACGGCCGGAAAAATGAAAGCGCTTGTATATGCAGATGATCGGGCAGGCCAGCTTTTATGGAATATTCTTAGCCCGGCGCTTCTTTATTCAGCTCAGTTGCATGGTGAAATTGCAGACGATGTAACAGCAATTGACCGTGCGATGAAGTGGGGCTTTGGCTGGGAGCTTGGACCATTTGAAACATGGGATGCCATTGGTGTTGAAAAATCAGTCCAAAAGATGAAAGAAGCCGGTGAAGAAGTGCCTGCATGGGTAAAAGACATGCTCGCAAAAGGCTTCACTACTTTCTACAAAGAAGAGGAAGGCCAGCTGTATTTCTATCATAATGGCGAATATAAATTAATTGAAGAAAATCCAAAAGTGATCAACTTAAAGCAGCTAAAAAAGAAAAAAGGGGTTATTAAAAAGAATACTGGCGCAAGCTTTATCGACCTTGGCGATGGTGTTGCCCTTCTGGAATTCCATTCACAAAGTAATGCGATCGGACTCGATATTATCCAAATGATTAATTTTGCGGTTGATGAAGTGGAGAAAAATTATAAAGGCCTTGTCATCGGGAACCAGGGCAAGAATTTCTGTGTCGGTGCAAACCTTGGAATGATCCTGATGGAAGCACAGGATGACAATATTTACGAGCTTGATATGGTAGTCCGCCATTTCCAGAATGCCATGATGAAAATCAAATACAGCTCCAAGCCGGTTGTGGCTGCTCCATTCGGAATGACGCTGGGAGGCGGGGCAGAGGTCTGCCTTCCTGCAGCACATATTCAGGCTTCAAGCGAAACGTATATGGGGCTTGTTGAAGTAGGAGTCGGACTGATTCCTGGCGGAAGCGGAAATAAGGAGCTATATATTAAGCATCTTGAAAGCATGCCAAATGGCGTCGAATTCGATCTGCAAAAGGTAGCCAACAAAGTATTCGAATCAATCGCTATGGCAAAGGTTTCTACTTCAGGTGAAGAAGCCCGGGATCATAACTTCCTGAATATTGCCGATGGCATTAGCGTGAACGGAGATCACCTTCTTTATGATGCCAAGCAGGCTGTCCTCGTCATGCATGAAAAAGGATATAAGCCTCGCGTACGCAAGAAGGTGCCAGTGGTTGGAGAAACAGGATATGCAACCCTGCTGCTTGGTGCGCATGCCATGTTCCAATCAGGTTATATTTCTGAGCATGATCTTAAAATCGCCAAAAAACTTGCGTATGTGATTGCTGGCGGTAAAGTGCCATATGGAACAGAGGTTGATGAACAATACCTGCTCGACCTTGAGCGTGAAGCGTTCTTAAGCCTGGTTGCTGAGCCAAAATCACAGCAGCGTATGCAGCACATGCTTTTAAAAGGAAAGCCATTGCGGAACTAATAAATAGATTACAACATTGATCGCAGTTTAACGGGCAGTAAGCCCCAAAATAGAAACTAGGAGAATCGGGACGGCATTGCGGGGGCGTAACTGCCCGTATAAGCCCGATTGGTTCGACTAACACTCAGCGGGAAAAACCCCCCTCTGAGTGAAGTCTCACTTTATAGAAAGAGAGGGAATAAGATGAGAGAAGCGGTAATTGTTGCAGGTGCCCGGACACCGGTCGGGAAAGCAAAGAAAGGTACGCTTGCAAATGTAAGGCCGGATGATTTAGGTGCTCTTGTTGTGAAGGAAACATTGAAACGTGCAGGAAATTATGAAGGAAATATCGATGACTTAATCATTGGCTGCGCTATGCCTGAAGCAGAACAGGGCTTGAATATGGCGAGGAATATCGGAGCGCTTGCCGGCCTTTCCCACGAGGTTCCAGCCATTACAATCAACCGGTATTGCTCTTCAGGCTTACAGTCAATCGCTTATGCGGCCGAGAAAATTATGATCGGCCATGCCGATACCATCATTGCAGGCGGAGCGGAATCGATGAGCCTTGTGCCAATGATGGGGCATGTGGTCCGCCCCAACGCCAAATTGGCGGAAACAGCTCCTGAGTACTATATGGGCATGGGACATACAGCAGAGGAAGTGGCCAAGAAATATGGCATTTCACGACAAGACCAGGATGCTTTTGCCGTAAGAAGCCACCAGAGAGCAGCAAAGGCCATTCAGGATGGGCGATTTGCGGATGAAATCGTTCCTGTGGATGTCATCATAAGATCCGTAGGAAAAGACAATAAGCTAACGGAAAAGACAATCCAATTCAGCCAGGATGAAGGCGTACGACCTGATTCGACAGTTGAAACCCTAGGAAAGCTGCGCCCGGCATTCTCTGTGACAGGAACAGTTACTGCCGGAAACTCTTCACAAACCAGTGATGGAGCAGCGGCAGTAATGGTAATGGACCGTGAAAAAGCAGAATCATCAGGCCTGCAGCCGATGGCTAAGTTCAGAAGCTTTGCAGTAGGCGGAGTTCCTCCTGAAATCATGGGGGTCGGACCGGTTGTAGCAATTCCTAAAGCGCTTAAGCTAGCAGGACTTGAGGTTTCCGATATCGGCCTATTCGAACTGAATGAAGCGTTCGCATCTCAATCCATTCAGATTATCCGCGAACTAGGCTTGGATGAAGAAAAAGTGAATGTAAACGGCGGAGCGATTGCTCTTGGACACCCGCTTGGATGTACGGGTGCAAAGCTGACTTTATCCCTAATCCATGAAATGAAGCGCCGCAACCAGCAATTCGGAGTCGTAACGATGTGTATTGGCGGCGGAATGGGTGCAGCTGGCGTATTTGAACTTCTATAATCCTTAAAATTCGAGAAAAGCCCCATCGGCTTTTCTCCCCAAATAGAATGGAGGAATTAAAAATGGCAAATCAAACTGATAACTTAATTAAAGGCGGAAGCTTTTTAATTGAAGATGTTTCCTATGATCGTATGTTTACACCTGAAGACTACACAGATGAGCAGGTTATGATTGCAAAAACCACAGAAGACTATGTGGTAAATGAAGTGGTTCCGCAGATCGAACATTTGGAGAACCATGAGTTTGACCGATCCGTTAAATTATTAAAGCAAGCTGGTGAGCTTGGCCTTTTAGGAGCGGATGTTCCCGAAGAATACGGCGGACTTGCATTAGATAAAGTCAGCTCCGCCCTGATCGCTGAGAAAATGGCGCGTGCCGGCGGATTCTCCATCTCCCATGGTGCACACGTAGGGATCGGTTCCCTTCCAATCGTACTTTTCGGTAACGAAGACCAAAAACAAAAATACCTTCCAGCATTGGCAACAGGAGAAAAGCTGGCTGCATACGCTTTGACTGAACCAAGCTCCGGTTCTGACGCGCTAGGCGCAAAAACAACTGCAAAACTGAATGCAGAAGGTACTCATTATGTATTAAACGGTGAAAAGCAGTGGATCACAAATGCTGGCTTTGCTGACGTATTCGTGGTATATGCAAAGGTTGATGGAGAGCACTTCTCAGCGTTCATCGTTGAAAGAGAGTTCCCTGGTGTATCTGTAGGGGCAGAAGAAAAGAAGATGGGCATTAAGAGCTCTTCTACCCGTACATTAATTCTAGAAGATGCACAAGTTCCAAAAGAAAACCTGCTTGGCGAATTCGGCAAGGGTCATGTAATTGCTTTTAACATCTTAAATATCGGACGTTATAAATTAGGAGTAGGTGCAGTTGGCGGCGCCAAGCGTGCATTCGAACTGGCTGTTCAATATGCTAACCAGCGCCAGCAGTTCAAAACACCTATCGCCCAGTTCAACCTGACAAAAGAAAAATTCGGAACAATGGCTTCCAAAATCTATGCAGCTGAAAGTGCAGTGTACCGCACAGTAGGTTTATTCGAAGACCGCATGAGCAAGCTGACTGATGAAGAAGTGAAAGATGGTAAAGAAGTAGCAAACTCAATCGCTGAATATGCCATTGAATGCTCCATGAACAAATTCTTCAACACTGAGGTCCTTGACTATGTGGTAGATGAAGGCGTTCAAATCCATGGGGGATATGGATTCATGGCTGAGTATGAAATTGAAAGAGCATACCGTGATTCCCGTATTAACCGGATTTTTGAAGGCACAAATGAAATTAACCGTCTATTGGTGCCAGGCACATACCTTCGCAAAGCTTTAAAGGGCGAGCTTCCATTATTCCAAAAAGCTCAGGCACTTCAGGAAGAGCTTATGATGATGATGCCTGAAGAGCCTGGCGATGAGCCATTGGCACAGGAAAAATATTTAGTTAAAAATGCGAAGAAGATCGGCTTGCTAGCTGCAGGCTTAGCTGCTCAGAAATACGGCAAAGCTCTGGATAAAGAACAAGAAGTTCTTGTAAACATTGCCGATATTATTTCAAATGCATATGCAATGGAATCAGTTGTTCTTCGTACAGAAAAGGCTATCGAAAAAGCTGGTCTTGGAAAGAGCAAGCAAAAGCTTCTTTATACACAAATTTTCTGTCAGGAAGCATTCAACAAAATTGAGCAGGATGCAAAAGAAACGCTTGTTGCGGTTGAAAATGGCGATGCTCTTCGCATGATGATGTCAGCGCTTCGCAAATTTACGCGCCACACGCCTATCAATGTGATTGCTAAAAAGCGTGAAGCTGCCGAGAAGCTAACAGACGCTGAACGTTTCGTGGTTTGATCATAAGCTGGCTCCCTTCCTTGTGAAGGGGGCTTATTTTTTTAGCTCCGTAAGCTGATTGTTCATTTTGTACTGTATTGGAAGGCGCGGAAGGTGCAAGGCTCCCCGAAAATGCACTTGCATTTCCTTCGGGCGGAATTACTTCACGGACGCATATTGCGGGCAAAGGAACCCGCAGGTATAAAACGGACAGGAGGCCAGCATGGAAAGCGTGCGTCATGAGCGGTAATCAACAGCAAGTTTAACATAGCCATTAAAAATTTATTCTGCCGGCAGGAAACTGAAGAAATATGTCGAATATTATCTTGGTGTTCATTGTTATTCTTTTATGGTAGTATTCAATTAAAAGGCAGCAATTTAGAAGATAAGTCTACCTTTCTGAAGCCAGATAGTGTCTAGCTCCAGGCGCCATCGGCTCGAGGTCATAAGCCAATCCGTCAAGAAGGTAAAAATCAACCTTCATGCCGGCTCGTCTTATGCTTGTCGCCGATAGGCAGGCGCCTTGCGCTTTTCTAGTAAGCCTGGATATGCTAACATTGGGTGGTGATAGAATGGCGTTGACTTTTTACTGGTATCCCAAATGCGGGACATGCCGGAAAGCGAAGAAATGGCTCGATGAACATAACTTGTCTTATGAAGAAGTACATATTGTGGAGAATCCGCCTTCACGAAGCGAGCTTGAATCGCTTTATAAAAAAAGTGGGTTGGACGTAAAAAAGTTCTTTAATACAAGTGGCCAGAAATATAGGGAGCTTGGCTTAAAGGACAAAGTGAAAACCTCATCAGAAGAAGAGCTGCTGGATATTTTGGCAACGGACGGCATGCTAATTAAGCGTCCAGTTCTGACAGACGGCCAAAAGGTAACAGTTGGCTTCAAAGAAGAGGATTATGAAAAGGCATGGCTATCCTAAGGGCTGATATTATGCTCCTACGGGCCATCATGAATTGAGCGATCGATTTTACGATCATAAATTGAAATATAAAAAGTGGAGGGATAAACTATGAGCACACCTAAAGAATTACGTTATTCAGAAGAGCATGAGTGGGTAAAAACAGAAGATGGAAAAATCCGCATTGGGATTACGCATTTTGCGCAATCAGAACTTGGCGACATCGTATTCGTTGAGCTTCCGGAAGTTGGGGATGAGCTGACTGCAGATGAGCCATTTGGAAGTGTTGAATCCGTTAAAACGGTTTCCGAGCTTTATGCACCTGTAAGCGGCAAAGTAGTTGAAGTTAACGAAGACCTTAACGACAGTCCTGAATTCGTAAACGAATCTCCATACGAAAAAGCCTGGATGGTTGTTGTTGAGCCTTCAGACTTAAGCGAAGTAGACAAGCTTATGACTGCTGAGCAATACGAGGATATGACAAACGAAGACTAATTGACTGAAAAGCCGGCTCAATACGAGCCGGTTTTTTTGCTGCATTGCCTTTAATTGCTATTTTTCTTTTATGTAGATAGGGCAAAACTATGAGTACCCAAAGGTATGAAAGGATTGGTTACCATGACATTGAAGCAGCAGAAAATCGATATAACTGACCGGGTTGTCGGCAAGCTGAAAAATGATCATATAGAGCTTTACCTTGAAAATGAAAAAATAGGACAAATCAGCCTGCCTGAAGGCTCTTCCTTTAATCTGGAACATCATTTTGAAACTGACCAGCAAAAAATTTATCAGAACGTTTCCGTTACAGATGAGGCGCAAGCCCGCTATACTGACTGTGACGAAGGCGGCTGGTGCTAACATTGTAAACAGCGGGAGAATTTCCGCTGTTTATTTAATAGGCTAAAGCATAGAAGAAGAGCATATATTGGTGTGGATAGCTGGTTCACCTAAAGAGCGTCATATTAAGGAGTGGCGCATATATTCGAAAAAGTGACGCATAAAACCCGGAAATTGATTCATAAATGTTGAAAGTAACGCATAAATTCCGGAAATTGATTCATAAACCAAAATAGATGTTAGATAAATTCAAAAACATGCTAGAAAAACCAAGTATCCTGCTCGAAAAGTATAAAACAAGTTAGATAAATTTAAAAATGACAAAGATTTGCAAGATAAAGCCAAGAAAAAGGGTTTATTTACAAGGCTGTTTTCGTTAAGTAAGTTGCTTTTTGAAGGCAAAATTAATTTTACCCAACTGAGTTGATTGTAGCGGAGGGCACTTGATCCTCAAAAATGCATTCGCATTTTCTTCGTGCGGTGATTATTCGAGGAAGCTGATTCAGTGTCCTGCGGGAGGAGAGGGAAGTGCGAGACCCCACAGGCGAAGCCGAGGAGGCTTGCAACCCTCCCCGCGGAAAGCAAGTGCCCGTAGCGGAAATCAACGGGCAGAATTCATAAACAAACACAACAATCTATGAGAAAAGAGCCTTTTACAAATCTAAATTAATAAATCTGCAAAACCCTTCCGCTCAAAAAGGCAGGAGATTCACACCATAATCAAGAATAATGAATATATTGGATAAACACTTTCTTTAACGGTTTTTAACTGCAAAGCAATTCTGCTTCAAAATAACTCCTTTCAGGTGATGACGATGAATGAGGCAATTCCGGAGAAAGTTATTATTGTTGAGGGAAAGTCAGATAAAACAAAGGTGAAAAGTATCATAAGAGAGCCGGTAGAGATTATTTGCACTAACGGAACAATCAGCATAACGAAACTGGACGAATTAATTGACACACTGTTTGATAAGGATGTATATATATTGGTGGATGCTGATTCAGCCGGGGAAAAGCTGAGGAAACAATTTAAAAGAGAGTTTCCCGAGGCAGAGCATCTATACATCGACAGGATGTACAGAGAGGTAGCCACAGCTCCTGAACATCATTTGGCTACGGTTTTGCTGGGAGCTAATATTGACGTTTATACACAGTACTTAGACAGGTAAGGATGATAAAATGCTGGAATGGTCGCACCATGAGATTGATGAAGCGGTAAATGGGCAAAAAAGCGCTCTCTTATATTTGTACACGCCTATGTGTGGAACCTGCCAAATGGCAGGCAAGATGCTGGCCGTTGCAGCTGAATTGCTGCCAGACAAAAAAATGGGGAAAGCGGATTTAAACTATATGCCGGAAATCGCTGAAAAGTGGGGAGTCGAAAGCGTCCCTTGCCTCATCATCTTCAAAGAAGGAAAAGTTCATGAAAAGCTTTATGCTTTCCGGTCTGTCCCACACTTATTGGAGAAAATCAGGAATAGATAAATAAGTCCCATTAGCATGACTGCGGTACCGGCCGAATGCTTTGAAAAACCAGGTGTTGATTCCACCTGGTTTTTTCTATTAAGAAACTGAAATCCCACCTTTTAAAATATTCAAAATATATTTACAAACGTTTGCGGAAAGGAGTATGATACTTAGGAAATCGAAATAAAATCAAATGTGATTATACATACAGCGCAGGGATGGGATCGAGATGGCATTTTACAGGGAATGGGCTGGCCAGATTAAAGGCTACAATCGCAATATAAAATTGGCCTTTATGGCTAATATACTTACGCAAATAGGCTTTGGAATCTTCATGGTCATTTATAATTTCTACATAAGGGAACTTGGTTACTCTGAAAATATTAATGGCCAGGTTATATCCATGACTGCACTCGCAACGGCGATGATTCTTGTTCCGGCAGGGATTGCGAGCGACAGGATTGGCAGAAAGAAAGCGATGCTTTTTGGAGCTGCAGCCACGGGTGCTGTTATGCTGTTCAGAAGTGTGATTGAATTGCAGTCACTGCTAATTTTGTTTGCCTTTTTTTCAGGGCTGACGACTGCCTTTTTACAGGTATCCAGCATTCCATGGCTAGCCGAAAATTCGAAGGCTGATCAGAGGGTTCACCTGTTTAGCATTCATTTTGCGATCATGACCGGAGCCAATGTAATAGGCAATCTGAGCGGCGGGATCTTAACGGACATATTTTCTCTATTTACTACCCACCTGAACAGTCTTCGGATCACGCTTTTAATTGGCAGCCTGTTTTTTATGGCTGGACTGATACCAATCCTGCGTTTCAATGAAAAGCAGAAAGGTAAGAGGGAGGACAAACCCTTAAAGAGATTCTCTTTTAAAGACCTTTCGTTTAAAAATGACGGTATTAAAATTATTGCCATGTTTGCTTTTGCTCAGCTGCTGATTGGGTTTGGGGCTGGATTAGTTATTCCTTATCTGAATTTGTATTTCGCTGAC
This sequence comes from Pseudomonas sp. ISL-84, assembly GCA_018613035.1. Classification (GTDB taxonomy): domain Bacteria; phylum Bacillota; class Bacilli; order Bacillales; family Cytobacillaceae; genus Cytobacillus. Next base: position 102,331 of record JAGGRA010000002.1, on the reverse strand, counting down.
CGTTTTGCCGCATCAAATTCTGCTATTGGATTTATTATTTCCCTTGGGCAGGCAGCCACTGCTTTTGCAATGATTATCGGTCCTATCGTCGTAAGGAAGGTTGGGGAAGTCAAAGCTGTCGTGATTCTGCAGCTAATGTCGCTTCCATTTCTGCTTTTAACCGCTTATACGGAACATCTATGGCTGGCTGCCATCGGTTTTCTATTCCGCCAGGCCCTGATGAATGCAGGAAATCCAATCCAAATGTCGCTCATGATGTCCAAGGTAGATGATTCAATGAAGGGGCTCGCAAATTCTGTTAATCAAATGGTATTTAATCTTGGCTGGGCGGTGATGGGTCCCGTATCAACCGGAATCGTCATTAAATACGGGGCTTACTGGGGCTACGCACTCGTCTTCTCGATAACTGCTTCATTGTACCTTGTCGGATCTCTTTACTTTTTCTTCGTGTTTAGAAGCTACAAAAAGACAAAAGCTGCCAATCCTGCAGTAAAAGCAGTATAATCTGACATATTTCTCGGGAAATGATTGATAATGCCTTTTAAAAACGGGCATTGTCTTTTTTTTATGCTGTATTTGTCGAACAAAAATAAAAGGACTGTAAAACGCAATTACTGAATATAACAAGGAAGAAACCCAGTACGAGGGGGGAGGCTATGGAAGATTTAGCAGATCTATTTGTCAGGGAGAATCAAGCAAAAGGCCATGTAGGATATTTATTAAGAAAATCGTCTTTTTCTATCCTTATCCAAGCGGGAAATATTAGCATACCTCTGCAGATTACAAAAGGGGAAATCAAGAAAGCCAGGCGAACAAAGAAATTTGATGTTAAGATAACAGGCTCTGAAGAAGCTATTCATTCAATTATTTCCGGCAGGGTCAAGCTTAGAGATGCCCTAACCCGGAAAGATATCGCAATAGACACCACCTTCCGAAAAACTCTTTTGCTTGAGTCCTTTTTCTGTTTAGGCAAGATCAAGATTTCATATGAAAACACTTGACCACTTTCGAAAAAGTATGATAGTATCACTTTAACTTAAAAATTAACTGAATATTCTTATCAAGAGTGGCGGAGGGACTGGCCCAACGAAGCCCGGCAACCGGTAGTTTACACGGTGCTAAATCCAGCAGAGCAATTTGGCTCTGGAAGATAAGAAGAGATGGTAGAGCCCTCTTCTTATGAAGAGGGTTTTTTGGCTATTCGTGATTTTGGCACCCTTTTGATTGTAGCGGAGGGCACTTGATCCTCGAAAATGCATCCGATTTTCTTACGACGAGGGTCTATTCAAGGAAGTTTATTCAATGTCCAGCGGGAAGAGAGGGAAGTGCCAGACCCCGCAGGCGAAGCCGAGGAGGCTCGCAAACCTCCCCGCGGGTTCGCTGAGTGCCCCATGCTGAAATCAACGGGCAGAATTCATAAACAAAAACAACAATTTATGAGAAAAGAGTTTTTATTAAACAATAACAAATAAAGGAGAGAGAAACATGACTGACAAACAAAAAAGCTACCGTTTTGAAACACTAGGAGTACATGGGGGACTGAATCCTGATCCGGTTACGGGGGCAAGAGCAGTGCCGATTTACCAGAACAATGCTTACCAATTCAAAAATACAGACCATGCCGCAGATCTTTTTGCCTTAAAGGAACCTGGATACATTTATAGCCGGATACATAATCCGACTGTAAGTGTATTTGAGGAAAGAGTGGCTTTGCTTGAAGGCGGAGTGGGTGCTTTGGCGCTTGCAAGCGGTCAATCTGCTATTACTCTGGCAATCCTAAATCTTGCTCAGGCGGGGGATGAGATTGTTGCGGCCTCCAATCTATATGGCGGTACTTATAATTTGTTTGCAGTCACCCTTCCTAAGTACGGGATTGATGTTAAGTTTGTGGATCCAAAAGATCCGGAAAACTTTAGAAACGCCATAACAGATAAAACCAAGGCAGTCTTTGCTGAAACGATTGGAAACCCGAGTTTGAAGGTTCTTGATCTTGAAAAGGTGGCTGCAATCGCTCATGAAAACGGAGTTCCTCTAATCATTGATAATACCTTTGCAACACCTTATTTATGCAGGCCGATTGAGCATGGCGCTGATATCGTTATTCACTCAGCGACTAAATGGCTGCTTGGAAATGGAACAACAATGGGCGGCATTATCGTGGATGGCGGAAAGTTTGATTGGAATTCACCGAAGTTTCCTGGCTTCACAGAACCTGATCCAAGCTACCATGATATTGTTTATAGTGAAGCGATTGGCGAGGCTGCTTATATTATTAAAGCACGAGTTCAGCTTTTAAGAGATTTGGGGCCGGCAATGAGTGCGCAAAGTGCATTCCAGTTCACATTGGGACTTGAGACCTTGCATGTGAGAATGAAGGAGCATATTGCCAATACGAAGAAAGTGGTTGAATATCTGGAAGCCCACCCTGCGGTTAACTGGGTGCTTTACCCAGGCCATGAAAGCCATCCGGATAAAGCTCTGGCAGATAAATATTTGCCTAAAGGAGCAGGCGCTGTCGCTGTTTTCGGAATTGCAGGCGGCCGGGAAGCTGGTGCAAAGCTGATTAATAGCCTTCAGCTTTGGGCCCATGTGGCCAATGTCGGGGATGCAAAGAGCCTAATCATCCACCCGGCCAGCACGACCCACCAGCAGCTCGATAAAGAAGGTTTAAAGGCAGCGGGGGTACCTCAAGATTTAATTCGGATTTCTATCGGGATCGAGAATGCGGATGATCTGATTGAAGATCTCGAGCAGGCAATTGAAGCTGCGACAGGTATAAATTCTTTGGCTGCAAAAGCTTAATGACGGCAAGAAAAATTTACCGTCCATTTTTTAAAAAAGTTTAAAAGTTCATCGTTGACACCTTTTTAAAAGCTATGATACGATAGCAAACGTAATTAAAAAGCTGCTTAAATCATTTAAAGTGTTAATTGAATATAGAACGTTACGCTCTTATCAAGAGAGGTGGAGGGAAGTGCCCTATGAAGCCCGGCAACCGTCATTAATTTGAAATGGTGCCAATTCACTCAAAGCAATCGCTTTGACAGATGAGAGAAAGGACTTAAATTTTTAATGCCTTTCTGCTCATGCGCAGAAAGGCATTTTTATTTTTCGGGCATCAGCTCGTTATTCTGCTCATGAATGAAAGCGGCTGAGCAGTCGAAAACTAGAAAAAAAGCGGTCTTTTAATTAAAATCTGTATTTTCGATTAAAGAGGTGAAACAACACGTTGATTTCCATAAAAGATGTAAAGAAGATTTATTCCTCTAAAAAGGGCCAGGTGAAAGCCGTAGATGACGTAAACCTGGAGATAAAAGAAGGAGAAATCTTCGGTGTGATCGGATATAGCGGCGCAGGTAAAAGTACTTTAATCCGCATGCTAAACGGCCTTGAGCTTCCAACACAAGGAAGTGTAATCGTGGCCGGCAATGATGTTTCAAAAATAAAAGGCAGCAAATTAAGGAAAGCACGCCAGGAAATAAGCATGATTTTCCAGCATTTTAACCTATTATGGTCGAGAAGTGTCAGGGATAATATTGCATTTCCGCTTGAAATTGCAGGTGTTCCAAGGCAGGAAAGACTGAAAAGAGTAAACGAACTCATCAAGCTGGTCGGCCTGGATGGCAGAGAGGATGCGTATCCTTCTCAGCTGAGCGGCGGACAAAAGCAAAGGGTCGGGATTGCGAGAGCCCTTGCGAATAACCCAAAAGTGCTGCTTTGTGACGAGGCCACATCAGCACTCGATCCGCAAACAACTGACTCGATTCTCGATTTGCTTGTTGATATCAATGAGCGTTTAGGTTTAACAATTGTACTGATTACACATGAAATGCACGTAATCCGTAAAATTTGCCACCGTGTTGCTGTCATGGAAGGCGGCAGGATTGTTGAAATTGGCCCTGTGCTGGATGTCTTTAAAAATCCTAAAGCGATGATTACGAAGCGCTTTGTCCAGCAGGTCACAGAGCCTGAGGAGACAAAAGAAACAATTGATCACTTAGTGGATGTATATCCGCGCGGAAAAGTAGTGCAATTAGGATTTGTCGGAGAAGCAGCTGAACAGCCATTAATAACGAATTTGATCCGGAATTTCCAGGTGACAGTTAATATTCTTCAAGGGAAGATATCTCAAACACAAAATGGCTCTTATGGAACTTTGTTCATCCATTTGGATGGAGATGCAGAGGAAGTTGCCAAAGCAATTGATTATATCCAATCCCAGCAGGTTGGCGTGGAGGTGATTTCCAATGCTTAACGAATGGTTTCCAAATGTAAAATGGGACTCCATGTGGGAAGCTACCATGGAAACCCTTTATATGACTGCTATATCTGTGGTTGCAACATTTATTTTAGGTGCGATTTTGGGGCTGCTTCTCTTCCTGACCTCAAAGGGGAATATCTGGGAAAATGCTGCAGTCAATAAAGTCATTTCAGCTTTCGTAAATATTTTTCGTTCTATTCCGTTCATTATCTTAATTGTTCTTTTAATTCCTTTTACCAAATTCCTAATCGGAACCATGATTGGGGAGGATGCAGCATTGCCTGCATTAATAATTGGGGCAGCGCCATTTTACGCGCGGATGGTTGAGATTGGGCTTAGAGAAATTGATAAAGGCGTCATTGAAGCGGCCAAGTCCATGGGTGCCAAAACAAGCACGATTATCTGGAAGGTCCTTCTTCCTGAATCCATGCCAGCCCTAGTTTCGGGTATTACAGTAACAGCCATTGCCCTTGTTGGCTACACAGCTATGGCTGGTGTGATCGGTGCAGGAGGACTAGGGAACCTTGCATACCTGGAAGGATTCCAGAGAAGCCGTAATGATGTCGTTTTGATGGCGACCATTATTATTCTGATCATCGTATTTATCATCCAGTTTATTGGTGATTTAATAACAACAAAATTAGACAAACGATAGGAGAGATCAACATGAAAAAGTGGTTATCACTCGTTCTTGCACTTGCAGTGGCACTTGTACTTGCAGCTTGCGGAACTTCAGAAGAAGAAGGAAATAATGCAGGGGATGGCGGAGATAGCAAAGAAAGCACTAAAATTACTGTAGGTGCTTCCAACGTACCGCACGCTGAAATTCTTGAAGAAGCGAAACCGCTTCTTGAGGAAAAAGGCTTTGAACTAGATGTTGTTACATTCCAGGATTATGTGCTGCCAAACCAGGCTTTAGAGTCTGAAGAGCTTGATGCAAACTATTTCCAGCACATTCCTTACCTTGAATCACAAAAAGCAGAGCATGGCTATGACTTTACAAATGCTGGCGGAATTCATATCGAGCCAATCGGTGTGTATTCTCAAAAATATAAGAACCTTGAAGATCTTCCTGAAGGTGCAACGATCATCATGAGCAACTCTGTAGCAGACCATGGCCGGATCTTATCCATGCTAGAAGCAGAAGGCCTTATTACATTAAACGAAGATGTTGAAAAAACAGAAGCTACCTTAGAAGATATTAAAGACAACCCTAAGAAGCTGGAATTTGATACAGAATATGAAGCTTCCCTGCTTCCGCAAATTTACAACAATGGTGAAGGCGATGCTGTTCTAATCAACTCTAACTATGCAATTGACGCAGGCTTGAATCCATTAAAAGACTCAATTGCGATCGAGGACAAAGAGTCACCATATGTAAACGTGATTGCTGTCCGCAGCGGAGATGAAGAAAAAGAAGGAATTAAAGCTTTAGTACAAGTTCTTCGTTCAAAGGAAATTCAGGACTTCATTCTTGAAAAATATGAAGGAGCCGTTGTACCGGTTTCCGAATAATAGAGCTAAAAAAGCAGGCGCGTATGCCTGCTTTTTTGTATCTTATTAGGTTTCCATTATATGCCCAGCCTATTGGCTTATCTATCCGCATAGTTTGAAAAATAATCAAACATACTAACGTTGATAATAATTTGAATGGAGTGGAGCAAAATGGAACATTATCATGAACCATCAAACTCAATAGAAGCAGCTCTTCATGATTATAAAGTAGGATTAGGTGTATTCACTGAAAAAATGCCTGATTTGGCCCAGCATTATAATGCCTTTACAGAAGCTTGCTTTAAGGAAGGAACATTAAGCCAAAAACAGAAGCAGCTCATTGCACTTGGAATCAGCTTATATTCTCAGGACGAATACTGCATTATCTATCATACAAAAGGCTGCATTGACCAGGGAGCTTCAGAGGAAGAAATTCTGGAAGCGGTAGGTGTAACAGCTGCATTCGGCGGCGGTGCTGCAATGAGCCAGGCAGTTACTCTTGTCCAGGAAGCCATGACTGAATTGAATCAGCTTAAACAATAAATAACCCTTCAGCTCCTGCCTAAAAGCAGGAGTTTTAATTTTTTAGACTCTTTACTCATGGATTGTTGTTTTTGTTTATAAATCCTACCCGTTGATTTCCGCTGGGGCACTTGCTTTCAGCGGGGAGGGTGCGAGCCTCCTCGGCTTCGCCTGTGGGGTCTCACACTTCCCTCACTTCCCGCAGGACAATGAATAAGCATCCTGAATAAACATCGCACGAAGGAAATGCGAAGCATTTACGAGGAGTCAAGTGCCCTCCGCTACAATCAACTCAGTTGGTTAAAATACGTTTGCCTTCAAAAAGCAACAAACTTTACGAAAAAGTCTTTTCTATAAGCTTGTATAATTTCAGAAAATTTTTAAAACAACCATTTATCAGGAGGAAATAGCCTTTATTGTAAGAATGGGTGAGATGAAAGCGCTTCAGCAAATCTGGTTCCTTATTTTGCTAAAAAAATCAGGTTTTTTCGGCTTTGTGTCGGGTATAAGTGAAGTGTTAAGATTTTAAATGTAAAAACTAAATGCGAAAGCATAAAAACCGAAAGGATTGATTCATTATCAGTCAGTTACAGCTGAACTACACGAGTGAAATGGAGAAAGCAATGCAAGCTGCCCATGGAGTTGGATATGAAGTGTACAGCCGGAAACATGATGTTCGTATGGAAGTTGAAAAGAAACGTGAAGAAGATTATCTGCAAAGCCAGCGTTTAGTTGCCGATCTTGAAAGAAAAATTCATTCCTAGGATTAAACCATATATGTAATAAAGAAGAAAAATGGAAACCAGCTGCTCTGTGCGCTGGTTTTCTTTTTTATAAATATTTTGACGTACCCTTCCATCCATTCTCATTTAAGCTTTCCATACATGAATCAACCATCGGGGGAAAAAATAAATAGGACATGCCTGTTTTTTTAAGCCGACACTCTTTGATGAAGGATAGATTCTATGATAAAATCTTCATTTAAAGACTTTCTAAACATTTTTGTTTGAAAAGTTTGTTAAAGGGTCTTAAAGAGTTGCTATGAAATTTCATTTGTTATAAGATTGTAATGAGAATAAAATGAGAATAGAGATTTGCGGCAAACAGCCGATTACACAAATCTTCTTTTATTGACGGAGGTATATATTATGGCAGGATCAGTACTAACTATCAAAGACCTTCATGTTGCTATTGAGGGGAAAGAAATATTAAAAGGTGTAAACCTTGAAATTAAAGGCGGAGAAATCCACGCAATCATGGGGCCTAATGGAACAGGTAAATCTACATTATCATCTGCAATCATGGGCCACCCTAAATATGAAGTAACTGGGGGAAGCATTACTTTAGATGGTAAAGATGTTCTTGAAATGGAAGTTGACGAACGTGCACAAGCTGGCCTTTTCCTTGCAATGCAATACCCAAGTGAAATCAGCGGTGTTACAAATGCTGACTTCTTACGTTCAGCAATCAACAGCCGCATGGAAGAAGGCAATGAAATTTCTTTAATGAAATTTATCCGTAAAATGGACAGCAAAATGGAATTCCTTGAAATGGATCTGGACATGGCACAGCGTTACTTAAATGAAGGTTTCTCTGGCGGTGAAAAGAAGCGCAATGAGATTCTTCAATTAATGATGCTTGAACCAAGAATCGCGATTCTTGATGAAATCGATTCAGGTTTGGATATTGATGCATTGAAGGTTGTTTCTAAAGGAATTAACGAAATGCGCGGAGAAGATTTTGGATGCTTAATTATCACTCACTACCAGCGCCTTCTTAACTACATCACTCCTGACCATGTACATGTGATGATGCAGGGACGCGTTGTAAAATCAGGCGGTCCTGAGCTTGCACAGCGTTTAGAATCAGAAGGATATGACTGGATTAAACAAGAATTGGGCATTGAAGACGAAACAGTTGGGCAAGAAGCGTAAGCGTTAGGGGGATCACTATGACAACGGAAATAAAACTACCATTTGACAAGGAATATGTAAGTTCCTTCTCAAAAGATATGGGCGAGCCGGCATGGCTGACAGAACTCCGTCTAAATGCGCTTGCAAACGCGGAAAACCTGCCAATGCCAAAGCCTGATAAAACAAAAATAGATAAATGGAACTTCACACAGTTCGAAAAACACATCGTAGGAAGTGAAGACTTTGCTTCATTAAACGACCTTCCTGAGGATGTTAGAAATCTGATTGACCTTGAAGCAGGCGACCAGAATCTTTACATTCAGCGCAATAACAGACCAACACATTTGTCTCTTTCAAAAGAGCTTCAGGGTAAAGGCGTTATTTTCACTGACATCTTTACTGCTGCAAGAGAACATAGCGACCTTCTTCAGAAGTACTTTATGAAGGATGGCGTGAAAACAGATGAGCACCGTTTGACTGCGCTGCATGCAGCCCTTTTAAACGGCGGAGCTTTCTTGTATGTTCCTAAAAACGTGGAAATTGCAGAACCTATTCAGGCTGTATATATCCACGATAATAAAGAAGCAAACCTTTTCAATCATGTATTGGTTGTGGCTGATGATAACAGCTCAGTCACATATGTTGAAAACTATGTTTCAACAGTTGAAGAAGCAAATGGCATTTTTAATATTGTGACTGAAGTGATTGCGAATGCCAATGCTAAAGTTCAATACGGTGCAGTTGATACGCTTGCAAAAGGCACAACTGCTTATGTGAACCGCCGCGGTGTTGCAGGACGCGATGCACGCATTGAATGGGCTCTTGGCCTTATGAATGATGGCAACACGGTTTCTGAAAATACGACTAATCTTGTTGGCGATGGCTCCTTTGGGGACACAAAAACAGTTGTAGTCGGACGCGGGGAACAAACGCAAAACTTCACTACAAAGGTCATTCATTTTGGAAAGAATTCAGAAGGATATATTCTGAAGCATGGAGTTATGAAAGATTCCGCATCTTCCATCTTTAATGGAATCGGAAAAATCGAGCATGGCGCTACGAAGTCAAATGCCGAGCAGGAGTCACGCGTACTGATGCTAAGCGAAAAAGCGCGCGGAGACGCCAACCCAATTCTATTGATTGACGAAGACGATGTAACCGCAGGACACGCAGCATCAGTTGGACGGGTGGATCCTTTGCAGCTTTACTACTTAATGAGCCGCGGGATTTCACAAAAAGAGGCAGAGCGCCTTGTTATTCACGGATTCCTTGCACCGGTTGTTAATGCTCTTCCAATTGAAGGAGTTAAAAAGCAGCTGACAGCCGTCATTGAAAGGAAAGTAAAATAATGAATGTCCGGGATATTCGGCAAATGTTTCCCATCCTGGATCAGGAAGTCAACGGAAAGCCTCTTGTTTACTTAGACAGTGCGGCTACTTCCCAAAAGCCTGCTCCTGTTATCGAAGCGCTTGATAAATACTATCGGGAATATAACTCCAATGTTCATAGAGGAGTCCATACACTCGGAACAAGAGCAACGGATGGCTATGAAGGTGCAAGGGAAAAAGTCCGCAAGTTCATTAATGCTAATTCAACTGAGGAAGTTATTTTTACAAGAGGAACAACAACAGCCATCAATACAGTTGCTGCCAGCTATGGACGTGACAACCTGGATGAAGGGGATGAAATTGTGATTTCCTATATGGAGCATCACAGCAATATTATTCCTTGGCAGCAGGTTGCCAAACAAACGGGTGCAACACTCAAGTACCTTCCTCTTCAGGAAGATGGGACGATCTCCTTGGATGATGTAAGGGAAACCGTGAATGGCAATACCAAAATCGTTTCGATCATGCAGGTATCGAACGTACTTGGCGTGATGAACCCGATAAAGGAAATTGCAAAAATTGCCCATGAAAATGGCGCTATTATGGTTGTGGATGGCGCTCAAAGTGCTCCTCATATGAAGATTGATGTTCAGGACCTGGATTGCGATTTTCTTGCATTTTCTGGCCATAAAATGTGCGGCCCTACAGGCATCGGTGTTCTGTACGGAAAGAAAAAGCATCTGGAGAAGATGGAGCCGGTCGAGTTTGGCGGAGAAATGATCGACTTTGTCGGCCTTTATGAATCCACTTGGAAAGAGCTTCCATGGAAATTTGAAGGTGGAACGCCCATCATTGCTGGTGCCATTGGTTTAGGTGCTGCGATTGATTTTCTTGAACAGATTGGCTTGGATGAAATTGAAGCATATGAGCACAAGCTTGCTGCTTATGCTATGGAAAAACTGTCCGACATTGAGGGCATGACGATCTACGGTCCGAAAGAAGCATCTAAGCGTGCCGGACTCGTCACTTTCAATATTGACGATGTCCACCCTCATGATGTGGCTACTGTATTGGATGCAGAAGGAATTGCTGTTCGTGCCGGCCACCATTGCGCACAGCCGCTAATGAAATGGCTCAAGGTTTCTGCAACTGCACGTGCAAGCTTCTATCTGTACAATACAGAAGAAGATATTGATAAGCTTGTTGCAGGGCTTGTCAAAACAAAGGAGTATTTCAGCGATGTCTTCTAAAAATTTAGATACCCTTTACCGCCAGGTGATTATGGATCATTATAAAAATCCTCGTAACAAAGGGGTACTTGAAGATGACAGCTTGACGATCAATATGAATAATCCTACTTGCGGAGACCGAATTCAATTGACGTTGAAGCTTGAGGATGGCAAAGTGACAGATGCGAAGTTTGAAGGCGAAGGCTGTTCGATTTCCATGTCTTCAGCTTCAATGATGACTCAAGCCATCAAGGGTAAAAATATTGAGGAAGCATTAAAGCTTTCCAAAGTTTTCTCTGACATGATGCTGGGAAAAGAATATGATGAAGATGATTTGGATCTTGGCGATATCGAAGCTCTTCAGGGTGTATCCCAGTTTCCGGCCAGAATCAAATGTGCTACATTGGCATGGAAAGCAATGGAGAAGGGCATTAACGAGGAAAACGAAGACCAGGAATAATCATTCAATCAAACGTTTGATTGAACCTTTATAAAAGCAGTTTTATAGCTAAATGTTAACAGAGCCAAAGAAAAAATAATCAAACTTTTGTTCAAAATTTTTTCACCTGCCTTGTGTGATAAAATATTATGAAATGATTGGGCGAGGGCCCTTTCCTAAACGAATGGAGGAATACGACGATGGCAAAAAAAATGCCTGAGATCGGCGATTACAAGTATGGTTTTGCCGATAAAGACGTTTCCATTTTCCGATCAAAACGCGGTTTGACAAAAGAAATTGTTGAAGAGATTTCAAAATTGAAGGAAGAGCCACAGTGGATGCTTGACTTCCGTTTAAAATCATTAGAGCATTTCTATAACATGCCTATGCCGCAATGGGGCGGAGATTTAGCGTCATTAAATTTTGATGAAATTACGTACTATGTTAAGCCTTCTGAAAAAACGGAGCGCTCCTGGGATGAAGTGCCTGACGAAATCAAGCAAACGTTTGATAAATTGGGTATTCCGGAAGCGGAGCAGAAGTATCTTGCTGGTGTTTCTGCACAGTACGAATCAGAGGTAGTTTACCATAACATGCAGGAAGACCTTGAAGCTAAAGGAATTGTGTTTAAAGATACTGATTCCGCTCTTCGCGAAAATGAAGACATTTTCCGTGAGCACTGGGCAAAGGTTATCCCTCCAACAGATAACAAATTCTCTGCGTTAAACTCAGCGGTTTGGTCTGGCGGATCGTTCATCTACGTTCCTAAAGGTGTTAAGGTGGATACGCCATTACAGGCATACTTCCGCATTAACTCCGAGAACATGGGACAGTTTGAGCGTACGTTAATCATTGTGGATGAAGGTGCACATGTACATTATGTAGAAGGATGTACGGCTCCTGTTTACACAACAAATTCACTTCACAGTGCGGTTGTTGAAATCATCATCAAGAAAGACGCATACTGCCGCTATACAACGATTCAGAACTGGGCGAACAACGTATTTAACCTGGTTACAAAGCGTGCGGTTTGCGAAGCGAACGCAACAATGGAATGGATTGACGGAAACATTGGATCAAAATTAACAATGAAATACCCAGCAGTTATCCTTAAAGGAGAAGGTGCGCGCGGTATGACCCTTTCCATTGCATTAGCAGGTAAAGGGCAGCACCAGGATGCAGGTGCGAAAATGATCCACCTTGCACCAAACACTTCTTCAACGATTGTATCCAAATCGATTTCCAAGCAGGGCGGCAAAGTAACATACCGCGGGATCGTTCACTTCGGCCGTAAAGCGGATGGTGCACGTGCCAACATCGAGTGTGATACGTTAATCATGGATAACCAGTCAACTTCAGATACAATTCCTTACAACGAAATCCTGAATGACAACATCTCTCTTGAGCATGAGGCGAAGGTTTCAAAAGTATCCGAAGAACAGCTATTCTACCTAATGAGCCGCGGAATTTCCGAGGAAGAAGCAACAGAAATGATCGTAATGGGCTTCATCGAGCCATTCACGAAAGAGCTTCCAATGGAATACGCAGTAGAAATGAACCGTCTAATCAAGTTCGAAATGGAAGGTTCTATCGGTTAATAATATAAATTTTTGAAAAATGATTGAACGGCCATGCCGTTCAATCATTTTTTAGTATAAAGAGGTTCCTCCTTTGCAGCGTTGAACTGTGCTAGAAGGCAGCCCTTCACCTTATCTTAGTCCTTCTGCCGATTTCTTAATGTCTTAAATAACCCCAAATAGAATATTAAAAATTCATCTATAATGACTAATCTTAGGCTATAGAACCCCCTGTTCTATCATCGGTATCCGCCAAAAGTCACACAAAAAAACCCCAATAGCTACTGATAAAATTAGAGATTACAATAGTGAATGTAAAATTCTTAATTTTACGAAAATAAACAACTCACAAATTAATCTAATGAAAGCGGGGGTCTTATGGAATTTCATTCACTATTTAAAAAAACAGCAGTATTGGCTTTATCAGCTAGCTTGCTAATGTCGCCGGTCCATTCGGTATTATCAACTGATGCAGCAGCGGCGGAGTATAAGGCGGAGGATATTTTAGCATCTTTAACTGCAGAACAGCGACAAGCATTGCATCAATTGCAATTAAACAATCGTACAGGTCTTCAAGGTTTTACTGAAGAGGATCTAAAATCAAGAGATGAAATATCCGTCATTGTTCAGTTCAAATCAAAGCCTAGTAAAGTGTCCGTTTTAGAAGCAGCTGCAAAAGGCAAAGCATTAAAAAAGGAAGAAGCAGAAGCACAAGTTGAAAAAGAACATAAAAAGTTTAAAGAAGACATCAAAAAATATTTGCCTCAAGAGAACTCCAAAACAAAAAGCCTTTCTAATTCCATCACCCAGACGTACAAAAGAGCATATAACGGTGTAGCGATGAAGCTGCCGGCGGACCAAGTTAGACACCTTTTGGAATCCGATGTCGTACAAGCTGTTTTCAAAAGCCAGACGTTTACTGTGGATCCTATTCAAACAGAGCTTCCATCAGATGTTGAGAGAGAAGTTACTACTTCTGTTGAAAGTATTCCTTATTTGAAGATAGACAAGCTGCATAAGGAAGGCATTACTGGAGAAGGTGTAAAAGTAGCAGTTCTTGATACTGGAATCGATTATAATCACCCTGATTTAAAGGATGCATATTTGGAAGCGACCTATGAAGATTGGAAGAAATCAAATAATCCCGAGTTTTCTCCATATGGAAGCGCATATTACACATCCCATGGCACTCATGTTTCCGGAACAATCACAGGTCAAAATAAAAATGATAGTGAAGTGTCCGTAGTGGGTGTAGCACCGGACGCAGATCTTTATGTATATCGTGTTTTAGGGCCTTATGGTACTGGTACATCTGAAGGGGTTATTGCAGGGATTGAAAAAGCTGTGGAAGATGGAATGGATGTTATGAACCTTTCATTAGGGGCAACCGTTAACGATCCGTATTATCCAACAAGTACAGCAATTAACTATGCGGTATTAAATGGTGTGACAGCAGTTGTTTCTGCCGGAAACTCTGGTCCCGGTGCTCATACAGTAGGCTCTCCTGGTACAGCGGCATTGGCACTTACAGTTGGAGCAAGTGATGTTCCTGTTGAGTTAACTGCGTTTACAGGCAGCATTACAGGAAACTGGTCTACCGAGCTCATCAGCATGGGAAGAAGCTTTGCGGATGAATTCTCATCATTAAATGGGAAATCTCTTGAAATTGTTGATGTCGGTTTAGGGGCTCAGGAAGATTATACAGGCAAGGATGTTGAAGGGAAGATTGCGTTTGTTCAACGAGGGAATTTTGCCCTTAATGAAAAAATCAAATTTGCAAAAGAACATGGTGCGAAAGCAGTTATTTTATATAACAATACAGATGGGCAGCTAGGTATTAATCTAGGGGAATCACCTCAATTTGTTCCGGCGTTCTCGATGACAAAAGCGGCAGGTGAGCAATTAAAAGAGAAAATTGTGCAAGGAAACACAACCTTTACGTTCTCGAATATGAAAGAACTGAAATCTGAAGGAGATAAACTGGCAGATTTCAGTTCAAGAGGGCCTGTAAATAATAACTATGATATCAAACCAGAAGTGGTTGCGCCTGGAGTGAGCGTTCTATCTACTTTCCCTTCATATATGATTGACCCTGAAAATCAGGAAGATTATAAATATGCGTATGCGCGACTTTCAGGAACATCTATGGCTGCACCGCATACAGCAGGGATTGCAGCATTATTATTAGAGGAAAATCCTGACCTTGATCCAGATGATATTAAAACAATTCTGATGAATACAGCGGATCCAATGAATGGCGAATATAGCTTGTATGAGGTTGGGGCTGGCCGAGTAGACCCTTATCAAGCCATCCATGGTGAAATGAAAATGCAAGTGACCGATGAAACGCTTATACCTAATGGCGAAGATTATATGAGGATTTCAAATCCATCGGGTGATATCAGTTTTGGTATTCATTTTGGTGCGGAAGGCAGCAATGTTCATGTGAAAGAAAATAATTTAAGCTTCACAAATAACAGCGACATCACGAAAGAATATGCTGTTTCTGTAGAAGAGAATCCAGCTGAAGGCACAAACAGTTTAAGTGAAAATGGCATAACCGTTAAAACAAACAATAAGATTAAAGTCAAGGCTGGCAAAGAAGTAAAAAGCAAAGTATCTTTAAAGTCGCCGAAGTCTGCAAAAGCCGGTCTATACGAAGGATTCCTAGTACTGACAAATAAAGCGGATGCCTCTGATGTTTATCGAATTCCATTTAATTATAGAGTGACAAAGGATGGGCTAGGTCATTTAGATCTTTTAACACCGTCCATTACACCACCGTACTTAAATCAAGGAAGAACGCATATTGACAACCGCTTAGGTGCTTTAGTTACCTTTAGCTTAAGTTCTCCAGGCGAAAAAATGGATGTCGTTCTGCAAGATGGTAAAACAGGAGAAGATTTAGGGTTAATTGGGACCCTGGATTTAACGAATCGTCCACTGGACACAACACTATTCTTATTTGCTTTTAGAGGAATGTATTATCCATTTACAGGGGACTCCAAACAGCCGATTGCAAAAGAAGTGAGTTATGCAAAGCCTGGCCACTATAAGTTAAACTTTATAACGACAAGCCAATCCGGAAAAGTGACAAAAGAGATGCGAAATCTTTTCATTGATATTGATGATCCGGCTTTTACAAGTTCATTAGATGGGCCTGCCCCGTTCATTGAATACAAACCAGGCCAGCCAACATATCCATTTGAAATTCAAATTAACGATTCACTTGTAGCAGAAATGCAAAGTGCAGGAGTGGACATCGACCAATCTTCAAATTCGGTTATTTATACGTGGGGAGAATGGGGATTCCCTTCAAATCCTGTTCCAATGGATAAGGACGGGAAATGGGTAGAGGAAATTGCAATGGAAGAGTCTATGCCAGCATTGAAATTTACAATGACTGCCCTGGATTCTGCCGGTAATTCACCGCTAACAAAGGAATATTTCTTTGTAAAGGAAGGGACTCCTGTTACGTATGCTAAGAGCGATACTACAAAAGCAAAAACGGGTGAAACGATTAAAGCACAACTATTCTTGGATAATGTGAGCGATGCGAAAGAAATCATTTGGAACATGAAAGAACAATATGGAAAAACTTTGAAATTAGTCGATGCCAAGCTTGCTGATGGAGCTACAGGTAACGGAACTGTATCAGTTAATGGAGATGAGGTAAAGGTTGTCTTTAATGATTCCAGTGTAGCCTTTAATCACACTGCTGTTGTTGATGTTACATTAAAAATTACGGATGAAACATTCCTTATAGGAACTAGAATTAATCCCACAGCTAATGTGGTTAATAGTCAAAATCAAACTAGCAAACTATTAAACGCAGGCTACGCTTTTGAAATTTCTCCGCAATATAATGCCGCATATGGCTATGTATTGCCTGACGGATTCATCAATCCTGCAAATGGTCTTCAGGATAGAAAGGATTGGACAAAGGTTGGGGCATCGCTAAAATTCAAAGAAGCTGCCGGTTTTGTTTTGGATGCTACTTCTTTAATAAAGGATCGGGCTGACTATAGGGTGGAAAAGCTTCCTTTAAGCAAAGATCCATATATTTTAGAAATCAAGGTGCCAGGCCACTTTGAAGTTCACAGCAAACAAAATATTGGGTTTGAATATAAGGGAGAACTTTATGGTATGAATCATTATGTTAATCCGATTCATATTACGGCTGGTGATGTCAATCAGGATAACGTAATTGACGTCCTAGACGCAATTGAAATCCAAAACGCTTGGAAGACAAGCAGCCGTGCAGCTGATATTAATTTCGATAATATTGTAGATGAGAAGGATATCGGCTTTGTTCAAGAGAATTACTTGCTGCAAAATGAATATGTTGAAAATCCTCCTGCTGCAAAAGAAATGCATGACGGCAAAACATTAGAAAGTATTCTGGCGGAGCTGGGAATTTAATAAATACGCGAGGGCTGGAGATGATGCATCTTCGGCCCTTTGGTGTTTAATACTTCCAGTCTGTTTGTTAACAATAGATCACCAAAACCCGTTTGCCAGTTCCAGTAAGCGGGTTTTTAATGTGTGCCAGACATGGGTGCAGTCTTTATAGGTGCAAAGTCTATAATCTTCATAAATAGATCGATATGGATAATGTAAAACGGCAATCTCGTTACATGAAAAAGTGTTCATATTCTAATTAATTTATCTTCTAGTTAGGATTTTATAGGAAATGAATGAAAAAAAAGTGTTGGGTGACAATAATAAGCAGGTGATGAGTTTATGAAAAACATAATTTCTTTCCTTCCAAAGTGGGAACATTTCATAGGTGCTTGTTTAGCTTTTATCATTCCCTATTCGATTTCCAAAGTTTCAAAATGGTTACGATCTATTAAATCTAGTTAAGGATTTAGCACCCCCCTAAAACAAAATTCCACAACTAAAGCAACTTAAAACTTATCCGTTTTAAAAAATATTTCATGTCAGCAGGTGAGGGAGATGAATCGATGGGCTTGGTTGCAAAAAAAGCAAAAACAAACGAAAAATGCTCGTCAACAGGTAAAGATACATGGAACAGATGTATTCTTTTCATCGAGTTTGGATTCTAACCTCGAGCAATTACAAAATATCTTAGGAAATAACCCTGATATCGCGATTCGCAGATTTAAAATTGACTTATATAACGCCAAAGCAGCTGTCGTTTTTATTAAAGGCCTTGCCGATAAAGAGCAAATTCATGAACAAATATTAAAGTCAATCATGTTAGAACTTCAAATGCGAGAATGCTATGTAAAAGAAGACCGGGCCACCGGCTCTCACATCAAAGAAATCATTAAAGACCATGTTGTAACGCTAACGGATGTAGAAGAAAACAACAAGATAGAAGACTGTGTGATGAAGGTTTTGAATGGAGATACGGCATTACTAATTGATAACGTCGATATATCCCTTTTACTTGGAACAAAAAAATGGCCATCGAGACAAATTGAAGAACCAATTACAGAAGCTACTGTAAGGGGGGCAAGAGAAGGGTTTGTCGAAAATATTCTTGTGAATATGTCTTTAATTCGAAAGCGAATTAGAGATCCCCATTTAGTTTTAGAGAAATATACAATCGGACGAAGAAGCCAAACACCGGTTATCGTGGCATATATAAAAGATATTACAAATGACAGCATCATCCAAGAGGCCAAAAAACGATTAGAAAAAATTGATATGGACCAAATACTTGAATCAGGGATTATTGAGCAGTTCATTGAAGATGACTTTTTATCACCGTTTCCACAACTCATAACAACTGAAAGACCGGATAAAGTAGCAAGTGGATTATTAGAAGGACGTGTAGCCATTTTAGTTGATGGAACGCCTTTTGTATTGCTGCTGCCAATCACGATTACATCTATTCTTCAGGGGCCAGAAGACTATTATGAACGGTGGTTTGTTGGTACTCTCATTCGCTTCATGCGGTTTGGAGCAGCGTTTGTCTCTTTATTCGGTCCTTCATTATATGTAGCACTTGTTTCGTATCACCCAGGGTTAATTCCAACTGATTTAGTGATCTCGATTGCAGGAAGCAGGGAAGGAGTCCCCTTTCCAACCATTGTGGAAGCATTATTGATGGAAATCACAATTGAAATACTGCGGGAAGCTGGAGTCAGGCTTCCAAAACCAATTGGACAAACAGTTGGAATTGTAGGAGGGCTTGTTATTGGGGAGGCGGCTGTAACAGCGGGCTTAGTCAGCCCAATGATGGTCATTGTTGTGGCAGTCACGGCAATTTCGTCCTTTTCTTTACCGCAGTATGGGGCGGCAATCGCTATTCGTATATTACGCTTTGGAATGATGCTTTCAGCTGCTGTATTAGGGTTATTTGGAATTATTATGTTTGCGATGGCCATAACGATTCATCTTGTCAAGCTTAAAAGTTTTGGTGTTGACTATACCTCTCCATTTGTTCCATATCAATTTAAGGATTGGAAGGATGCAATACTTCGATTACCATATAGTGTTCTAAAAGAGAGACCTGAAATGTTAAAACCAAAAGACTCCACTCGGATGAAATAAAGGAAGATCATAGTGAATGGTTCAAATGAACAAATTACATCTACACAAGCAACAGTTGCTTTAACCATGACGGTCATTGGTGTTGGGATTGTAACATTACCCCGCGTGAGTGCAGAGGAAGTTCAAACGCCGGATATTTGGATCAGTATGATCATTAGTGGCGGAATCACATTTGTTGCTGCATTTTTTATAACCAAGTTATGTCTTCAATTTAAAGGAATGACGATTTTTCAATTTAGTCCTATATTGGTTGGTAAATGGGCAGGTTTCATTTTTAATCTATTTATCATTAAATATTTTATATTAGTTGGTGGATATCAGGCGCGATCAATGGCTGAAGTGCTTCGCGCTTATTTGTTAGATAAAACTCCGATAGAAGTAGTGATTATCGTATATATCGCTGTAGGGGTGTATATCGTGATTAGCGGCATTTATCCTATTGTAAAATTGCTTCAAATTTACTTTCCGGTTGTTTTGGTATTTATTTTATTTATGCTGGGGCTTAGTGTAACAAATGTTGATTTAAATAATCTTCGCCCGGTCTTAGGTGAAGGGTTTATGCCAGTTGTTAACGGGATTAAGCCCACAGCATTATCTCTTGCTGGAATTGAAAGTTTTCTTATTTTAATCGCTTATATGCAAAGATCGCAGCAAGCTATGAAAGCTGCAGCCGTAGGGTTATTTATCCCCTTATTTATGTATATTTTGATCGTAATAGCTGTTGTTGGCTCATTATCAATAGATGAGGTCAGGCTGTTAACATGGCCGACGATCGAACTGGTCAAATCAATTGAAATGAAATTTCTCCTTTTAGAAAGGTTTGAAAGCTTTTTTATCATCCTTTGGGTGATTACAACGTTTACATCCTTTATTATGAATTTTTATTTTGCTAGTTTAGGTTTGAGTCAAGTTTTTAAGAAAGCGTACAAACCTTTTGTGTATGGTCTTATACCATTCATTTATCTATGTGCGATGTATCCAGAAGATATAAATGGAGTTTTTACATTAGGTGACTATATTGGCAACTTGGCCATCATAATTACAGGAATTATCCCCGTCTTTTTTTTAATCATTGCCTTCATAAGGAGGAAACGAAATGCGAAGAATTAAAAAAAGCATCTTGATATGCTGCTGCATCTCGATTCTTTTTATGGGAGGGTGTTGGGATCGCGTTGATATTGAAGATATAGGTCTGGCTTGTGGTGTCGGAGTGGATTATCAAGAATATTCAACAAAACGCATAACTCCTGAATTTACAATTCAATTTGTTGTACCTAAAGTATTGGCTGGGGAGAATGGAGGCGGCGGGAGTCAAGCAGAGCCATTTCAAAACTTAACAATGGAGGAATCCTCTTTATTTGAAGCGGGCCGTGAAGCTTCCACGGTTACAAGTCGCAGTCCGAATTATGCCCATTTAAAAGTATTGGTAATTAGTAAGGAAGCGGCACAATCCATTAATTTGCTCCAATTATTGAATTTTTTCTTTCGCGACCATGAAATAAGACGGACAGTTCATGTATTGATCTCAGAGGAGAAAGCAAGCAAAATATTAAGCATAAAAGGAACAAAGGATCCGGTACCTGCTTTAAAGCTATTGGCTATAACAGAAAATATGGAAACAAAAACGGCAAAAATGCCCCCAAAATTATCCTTAGGAGATTTCTCGGAAAAAATGTCGGCCAGTTCAAGTTTTTTGGTTCAGAAAGTACAAAAATTTAAAGATGGAGTTCAAATCATTGGAGCAGCAGTTATCAAAGGGAATACACAGAAAATGATTGGGGAGCTTAATGAAGATGAAACCTTTGGCATTAATTGTATTACAGGTGAAGCTAAAGCTGGTGCCGTAACAGGAGTTGATAAGGAAACGGACAAAATCATTTCATATGAAATTGATCACTTAAAAAGTTCTATTAAGCCTAAGGTAAATGGAGAGGACATTTCGTATACAGTAAACATTAATACTGAAGGGCGATTATCTGAAGATTGGATTCCAAACAGTGATGCTTTTAATGAGAAGTTTATCCGGAATGCAGAAAAGCAAGTTGAAAGAGAATTTATGAGATTAATGGAAGCAGGATTAGCCAAGACCCAAAAAGAATTAAAAGTAGATGTCGCTGGATTTGGAGAGAGTTTACGAATCAATCAACCGAAAGTGTGGAAAAAAGTAAAAAAAAATTGGGAGGAACGTTTTCCTGAAGCATCAATTGATATTAACGTGAAAGTTAAGATTAGACAATTCCAGACTCAAGGCAGAAAAATGAATTAATCGGAATAATAAAAGTAGTGCAATAGCAGCAAAACGCTCAACAAGCTTATACCTTTTCCTTTTAAATCTATAAGAGATGGCACCTGCACAATATAGGGTAAAATCAGCGGAGTAACAAAATAAGAATATTTTTTAACCACAGGACGCTTTCTTCGAATTAAGGAGAAAGCGTCTTGTTTTATAAAGGGCAAGACCGTGGAATTCTTTATCATTAATACTTAGCTAATCGTTTGTTATTTTAAAGGAAGGTTAGAAAAGTGATATTTTAAATCCTATGATAAACTGATTAAAAATCTTGGAAATTTAAACGTTTTATAACTTATAATCATATAGAGTTCCAGTTTTGAAATTTCCGTTAAAAGTAAGAGTGAAGTAAAAAAACGGAGGTGTAACCATGATTATCATTGGCGTTACAGGGTGGGGCGACCATGATAGCTTATATACGGGCAATATTTCGCAGAGAGATAAATTAAAGGAGTATGCAGGCCATTTTCCGACGGTTGAGGTGGACTCTGCTTTTTATGCGGTGCAGCCAAAAAGGAACTCCTCCAAGTGGGTAAAAGAAACCCCAGCATCCTTTCAATTCATAGTAAAAGCTTATCAGGGCGTGACAGGCCATCAAAGGGGAGAAATCCCCTTTGATAGTAAAGAAGAGATGTTTGACGCTTTTAAAGACTCTTTGGAGCCATATATCGAAGCGGGAAAGCTCGCCATGGTGCTGTTTCAGTTCCCGCCCTGGTTTGACTGCAAAAAGGCAAATGTAGATTACCTGCGCTGGTGTAAAGAACAAATGGGGGATATTCCATGCGCGCTTGAATTCAGGAACCAATCCTGGTTCAGGCCTGAATTTAAGGAAAGCACCTTGCATTTTATGAAAGAGGAAGGCTGGATTCACAGCATTTGCGATGAGCCGCAAGCAGGCGAGGGCTCTGTTCCAACCGTTTTGGAAACGACCAGCCCTCATAAAGTGCTTGTTCGCTTCCATGGCCGCAACTTCCATGGGTGGCAAAAGAAAAATGGGGATAACTGGCGCGAAGTCCGCTATCTTTACCGCTACAACGAAAAGGAACTTACCGAATGGGCGGCCCATTTAAGGGAGCTTGAGAAGACCTGCCAAAACGTCTTTGTCGTATTCAACAACAACTCTGGCGGAGATGCGGCAGACAATGCAAAGCAAATGATTGATTTACTAAATATCGAATACGAACAACTCGCTCCAAGACAGCTCGATTTATTTTAAAAGGTACCAGGTACCTATACCACTTAAGCCAACTGGTATAGGTACCTGGTACTTTTCGCTTTTTAAATACACGCTTTTCCTTGTCCGCACATATTGTGTAATGGAAAAGGGAAAGGAGTGGCGGAAAAATTGATTGATTTGAAACCGATTGATATAGATGGCCATACTTTTTTAAGTGTTTCGGTGCAATTGCCGAAAACGAACTTACTAGTTGTAACCAATGATAAGGGATATATAATGTGCGGTGCGCTGGATGTCGGATTGCTTAATGAAAAGCTGAAGGACCGTAAAGTCATAGCAGGCAGGGCAGTTGGTGTTAAAACAATTGAGCAGCTGTTAAATGCACCTCTCGAGTCTGTCACTTACGAAGCCGAGGAGCTTGGCATCCATAAAGGAACGATTGGAAGGGAAGCTCTTCTGAAAATGCTGTAAAGGCATGCCTTATAAGGGCTGCCTTTTTTCCATTTCATTTTCATTATATCCCTACCACCTTTCCAACCGAACCGTGAAAATTTTGTCGCATAATGTAAATAAACCTTATATAGACCCGATATGATAAAAAAGGGTGCAATTTCAAAAATGGAAACAGGAGAAACATATGAGATTAGCTGCAACAGAAACGATTGAAGCTGGCAGTGTTTTGGCCAAGGCTATATATAATGATAAAGGGCAGGTTCTCTTGAATGAAGGGGTAGAGCTGGCAGAAAGGCTGATTAGAAGGCTGCAGGAAATGGGCATCACTTACATCTATATCAGAGATCACCGCACCGGGGATATTCAATACAAAGATCCTTTGCCGTCCCATATGCGCAAGGAGGCCATTCAAACGATTGAATCCGTTTTCCGCCAAGTGGAGGAAGACAGGAATTTAACAAGCTCCTTAGTGATTGAAAAAGCTTCTAAGCGTTTCTCTGAATTAATTCGCCAGCTGCTTGGAGAGATAAGAGGAAACAAAGAGCTGCTGACGATTCTTTCTGATGTTTATACATATGACCACTATATCTTTACTCATTCCCTTAATGTCACTCTCTATTCACTGGCAATCGGAATGGAGATGAAAATGGAGCCCAAGGAGCTGGAAACTCTGGGAATGGGGGCTATCTTGCATGATGTTGGAAAAATGAAGATTCCTGCCGATATTTTGCTGAAGCCAGGAAGATTAACGGCAGAGGAGTTCGATGAAATAAAAAAGCATCCGGAAGAGGGCTTTAATATCTTAAGAGGCGTCCAGACAATCCCGCTGATTGTTGCCCATTGTGCATTTCAGCATCACGAACGGCTTAATGGTTCGGGCTATCCGAGAGGACTGCAGGGGGAACAGATCCATGACTATGGGAAGATCATTGCAGTCGCTGATGTATTTGATGCGGTAACCTCCAATCGAATATACAGGCAGGCAATGCTTCCGCATGAGGGACTGGAAATTTTATATGCTGGAGCGGGAACCCTTTATGAGACAAAACTTATTGAAGCTTTCCGACAGGCAGTTGCGATTTATCCTGTTGGCATAACCGTTGAATTAAGTGATGGAAGAAAGGGAGTTGTCTGCAGGCAGAATGCAGGGCTCAGCGATAGGCCGGTTATTCGGATACTGGAAGAAAACGGAATAGAAGCCAATCCGTATGAAGCAGATTTACGGACTGAGCTGAATGCCGTTATCATAGGCTGTGACATTACTTTTGTAAAACAATGAACGATTTTGGATTAGTTCCCTCCTTTACAGCATACATATAGCTTGTAAAGGGGGGATTTGTTTTGGCAAAATTTCGCGGCCGGCTGCCCCGGAAAGGTCCGTTGCCGTTTCGGTATGTTTTTCTGCTGACCTTCGTCTTTTTTGTTTTTTCAACAGCTGCCGGCCTATGGATTATCAATGAAGGACTTAAACCCACACTTATGAGTTATGCCGATTCTCAAACAAGAAAAATCGCATCGTTGGTTATCAACAATGCGATCAATAAAAAAATCACAAATGTCATGGATTTGGAAGACATGTTTGAAGCAAGCGAAAGCGGTGTCGTCAGCATAAATGTTGAAAAACTGAACAGGGTAAAGGCCGAAGTGACCGAACTTGTTCAGGATAATATTAAAAAAGCGGAAAAAGGAGATCTCGATGCGTTAGAATCGTTTACAGATGTTGAGATTAATACAGAACAAAAGCAGAGTTCAAATGGCATTGTCTATTATGTGCCTCTTGGGCAGGCGACCAATAATGCGCTTCTCGGGAACCTGGGGCCAAGGATTCCCGTCAAGTTCAATGCAGTTGGTTCCGTTACGTCCAACTTCATTACCGAAACAAAGGACCACGGCATCAATAATGTTGAAGTGAAGGTTCTGGTCAGGTTGGATGTTCAGGTTCAAATCATTATCCCTTTTGCGACCAAAATCATTACCGTCCAGGAAGATGTGCTTGCAGCGTATGGCATATACCCTGGAAAGGTTCCTCAATTCTATAATGGCGGCGGAGGAACATCGCCTTCCATAGAAATTCCTGCAGGTCAATAAAGGCTTGCAAGAAGATTCACAGTTTGCTATACTTATATATACAATTGTATAAAAACCTTATCATATCCGATGGGGTAGAGGAGCAGGATTCAAGAGTAAGCTGTGTGAGGATGACAACCGTGACCGCAGCTGAAAGGGAATTTTGCCGAAGCAGAATAAATGGGTCAGCGTTTATTCCGCTGGGGTTACTTCGAATAGGAGTAACACTGTCATTATGAGGGGAAGGTATGAATATACTTTGTCAAAGCCTTCATAATGGGGAGCTACAGATCGTGATGGAGAAACTAATTACTTCAAAAGAGTAATGATAGATTTTTCTCTATCGTTACTCTTTTTTTATTTTCGCTCTGTCATCATCCATGTTGTTCCCCCTACGAAAAGCGAAAGGCGCCCGCCTGAGATGAACGCAGACTAAAATCGCCACATCCTGTGGCAACGTCTGCATGACCCGCATCCTCCCAAAAGCTGCCACTTTTGGTCGTGCGATGAATAGGCTGACGAAGCCTTCCTTATCCTGCGGGCCTCAAGCATAAGACAAGCCGGCATGAAGGTTGTTCTTTAACCTTCTTGACGGATTGAAGAAATGTTGAGGCGACTGCCCAGGGACGACAAGCATAAGACGGTCCCTGTAAGAAGGTGTTTTTTCCTTCTGGAAGGGAACGGCTTATGACCTCGAGTCCCTAGGAGCCGAAACTAGACACGCTTATGACCTCGAGCCGATGGCGCCTGTAGCTGGACACCAATCAAATTTCAGAGGAGGACAAGTAATGGCAAACACGATTTTTTCCCTGCTGCCGCCGCTGGTAGCCATCGCAATGGTAATCCTGACAAGGCGCGTACTGCTGTCTTTGGGAGTAGGGATCGTAACAGCAGCCCTTTTGCTGGCTGAATTCAGCATTACAGAAACATTTAGCATTATTTTTGATGCAGTAAAAGGAATTTTCGTTTCAGACGGAGAGCTGAACACCTGGAATGTATATATTATTTTATTCTTGCTTGTATTAGGAGTTATTACTGCATTTATATCTATTTCGGGCGGAAGCCGGGCATTTGGCGAATGGGCCATGAAGCGGGTAAAAACCCGTGCAGGTGCACAGATTGTCGGAGCTGTTTTAGGTATTATCATTTTTATTGACGACTATTTTAATGCTCTGGCAGTTGGGCAGATTTCACGTCCGATTACTGACCGCCAGCATGTATCCCGCGCGAAACTGGCATACTTGATTGATTCCACTTCAGCACCTGTTTGTGTGGTTTCGCCGGTCTCAAGCTGGGGAGCATACATCATTGCATTAATTGGCACTATCCTTGCTGCCCATAATGTAACAGAGTTTACTGCATTCTCGGCATTCATCCAGATGATTCCGATGAATCTGTATGTATGGTCTACTTTGGCTATTGTGTTTATTGTGGCATTAAGGAAAGTAGAAATTGGGCCTATGAAAGTTCATGAAAAGCGTGCAGTGGAAGAAGGATTAGTCATGGATCCTGACAAGCCTGCACCTGGTGAACTGAAAGATGATCTTCCAACAAGCTCAAAAGGTTCTGTAGGCGATCTTGTATGGCCGATTGTGGCTCTTGTCATCGGTACTGTTGGGGCAATGCTCTGGACAGGGTCCCAAGCGGTTGAAGGTAACGCAACGATCCTGCAAATCTTTGAAAACACAGATGTTTCGAAATCACTAATCCTTGGCGGGCTGATTGGCTTATTTGTCACAATGGCCTTATTCCTGCGCCAGGCCTTTGTTTTAAAAGGCATTAGCTCAAATGTCTTTGGAAAAGGGGTATGGGAAGGAATTAAATCCATGCTGCCTGCCGTTTATATCTTATTATTTGCATGGGCGATCGTTGACTTGATTGGCCGTCTGGAAACAGGAAAGTATTTAGCCGGGATCGTAGAAAGTTCAAACATGAGTACTTCCTGGCTTCCGGTTATTCTATTTATCATTGCCGGAATCATGGCATTCAGTACAGGAACTTCATGGGGATCCTTTGGCATCCTGCTTCCGATTGCAGGAGATATTGCCGCTGCAACAGACATTAATCTATTGCTGCCGGCAATGGCAGCAGTACTTGCAGGAGCAGTATTTGGAGACCATTGTTCACCTATCTCTGATACAACCATTCTTTCCTCAACAGGGGCAGGATGTAACCATATTGACCATGTGATGACGCAACTGCCATATGCTTTGATCTCGGCAGGCATCGCGTCGATCGGATACCTGATTATTGGTTTTACAGGAAGCACCATTTTCGCATTGCTGACTGTTGCAGTCCTTGTAATTGCCTTTGCACTAATAGCAGGCAATAAGAAAGATGGCATGATGCAAGAAAAGACAGCAAGCTAAACCTTTATACTGATGAATAAGGCTTTCTCTTTGTGAGAGAGCCTTTTTTTATTTAAGTACAGATCAAGCATGAATCTTATTCCCTTTTCCACATAAAAGGGGGCTCCTTATGGAGACCCCTTCAACTCTATTACCATTTATCGTTATCTTTTCTATTAACCGGACGGTCCATATCTTTTTCATCAGATACGTACTCACGGCCGCCATCTAGATGAACTTCTTCTTTTTTAAGATTCTCCGTTACCTGCTGTGTTTCCTGTACTTCACGCTTGCCGACAACTACTTCATCGGTAACAACAGGCTTTTTGGAAACTTCCACTCGTTCTTCTGTGATTGGTATGCGGATTGTTTCATCTTCCCCAATTGGTGAAGTGCTTGCTGCAGTCGGATCATCCACTTTTCTTCTTTCTACATATACTTCTTCATGCTCAACCGGCACATTGACGGTTTTTTGTTCTTCCACAACATCCTTATGAACCTCAACTTCTCCAGCTTGAACACGATCCTTTGTCACATCCATCTGTTCTTCACGAAGCTTTAATGATTGTTCTTCATCTTCAGTTAAACCGTTGCGCTGGTCATAACCATCAGTGTAAGTGCTATTCATTCTGGCTTCAGTTGTTCCTCCTGTAAAACCTGTTGCGGTATCAATTCTGTCACTATATAAGATGATTTTTCCTTCATTCACATATGTTTCGTATTTGCTGGCTTCATCATCAGACATGCCCAGCTCTCTAAATTTTTCCACTGTAGAACCTTGATTTGTGCTACCATCATCAAACCATGATGTTAAACTGTTTAAGAATCCTGCACTTTCACTGCTGTCTCTATCCTTTGTTTCGAAGGTCTCTGCATGAACACCTGTTTTATCTTCAAGAGATGAATCAAGATGTTCTGTTTGAGCGATGATGGATAAGTCCTGAACAGGGTATCCGTCATTCTGCAGTTCCTGAATGGCATCTACTACTTCTCGCTGTGAATTATAAACTCCGATAATATTGGCATCCATTATTAAAAACCTCCTATAAATAAAGTTGCGCTTTAAGCTTTAATGTTAAAGTGAAGCACATTGATTTTATTCCCGGGTCTTGACAAAGCAAACAAGTTCAATACTGGGAACTTGTCCAAAATTTTCATTATGCACTAGTAAGTGGTAACTAAAACCACAATTTGAATTTTCTGAATAATTAATGAAAGTTTTTGGGTTGCGAGAATAAAGTTTATTAAGGGAGGTGTGGACAAAATGATAAAAACCAAATAGATTAACCCTAGATAAAATAGATCCTGGTGCAGGGGTTTTAGTTGAAAATTAAAATAGAAAAATACTAATTTTGAATGAGCTTTTACTTTAGTATAGTGTTCGGTTAAAGGATTTTGAAAAATATTATTATTGCCAAAATAATGTTTTGACAGAATTTAAAAAAGTAGCTATACTAGTTTATGTTAGATAGAATTATCTGAAAATATAAAAAGTTCCCATTGTTCTTTTCAATTGGGAGAAAAGTAATTTATTTACAGGGGGTAGAAAATACTATGGATAATCGTCCACAGTGGGGTACAAGGGCAGGCTTTATTTTAGCTGCTGTAGGTTCGGCTGTCGGCTTGGGAAACATTTGGCGATTCCCGGCAGTAGCCTATGAAAATGGAGGAGGAGCGTTCTTCTTTCCTTATTTATTTGCATTATTGACAGCAGGGATTCCTTTGCTGGTCATGGAATTCACAATCGGCCATAAATATCGCGGATCTGCACCGCTGTCTTACGCCAGATTAAGCAAAAAATATGAGTGGCTTGGCTGGTGGCAGGTTGCAGTATCATTTGTCATTTCCACTTATTATGCAGTTATTATTGCTTGGGCTATGTCTTTCGCAGGTTTTTCATTCAGCCTGAAATGGGGAGATGATCCTGAAGGATTCTTATTCGGAAGCTACTTAAACCTAGCTGAAGCTCCCGGCCAGGTTGGATCCATTGTTCCAGGCGTATTTATTCCATTGATTATTGTTTGGGTCATAACACTTGGCGTTCTATTCAAAGGTGTTAAAAAAGGTATTGAAATTGCGAACAAAATCTTTATTCCTGCACTTGTTGTATTATTCTTAATTATAGTTGTTCGCGCCCTTACATTGGAAGGTGCTGCACAGGGACTTGATGCTTTCTTCAAGCCTGACTGGAGCCAAATTGCGAACCCAAAAGTTTGGGTAGCGGCATATGGACAGATCTTCTTTAGTTTATCCATTGCCTTTGCAATAATGGTAACTTACTCAAGCTACCTGCCAAAGAAAACTGATATTACAAACAACGCCTTTATAACAGGATTTGCTAACTCAGGATTTGAGTTGCTTGCTGGTATCGGAGTATTTGCTGCTCTAGGATTTATGGCAAATCAAGCTGGAGTCCCAGTCAGTGAAGTTGTATCTGCCGGTGTAGGTTTGGCATTCGTTGTCTTCCCGCAGATCATCAATGAATTCCCTGCGTTAAATGGCCTTTTCGGCTCACTATTCTTCATCTGTTTAGTGCTTGCAGGATTGTCTTCTTTAATTTCAATCGTGGAAACCTTTGTTGCTGGAGTTCAGGACAAATTCAAGGTTTCCCGTACAAAAGCGGTTTTATACGGTGGAGGATTATCTGCCGTTATCTCGATCTTGTTTGCCACTCAGGGCGGTTTATACTTCCTTGATGCAGCCGATTATTTCATCAACCAATTCGGTGTTGCGCTTGCAGGCCTGGTTGAAGTTGTGATTGTAGCTTGGGTACTAAAAGAGCTTAAGAATCTTCAAAACCATGCAGACAGCATGTCTGATATCCGCCTTGGCGGCTGGTGGAGAGTGTGCTTGGGCATCATTACTCCAGTAGTTTTAGGTTATATGATGGTTCAAAACATCATTACTAACATTAAAGACAATTATGAAGGATATCCTACTAGCTTCCTGCTATATTCCGGCTGGGGAGTAGCAATCGGAGCGATTGTCCTTGGGTTTGTCTTCATGTCCATCAAATGGCAGAAAAATACGCTCGATATGCCTGAAAAGAAGGAGGTATCTCAATAATGTCCGGTAGCGCGATTACAATGATGGTGATTGGGATGCTCATTATTTGGGGCGGCCTAGCAGCAAGCGTTATGAACGCAGTTTCAAAAGCAAAAAAGGCAAAATAATTTAAAGATTAGGACTGTCCCTGTTGAAGAGGCAGTCCTTTTTAGTTTGTATTCTAATTTTTCCTCGCTTTTATCCGATCTTGCCTTTCCCAAAGTCTTAAGTGAGGATATGGATCATAGGACCATTCAGTATAACCGTTATCCTTATATATGCCGTAATGAAGGTGGGGAGGGAATTTTCCTGAAGTACCAGGCGGGCCATAGCCTGAACTTCCAACTCCGCCGATTAGCATTCCGGGCTCAACAATTTGGCCAAGCTTTAGGTCCTTGGCAAATCCGCTTAAGTGGGCGAAGTAATGATAGTTGTTATTTATATCGCGAATGCCGATTCGCCATCCTCCATATTTATTCCAGCCCTTCATTTCAACAATGCCATAGGATGTGGCCCTGACAGGCACTCCATAATCAGCAAAAATATCGGTTCCCTCATGTATTCTTCTTCCACCCCAGCCCCTTGCGTCCCCCCAGGTATTCCTGTAACTGTAATTGCTTCTTAGAGGAACGGGAAAAGCGTGGTCATCGAGGTTAAGGCGTCCAAAGTGCTTATACACTTGTGCTTTTCCGATGATGATGCCCACCGTTTTATCGCGTTTATAATAATTCCATAATCCGATTTTTAAATTGTCATGATCTGTACCATAGGCTAGAAGGAAATTTGCAAAGGAATGAAGTACATCTTCATCGCTTTTCAGGCTTGCTTTTCCGTCCCCATCCCCATCGATTCCCATTCCATCGAAAAATTGAATAGATGTGGGATTCTCATCATTTGAATCCGGATTTAATATCCCAGCCCATTCTTCAGGCTTAAAATAAATTCCGGTAATGCCATCGGCTTTGGGAATATCCCTTCTGGACTGCCTGACATTCCGCTCGTACTGGTCAATTCCGGCAAGGTAATACCAGGGAATATTCGTGACGGCTTCCACTTTTTTATATAGCTCCATCCTTTGCTTATATTGATCAGACTGATTTTCCTGAGCGCTTACTGTACACATAGAAGTCAGAAATAACGATAAGGCCGCAGCAGCGGTTATTAATATCCGCACGGAAATCCTCCCTTCTTTTCTTGTCTGCCTATCGCGTCTAACGGGCAGCAGTTAAGCTATTGCCCGTATAGGCCCTGATTAGGAACTCAGGCTAACGGGCGCCATAAATTGTGGCAACGCCTGAGTTACCCGCATCGCGCGGGACGTAACTAACACTCCTTAAAAAACCACTGAGTGAAGCTTTACTTAATATAGTTTGTGAGTAATGGTAAATTTAATTAATATCAATTAATGGTAATACCAATATCTTCGGCTTGTCCTCTTTAATTCATTATGATAAAGTGGCATCAGGTGAAGCCTAATCAGCTTAGTCGGAATTTTTTATGACTGGCTTTTTTAATACGTCTAGCTTCGGCGCATGATAACTGCGCTTACGATTTTCTAAGGAGTGGGAAAATGAGCAAAAAAGAAGAGTACTTGCGCAAGCCCGAATGGCTGAAAATAAAATTGAATACGAACGAAAATTATAATGGCCTTAAAAAGATGATGAGAGAGAAAAATTTACATACTGTATGCGAAGAGGCCAAATGCCCAAATATCCACGAATGCTGGGCAGTAAGAAGAACGGCAACATTTATGATTCTCGGGGATGTTTGTACGCGTGCCTGCCGCTTCTGTGCGGTTAAAACTGGCCTGCCAACAGAATTGGATCTTCAGGAGCCGGAACGTGTAGCAGATTCAGTTGCGCTGATGAACCTAAAGCATGCTGTTGTAACTGCAGTGGCACGAGACGACCTAAAAGACGGCGGCGCAGCTGTTTTTGCGGAAACAGTCCGTGCAATCAGAAGAAAAAGCCCGTTCACAACGATTGAAGTATTGCCATCTGATATGGGCGGTGTTTATGAAAACCTTAAGACATTAATGGATGCCCGTCCTGATATTCTTAACCACAATATTGAAACCGTTGAACGTCTTACTCCAAGAGTTAGAGCACGTGCAAAATACAAGCGTTCTCTTGAGTTTTTAAAGCGTGCCAAAGAAATGCAGCCTGATATCCCAACAAAGTCCAGCTTAATGATTGGCCTTGGCGAAACAAAAGAGGAAATTATTGCAGTCATGGATGACCTTCGTGCCCATGACGTTGATATTATGACAATTGGCCAATATCTGCAGCCGTCCAAGAAGCATATAAAAGTTGTGAAATATTATACTCCAGAAGAGTTCCAGGAGCTCAGAGAAATTGCCATGAGCAAAGGCTTTAGCCACTGTGAAGCTGGGCCGCTTGTGCGTTCTTCTTACCATGCAGACGAGCAGGTAAATGCCGCTTCCAAACAGAAGCAGCTAATGGGGGAACAAGAAATCAAGGAAGCTTAATAAAATAAAAAAGAGTTCAGCGCCATATCGCTGGACTCTTTTTCGTTTGAAAACATGCAACTTTAACGGTTTCCTGCTTTTTGGAGGGATTCGCTTACATCATCTTTATCCATATCGTCATTTCGTTCTCCTTGCATTTCACCGTTTTCATTTTCGCTTTCGCTCATTTTTTCTCCCTGAGGGGATTTGAGCATTTGCTTGATTAATTGTTCTACGCCATGATCTGCATTACGGCCGTCTGAGTCAACAGTGGCGAAATTCTCCACGTTTTTTCTTAAAGAAGTATTATCACTCACATAAACATGATACCATCTAGGTACAACAGACATTGCCATCTTTTTAACCTGGTCTGCGGTTTGATTACGATTTTCTGAATCTGTATTGTAGACAATTAAGACTTCTTCATCTGTAACAAGGGTAGATATATCATCTACATTTGGAATTTCAGTACAATATTTACCAATTATATCAGCAACTTGTTCACGGTCAATTGCTGCATAATGGTCAGCGGAAACATTGTCCCCCATAATTGGGCTTTTTTGATGGCGAACATACCCGAAGTCTTCGCCTGCATTGTTTCGTCCATTTCTGCCGTTGCCCATATCCCGGTTATATAATTCTGCACGCTGGTCGTTGACGTTAATGGTGTTGCCGCTTTCTTCGTAAATATCTTCTCTTGCAGCATTGTTTTGGCATGCTGTCAGTGCAGCGATACCGCAAATTCCAAGAATGATTAGTGATTTTTTCACTATAAACACCTCCTCATCTATAGAATTGCCACCAGCAAATTTTTTTCTCTTAGTAATTGATGGGGAATCAGTTATAATTTAAGTAGGACATTCAGAATCAGTTTTCATATATCGTTACTTTTCAATATAATATTGATACATAAGCAGTTAAGTTGAGGTGAAAAAGATGGTTTGCATTAATAATATTTGTTATGAAGTAATCGAGGAAGAGCGGGACGGTTTTAATGAGGAAGCGTTTCGCGGGAGATATAGTGAAATTCTATCCAGATATGATTACATTGTTGGGGACTGGGGATATGGACAGCTTCGTCTCCGCGGTTTTTTTGACGACCAGAATCAGAAAGCATCCTTTGATACAAAAATCAGCACATTAACAGAATATCTGTACGAGTTCTGTAACTTTGGGTGTGCCTATTTTGTTGTTAAGAAGGTAAAAAGCTAAAAAAGGGCTCGGGTGAAACCCGGCCCTTATCCTTTGTCTGATTGTTAAGTCTCTGTATATGGCGGTTCTTCGTTTTTATCGGGATCATCATGGGGAGGATGCGCCCCGTCCATCTGTCGCGGCAGGTTTTGGTGAAGGGACTTGAATTCATAATTGAACGCACTGTAATAACGCTGCCCTTCACGCCAAGGAGTGCTTTTATTTTCTACAGGTTCATCCGCATTCCTGGGAGCGCCATAGGGTCCTTCCGGCAGGTCTTCAGGAATGAGGAAGTTCCTTTGCGTTTCCACATTTGAAAAGTCTGTATAGGTCCTTCTTTCTTTATCGTCCATGCTATTCACTCCTTAAGAAGTATCTGGATGGAGACTTTTAATACAAATTGAAAAAAGGAGAACCCATTATACAAGGGTTCTCCTTTAGTATTTGTTGATTATTTAATATTAAACAAGTTCCATCAGAAATGACCGCAGTTCTTCGGCATCTTCTTCTGAAAGCTGGAATACATGTTCAAGGTAGCCTTCTTCCTTCAAATCATCTTCCCCGATGATCGCGAAGCGGCTTCCCTGAATATCAAGCACCAATTGTTTGCCATAATAACGATCAGATCGAATAATGGCGAGATCGAATCGCTGATTTTCACCCATAAAGCTGACAAACCGGGTTTTTGTATTTTCCAGGTCATCGTATAAGAAAAAACGTTCAGCCATATTTGCACTCTCCTCTTTGTGAATAATATAATAGGGCGCCATGCAGCCACGGTATTTATGACATCACCAGGTGTGGCTTATGCTCAAGATGATGGTGGGCCGTTATGTAGCGGACGGTCTTGGTTTTGGAACGCATAACAATAGAGTGGGTTTCAACTAAGTCACCGCCAAGAAAGCGAACCCCATCAAGCAGCTCCCCGCTTGAAACGCCTGTTGCAGCAAAAATGGCGTCATCTCCAGAAACAAGGTCGTTAAGGAACAGAAGCTGTCGCGGGTCCTTTAGGCCCATCCCGATGCATCGTTCTTCTTCTGCTTTTGTATAAGGGACGAGACGTGCCTGCATATCTCCGCCAAGCGCTTTTAAAGCGGCAGCCGAGATTACCCCTTCAGGAGCGCCGCCAATCCCGACGAATAGATCAATCCCTGTGTGAGGCAGTGCAGTCGCAATCGCGGCACCCACATCACCATCGCCAAATAATTTAACGCGGGAGCCTTTAGCCCGGATTCTTTCAATTAAATCTTCGTGGCGGTCCCGCTCTTGAATAATAACAGTCAGATCCTGGACACGCTTATTATTTGCTTCGGCTACAATGTCAATGGTCTTTTCGATTGGATCAAGTAAACTCACTTTCCCGGCAGCATTTTTTCCAACAGCGATCTTTTCCATATACATATCAGGGGCGTGCAGCAGTGTGCCTCTATCAGCTACAGCGATAACTGCCATGGCGTTGTTGTGCCCTTTTGCCACAATGCTTGTACCCTCCAAAGGATCAACAGCTATATCTACCTTGGGTCCCATACCTGTACCAAGCTTCTCACCAATATAAAGCATTGGTGCCTCGTCAAGTTCTCCCTCTCCAATAACGACAATGCCGTCCATATTGACTGAATCAAACATTCCGCGCATGGCGGCTGTTGCAGCGCCGTCTGCTTCGTTCTTTTTCCCTCTGCCCATCCATTGCGCAGATGCAAGTGCGGCAGCTTCTGTAACACGGACAATCTCTAAAGCCAGCTCACGTTCCACCAGGTTTCCCTCCCGTTAGCAATACTCTATCTAATTTTTGTAAAATTAAAGCCGTATAGGCTAATGCGCTTACATAATACTTGCATCAGCATGCAGCTTCTGTTTCCTATACTATCTTATCAGAATTATCCCTAATACTGAATGTCATTCCGGCAAATTCGACAAAATTCCAGCTCGTCCATATTTCTATAATAGGAAAAAATACTCAATTCGAAATATTGTGATACAATAGGAAGCATAGGGATTAGCTATGAACTGGAGCTGAGTGTTTTTGAAAAAACAATCGAACAGATCACAAAAACAAGCTGCCTCCAGGATATTTTTATAAACTTTACCCCCATCACAATTGGCCGTGCACGGTTTGTCAGGGATATAAAAAAGATGCTGGCCAAAAATAAAAATATCTTTCCCAGCCGGATTACTCTTGTAATTACAGAGCGGGATTCCATTGAAGGGATGGAAAACTTTATATACAATATAAAGGTACTAAGAACTTTGGGATTTCGGGTGGCTGTGGATGACACTGGCGCAGGATACGCCAGTTTGCATTCCATTAGTGAGATTATGCCGGACATTATTAAAATCGACCGTTCCGTCATTCAGGGCATTGATACAAACACAGTGAAAGAATCCATGCTGAAGGGCCTCCTTTTAGTAGCTAAAGAAGCGGGTTCTTTAGTTGTTGCCGAGGGAATAGAAAGTGAAGGGGAAGCATCTGTACTCTTCAGAAACAAAGTCGATTTAGCGCAAGGTTATTACTACGCTCGGCCAGATACTTTAAATAAGAGCCTGAAATCTTCATAGGAGGAAGGAAGCATTATGTATTTCGTAGACAGGGAAAAAATAGAAGACACGCTTAATTACTTGGAACAGCAAATCTCCCTTTTTGAAGAAGTGAAGGAGTGGACATCCCCTATTGAAAAGGCCGCACTGGAACGCATCGCCCAAATTATAATCGAAGCCATCCTTGATACAGGAAATGCGATGATTGACGGCTTTATCATGAGGGATCCAGGCAGCTACGAAGATATTGTAGACATTCTTGACGATGAAAAAGTAATCAGCAAAGAGATGAGCGAAAGCTTTAAAGAAGTGATTACATACCGTAAAATGCTTGTACAAAGTTATACAAAGGTTAATCATGAGGAAGTTAAGGCGGCATTCAGCAAACATTTGCTGATGCTGAAGGAATTTCCGGGCCGTGTAAGAGAGTATTTAATGAATGAATTAGGGCCTGTTTCTGCATTTAAACCGCAATAAGACCGGAGCAATCCGGTCTTTTTTTTCTAACTGGACTGATTAAAATATAAATAATTGTGATGGTTTGCAGTTATAAGCTAATATATAAGGAAGGACGGTGAATTTCATGCTTGTTGGAGCAAAATCTACTAAAGATCTTATCCTGCGATTCATTAAGACATCCGGAAGATTGTCCATTATTGAACTGGCAAGCGAATTAGGGATATCCGAAATGGCTGTCAGAAGGCATATCCAGGTTCTTGAAAAAGAAGCCTATATAGAGTCAGTTATTCTAAGGCAGACAAAGGGACGCCCTTCAAAGCTTTATCAGCTTACGAAAAAAGGCGAAGACCTGTTTCCTAAAAAATACAAACAGCTGAGTGTCGAGCTCTTAAGGGAACTAAAAAGTATGGGACAGGAAAGCTTAATCACAGAATTGTTCACAAGACGAAAAAACCGCCTGGTACAGCAGTATGAAATTCAAACATCCGAGAAAACCTTTGCGGAAAAACTGGAAGTTCTCACTGAAATTCAATTGATGGAGGGCTTCATGCCTGAAATCCGAAAAGAAGAAGGGCATATCCATCTGAAAGAATACAATTGCCCCTATATAGAAACAGCCGCAGAATTCAAACAAATATGCAAATCTGAAAAAGAATTTATAAAGGACTTTCTAGATACAGAGGAAGTCGAAATCAAATCCTGTATGGCCACCGGTGACGGCTGCTGTCATTATATAATAAACCAAGACTAGTATAGCTCCTGCTGAAGGAGTTTTTTCTTTAGGCTCTTTTCTAAAAGATTGTTGTTTTTTTATAGATTTTGTGATTAAAAAACATTGATAAATAAGGTTGGTTGATTGGTGCGTAAGGTGCGAGACTCCAGCGGGAGGAGTGGGACAGGTGAGACCCCACAGGCGCTGCGCGCCGAGGAGGCTCACCGCCCGCCCCGCGGTTCGCTGCGCATCCTGGAGCGGAAATCAACCTCTCCTTACTACTTGTTAAAAAAGCAACATAGTTTGCGAAAACAGCCTTTCTTTTTGATCTGGTTGATAAATAGATCCGATGAAAGTTTTATTTAATGCAAGCCGCTGGAAACGCTATTTACTGGATGATCGGAACTAATCGGAAGAATTAGATCCATTGGAATTCGGTTTTGAGTGATGAGTGGACCAAACTGGAATGAACGAGCCCGAGAAAGGGATAGTAGAAGAAGCAGGGGAGCCAATGTCTTATAAATGGAGACACATCTTACCCTAATTTGAAAATCGAATCGATCGTGAAAAATTGCACAAATCCCGACTATCCTTTAAGATAACTTTTATGGGTATTTTACTTAGCTAAAAAGCCAATCTCATACAAATACTAAATTTGGCCAAGATAAATTTGGGAGTGATTTTTTTGAAAAAATATAAAGGCTACTTAATAGATCTGGATGGCACGATGTACCGCGGAACAGAGCTGATCAGCGAGGCTGCTGACTTTGTGAACAAGCTGCGTGAGCAAGACTTGCCGTATTTGTTTGTGACAAACAATTCTTCCAAAACACCTGCACAGGTAGCGGATAAGCTTGTTAAGTTCGGCATTCCTTCGGAAGAGGGTCAGGTTTTTACAACGAGCATGGCAACTGCCAACTACATATATGAACAGAAAAATGATGCATCTGTTTATGTGATCGGTGAGGAAGGAATCCGCGAAGCATTGGCTGAAAAAGGATTAAGCTTTGCCGAGGAGCATGCCGATTATGTTGTGGTAGGGCTTGATCGCTCCATTAACTATGAAAAGCTGTCAATTGCCTGTTTGGCCGTTAGAAATGGAGCCACATTCATTTCTACAAACGGCGATATTGCCATTCCAACTGAAAGAGGGCTGCTGCCGGGGAATGGTTCATTAACTTCTGTCATCACGGTGTCCACTCAAACCCAGCCTGTGTTTATCGGCAAACCTGAGTCAATTATTATGGAACAGGCTTTAAAGGTGCTGGGCACCGCGAAGGAAGAGACGCTTATGGTGGGAGATAACTATGATACTGATATATTGGCAGGCATGAATGCAGGCATGGATACATTGCTTGTCCATACAGGCGTGACAACGAAGGAATTGCTTAAGGGCTATGAAAAAAAGCCGGCATTTGTGCTTGATTCTTTAGCAGAATGGGATTTTAAATAAACAAAAAAGGATGGAGAACACTCTCCATCCTTTTCTATTCTACATGTGCAGCGCTGTGTGCCAGGCGGCTTGATGCTGCCGCTGCGATGGCCCCAACAATATCATCAAGGAACGTATGGCATCTGCCTGAGCTTTTATCGTTTAGGTCCTTTAGAATTCCAGGCTTTAATTTATCGATATAACCAAAGTTTGTAAATCCGATGGATCCATATACATTAACAATGGATAATGCCAGTACTTCATCCGCTCCATATAACCCTTCGTCTGACTCGATTATCGACTGAAGCGGTTCCAATAGCTTTTTCTCCTCTGCAAGCATGTCAAGCTGAATGCCTGTCAAAATAGCATTTTGCACTTCTCTTTTGGATAAAACCCTCTGGACATTATTGATGCAGTCTTCCATCTTTAAATCAGGGTGATATTTTTCCTGAAGAAAGAAGACTAAATCAGCTATATCCTGAATTTCTACGCCTCTTTCATGGAGCCATTTCCGCGCTGTCTGTTCTGTAACACTTACTACTTTTTCTTCTCTATTCATTGGCGTCACCTTTTCTATTTATTTTCCCTATGTATATACCCTTTTTTGCAAAAATATGCCCGCTGCCGGCAAATGTGATAAGTTTCATTTCTTTTATCAATATCTCCATGGTACATAGTCTTATTCAAGAAAACAACAAGTTTTCCTGTGCTCTTTCATATATATTCCCTAAGGACTCATTTCCAAACGAGGTGGTAAAATTGTTTACAAAGTTGCTAAAGGAGCAATTTGGCATAGAGGCAGAAGGTACGATGCGGATCGGAAAATATGATGCATGCCGAAAGCAAGGGCAGCTTTACTTGCTTGTACCTGCGGGGCATGTAGCTGACGAAGAGCTTGAAGAACTGGAAAAAATGGCTGAGCATCTTGTGAAAAATGGTGACAGGAACATTAGTGCCTTTTTAAAAACGAAGGATGGAAAGCAGTATATTGATTGGCAGAATAGCCGTTATTGTGTTCTGGTCAATCAGCATGCTCAAAATCGAAAAATGACTAAGTTTGGCCGGAAACTGGCGAAATTCCATTATAGAGGAAGGACTATTTCTTTTCCGGTGAAAAAAATGAGCAGAATCGGGCAATGGAAACAGCTCTGGGAACAGCGGCTGGACCAAATGGAAAAGGTTTGGAATGAAATGCTGTTTCAGAAGCCCGATAATGATTTCGAGCGGATGTTTTTGGAATCCTTTCCTTACTATATGGGGCTTGCCGAGAACTCCATACAATATCTTGTTGATGCAGAGCTGGATGATGAGCCGGTCATGGTTGACAGCGGGACGGTTTGCCATGTCAGGTTATTATCTTCCACCTGGGGAGATTCCTATTATATGAAGAATCCATTTGACTGGGTGTTTGATCATTCTTCGAGAGACTTGGCCGAGTGGACGCGGGAAAGGTACTTCCATAATATTAAAACCTACCAGCCAGAGCTTCGCCAATTTTTATCGGAATATCAAAGTGTCGCACCGCTGTCTTCTTTTTCTTGGAGGCTCTATTACGCCCGGCTCCTGTTTCCGCTACATTATTTTGAAACGATTGAGGACTATTATGTGACGGATTCTGAGCAGCAGAAGCTGCTGCTGCAGGAGCGGCTTCAAAAGTATCTTTGGCAGTCTGATGACCATGAGAAATTTCTTGGAGGATTTTTCGAATTTGCCGAGGTTCCTGTGAAGAAATTCAGGATTCCGGTGCTCGATTGGATCAGGAGTTAAAGAGAAAGAGGAAGGGATAATGGCCCATATTGGCGAAAGAAACATACAGCAGAGAAAATAAGAGGGGTGCTGTATGAAACCATATATCTTTATTAGCAGAATGCTGCCTGACGATGCAGTCGCAATTCTTAAGGAAAAATACGATGTCCATATGTGGAATCAGGAAGATGTGCCTGTCCCTTATGAAATATTCCTGGAGGAAGCAAAAAAGGCGGATGCCCTATTGACGATGTTGTCCGAACCAGTCAATGAAGAAGTTCTCCATGCTGGCGAGAGGCTGAAAATTGTTGCCAATATGGCTGTTGGCTATGACAATGTGGATGTTGAGGCAGCATCAAGACTGGGAATCACAGTAACCAATACGCCTGATGTGTTAAATGATTCAACGGCCGATTTAACTTTTGCCCTCGTGCTGGCTGCTGCCCGCAGGATGGTGGAAGCGGCTGAGTTTGTGAAGGAAGGTAATTGGAAGAGCTGGAGTCCGCTGCTGCTGGCTGGCCAGGACGTGCATCATAAAACGATTGGGATTGTTGGAATGGGGAACATTGGGGAAACTGTAGCAAAGCGTGCAACCGGGTTTGAAATGGAAATTTTATACCATAACCGTTCCAGAAAACCGGACGCTGAGCAGGAGCTAGGAGCCCAATATGTCAGCTTTGATGAGCTTTTGGAACGTTCGGACTTCGTTGTCTGCCTGACTCCCTTAACGGACGGCACAAGAAATCTATTTAATCGCGATGCTTTTAAAAAGATGAAGAAGCATGCTGTTTTCGTTAATGCCTCCAGAGGACCGGTTGTGAATGAACAAGATTTATTTAAAGCATTGCTGGAAGGTGAGATTGCTGCAGCCGGCTTGGATGTATTCGCTGAAGAACCAATTGGCTCCAATCACCCGCTGTTAGAACTAAAGAATGTGGTGGCTATGCCTCATATCGGAAGCGCAAGTACGGAAACACGCTATGCCATGATGAAGCTTTGTATGGATAATATCGACCTTGTCCTTTCAGGAAATCCGCCTAAAACACCAGTCAATAAGAAATGAATTGTGAAAAGCACCCAAATAGCTGGGTGCTTTTTCTATAAGGTGTTTTATCGTGAAAACGCCCACATGTAAAAGAACCTTCAGTAAAAGAAAAATATTTTTACTATTAAAACCGCAATATGATAGGGTGTTAAGCGTTTTCAATATAATTTTTCGGAAAATTGCCTATTGTAAAAATTAGCGCGCGCCTCTATAATGTCTACTATACAAATACAAATGTACTTACATAGTGAACATTAAAAGGGGGAGCTAGCGTGGAATCAATCTCAATCGGTTTATTAGGATTAGGAACAGTTGGATCAGGTGTCGTGCAAATCATTGAGAAGCATCAGGATAAGCTTATGCATCAAGTCGGTTGTCCTGTGGTTGTAAAAAAGGTGCTCGTTAAAAACTTGGAAAAGGAAAGAGCGGTTAGAGTCGATCGGAATAGGCTGACGGCGAATCCTGATGATATTTTAAATGACAATGATATAGATGTAGTAATTGAAGTAATGGGCGGAATAGAAGAAACCAGAAATCATCTAAAGAAAGCATTGAACAACGGCAAGCATGTGGTGACAGCAAATAAGGATCTAATGGCCGTTTACGGTCCGGAGCTGCTGTCTGCTGCTTCACAAAATGGCTGCGACCTCTTTTATGAAGCGAGTGTCGCAGGCGGTATTCCAATTCTGAGAGGACTTGTG
The DNA here is from genome assembly GCA_018613035.1 of Pseudomonas sp. ISL-84. Classification (GTDB taxonomy): domain Bacteria; phylum Bacillota; class Bacilli; order Bacillales; family Cytobacillaceae; genus Cytobacillus. The sequence goes on along the minus strand of JAGGRA010000002.1, from coordinate 59,375 downwards.
GACGGCTTGGCCTCGGACAGAATTACAAAAATGATGGGAATCGTCAATGGAACAACAAACTTTATTTTGACAAAAATGAGCAAGCAGGGCAGCGCATATGAAGAGGTACTTAAGGAAGCACAGGATCTGGGATACGCTGAAAGTGATCCGACCGCCGATGTAGAAGGCCTTGATGCGGCTAGAAAAATGGCTATTCTATCAACTCTCGGCTTCTCTATGAATATAGACTTGGATGACGTGAAGGTGAAAGGAATAACTGAAATTACTGAAGAGGATCTCCAATATGGCAAGCAGCTTGGCTACACAATGAAGCTAATCGGCATCGCCCATCGGGAAGGAGAGAAGGTGGAAGTCAGCGTACAGCCGACATTGCTAGCTGAATCCCATCCGCTTGCGTCCGTCCAAGATGAATATAACGCTGTATATGTATATGGTGAAGCTGTGGGAGAAACCATGTTCTACGGCCCGGGGGCAGGCAGTCTGCCAACTGCAACAGCCGTTGTATCCGACCTTGTTGGTGTGATGAAAAATATGCGACTTGGCGTTAACGGCAAAAGCGCCGTAACTCCTCAATATGAAAAGAAGCTAAAGGCTGCAGATGAAATTTATTCAAAGTACTTCCTAAGGCTGCATGTGAAAGATGAAGTTGGCACTTTTGCCAATATTACTTCCATTTTTTCAGACCATCATGTTAGCTTTGAAAAAATCCTGCAGCTGCCTTTAAAGGAGAAGGGCCTTGCTGAAATCGTCTTGGTTACACACCAGGCATCACTGCAAGATTACGAGGATATTTTAGTGAATTTAAGAGACTTGCCAGCGGTACAAACAATTGAAAGTTCCTACCGTGTAGAAGGGAGTGCAAAGGTATGAGATGGGAAGGGCTAATAAAGACATATAAAGATTTTCTGCCTGTAAATGAAAATACGCCAATGCTGACATTGAATGAAGGCAACACACCCCTGATCAGGCTTGATAAGCTCTCAAGGGATTGGGGCATTGACCTTTATGTAAAAACAGAAGGCGCCAATCCGACTGGCTCCTTTAAAGATAGAGGCATGGTAATGGCCGTTGCCAAGGCGAAGGAAGAGGGAAGCGATGCCATTATCTGCGCTTCAACAGGCAATACGTCTGCGGCGGCGGCTGCCTATGCGGCCAGAGCGGGTATGAGATGTGTTGTTGTCATTCCGGAAGGAAAAATCGCCATGGGCAAGCTCGCACAGGCTGTCATGTACGGTGCAGAGGTCGTTTCAATCGAAGGCAACTTCGACCAGGCGCTGGCGATGGTCCGGAAAATCAGCGAAACAGAACCTATCACTCTCGTAAACTCGGTGAATCCATATCGTCTTGAAGGGCAGAAGACAGCTGCCTTTGAAATCTGCGACCAGCTGGGGGGATCTCCTGATATCCTCGCTTTGCCGGTCGGCAATGCAGGCAATATTTCTGCCTATTGGAAAGGCTTTAAAGAATACCATCAAGCACGCCAGACTGGACTGCCTAGAATGCACGGAGTCCAAGCTGAGGGAGCGGCAGCCATTGTCCATAACCGTGTTTTTGAAAATCCGGAAACAGTTGCGACAGCAATCCGAATCGGAAACCCGGCAAGCTGGCATTTAGCGAATGCGGCATTGGCAGAGTCCAATGGGAAAATTGATGAAGTCAGTGATGATGAGATTCTTTGCATGTACCGCAAGCTTGCCTCATCGGAAGGAATTTTTGCTGAGCCTGCTTCATGTGCTTCTCTGGCGGGAATTTACAAGCAGCTCCGCAATGGTGAAATTCCTCATAAAACAAAGGTTGTCGCGATTCTGACAGGAAATGGGCTAAAGGATCCAAGCACAGCTATTGATTGCAGTCCTGTTAAGCCGGTACTGCTGCCAAATGATGAACAAGCGGTGGCTGAGCATATTAAGGGAGTCGTCCATGTATGAGCGAAGGTGAAATGCTCGTCATCAAAGTTCCTGGCAGCACGGCAAATCTGGGGCCAGGATTTGATTCTATCGGCCTCGCATTAAACTTGTATTTAACGCTTGAAGCGGAAAGGGCTGATAGGTTTGAAATGATCCCCCTGTCAGCACCTTTGAGCATTTACCCTACCGATGAATCGAATTTCATTTTTCAAGTTGCAAGGGATACAGCAAAGAAGTATGGGAGAGAGCTTCCGGCCTGCAAAGTCAGGATTACCAGTGATATCCCGCTGACAAGAGGCCTTGGTTCAAGTGCTGCAGCCATAGTAGCCGGAATCGAGCTGGCAGACTCGCTCTGTAACCTTCATTTAAGCCAGCAGGAAAAATTAGAGCTGTCTTCACGTATGGAAGGCCATCCCGATAACGCAGGAGCATCGCTGCTAGGCGGGATGGTGATTGGCTGCCAATCAGAGGACGAGGTCCATGTACAATCCATTAAAAATCTTGAATTGGATGTCGTTGCAGTCGTACCAAAGGAAGAGCTTCTCACGAAAGAATCGAGGGGCGTTCTGCCGGAAGAATGGTCTTTTAAAGAGGCGGTACAAGCAGGAGCGGTAGGAAATGTCATGGTAGCGGCTTTGCTGAGCGGAAACTATCCACTGGCAGGGAAAATGATGCAAGCGGACTTATATCACCATCCTTACCGCAAAAAAATGGTTCCCCATCTGGAAGTTATTGAAAAAATGGCTCCTGAGCTTGGCGCCTTTGGTGTAGCCTTAAGCGGTGCAGGACCAGCAGTACTCTGCCTTGCAGAAGCAGGATTAGCTCCATCAGTGGCAGAGGGGCTGCAAAAGCTGCTTCCGGATATGGATATCCTCTGCTTGCAGATTGACCAGGCAGGCAGCAGTGTTTTAAAAAAAAGCCTAGCTGAGGAACAGGAACCGGAATTTGGCCATATATAATACCCGCCTTCCGTTCCATTCAACAAGGTTCCGATATCTACAATAAGCTTTAACAGAGGCTTATAAAAAGAAAGCAAAAAAAAAGCGATGTCATGCCGACATCGCTTTTTGTCAATGAAATTAAAATACTTGTTCTACTTCAACTACACCCGGTACTTCTTCTAAAAGAGCGCGCTCAATACCGGCTTTTAACGTGATTGTTGAGCTCGGACAGCTTCCGCATGCACCAAGAAGGCGCAATTTTACAATACCGTCTTCAACATCCACCAATTCGCAGTCCCCGCCATCGCGAAGAAGGAACGGGCGCAATTTATCTAATACTTCCTGAACTTGTTCAGTCATTGTCGTTTGTTCTGCCATGTGAAATCGACTCCTTTCCTTATATTTATTATAATCAAATCAATCCTAAAAATCTATTCCCGGAACATAATTTCCACACATTAGGAAAAATATTTTCTTATGTTAACTGTTTGTTTATATTGTAAAATGGAGCTAAGAAGAGCGTGAGCAAAGAGGGGGATTATGAAATGAAGAAAGAAATAGAAATAACCGTATATGGAGCAGAACAGCTTTGCCCAAGCTGTGTGAACCTTCCTTCATCAAAGGAGACCTACGAGTGGCTGGATGCAGCCCTATCCAGGAAGTATGCAGACCAGCCTTTTAAGATCGTGTATGTTGATATCCATAACCCGCCTGAAGAAGAGGATAAAAGAGAATTTGCACAGCGGGTCATTGAGGAGGATATGTTCTATCCTGTAGTCCTTATTGAGAATGAGATCGTCGGCGAAGGGAATCCCAAGCTGAAAACTATCTATGCAGAAATGGAAAAGTACGGCTATCAGGCTGTTTTATAAAAAGGCTCAATGTTGATTATTGCACTTTGTTGATTGGAGCAAAAATCAACAGGCAGACATAGCCAATAAAAAAGAGCATCCTGGAGAGGATGCTCTTTAAATTTACGGTTGGATCAACCGTTGTGGTACTTGTACATCCATAGAATGCCGGATTTCAAGAGGCGGGCTACACGGCCAGTGATTGGGCGTTCAGCCACCAATCCAAATCCATGCTTCTTCCCTAGAGAACCTAAAACCCCTTTAAGCTTAATGACAGGCAATGACTCAGGAAGGTCTTCCCCTTTCCAGCGTTTCAATAGGATTTGAACAATTTGCTCAGCCTGGCCTTCAGCAAGCTGTGCACTAGGTGCATGAGGAAGACTTGCACAATCGCCCACTACATATACATGTTCATTGTCAGGGATATTGTGATGCTTGGTTAAAACAACGCGTCCTTGCTGATCTTTTTCTACATCCATATCCCGGACTACCTTATTAGGCTGTATTCCAGCAGTCCATACGATCGCATCGCAATGGATGGCTTCCTCATGATTGAAGAGGGTATTCTCTTCAACTTTCGTAATATTGGAATGGTTAATAATTTCAACATTATGTGATTCAAACCAATTTTCCACATACGTGCTTAATCTCTCAGGGAATGCTGATAAAATATGCTTGCCTCTGTCGAATAATTTCACCTTCAAATCTGGACGGCTTTCATTCAATTCGGAAGCGAGCTCCACACCGCTTAATCCTGCTCCAACAATCGCAACAACAGATCCTGGAGATAAATTATTTAAGGTCTGGTAGGTTCTTCTGGACTTTTCGATCGTTTGAATGCTGTAAGTGTGGACGTCCGCTCCAGGAACATTATGGTACTTATCCTCACAGCCGAGGCCTATAATTATATCATCATAAGAAACAGGCTCTCCATCTTGCAGATAAACCTTGTTTTCCTCAATGTCGATTTTTGTTACTTCTCCATATTTAATTGATAATCTTGGATGTTCAGGGTAGGAAACACGTACGTGCTGATCGGAAATTGTGCCGGCAGCAAGCGCGTAATATTCCGTCTTCAGACAATGGTATGGCACACGGTCTATTAACGTAATGGAGACATCATCAGGAAGCTGGTTAGGCAAAAGTCGGGCAAGCACCCTCATACCGCCATAGCCTCCGCCAAGTATCACAAGATTTTTCATAGTATAATTCCCCTTTATGTCCGTACTGTTTATCTGTTAGTCTCTGTTAATGCTCAGTGTTGATATTGGCCCCTGTTGATTCGCTCCAGTGGGAGAAGCGGGTCAATGGGAGACACCCTGCAGGCGCAAGGTGCCGAGGAGCGTTGGACCGATCTCGGAAAGCGAACGCCTGAAAGCGAAAATCAACTGCCAAGTTTAACTGAGCTAACTGCTAAATAAGTCTTTCTCTCTATTCAGAAATTTTACTTAAACGTATACAAATTATCTTAAAAAAATAAATAAATAAATAAATGATATTAATAACCTTAAACCCATAAAAAAGTATAACGAAATTGTGACAAAATCACAACACATATCAGCGGGAAACTTGACAATATACGACATGAAGTGGTAAATATGTGCACTTAAAGGAGAGAAAGGATCCAAATCTTGCAGTATTCTCTTAAAAAAGGTAGCATTAACAGGGTAGAGAGGTGATAGATGTGATCAAGCCAATCATCGAATTTTGCATAAGCAATTTGGCCAGCGGCTCGCAAAAAGCATTGGAAACATTAGAAAAGGACTATGACCTTGATGTGATTGAATATGGCTGTCTGGGCTATTGCGGAAAATGTGCAAGCACTCTTTTTGCTCTTGTAAATGGAGAAGTCGTTACGGGAGAAACGCCAGATGAACTGGTTGAAAATATATATCAATATCTGGATGATAATCCGATGTTTTAATAGAGAAAGGAGCGAATGGTTCGCTCCTTTTTTGTTTAAGTCTAGTTCTGAATAGGAATCAATGTTTTTACACAACTGTTTTAGTTAACCGCTGATTTTTGCTCTGCCCTCATTTCATACCATTGTTCTCTTGCCATTTCAATTAGCTTGGGCTCTTGGCTTCTCTTTTCGATTACTTTTGAAAAATACTTTATAGCCTGTTCAATTTGCTGTGTCCTCTTTGAAAGCTCTCCAACCAGATAGAATAGTCTAGTTTCTGAAACTGGCGATCCCCTAAAGTCATCTGCCATATACGATTCCAGATATTCCTTAATGGCTAGCTTCATAAAGCGCTGTTCCTGTTCAGTATTTTTCAATGAGCGGTACATCCAGGCAAGCCTCATATATAATCCGGCGAGGATCAGATGTTTTTCCTTTTTTAGTGTCCCGCAATAAACAGCTAGCTTGTATGTGCTAATAGCATCCGTTATACTTCTCTCCCTGCTATAGTCATGAGGTTTCCAGACATCGGCTACTTTCAATTTGATAAGCTCCAATGCTCCAGGAGGAAAATAAGGTGAAAAATCTTCTGATTCTGAAAAGCCGCAATGAGGGCAGGTGTGGATATGGTAATAAAGCGGGTTCATGCCTTCAGCAGAGTAGCTGGGACAAAAATCAGTGTCATAACTGGAGACTTTCACAAATCTGGAGCGAAGTTTTTTAGTGGTAAAACTCTTTTTGCAGACTTTGCATTCTAATTTTTTATCATAAGTGGGCTCTAATTGCTGCATTTGAATGTCACCTCCGGGGAAATTGGATGATTATGACTATTGTAACATGTCTTGTCAGTGGATTGGGTAAAAAGAACTACTTTAAATGCGGAATTTATAAATAGTAAATAGATAGTTAAGCTTCTTAAGTTGAGCGCATATCATTTACTGTATATACTATGAATATAGAAGTATCCTTACATTGACAGGAGGGAATAAAAATGGAACAAGTAGTGGTCATTACAGAAGCAGCAGCTTTGCATATAAAAGAAATGATGAAACAAAACGAAGAAGAAAATGCTTTCTTGCGTGTGGCGGTAAAGGGAGGCGGCTGCAGTGGTCTTTCATACGGAATGGGATTTGCCCATGAAGTTGAGGAAAGTGATATCCAGGCAGATCACTATGGCATTCAGGTCCTTGTCAGCAAGGACGATGCAGCGATCTTAAAAGGAACAAAAATTGATTACAAAGAATCCATGATGGGCGGCGGATTCACAATCGACAATCCAAACGCCATTGCATCCTGCGGCTGCGGATCCTCTTTTCGTACAGCTACAAACACAGGCACACCTGAAGAGTGCTGATCGAGCAGGAGAGAGAGCTCCTCTTTCTTAGGCCGCGTCACTTCAACGAGTGACGCATATATTTGAAAAGTGACGCATATATCCGAAAAGTGACGCATAAGCTGTGCCAGCTGATGCATAAGTTGGCCCATTTGGCGCATAAGATTCTGAAGTGACGCATAATACGTCTAATCAGTTGCAAAAAATGGGCCACGGTGCAGAAAAGGCTTGATTGCAGACAAAACAAGCTAAAAAAGACGCATAAAGTAGCTTGAAGGCGGCGCAATGAACCAATCAATGCTCAAAAAAGAGCTTGACTGGACTCAAAAAAAGCTGAAAAGACGCTAAGGCAGGCTGGATGACACGATAAAAAGCTGGCTAAATCGATGCCAATTTGGATCTCAACGCCAACTGAAAACCGAACAGGCTAATCGTCTCATTTCAACAAAAAAGGGTGGACCCCATCAGGGCCACCCTTTTGCTATTTTTATTTGCCAAACATTGAAGAGCTATGCATTGGCTGTACTTTTGCTTTTGGATCGATAAAGGATTTGGCATGGTTGACTGCAGTTGGTGCTTCACCAAAGCCGCAGGCAATTAGCTTCACTTTGCCATCGTATGTGCAGATGTCGCCTGCAGCATAGATGCCTTCAACGTTTGTTTCCATTCTGGAGTTAACAACGATTGAGTTCTTCTCGATATCAAGTCCCCATTCCTTGATTGGCCCAAGGGAAGAAACGAAACCGTAATTGACGATTACTGCATCGACGTCGTATACTTCTTTTTCTTTGTCTGTTACGCCTTCAAGAACGACTTGTTTGATTCCTTCATCGTCACCGATTAGCTCTGCAGGTACGTAAGGTGTTTTGATTTCCACCTTGGAGTTTTGCAGGTTTTCCACACTGTGCTCATGCGCGCGGAATTTATCGCGGCGGTGAACAATGGTTACCTTTTCGGCAATTGGCTCAAGCATTAGTGCCCAGTCAACAGCAGAATCTCCGCCGCCGAATACAACCACTTTCTGGCCTGCGAATTTATTCAGGTCATCGATGAAATAATGAAGGTTTTTCCCTTCATATTGTGATGCACTATCAAGTTCAAGGCGGCGTGGCTGGAATGCGCCATTACCAGCAGTGATGATGATTGTTTTGGAATAGTGGATTTCTTTATTGGTAGTCAGCTTAAAAGTGCCGTCAGCCTGCTTTTCCAATTTTTCAACAGACTGTTCAAGAGAAACTGTTGGCTCGAATTTAGCCATTTGTTCTTTCAGGTTATCGATTAATTCCTGAGCGCGGACTTTCGGGAAGCCAGCAACATCGTATATGTATTTTTCAGGATAAAGAGCAGATAATTGTCCCCCAAGCTGCGGCAAGCTTTCAATTATTTTAACTGAAGCTTGTCTCATACCCCCGTAGAAAGCAGTGAACAAACCAGTTGGCCCCCCGCCAATAATGGTTATGTCATACACTTTTTGATCTTCTTTCATGCTATATCCCCCCAAGTATGTATTTCAATTCCACTCTATATTCTAACATAAATCAAAAAAAACCTCACTAATCGTGGTAAATATTATGAATAATAAAAACTCTCTAAAAAGGATACATTGAGGGCTAAGAATCAAAAACACGTATATTCTCTTAAAAAAGTCTTAAAATTTTTAAGTTTTTCAACTATTTTTTTAGGCTTGAAAAACAATTGGAAGTAGAATAATATGTAAAGTAGGCATAATGTTAATATTTTGTGACAATTTCAAGGCATTTTTTTGAACTAGTTAGTGAATAAAATCACAAACTTTTTTATATTTTTTGAAATAAAAAATATAAAGCAGCGGAAGATAAGAAAAACATTAGAAAATACTTAATAAAGGTGGAAGTGATACACTTGAGAAAGCCAAAGATTCTTATCCTAGGTGCAGGCTACGGCGGATTGATGGTTGCAACCCGTTTGCAAAAATCTTTAGGAACAAATGAAGCAGAAATTGTATTAGTGAATAAAAATGACTACCATTACGAAACAACATGGCTGCATGAGGCATCAGCCGGAACCCTTCATCACGATCGTGTACGCTACGATATTAAAGATGTTATTGACCGTAATAAGGTGGAATTTGTTCAAGGAACTGCTCTTGAAATTAAAGCAGAAGAAAAGAAAGTCATCTTGGAGAACGGCGAAATTGACTATGATTATCTAGTAGTTGCCCTTGGCGCGGAACCGGAAACTTTCGGAATCAAAGGGCTTAAAGAACATGCATTTTCGATTGTTAATGTGAATGCAGCACGCCAAATCCGTGAGCATATTGAATATCAATTTGCTACTTATAATACAGAAGTAGAGAAAAAGGATGAGCGCCTGACGATCGTTGTCGGCGGAGCTGGATTCACTGGAATAGAATTCCTTGGAGAATTGGCAAACCGTATTCCTGAGCTTTGCAAAGAGTACGATGTAGATTACCACAAGGTTAAATTAATCTGTGTAGAAGCAGCGCCAATGGTACTTCCTGGCTTTGATCCTGATCTTGTCAATTATGCAGTCTCCCACTTGGAGAAAAAAGGCGTACAATTCATGATCGGCACGGCCATCAAGGAAGCTACCCCTGAAGGCATCATTGTTGGAAAAGGCGAAGATGAAGTTGAAGAAATCAAAGCTGAAACAGTCGTTTGGGCAGCAGGTGTACGCGGAAACTCTATTATTGAGAACTCGGGCATTGAAGCAATGCGCGGCCGTGTAAAAGTTCAGCCTGATTTACGTGCTCCTGGCCATGATAACCTGTTTATTATCGGAGACTGTTCTTTAATAATCAATGAAGAAATTAACCGCCCATACCCTCCTACTGCACAAATTGCTATGCAGCAGGGTGAAGTGTGTGCAAGGAACTTAACAGCTCTAATCCGCAATAAGACTGAGTTAGAAACATTCACTCCTGATATTAAAGGTACTGTATGTTCACTTGGTGAAGACGATGCAATCGGTGTTGCATTCGGCAAGAAAATGGTTGGTTCCAAAGCTTCATTTATGAAGAAAATGATTGATAACCGTGCGCTATACATGGTTGGCGGACCTTCCCTTGTATTGAAAAAAGGTAAATTCAACGTTCTTTAATAAAACTGCTCTTATATTATTGTGAAGGGATAGACCTAATGGGTCTGTCCCTTTTTGATGCCCAAAATGGAGCTGTCAGGATTAAGCTCATGATACAATATTTTAAAAAGGGGGGTGTCAGATGGGAGTGGAGCATAAAAGGGGTAGAGTCTGGCTGGCTGTATCAGGATTGGTTATTTCTCCTGATGGCAAGTGGCTTGTTGTGAAAAAGAGGTACGGCGGTTTGAAAGGAAAATGGTCACTGCCTGCCGGGTTCGTGGAGCCAGGAGAAACAGCGGATGAAGCGGCAGTTCGGGAAATTGAAGAAGAAACAGGAGTTAAATGCACAGTGAAAGGGATGATAGGCTTGCGAACAGGGGTCATAAAAGGCGAAGTCAGTGATAATATGATCCTTTTTATGCTGGAAGCAGAGCGAGGTCAAACCTTAAAAGTACAGGAGAGCGAGCTTTTTGATGTACAATATCGTGAGCCGGGGGAGCTGGCCATCGATCCGGACTCTTCAGTTCTTCTAAAATACATATTAACTTCTTCGGATTCCTCTTTAAAACCCTTAATTGATGGAATTAACCCGGGGGATACATTTGGATATACAGCTTACAAATTATTTTTATAATTTTCTGAAATTTAGAGATACAGGGAGATTTCAGAAGTAAAACATGCTTGTATGCGTTTCCACCGATATTTTTTCATGAAATTTGAAGCTTTTCATTTATTCGTATCCTTGGTATATTATCAGAAAATTCAGTTACAAAAAACGAAGGAGATGAATGACATGGCAGCTAAGAATTATGAAAATAAAGAGTGTATGTATTGTTCAGGTAAAGGATATTTCCAATTATTATTGGGAGGTTCAGAAACCTGCTCATGCTGCGGCGGCACAGGTAAGAAAAAGGACTAAGAATGAAACTTCGCGGGAAGCGAAGTTTTTTCTTTTTGAATACTATTATGGAGATGATAGAACTGCCAGCTAAGACAGGGGCTTTCAGGTACATGCGCTTTTCTTATTGACTCCCCAACCCACATTAAGTACACTAAATATTGATGTGTTAAGGGAGGAAACAAGTCTATGCAAATGACGATCTTCGTTTTGCCTATCTCCATGCTCCTGTTTTTTGTGCTGTTTTTTGGGATAGGTTTTATATTGAATATGCTATTGAGAATGTCCTGGATTATGGCCATTATTTATCCGATCATTGCGGTCTTGATTATTGATAAGGTCCGTTTTATTGAATATTTTCAAAATACAGGTGAATCCTTCTCCAGTCTCGGTGTTGAGTTATCCAGTCTTGCTCTGGCGGATATACTAATTTTAAGCAGCGGAATGGCAGGGGCCATTGTTGCCGGAATTACAATAAGGCTGCTCCGTAAAAAAGGTTATCGTATGTTTTAAAAATATCATTCATATACTAAATCTCTGCTAATAGCAGGGGTTTTTTTATTTTTTTGAATAGTGTGTTTAAATTTGGACGAGCCCTTGGCATCATTGGCTTCATTCTATCTGTAACTGCTTGCTGGAAGCCTTGAACTTCTTAAAGTTATGAATATTTCTCTGAAAGATGGGAAATGAATAACTTTGGGAGGAGTGTTTTAGATGAACAGATTAAAAAAATGGACAAAACGATCCATCATGTCAGCTTTATTTTTAGGGGCATTGTTAACGACTTTTCACTCGATATCCGGAGTTGAAGCTAGATCGATCGTTAACTTTTATCAAAGTGAAGCTGAACAAACGAGCAAGGATGAACAATCAGGTTTTGATCATACATTTAAGTCGGTTGGAGTGGCATTTAAATTTTTAAAGCGTGTAGCCAGTCTGGATCCAAAGATTTCAGCCAGCGAAGCGGTTGCAAGCCAGACCCCAACTTTGGAGGAATCAATTGACTGGTCGCAATATCAGACAAAACAAGTCATTGCCACGGGTTATACGGCATTTTATGAATCCACAGGAAAAAATCCTGATCACCCTTCATTTGGCATTACATACTCAGGAGTTAAAGTAAAACGAGATTTATATTCTACTGTCGCAGCAGATTTAAATGTTTTTCCGATTGGGACAATCCTGTTTATCCCTGACTATGGCTATGGTGTTGTGGCCGATAAAGGCGGCGCGATTAAAGGAAACAAACTTGACCTATATTATGAAACGGTTGAAGATGTTTATAATAATTGGGGAAAAAAGACGCTAGATGTCTTTATCATTGAAATGGGCGATGGCACTCTGACGGAAGAAGATTTAAGAATACTGAATGAAAATGAGTCGATGCAGGTTTTTAGGCAGCGATATATTAAATCCGAGCAAAAATAAATAACAAAGTTAAAAATAAGGCAAATCCGAAATTATAACGGATTTGCCTTTTTAATTCTATAACGAGGAGAATGCCTCTGGATGGATTTTCTTTGCTAATCTGATAGCTCCTTCAATCAACCGTGGCGATGGCCTGCAATAAAGCTCTTCTTCAAGGACAAGAATTTTATTCTGCTTTACTGCCTCTAACTCGCTCCAGCCAGGACGTTTCAACACTATTTCCGGATTTACCTTTTCCCTTCTGACGCCTACCCATGCAAGGCAAATATAATCCGGCTGCCTTTTCAGTACATCATCCCAATCGGTTTGGACACTTGCAAGCTCAACGTCCTTAAATAGGTTCTTAGCTCCAGCAATCTCACTGATCTCTGTGAGCCAATTGACTTTGCCGGGTGTAAAAACAGGTTTCGGCCACCATTCCCAATATAAGCTGGGCTTTTCCCTTATCCCTGCTGAGATTTTTTTGAGCTCTTCTATTTTTGCTCGAAAGTTTTTAGCGGCAGAAATGCCAGCATCAGGCTTACCGATTTTTTCGGCAGCAGTGATTAAATCCTGCTCAATATCCTCCAGGCTTTGCGGGTTTAAAACAATGTGGGGAATGTGTCTATTTTTCAATTCCTCCACATTCTTTTCCATACCCGGTACGCTTAAAGAGGCAAGCACCAGGTCAGGCTTCAATTCCTCAACCCTATCCATATTGATGGACAAGTCGGGCCCCAGCCGCGGAAGCCCGCTAATTTGATCAGGCCAATCTGAGTAATCGTCCACACCGGCCAGCAAATGGGTAAAACCTAAATACTCCATTAACTCCGTATTGCTCGGACATAAGGAAAGGATTTTCAATTCCAATCACACCTATCAGGATAATAAATAATGAAGTCCTAAAGTTAATAGGATGCCTGTTAAGCCGCCAAATAAAACTTCAACTGGTTTATGGCCAAGCAGTTCCTTCAATTCTTTTTGCTTTTCTTTTTCCTCTTTCTTTTGCCACATCTTTGCTTCTTCAACAAATTTATTGAAATCCGCGACAAGCTGGTTTAAAACGATTGCCTGTTCCCCTGCCTGGCGGCGTACGCCGGTAGCATCAAACATGGTGATGATGGCAAAAACGGCAGAAACGGCAAATACAGCGGAGTCCATCCCGGTTTCAAGTGCAACACCAGTGGAAAGGGCTGTAACAGCCGCAGAATGGGAGCTTGGCATCCCGCCAGTACTTGTCAGCAGTGACCAATCCACTTTCCTGGTAGCGATAAATTGAATCGGCACTTTTACAAATTGGGCAAAGAAGATGGCTGCGAGAGCAGACCATAGAGGGAAGTTCGTGAATAATTCCATATGAGACCACCTTTAAGTTGTATGTTACTTCACTGGAACTGTCATCGTTTTTTTAGCATGTTTTCTTATAGAGCTGCTTTGAGAAGGCTAACTAAGTTTAACCGCTGAGTTGATTGGAGCGGAGGGCACGAGACTCCTACGGGAGTAGCATACCAAGGGAGACCCCGGAGACGCAGAGCGTCGAGGAGGCTCCCGGTAGCCCCGTTGGTTCGCTGAGTGCCTGGAGCGGAAATCAACGTGCAAAATTCCTAAGCTAAAACAACAAAACTTTAAGAAAACAGCCCTTTTTAAAATGCAGTTCAACAGATTGACTGAAATTTCTTGAAACTTATATCTAATATTCTCTAATAGTTTTCCTCTTTCTGCAAGCAGTTCTCTTATAAGCTTTATGAAGAGTTATTCTTTTTTTGAAAATGGGCCGTTGCAGTTAATGAAAGCAAGAGGATTAATTCAAACGCATTAACAGCTGCAGCACTTTTGATAGGGAGTTTTATGGCGCTTCCGATGATCATGATTAGAGATCCGGCAAAAAACCAAAACCATTTTTGTATGCGCCAAATCATGATTGAGGATACCAGCAGAACAAGAGAAACGATCAGCACCATGAGAGGCGGTCCGCTTTGAGCTTCCGCACTGCTATAACTCAAAACATTGTATTCCCATTGCGGCTCGAGTTTAAGGCCAAACACCTCTGTAAAAAGCTCAAACATAATTAACCCTGCAGTGAGGAGAAATGCTGTAATTTTCAGCCAGCCTTTACTCGCCCACTCAAGTCCAGCCTGTTTTAAGGTATTCCATGAATAAAGAACAAGCATAGGCGTGAAAAAGGCATGAATCCAAAAACGGGCATCATTCATGAATTCAAGCGTGGTCCCCTCTCCGATGAAACGGCCGGCTGCCAGAATTCCATTATCATAAATCAGACCCGCTATAACGGGCAGCAAGAAGGCAGCACTCGCAGACCCGCTGTTTTTTACCAAAACGAGCGCCCAGACGAAAAGCAATATATAGGCGATAGCGAATCCGGCAAATAAAATCGTGTCCATATCGTACTCCTTTCTTTCTCTTTTCTTCTTTACCCATTTATGCCGGAATATACTTAAGAAAATGTGCTGGAGCTGTAAATGTGCGAATAATCTTTCCTTTTGCTAAAATGGGCTGTAACAGCAGGGCAGGACTTGTAAAATGAAGTGGGAGAGGATGCTCTTGGAAGATTACCCGATTGAATATTACGAGTTCTTCGTCAGCTTTAATGAGGGTGACTATTATACGTGCCACGATCTTCTTGAGGAAATGTGGATGACGGACAAGGGCAACCTCTTTTTTAAGGGGCTGCTCCAGATGAGTGTAAGCATCTATCACTATGAGTATGGCAATGTAAAAGGAGCAAGGCTTATGATGCAGGCAGCCCATGATTACTTGCAGTCGTACCGGCCGAAGCATTGGGGGCTGGACTTGGAGAATATATATAAATTCATTGAGGAATGTCTCTCTATTTTTCCGAAGCAGATCGATCGGGTGCCCTTTAAAGAGGTCGGAAATCTTCCAAAGCTCCCTCAGCTCGTATTGTATCTGGAGGATTAGGCAGGAAGGATCATGTTATAAAATTAGATAGTCGAAATAATTCTGTGTTTTCGATATAATTAAGATGAAGTCATGAGTGAAGCTATTATGGGGGTGCTAAAATGTTTTCAGTAAAACAGGAATTCAATTATTCAGCTGAACACGAATGCCTGATTGTCGGTGTGTTTGATAAACCAAACAAGTTTGAAGGTGTTCTTGCCAGTGCAGACGAGCAGTTTGACGGCCAGCTGACAGAGCTTGTGAAAAGTGGAGATATTTCTGCAAAGAGAAAAGCCGTTGCAAAAATACATACATTTGGAAAAATCGGGGCTAAGCGCTTACTTGCAGTGGGTCTTGGGAAGGAAAAGGACTTTAGCTTTGAGCTTCTGCGCGAAGCATTGGGCAGAGCTTTTAATGAGGTGAAATCGTCCAAGCTTCAGGATGCAGCAGTATACCTGGATACTTTTACAAACGAAAAAGTAGATGCGCTGGACGCAGCCCACGCAGTCAGTGAAGCATTTGCTCTTGCTACATACAAATTTGAAGATTACAAACAGAAATCGAATGAACCGGAAAAAGAAATTGAAAGCGTTGTGGTGTATAGTGATGCAGCGGATGAAGAAGATGTTAAGGCATCCCTAACGGTTGGATATGCATACGGAAAGGGAACGAACTCAGCCCGTACACTGGTAAATTTGCCAGGGAATATGCTGACAGCTACAGATATGGCAAATTACGCTTCAGAGCTTGCATGGAGATACGGATTCGAAGTTGAAATCCTTGATAAAGAAGACATGCTTAAGCTTGGCATGGGTGCCCTCTTGGCCGTTAACCAGGGGTCAGCAGAGCCTCCTAAAATGATTGTCCTTAAATATCAGGGCAAGGAAGAATGGAAGGACGTAATTGGTCTGGTCGGCAAAGGGATTACCTTTGATACAGGCGGTTATTCCATAAAACCGAAGGACGGCATTGTCGGCATGAAAAGCGATATGGGCGGTGCGGCAGCCGTGCTTGGCGCAATGGAAGTGATCGGAGAATTAAAGCCTGAGCAAAACGTAGTCGCTGTCATTCCTTCAACTGATAATATGATCAGCGGAACAGCCTTCAAGCCCGATGATGTCATCACATCCATGAGCGGCAAGACTATCGAAGTCCTGAATACGGATGCGGAAGGCCGCCTGGCTCTAGCAGATGCGGTAACGTATGCAAAGCATCATGGAGCAAACTACCTGGTTGATGTAGCAACACTGACAGGCGGTGTGATCGTCGCGCTTGGCGAGGAGACAACAGGAGCTTTAGCCAATAATGAAGAATGGTTTGAGCAGGTTCTTGAAGCATCCTATGAAGCAGGCGAACCAATCTGGCGCTTGCCGCTTTTTGAAAAAGACAAGGAAAGAATCAGAAACAGCAAAGTGGCTGATCTGAACAACTCACCTGGCCGCGCCGGGCATGCTATTATGGGCGGAGGATTCGTAGGCGAATTTGCCGAAGACACTCCGTGGGTGCACCTTGATATAGCAGGAACAGCGACAACGACGAAAAACGATGACCTTGGTCCATCAGGCGCAACAGGCGTAATGGTCCGCACACTGGCCCTGCTTGTGGAAAGATTTGAAACTAAATAATATTTTCTTAGAACTCCGGAGAACTCCGGGGTTTTTTATTAGGGAAAGGCTTTACCGGCCGTCAGCCCTGGCAAAGGCCGGCTGCTCCTCTATTTTTTCGCAAATCTTCCAGCGTCAGCCTCCATTTCCTCCTCTGGTCCAAACTCCCAATAGCAATCTACTAAAAACAGATTGACACCCAAAGAGAAGGTATGATAATTTAATATTTGTGTTTTAATACTCTACCAATTTAGCAGAGTAAAGCAAAAAATAAAAAGGTAGCAAACAGAAAGAGGGTTGCATCATGAATGCAGTTGTACTTGCAGTTCTAATCATGCTTGTTCTCAGCCTTTTGCGTGTGAATGTGGTTCTTGCCCTTGTGGCGGGTGCACTGGCAGGCGGGCTGGCAGGCGGTTTAAGCATAGATAAAACAATTGAAATCTTTTCAAACGGGCTGGGAGGAAGTGCTGAAGTTGCTTTAAGCTACGCCTTATTAGGTGGTTTTGCCATTGCAATCTCGGCAACAGGCCTGCCAAATCTGATGGTTGAATGGGTTCTTGCAAAAGTCGGCAAGGATGGTGAATCCAGAGGGAAAACATTATCAAAAGCACTGATCGTATTTTCAATTTTACTGATGGCGATTTTTTCCCAAAATCTGATTCCAATCCATATTGCGTTTATTCCGATTTTAATTCCGCCTTTATTGAAGGTCATGAATGAGTTGAAAATTGACCGTCGATTAATTGCGTCTGTATTGACATTTGGTTTGACGGCACCTTATATTCTATTGCCGGTGGGCTTTGGCCAGATCTTCCAAGGGATCATTGCAGAAAATATGGAAAGCAGCGGTTTGGCGGTAAACATGTCCGACATTCCAAAAGCGATGCTGATTCCGACTGCAGGTCTTGTTGTTGGTTTGCTCATTGCGATTTTTGTTTCTTACCGCAAGAAAAGAGACTATCAAACAACTGAAATCGTTGAGATGGAAAAAGGCGAGTACTCAAAAGCGGGCATTATCTTGTCCCTGGTTGCGATTGTTGCAGCATTGGTTGTTCAGCTGCAGCTTGATTCCATGATTTTTGGTGCTTTAGCCGGTATTTTAGTGATTTATATCAGTGGGGCTGTTAAGTGGCGCGAAGCTGATCAGCTTTTAACAGAAGGTATGAAGATGATGGCCTTTATTGGATTTGTTATGCTGGCAGCTTTCGGATTTGCTGATGTCCTAAAAGAAACTGGAGACGTGGAAAGGCTTGTTGAGCAGGCAGCAGGAGTCATTGGCAACAATAAATCACTTGCGGCATTGCTTATGCTTCTTGTTGGTTTGCTTGTGACAATGGGAATCGGTTCTTCATTTTCAACGATTCCAATCATTGCAACCATTTTCGTTCCGCTTGCACTAGAGGTTGGCTTCAGCCCAATGGCGACAATCGCATTAGTAGGAACTGCCGCAGCGCTTGGAGATGCTGGATCCCCGGCATCAGACAGTACTTTAGGACCGACAGCAGGCTTAAATGCTGACGGACAGCACAACCATATTTGGGACACATGTGTGCCAACATTCGTGCACTATAACATCCCGCTGATCCTCTTTGGATGGCTGGCAGCGGTTATTCTTTAATAAAGGCTGTTTTCGCAAAGTTTGTTGCTTATAAACTAGTTTTAATTACTGAGTTGATTGGAGTGGAAGGCACTTGACTCCTGCGGGAAGAGAGGGAGCGGGA
>JAGGRA010000002.1:0-40794 GCA_018613035.1 Pseudomonas sp. ISL-84 | reverse complement strand
TCTATACGAAAAGAGCCTTAATAAAAGACTATGTGGCACCCTGCTGATTGGGGCGGAAGGTATGAGATCCTCAAAAATAAACAGGCAGCAAAGCATAGTAAAAGCAGCTTCTCTTTTTTTGGGGAGGCTGCTTTTCTATATACTTTTAACCACCTTAAAAGTGGGTTACCATAAAGAAAAACGAACCGAGGTGGCTTCAGTGTATTTTGGGAAAGTAAGAAAACAGGTTTCCAGCAGGATACCGCCCAACCAGAACGTTACGACGTCCTTTCCTGTTTTGCATTATGGAAATGTCCCTTATTACAGCAATATGCAGGATTGGTCTCTAAAGATTTTTGGGGAAGTGGAAAAGGAGGTTTCCTTGTCTTATGACGAGGTGATGAATCTCCCGCAGACTGAGTATAAAAATGACATTCACTGTGTCACGGGCTGGTCAAAACTTGATAATGTGTGGAAGGGAATTTCGACTGTAGAGCTGGCCAGGATTGCAGGTGTAAAAGAGACTGCAAAATTTGTCATCCTCCATGCAGAGGAAGGATGGACAACTAACCTTCCAATTGATGATTTTCTAAGGGAGACCAGTATGCTGGCGCATACGCATAATGGTGAAAAGCTAACACCTGAGCACGGATTTCCGTTGCGTGCAGTGATTCCCCATCTTTATTTTTGGAAAAGTGCGAAGTGGGTGAGAGGCATTGAATTTTCAGAATCTGATAAGCCGGGATTCTGGGAGAAAAACGGTTACCATAATTATGGGGATCCCTTTAAAGAAGAACGCTTCAGCTGGGATTAAATCCATCGTAAGCATTGGCAGAGTTTTTCATTATATTCACTTGAAAACACTTATGAATAAGGTTTATAATAAGGTAATTACTTATGATTGCTTAAGTAAAAGCAATTTTACTTAAAGAAGCAGGCGGTTTAATATGTTCCAAGAAGAAAGGTTAATAGCGATACTGAATTATCTGGAAAACAATAAGCGGATATCAGTAGAACAAATTTGTACATTGTTTCATGTATCCAGAGATACGGCAAGGCGCGATCTGGTTAGGCTTGAAGAGGAACAGAAGATCATCCGGACGAGAGGGGGAGCAATTCTGCCAACTCCCCGCCATGAAGTAAAGGATTATGCCAATCGGCTAAAGATGGTTTCGTCCGAGAAAAAAAGAATCGGGCAAGGGGCAGCATCCCTTATCCAAGACGGCGAAAGAATTATTTTGGATACCTCCACCACCGTTCAGGCATGTGCCGAAAATATGGGAGAAATTTCTTGTACGGTTATAACCAATTCAATTAACCAGGCGGAAATACTTTCATCAAATCCCAATGCGGAAATATTGCTGCTTGGCGGCATGCTGCAAAAGGAGCACCGCTTTTTATACGGCTCTTCTGTTATTGAAAAGCTTTCACAGTATCAAGTAGATAAAGCATTCATTGGAGTAGTCGGCCTTTCGGAGAGCGGCCTATCTCTTGCTCATGAGGAGGACGGCATGGTTAAAAGAAAAATGATCAGCCAGGCTGACCAGGTAATTGTCCTTGCTGACCATACCAAAATCGGTGTAAACGAGTTTTTTAAGTTTGCCGAGTTAAGTGATGTTGATCTGCTTATAACGGATAAAATGCCTGAAAAAGCTTTTATCGACATATTGGAGAGGTTTAATGTGGAATTGCTGATAGCAGAGGGCTAATCAAATAGGCGCTGGCGTAACCCGCTTGGGGCGTGACGGCCTGTGCTCTTAAACGAAGCATTCCCTTAACCATAAAAGCGTTACTAGCTGGAAAGCAGCTGTAACGCTTTTTTTATTAGCAGGATCTGTTTACCATGCCCGTTGATTTCCACTGCAGGTGTTCGCATTACACGAGCGGTTCAAGGCGCCTCCTTGCCCCTTCCGCTCCACTCCACAATGATCTTTAGAAGGAGGCTGCCGTCCAACTAAAATCCAAAGAGCATGGAAAAGATATTCTTCTTTTTAAGCCTTTTCTTTGTTTTTTCCTGATCAAAAACCAAAAGATTATCTGCCTGAATTTTACGGCTGTTTCCAGCTTGCTTGGCTTCAAGTGCTTCAATCCGTTTATTCAAGCGTTCTATCTCTTTCTGAAACTCTTCTATTTCCCGGCGGTGCTGAAGCAGCTGATAAGAGACAACGTCATCTGCTTTTCCGTTCAGCCTCTGCTCAAGTTCGCTTATTTTTAATAAAACCTTTTCCATGGCTGGGTTCGTTTGTTCGCTTTGGACAGTTCCTTTTCTGGCCTTTTTGCCCCTCACGGTTACATCCTGCAAAATCAATCCCTGATTCAGCTGATCCTGAACCTGCCTCAACAGATCAATATCACCATCCGTAAATAAATAATGCCCCAATTCATTCCGTTCCGTCCGGAGTTCCAGTTGTTTGACCCATCGCTGCACAGTGCTAGGTGAAACCCCTAATAATTTGGCTACAGCACTCGTATTCATCCTGATCCCCTCCCGTTTTCCAAACCCATTCTCTATTGAAAACGGGAAGTCCTTCCCAGGTGACAAAACAAGTTTTCATTCGCCAAAGATAGTGTTAATTTTACATTTTTTTGAGTTCTTCATTGTCTTCCGATGAATCCATCTTGAAAAATCTATCGGTAATCCAGCCAATAGTGCTTCCAATCAGGGCGCTTCCCATTATGTCAGAAGGATAATGATGGCCAGCCCAAATACGTGAAAAGCCTGTAAGAACTGAAAGCCAGCACAAAATGCGTCCTATAAATCGATTTCCGTATAGGATGACAATGGAAGCAGCAAATGATAGCAGTGTATGCTTGCTTGGAAAAGTGGAATCCCTTTTCGATGGAATCAGTATCCCGACCTTTCTTTTTACAAAGGGCCGCGGTTTAAAATAAATAAGCTTGATGATTCTGTTCAGGACTAGTGCAAACAGAGAAGCCAGCACAGCCTTTTTAGCTGTCCTTCTTGCCGGTCCTTTCGCCAGCCACATACCTGCCAGTGCAAATAAAAATACATACCTTGCCTTATTCGAAATGAGAATCATCAGAAGATCCAGGGGGGCAAAACGGCCGGATATCCGGGTTATTGCGTTGAAAATCTTTTCATCCATTTTACAATCTCCTTTTGCCTTAATACCTTTAATATTTGCCACTTTGCCTTTTATAACTCAAAACCTGATATGGGAATTTGCTTAAGCAATCCGTTTGCAGAATAAATACAAAAATACGCTTTACCACAGCCTAAAACAAAATAAAAACCATGCAGCAATAGCATGGTTCTTAACGATACTTATTTTCTAAAAAAATCTTTGAATACAAGGGAAGCAAAGCCCATATACGCACTGATGGTATATCCGCTTTTAACAAAATGGGTGTAATTCCAAAATAACATTGAGGTACCTCCTTTAAAATTGAATTCCCCCGCTTGGCAGGGGAAGAGATTTATTTTATCTGTCCAGAACGGACCGAAAGCCAATCGTTCATATAGTAAGGTACCTTTCCATCTGATGTAAGGTTTGCATGTCCGCCCTTTAGCAGGTGAAATTGTTTATCCTTGCTTGACACCAGGTTCATGACGGGTAGAAGCTGCTCTTTCGGTACAAGGCGGTCAAAGCTCGAAGCAACTGCAAGGAGATTTGCGTTAATATTGCCAAGAGCTGCTTTTTTTCCATCGATGACAAGGCTGCCTTTGACAAGCTTGTTTTCTTTTCCGAGATCATGCAATATTTGCTTTAAAGCTGCACCGGCAAACGGAATATGGCCATTTGTCCAGTGGTTGAACCGCTTCCACCTTTTGGCGTATTCTTCATTGTCGGCACGGCTCAGAAGGGATAAATAAGGGGAATAATAGACAGGTGAGGTAACCAGCCGCATTCCCGTTTTAATGGCCGGGGCAGGAATTAGGCCCCATGCATCCAAGATAGAATCCAGGTCAGCGCCTGTTTCCCGCAATTCCTCTGCCCACTGGTCGAACACCGGAACGTGGCTAAAATCAATCGGCGCAACAGAAAGGATCAAATTTTTAACCGGTTCTTCTGCAATGGCAGCATAAATGGCTGCAAAAGTTCCGCCCAGGCAAAAGCCCATAACCGTTAATTCCTCTGCTCTGGAATGGGATAGAGTTCTCCTGACACCCTTCTGAATGTATTGGACAATATAGTCATCCATCGTAATGTCTTTATCCTCATAGCCTGGAATGCCGAAATCGAGCAAGTAAACATCATAGCCGCTGTTGGTCAAGGCTTCGATTAAACTGTTCTGCGGCCCCAAATCAAGAATAAAAGCTTGATTTACAAGCGAATAAACAAGGAAGACTGGTACCTTGTAATTCTTTTCAGCGGGCGCATAATGCCAGAGAACCGCTTTGTTTTTCTTCCAAACAGCCGTACGGGGAGTGAACCCTGTTTCCGGTTCAGGCTGCTTGATGGTTTTGAAAAATCCTTGCAGTTTTTTCGATAAAGGATTTTCTGCCATCTTATTGATCCGCGCTTTCACTGCTGCTGGAAGATTCTAATTTTGATGGTGGGCCGCCTAGCGATTTTTTTAATTCCTCCATCGCTTGAGCCAGAGACATCACTCTCTCATCGATCAGATCCATTTTTTCTTCCGCCTGAACCGTCAATTTAGCGGCATTTGCCACATCAGTTTTTGTTGGGAAATTTAGAGGGATGGAGAGAGTTTCAATGGCTTGCTGCAGCTTTTTCATCGCGGCGGCCGTCACCTCAGAGCGGGTGAGCATATTGTTTAACACATCTTCTTTATTGATGGAGTTCTGGATCGATTCATTCAGCTCTTTCTCCACCTTCATCCCTACCTTTTTTATGGCGTTCAATAGGGCATCTGTATGGTTTATGGTCATATTCATTCTCCTTTCTTAAAGATGCAGTTCAAAAAGGCTAATCCTCCTTTTTGAACGGTAATCATAAATTAAATAACTAAAGTGATACAGTCATGCCTCCGTCTACAACTAAAACCTGGCCTGTAACGTAATCAGAGGCATTTGAGGATAGGAAGACAGCAGCTCCTTTTAAGTCATCGTCATTGCCGAATCTTCCAGCAGGAATGCTTTGGAGAATTACTGAGCTTGATTGTTCCAAAGCTTTTGTCATTTTCGTTGGAAAAAAGCCAGGAGCAATGGCATTTACCTGGATACCTAAAGGGGCCAGTTTTACAGATAAATCCTTTGTGAGGGAGATAACTGCTCCTTTGCTGGTGCTATAGGCGACTGCGTCCAGAAAAGCCGAATTTGTCCCCCTCATCCCGTTAACAGAAGAAATATTGATGATTTTTCCGCTGCCCTGTTTCGTCATCACCTTTGCGGCTGCCTGTGAAAATAAAAACAGACCCTTTAAATTTACATTCATGACTTTGTCCCATTTATCAGCAGGCAGTTCCAGTGCGGGTGCAATCCATGACGTGCCGCTATTATTGATGAGGATATCAATGCTTCCGAATTTTTCTAAAGTTTTATTGATTACATTTTGGATGTCTTCTTCGCTCGTAATGTCACACTCCATGGCAAGCGATTGGATACCTCTTGCAGTTAAACTGCTGCTGACACGCTCGCATGCTTCGAGATTGCGTGAACACACTACAACGTTCGCCCCTGCGTCTCCAAGTGCATTCGCCATTTGCTCGCCAAGTCCACGTCCGCCGCCTGTTACGATTGCGGTTTTATTATCCAAATGAAATAACTCATTCAGTTCCATCGTCATCCCTCCCTTTAGCAAAATTGTGTTAGCTATTCTTTTAGCAGATTTATTTTAAAATAGACTTCGATATAGTATAGACAAGCAAACCACCAGTGGTGCCAAAATTGGTATTTTCGCCTTGTCCCAAAATGTATAAGGGAGAAGGAAAGAGAAAAGGATGAATAATAAACTGGAAGGAGGCCAAAACATGGACAGGGATCAAATTGAGGAGATCTTTTATGAATCCGGCTCTCAAGTGCTTAACAGCGGATTGGCTTATAAAGTGTGGCTGAAGGGGGAATGGGATACGGATAACAGGGAGGATATAGAGGATTTTCTGAGTGCTTATTCCTTTGTTGGCGAAAGAGAGCTTTATGCAGATGAACTTCTCTATCACTACCGCATTTTTAAATATATCTCAGAAAAAAATGAGCTTTCTTTTTTCTCGTGGTAAAAAAAACAAACACAGATCAGAGACCTGTGTTTGTTAATAATATTATAATTAACTAGCCATTTTCTGCTGCTTGTTAGCTGCTTTGTAGTGGTTTTCAAAGAATTCGTTTGTATCCTTTACAACTACTTTGCTAAGCAGGATTAATGCGATTAAGTTTGGAATCATCATTAATGCGTTTGCCATGTCAGCGAAAGCCCAAACGGTTGTCAGGCTTGCAACTGCTCCGATTCCAGTAGCAAAAATGTATACTCCGCGGTATGCCATGATGCCTTTTGTTCCAACAAGGTATTCAAAGCATTTTTCACCGTAAACATACCAGCCCACAATTGTGGAGAAACCGAAGAAAATAACTGAGAATGCTACAATATATTCCCCAACTGTGCCAAGGGCGTGTGCGAATGCTGCACTCGTTAATGCACCGCCGTCAAGATTGGCTTCGTGCTGAACGCCTGATAATAAGCCGCCTGTTGTATCCCAGAATCCTGTAATGATTAGAACTAATCCAGTCATTGTACAAACAACGATTGTAACAATAAAAGTACCTGTCATAGCAACTAGCGCCTGTTTTACAGGATGGTCTGTTTTGGCGTTACCTGCAATAAGGGCAGCTGTACCAAGACCGGCTTCATTGGAGAAAATACCTCTTGATACACCGTTTTTAATCGCTTCTGATACAACAACACCAACAAATCCGCCAGTTGCTGCAACAGGATTAAATGCATAGTAGAAAATGGTTTCAAAACCAGGGATAATCTGGTCGTAGTTAACGGCAAGGATAATCAAAGCCCCGCCAATATAAAGCACTGCCATGATTGGTACGAAGAATCCGGCAACTGTACTGATGCGCTGAATTCCTCCAAAAATAATTAATGCAGCAAGTACTGCTAAAACAATCCCTGTTACCCAGTTACTAATGCCAAAAGAAGTATCCATGACAGCTGCGATTGTGTTTGATTGAACACTGTTTCCGATTCCAAGTGCTGCAAATGCGCCAAATATGGCAAATGCAACAGCCAGCCACTTGAATTTTTTGCCCAGGCCGCGCTCTACATAATACATAGGCCCGCTTGAATACTCGCCATTTGCATTTTTCACACGATATTTCATGGCTAATAATGCTTCGGCATATTTAGTTGCCATTCCAAGCAAACCAACGATCCACATCCAAAAGATGGCACCAGGTCCCCCTAGCGTAATCGCCGTTGCCACCCCGGCAATATTACCGTTTCCGATTGTAGCAGCCAGAGCCGTCATAAGGGCTTTAAAGTTACTGACATCTCCCTCATCATTAGAGGAAGCTTGCCCTTCCTTTGTGAATCCTAATTTAAATGCATACAGCAATCTTCTGAACTGAAGACCTTTCAGCATGAATGTTAAAAGAACACCAGTACCAAAAAGCAAAACCAAACTTGGTGTTCCCCAAAGTACCCCGTTAATTTTATTAAGCGTTTCAAGCATAAAATCGTCGCCTCCCAGATGTTAACGCTTTCAATTTTTATGAACTAAACGAATAAACTATGATGATTTTGTGAACATGTCCTATTGTAAAATTATCTGAATATAACTTCAACCCATTTTCATAAATTAAAATTATTAAGAATTTTATAAAAAAAGTACCAGGTACCACCCTAATTTTGTCGAATCGCCGTTATAGCTTTGGTAGAGTGTTGGGGGTGGAATGAGGTATAATATTATAGGTTAGAAATGGTGTTATTGGAATTTCAATAGGTTATTTATTTTGAGAGTATATATTAGTGGTTTAAAGGGGTTTTAGGATTGGGTGAAGATAAAATGGAAAAAGATCCGTTTAAGAGGACGTTTGGCAATCTCGAGGAACTAGTTGATAAGATTCGGGATGTTTTGGAATGTCCAGTGACAATAGAGGATGTCAATCATCGCCTGATTGCCTATAGTACGCATGACGATCAGACGGATACGGCAAGAATTGCGACGATTATCAGCAGAAAGGTGCCGGAAAAGGTAATCAACCGTCTATGGAAGGAACGGGTGATTCCCCAGCTCATGCAAAACGGTGAACCTTTGAGAATTCCGGAAATAACGGAAATCGGCCTCGGCAACCGGGTAGCAATCTCCATCCGTAATCATAATGAAGTACTGGGCTATATTTGGGCAGTGGAGGAAGAAACGCCTTTAACAGAAAGCAAGCTGAACCTTCTAAAACTGGCTGCCCAGTCTGCAAGGACCGAACTGTTAAAACTAAACTCGCAAAAAAGGAAAAGAGTGGAAGGGTACCAGGACTTTTTCTGGGAGCTTTTAACCGGCCATTTTCAAAGCCATAATGAAATTTTGGGCCGATTCGAGGATCTGAATATCAAGCCGCCATCACCCTTTGCGGTTCTCGTCTTTCAGTTTAAGGAAGAGATCACGTCAAAAATCGAACAAAATATTATTTATCTGACTACAACAAGCCAGAAAATTAATATTACCTTTTATGCAGCGATGGGGAATGAGTTTATCATCCTGGCAGCACCGCCTGAACCTTCTTTATCTGAAAAACCATTCATTGAGTTCATCCAGTTCTTCATCGATCAAATGAAGACCAGGTTTACCATCGACCACATTAGCGGTGCCACCGGAACCATCTATGACCGTTATGAAAAAGTGGAAAAGAGCTACCAGGAGGCATTAAAGGTTCTGAGGCTTAAAGAACAATTTACGGAAGAAATCCAGGAGGTTTATAGCTATCAGCAGCTTGGTATATTCCGCTACCTCGATTCGATTCTGGAGAAAAAGCGGGCAGAACCTTATGAGCACCCTGCAATCGAAAAGCTGGTAAAATACGATGCCGAGCATCGAACCAATCTACTAGCCACTCTGGAAGCTTTTATCGACCATGACAGCAATGTAAACGAAACAGCAAAAAAACTTCACGTCCATATGAACACACTTAACTATCGGCTGAAGAGAATCACAGAGATAGGGGAAGTTGATTTAAAAAATACCAATACAAAACTCTCCTTGTATCTTGAGCTGAAAATCAGGCGTTTGGAAAAAAAGAGCCCTCATTTGTAGATTTCCACAAATGAAGGCTCTTTCATTTTACCGAATTAACAATGACAGCGCTTTAATAAAATTATTATACTGAGTATAGTAAATTTCATACTTGATAGATTGAAAGGGGATTTTTCCATGATTATTGGAGTACCTAAAGAAATTAAAAACAACGAAAACCGCGTTGCTGCAACACCAGCAAGCGTTGATGCACTAGTTAAATCCGGACATAAAGTACTTGTTGAAATCGATGCAGGAATTGGAAGCGGTTTCACAAATGAAGACTATACAGAAGTTGGAGCTGTCATTGTTGATACAGCAGCAGAAGCTTGGGCTGCTGAAATGGTCATGAAGGTTAAAGAGCCGCTTCCATCTGAGTATGGATATTTCCGTGAAGGTTTGGTTCTTTTCACATATCTTCACCTTGCAGCTGAACCTGAGCTGGCAAAAGCTTTAACTGAAAAAGGTGTTACTGCTATTGCTTATGAAACAGTAGAAGTAAACCGCACATTGCCACTTCTTACTCCAATGAGTGAAGTAGCAGGACGCATGGCTTCTCAAATCGGTGCTCAGTTCCTTCAAAAAACAAATGGCGGCATGGGAATTCTTTTAGCAGGCGTTCCTGGCGTATCACGCGGCAAAGTGACAATCGTTGGCGGCGGTGTAGTAGGTATCAACGCTGCGAAAATGGCAATCGGCCTTGGTGCACAGGTTACAATTATCGACTTAAGCCCAGAGCGTCTTCGCCAGCTTGACGATATCTTTGGAAACAGCATCCAAACTCTAATGTCTAACCCATTCAATATTGCACAAGCAGTTAAAGATGCAGATCTAGTAATCGGTGCTGTTCTTATTCCAGGAGCTAAAGCACCTAAGCTTGTAACAGAAGAAATGATCAAAACAATGAAGCCTGGTTCTGTAGTTGTAGACGTGGCAATTGACCAAGGCGGTATTTTTGAAACGGTTGACCATATTACAACTCATGACAACCCAACTTATGAAAAGCATGGCGTTGTACACTATGCAGTTGCGAACATGCCTGGTGCCGTTCCAAGAACATCTACAATCGCTCTTACAAATGTTACTATTAACTACGCTCTGCAAATTGCCAACAAAGGCGTTGTAAAAGCAATTGAAGATAACGCTGCACTTAAGCTTGGCGTTAATGTTGTAAATGGCAGCATCACATACCCAGCGGTTGCAAAAGACCTTGGCTATGACTATGTTTCTGTAGAAGAAGCATTTGATAAAGTCAAAGCAGTAAACTAATATACTAAAACCCCCTGGCCATGAGGCTATGGGGGTTTTGCTTTTGGTACTGGCAGGCTTCAATTTTTACCAAATTATTCTTGTATATAATCCACCCATAAAACGATGTCATTCAGCGAATCATTATAATAAGGTTGGTAAGCCTTAATTATTTCCTCCCTTTCCTGATTAATAGGAGAGGGCTTTTTTATGTGCACTGCTATGCTGAAATAGATTTAAAATTTGAGCATGGATAGCTGTCCGGCGCAAAGCGCCTGCCCCCTCGAGTCTTCTGCTTTTTTTAATAGCCCACTCAAAATGCGGACATCTGCATATTAAATAGAGAAGGCATTGAAATGAAGGAGGTTACCCAATATGTATCACTATAGAAGCCCTTATCATGGCGGGGGCGACAGATTCTTTTTCGGAGGACCGTTTGTAGGCGGTCTGCTGGGAGGTTTTTTGGGAGGCGGATTAGGTGCAGCATTATTTACTCCAAGACCATTCTACGGTCCGCCGCGGCCATTCTATGGGCCCCCGGCACCGTTTTACGGTCCTTATGGCGGCGGATACCCGGGATACGGTCCTTATGGATACGGAGGAAATCCTTATTATCGGTAAAAAGATAAAGCTCTCTGGCTGGAGAGCTTTTTTATTTTCTGCAGAAATGACTCTTATCTACATCCACCGAAGCTTAAGAGTCAAATCACAGCATTTCACATTATCTTCCTTCTCGGATTCGAAATGAAGACTGAGGCCATCTGGCGTATAAGACACAGAAGGTATTTGAGAAATGCCTGTTGATTTTATCATCCTTTCAACTTCACTCATTTTTGATTGTTGGGCAGCTGACATCAGATCGTATGAAAATTTCCTTGACTCCGCCATATTTACCAGCAATGTGCTGGCATCCCTCATGATCACTTCCATTTTTTTTGCCGAGCTCATGAACATCTCGGGATCCACACCAGGAAATGTCCTATAAAAATAAACAGGATGGTAAAAGCCTTGATAATTTGCAGGAAAATGCTGGAATCCAGAGGGTGGAGAATAGGGTCCTGGCCTTGGGTATCGAAAAAAATAATAGGGGTGCATCCGGTTCTGCCCCTTTCTTCATGTATATTCACTGAACGCATTTCCAATATATGAAAAAAGGGCTCTTCCTATGAAAGTCATTTATGAAATGTTGGGAACCAAAATTCACTCTTTGTCCTCCGTCATAGAAAAAAGGCTATCGCATATGGTTGCTTTAGAAGGGCAAATTTTAAAAGGATTGATATAATAATTAAAGGGGTAAAGGAAGGGAATGAAGAATATATAAATGCGTGTTAGATGAAATTGGGAAACGCAATTAAAACAGGATAGGAGGCCCCATATGGAACTGGAACTTATTTTGGAAGTCATTGAAAATAACGGGTATTTGGGGCTATTTCTATGGCTTTGGGTGGGCGTTTTTATTTTTCCTGTTCCCAATGAACTGATTGTTATGACTGTCGGCCTTTCTTCCTCTTTAAAATCGCTTCATCCTGTACTCGCGTTTATTGTGATTTATTTCGGAATACTGGCTGCCCTTACCACTTGCTATACAATCGGCCGTTTTATCGGCAGGCCGCTTCTGCAATATTTCAAGAGAAGCAAAAGGTTTTCCAGGGCGATTGACTCTTCTTTAAAGCTAATGGAAAAGTATCATGCCTTTTCCCTCTCCTTCAGCTATTTTGTCCCAGGCATCCGAAACTTCCTTCCCTTTTTGTATGGCTTCAGTAAACTGCCTTATAAAAAATTCGCTCTTTTTGCATACAGCGGCGCGCTGTTATGGCTATCCCTTACTTTTACACTTGGATATGTATTTGGGGACCATATTGATACAATTATCAAGCATGAAAAGGAATTATTGCTTGGACTAGCGGTTATAGCTGTGCTAACGCTTGCCGTTCGTCTTATCAGAAGAAAGCGCGGAAAAGAGGACGAAAAGCTTCATGACCAGGGCTTGGGATTATAGATTAAAAAGGCAGCTGAGCAGCTGCCTTTTGTTTATTTAATGCTGTTTTCTTAAAGATTGTTGTTTAGTTCCGTGAATAAAAAAATGGTAAATCAACCAGTCCTCAATACTTGTTTAAAAAGCAACAAAGTTTGCGAAAACAGTCCTATTAAAAAAGCCGCCTAATACTGATTTCGATGCTCAACAAGGTCGATGGCGCCAAGCACAATATGGGCGAGCCCAAAACCAACGATGGTATTTGATACTGTTTTATTTGTTCTGCGGCGCTGATTCATTGCATAGCCTGCAGCAGTAACGGCGGTGCCAAGTACAGCCGGAATTAATCCTTCGCGAACACGATTCATGGCGGTCACCTCTTTTATCGTGATTGTCCAACAGGACATACCTATTTTGTTCTTATATAATGAATTATAGTATGACAACATTTTACATAAGGAAGGGGATAGGGGAATGGATTTGAAAGATACATTAATTGAAACGCTTGGAATGGAAATACTGACTCTTGAAAAAGGCCGTGTGGTGGCTACTATGCCTGTTGACGGACGGACCCGCCAGCCGTTTGGATTGCTGCATGGCGGAGCTTCCGTTGCTCTCGCTGAAACCGTAGCAAGCATTGGTGCCTACGAGCTTTGTGACAAGGAAACAGAATCAGTAGCCGGCCTTGAAATCAATGCCAACCATATCCGGGCTAAAAAGGACGGAACCGTGACAGCGGTCGCAACAGTCCTGCATCAGGGCCGAACTACTATGGTGTGGGATATTAAAATTACAGATGAAGACGATAAGCTGGTCTGTACCTCAAGATGTACAATGGCAGTTATTAAAAGGAAATAAGGGATTAAAAAGAAGCTTGTTTCATTGGAAACGGGCTTTTTTTGTGGGGAAGGGATGTCGGGCTGCCACAACAGGCAAGCTTATCAGCCCCTTCAAAAGCGAAAATAAAAGCCCGCGGAAGTGCATAACTCCCGCGGGCTTTAGATCTATTGATCCTTACTGGCTGACTTTTTCATATGCGGTGCATTTTTCAAATCATCCTGTACGCTTTGATCCCAGAGCTTGACGCCAGAATTATAAGCAGCACGGGCGATTAAATGCCCGGCAACAGGAGAAGTCATGAAGATGAACACAATACCGAGCAGCACTCGGGAATTGAAAAAGCCATCTTTTACATAAAAGAAGAGCAGCGTTCCAAGCAGAATGGACATCACACCCAAAGTAGCTGATTTTGATGCCGCATGGTTTCTCGTGTAGATATCCGGAAGCCTAATGACGCCATATGCTGCAACAAGACTTAAAAAGGCTCCGATTATGATTAGCACAATGATGGCAATATTAGCGATCTCGTTCATTTTCTATAATAACCCCCTTCTCCAAATATTTAGAGAAGGCTACAGTCCCGATGAAAGCGAGAATTCCGATAAGAAGGATGACCTCCACAAACGCACTTGTATTCAGGGCGATTGAAATAAGAGCGACAATCGCCACAAGATTAATGCCGATTGCATCAAGCGCTACTACTCGGTCAGGAGTTGTAGGCCCTTTAATGACTCTGTAAATCAATCCTATGGTAGCAGCCGATATGATCAGAATGGCAATTAACACAACGGTATTCAGCATTATCGGCTCACCTCCATAATCGCTTTTTCAAACGTGTTTTTAATTGAATCAATAGTTTCCTTTGCATCCTCGATATCGATCGCATGAATGTATAGGATCTTGTTATCAGGTGAAACGTCTACAACCAGTGTCCCCGGAGTCAGCGTAATCAGGTTGGAAAGCACCATGATTTCCCAATCCTCTTTCAGGACAGTAGGATAGGCGAAAATTCCCGGGCGCATATCAAGCTTAGGCTTTAACAATACTTTAAGCACGCCAATGTTAGCTAGGATAAGCTCCTTGATGAAAATAAACAAAAGATTGATCACTGCCACAACTCTTAAAAGATAAAAACGGGAATCGAAAAATCTTCTGAAAGTAAAGATGATGAGCAGGCCAAAAAGGTATCCTTTAAGGAACGCAACCGGTTCATATGATCCTGTTAAAAACATCCACATAAATCCAAGGAACACATTTAATAATATTTGAAATGCCATACTCAATACTCCTTTAAAACTGCTTCAATATAGATAGTTGGATTTGCAAGAGTTTCAGCAGCCTGTGAGATATACGGATAAACAAATTCAGAGCCGACACCGTAAAGAACGGCCATTACAACAAGGATAACAGGGGCAATCATCATTTTTCCTACAGGTACTTTGTCTTCCCCATTATAAGCGCGAGGAGTTCCCCAGAATCCATTGATAAAAATCTTCATAATGGAAAATAGAACCAGAAGGCTGGACATTAAAACGATTCCAGCTCCCCAGTATTGCTCCGCTTCAAACCCGCCTTTCACAATAAGAAGCTTTCCAATGAAGCCGCTTAACGGCGGGATTCCGGCCAGGGCAAGCGCAGCGATAAAGAAGGTCCAGCCTAAGCCAGGATAGCGTTTGATCAAACCGCTTATCTTATGCAGGTCACTCGTGCCTGCAATCGCTATAACAATTCCGGCAAGTAAAAATAAAGCCGCTTTAATAATCATATCATGGACCAAATAGAAGATGGACCCGGAAAGAGCATCCGGTGTCATTGCTGAAATACCAAACAGAATCGCACCCACAGCCACAATAATATTGTAGATGATAATCTTTTTAACATCCCAGTAAGCAATCGCTCCAATTACACCGACGATAATCGACATAATCGCCAGAATGCTCAGGAGCTGATGGGTAAACCCGATATCATGGTAAAAGAACAATGTATAGGTCCTTGTGATTGAATACACGCCGACCTTTGTCAGCAAAGCTCCGAATAAGGCCAGTATCGGAGCCGGCGGTGCGTAATACGAACCTGGCATCCAGAAGTATAAAGGGAAAATGGCCCCTTTTAATCCGAAAACGATCAAAAACAGTACGGCTATAACTGTTATAATTCCAGGTTGTGCAACTTGGCTGATTTCGCTGATGCGAACAGAAATATGCGCCATATTAAGTGTGCCGACGACGGAATACAAATAGGCTACAGCTATAACAAATAAAGCGGAAGAAATTACATTCACTAGAATATATTTAATTGACTCCCTGAGCTGGGCTTTCTTCCCTCCCAACACAAGCAAAACATAGGAGGCCATCAGCATAACCTCAAAAAAGACGAAGAGGTTGAAGATGTCACCGGTTGTGAAAGCACCGTTCACACCAACAATCAAAAAGTTGAATGCAGCATAATAATAAAACTTTTCCCGATCTTCTCCTATGCTCCAAAAGGAATAAATCAGGCATGCAAAAGCGACTATGCTGGTTGTCAGAACGAGAATGGCAGACATCATATCAGAAACAAGCGTAATGCCAAAGGGTGCCTCCCAGCTTGAAACATCTAAAGTCTGTATCCCGTCATTCCTCACCTTCTGAACCAACAAGGCTGAAACCATAATGGTAATCACTGATGAAAGGCCTGCAATCCATCTTTGCAGCATGATTCTTTTAGCAGCAAAGATTAGAAGCACACCCGTAATTAAAGGAATCAGGATGGGCAATATCAAAAAGTTAATCATTTCCTTCAGTTCCTCTCATTCGATCCATATTATCTGTGCCAAGCTCCTGGTAAGCACGGTATGCCAATACAAGGAAGAAGGCTGTAACCCCAAAGCTAATTACAATTGCAGTCAGGATAAGTGCTTGGGGAATCGGATCAGAATATGAGCTTGCGTGTTCGCCGAGCAGCGGGGCAGCTCCCCTTTTTAAACCGCCCATTGTTAAAATCAGCATATGTGCGCCATGGCTAAGAAGGCCAGTTCCGACGATAATGCGCAGCAAGCTTTTCGACAGCATTAGATAAGTAGCTGACATAAATAAGATACCAATAACAAAAGCCATTAATATTTCCATTATTCATCCTCCCCTATCGTTTGAATAATGGTCATCGTAACGCCAACAACAACCAGGAAAACACCCAGATCAAACAGTGTAGCCGTATGGAGTGAAGTATCTCCCAATACAGGCAATTCGACATGACCAAACGCATGGGTTAGGAAGGGAACGTTAAAAAGCAATGCTCCCGCCCCTGTTCCGATTGAAAAAAGCAGCCCTATTGCAATCATATGAATATAATTGACAGGGAGAATTTTTGATACTGTTTTCATGTCAAAAGCCAATAACAGCAGAACAATTGCTCCGGATGTCAGCAAGCCGCCAACGAAGCCTCCACCTGGAGTATAGTGCCCAGCAAAGAAGATATGGATAGAAAAAAGAACAATGATAAACAAAACAACCTTTGTTGCCGTCTGCAAAATAACGTCATTTGTTTTCATTTTTCTTTCCTCCTTCCAGGCGAAGCTTAATCATAGCAAAAATTCCAAGTGCCGCAATCCCGAGAACGGTAATTTCGAACATGGTATCAAAACCACGGAAATCAACAAGGATAACGTTGACCATGTTTTTCCCAGCGGCCTCTTTATACGTATTTTCTACATAGTATTGTGCAATCGAATCAAACATCTTATTGCTGTGTGCTGAAAGGGCAATCATGGTTACAACCGCACCAACACCCACAGAAATAAGGGCGTTTGTCATTTTAAATCTGATCCGCTCTTCATGCCGCAGCTTTGGCAGATGGTAGAAGGCGAGCAGGAATAATGAAACTGAAATGGTTTCGATTACGAGCTGTGTCAGGGCAAGGTCAGGCGCACGGAAAATGACAAAGAAAAGCGAAACGGTGTATCCAACTGCCCCCAACAAAATAATGGAAGTCATTCTTGATTTGACAAATAGGATCGTAATAGAAGCAGCTGCAATCCCTAATGCCAGCAGGACTTCAGCGTAATGGATCGGTGCTACATTGCTCGTATCGAATTTAAATGCATCTTTAATAAATAAGGTAGCTGCCAATGCGACAATGAAAAAGGTGAAAATATAAACAAGATAGGTTCGGATAAACCCATTCATATATAATCTCGTCAAATTAAAGGAAGCTCTTTGTGAGACTTCAAGCATCCCATCATAAAAACGATTTAAAGCAAGCTTCTCAGGGAACATATCATATACTTTTCTCCACTTTGGCAGAGTTGCAAAAAGCAATATTCCCAAAGTAATGACACCCAAAGTCATAAATAGTTCCGGTGTAAAGCCATGCCAGAAGTAGATATGAGCATCATACATATATCCTTCTGCAGGCGGCATAATGGCTGCCTGTGCAGGTGAGATAAGCGTGTTCGCAATGATGTTAGGGAAGAAACCGATAATGATGACCAAAGAAGCCAGTACAATTGGTGAAATTAGCATTCCAATTGGAGCTTCATGCGGTTTCTTTTCCAATTTTTCAGGCTGGAATTTGCCTGTGAATGTTTTGAATACAAGCACCATGCTATAGATGAATGTGAATACACTTGCCACCCAGGCCAGAACTGGGAATAAGAAGCCCCATGTATCCAAATTGAAAATATCCATATCCAGAACACGGACCATGCCTGTAAAGAACATTTCTTTACTCAGGAATCCGTTGAAAGGCGGAAGTCCTGCCATGGCAAATGTGCCAATGATCGCCAAAGTGAAGGTGATCGGCATAAAATTCATAAGTCCGCCAAGCTTGCGGATATCACGGGTGCCGGTTTCATGGTCAACGATTCCAGCTACCATGAAGAGACTGCCCTTAAAGGTTGCATGGTTAATTAGGTGGAATACAGCAGCTGTTGTAGCAACAGTAAAATAACTATCTTCAACCGTTTCAAAGTGAAGAGCGGCAGCACCGATTCCGAGAAGGGACATAATCATGCCCAGCTGGCTGACAGTTGAAAAAGCAAGAATGGCTTTTAGATCCGTCTGTTTAACAGCCGAGAAGGAGCCCCAGAATAGTGTTACAATACCAAATCCGGCTACAAGCCACAGCCAAAGCGAATGCTCGGCAAATACCGGGCTCATTCTTGCCACTAAGTAAATGCCGGCTTTAACCATTGTTGCTGAGTGCAGGTAAGCACTGACTGGTGTTGGCGCTTCCATTGCATCAGGAAGCCAGATATGAAAAGGAAACTGTGCCGACTTTGTAAATGCACCAAGCAAGATGCAAAGCAGAGCAGGAACAAATAATGGATTGGTAAAAATTTCATCTGATTGTGCAATGATTTCCGTAATGCTGAAGGTCCCAGTCATCAGATATAAGAGAATGATCCCCGCAAGCATGGAAAGACCGCCGAAAACCGTTATGATCATCGATTTTTGTGCCCCGTAACGCGATTTTTCTCTGTGATACCAATATCCGATTAACAGGAAGGATGAAAAACTTGTAAATTCCCAGAAAGTATAAAGGACGAGCAAATTATCAGATAGAACAACTCCAAGCATCGCTCCCATGAAAAGTAGCAAATAAACATAGAAGGTATTCAGCTGTTCCTTGTTTTTATCCAAATAATAAATGGAATACAGAACAACTAAGGCTCCAATTCCGGTAATCAGCAAAGAAAACAGCAAACCTAATCCATCGACTTTAGCCGTGAATTCGATTCCGAGGGATGGAATCCATGAGAAAGATTTTGTTACTGATTGCTGATTAGAGGTGATGGATAAGTAAGAGATAAAATAACTGAATAAAAGGATTGGCAGAGGAAGAATAAACCAACCCGTATGTATTTGCCTAAAAAGCTTGTACGCAAGTGGCACAACTATGGCAAGTAAAAATGGTGAAATTATTGCCAGGTGAAGCAAAGACAAAACATTACCCCCTTTAATATGTATGTAATTTTCAGCAACATGGCTATTGTTTTAACACATTAATCTCTTAAATAGGAAAAATTTCTTATCTTCTGGAATCAAGCTTGTATAGATAAAAAGAATGTATTTTTCCTAATCAGAATGAATAAACTCCCCCTCATTTATCTCCTGAATCTGATTGTAAAAACCTTCACATTGCTCTCCAAAAATGAAGCGCTTTATAAAAAGTTTTTCCTTCTTGCATAATAATATCCAATCACATGGCAGTGTGACTTGATTTAGCCTGCCAAATGGAAATCATAAAAAGTCAACATTTCGACACGCCCATGCACCTAGAACAAATTATAACCTAAAATAAAAGTCTCTGCATTCATCAAACCCTTATCATTACAGGTTTTATCCCTTCTTTATTAAATAGGTAGAAACCCGAATCCATTAGGAAAATTTTTTTGAAATTAATTTTTAAAAATAGCTGTTTTCTATAGCTTGTTGCTTTTTTTAACAAGTTGAGAGTAGAGGCTGATCTCCGCTCCAGGATGCTCAGCGAACCGCGGGGCGGGCGGTGAGCATCCTCGGCGCACAGCGCGTGTGGGGTCTCACCTGTCCCCGATGGAGTCTCGCACCTTCCGCTCCAATCAACCAATTTTTTTATCAATACTTTTATTTAACAACAATCTTTAGAAAAGAGCCTTTTTAGAAAAAGCAGTTTTCACAAACTTTATTGCTTTTTTAAACAAGTAGTGAAGAGAGGTTGATTTCCGCTAAATGGTGTACCGTTTACAAAAAAAACAGTACATCCCAGTGAATAAAAAATACATTAATTATGCACACTACTCATAGGGTGGTGTTTGTATGATCAAACATAAAGTCTCAGCAGCCATTGCTATCTTTGCCCTGCTTTTCGCAGGAGCCTGGATACTCGATCATCAAACAAAACGGGATTTCTATATTCCTGGAGAAGAAGAAGTGGTCGAGATGATACCGGCAAATTATGAATTGGATGCCGGGGGTAAACAAAGGCTGAAGGTATTTGAATCAAGGGAATATGTGAGGATACAGACAGCGTCATAATAAAGAGGATGAGTTTCCTCATCCTCTTGACTGCTGTCCTATTAGTATTTGCTTCGCCCGCGGTTGTGAAAAATCATAATGGCAAGCGGAACGGTTATGATAAACGAAAGGAAAAACAAAAATAATAACTTAGAAAATGCCGTAATTTTTTTCTCGATGTCATCTACATACATATCGAAGAATTCACGAATGGAATCATTGCCTAATACATTTGATGCGGTAAGAAATTCTTCTTTGTCAAAGTCATAATAATAAAAATCCTTTTTCTTAAAAATAAATAGTTTATCTCTTTTTTGTTCCAATTCCAGAAATACAACACCGATGTGTGAGGAGTATTCCTCGATCACTTCCTCATTCTCCGAGGTGGAGGGGTCATCGGATGTAACAATTTTTGTAACGTTTCCCTGCATGCCATATGCATCAATGACTGTAAATGAGTTTTCATTATAATAGTGAACAGTACTGCGCAGCTGCTCTTCAAGCACTTCCTCAAATCCTTTTTCCACTTCCGAAGCTCCTGCCGGGATTATAAATAGAACCAATAACAAAAGAATGGCCATAAGAAAACATAATCCTTTTTTCAATTGTGTTCCCCCTTTATCTATAAAACAAATGGAGTTGCTAGAATATGGTTTATATCTATGCCGGGAAAAACTGAAATATACAGATCGGGCAGGCTATTGTAAAAATTATGAAAATCGATGATAATAGATAGCTAGAATAAAAGAGTTATGTGGATGGGGAAGAAATGAAGAATACATACTTAACGAGTTATTTTCCGCTATTAGCGATTATTTTGTTTAGTACCTCTCTAGCAATTAAAACCCAGATGGAATTAGTTATCTTTTTGAAGAAATCAGGGATCTATCAGGGGATGCTGGAATTTTTTTCAGAAGGCGGAGTTAAGCTTTCTCTGACCATTTTGCTATTAGTCATGTATTTTATGATTTTTGCCGCTTTAAAACTGGTAGCTGATACGATTAATGGGCTTTCTCTTCTGTTTTTTTCAAAGGATTTGGAAGGGGATAGCCTGACAAAGATACGCCATGGTTCCACTATTTACTTTATTGGAGGCGCACTATCGCTGCTTAGCCTGTTCAGCTATACAGGCATCGGAATCATTTTCGCAGCAGCGACTCTTATTTACTTTATCTATTTTGTGTACAAGGCAAGTTCATCGTTAACTTTTGCGGGTTTAACCGGTGTGATCTTCTTTCAGGTTATCATCTGGTCCTCCATGCTGACTGGTGTTTTTTATCTTTCTATTAAAACATACAACAGCATCATGGCGAGTCTGCCGATTTAAAAAGGAGGGCGTCCTGTAAAGGGTGCCCTCCTTTTATCAAAGAGATTTTGGAATATACCTATGAAAGATTCATTTTATCCTCGAAACCAAATATATCATTTTTTATCGGTCAAACGATTTTTAGTCCGCCATCATATCCTTCCAAATCAGCAGCTGCGGAGCTTGTGATTGGATAGACACGAGGCTGCCTGGATCGTCTTTTCCAATCCAGACTCCGGCCGTATACTGACCAGTCAAGCCTATGAACCAGTAATCTTTGTACCCATTGGTTGTTCCTGTTTTACCGCCCGCGTATCTGTTGGGCAGGATTGCTTTTCGTGCAGTACCGGATTGAACGGTTTTCGCCATTAATTGCCGGAGCTTGTCTGTTGTCCTGTTGCTCCATATCTGAACAGAAGGGTCATCCCAGCTATAAAGGAGTTCCCCTTCCAGATTGGTAACTTTTCGTATCGCTCTTGCGGGCCGGTAATATCCTTCATTTGCAAATACGGTATAAGCAGAAGTAAGCTCCAGCGGTGTCATTCCGTACGAGAAGCCGCCTACTGCAGCAGATAAACCACGATCCTTTTTAGAAACCATTTTAAAACGAAACTGTGATAAATCCTTAAATCCTATTTCAATCCCGATCGAATCCAATAGCCTTACTGCAGGTGTATTATAGGAGTGAATGAAGGCTCTTTCCAAAGATACCATCCCATAGCGGGCCCCGCCATAGTTCTGCGGACAGTAGCCGTTCCTGCAAAAAGCACCGGCATTTATTTGATCCTGAAGAGAAGCGTTTGTGCGCTCGATATATGGCGCATACACAAGCAGCGGTTTTATGGCAGAGCCTGGCTGCCTGTAAGCCTGGAATGCCCTATTAAAATCATATTTATGATAATTTTTTCCGCCGGCTAGTGCTGATATCTCCAGGGTGTCGTTGTCAATTACAGCTGCGGCACCTTCAACATCCTTGTAAGGCAGCCGCTTTTGAAGCGAACTTTTTGCTTTTTCCTGAAGAGCGGGATTCAAGGCAGTTTCAATTATGACGCCCTGCTCCATTAAGCTGGCAATTCTTTCATCGAGCTGTGTATCCAATTCATCTTTCTTCTGTTCATCCGCAATTGAAACCTTTTCATGATAGCCTTCTTTTTGGGAAATCAATTCCCTTAGTTCTGCTTCAACGTACGTTACATAGTCCGGGTACAAGTCAATCCTTTGCTTCATCTGAAGGCTGATCGATTCACTTTTTATCGTTTCTGCTTCCTCCAGGCTAAGGAGATTTTCTTCCTTTAATTGGTCAATTAGCCTTACCTGTCTCTTCTTTGTCCTGTCAAAATGCTTAACTGGGTCGTAAAAGGAAGGATTATTTGGGATCGCAGCGAGAAATGCAAGCTGTGCTTTTGACAAATCCGCAGCACTTTTTTGAAAATAAAGCCGGGATGCAGCTTCGATTCCATAAGCGCCATTCTGGAAATAAATCGCATTGATATACAATTCCAGAATTTTCTCCTTTGAAAATTTCCGCTCCAGTTCATAAGCATATAAAATCTCACTGAGCTTGCGGTTATAGGATTGTTCATGGGTTAAAAATACATTTCGCGCAAGCTGCTGGGTAATCGTGCTGGCTCCTTGTTCTATATCATCAGATTGGATATTGATCGCCAGAGCCCGGCCAATGGCAGCGATGTCAAATCCGGCATGTTCATAAAAGTGCTGGTCCTCTGCAGTGATAAATACATCCTTAAGAAAGGATGATATGCCACCGGAAGACAAGTATACCCTGTTCACGGGCTGATGGATTTCGGAGATTACCTGGCCATTGCCTGCTTTTATATAGCTGGTAAGCGGCAAACGAATTTCTTTTATTTGCAGGTTTTCATCCAGCACCTCATGAAAGCCCTGCACCTTTTGGGTTTCCGAGGAAGTGGCAAATACCAGTACGACAAAAATGGGCAGCAAAAAAAGTATGATAAAAAAGCCTGTCCATGTACGCAAATGCCCATAACACCGCCTTTTTGCAATTTTTAAAGTCCTATCCTATTTTTCGGCTTTTTCCGCGAGGAGTTAAGTTTTTTGTCAGTGCATGTGAAACCGGGGACGACCTGTTAAAAAATCAGGGCTGAAAACCAAATTACACAGAAAATTGAAATATTTCGTGCTATAATATAAGAAATTATGTGCGTTAATTTTAAAATGAAAGCAGGTGAAAGCGTGGGGGAGGAGCACCAATACTTATTTATTGATTTTGAGTTTACAATGCCTGAAAAAGGCGGTGCATTTAGAGGGTTTTATCCAGAAATCATAGAAGCGGGAATTGTATCCGTTATGAACAATCAAATCTGTGATGAGTTTTCTTCCTATGTAACTCCTGTCCGTTTTCCAAAATTGTCCGAGCGATGCAAGTCCTTTTTGCATATTTCTCAGGAACAGGTGGACCAGGGAATTACTTTTCTTGAGCTTGTTGAAAAGATGAAGGACATGAACCAAAACCGGCCTTGCACAATCATCACTTGGGGCAATATGGATATTAGGGTTCTAAAGAATAACTGCAATCAGGCTGGAACAGCTTTTCCATTCAGAGGTAAAGAAGTGGATCTTTCGATGGAATATAAACGTTTTTTCGGAGACCAAAACCAGACGGGTCTATGGAAAGCCGTTCAGGAGTACGGCAAAGAAGGAACCGGGAAACATCACCGTGCCTTGGATGATGCATTGACTACCTACAATATTTTCAGATTGGTAGAAAAGGATAAAAAGTATCTTCAAAAACCGGAGCCTACAACGATCGGAGACCGAGTCGATTTTTCCAAGCTTTTTAATAAATTTGCTTAACAAGCCAAATCCAACAAAACGATTTGGCTTGTTTTCATACTACTTAAAATAGTCTTTTTCCAATGATTCAATATTGTTCAGGCTTTTTTCAGCCCATGCGGATGAATCCCCCGCCAGCTCTGTCCTCATTTTATCAAGTGACTTTTTAAGAGAATCCTTATATTCAGGTATTTCCTCTTCAAATGGCTTGACCATTTGCTTTGGCACATTCGTTTGCTCCCTGTATGCCAGTGCACGCCGTTCATGGAAAAGCATAACATCTGCCTCTTTAGGGTTATGTAAATCGCCTTGCATTGGATGTTTTAAGACCGCCAATACTCTTACCAGGTAATGCTGAGGGCGGATATCTGTTACTTCCCCGATATACTTGCCGGTTTTATAAATGGCTGTTACTTTGTCGCCGATACGGATGTCTGCCATTATCATCTCTCCTTTCCAGTCTTCTTTAGACCTATTATGACTTACATGTTTGAAAAAACAAAGTGCAAATTTTCAATAAATCAGGTAAGCTAAAAAATAGCAGAAATTTGATTTGCCTTATGGAGAGGCTGTCAATATCGTACATAGGAGGAATGAACATATGAAATGGCGTATTTTTGCTCCGCTGCTTACCTTAATGCTAATCCTGGCTGCATGCGGGACAAGCACTGAAAAGGAAACGGACAATGCGAACGGTTCCGAAAACAAAGAAACTCAAACTGAAAACCAGGCGAGTGAAACTCCGGACAGTTTTCCGCAATTAACGGAAGAGGTACAGGAGAATGAAAGACTGGTGGAAATGCAGACATCAAAAGGCAATATTAAAATCAAGCTCTTCCCAGAGCAGGCTCCAAAAACAGTCGAAAACTTCATTAAACATAGCGAAGATGGCTATTATGACGGTTTGATCTTCCACCGTGTCATTGAAGACTTTATGATTCAGGGCGGCGATCCGAAGGGAACAGGCATCGGAGGAGAGAGCATTTATGGAGAGCCTTTTGAAGATGAATTCTCCAATCAGCTCTTTAATATTCGCGGAGCGTTATCCATGGCCAATTCCGGCCCGAATACAAACGGAAGCCAATTCTTTATCGTGCAAAACACGACAGTGGACCCAAGCTTGAAAGAGCAAATGGAAAAAGCCGGCTACCCGGAAGAAATCATTAAAGCCTATGAAAAAGGCGGAACACCATGGCTCGACCAGGTTGTTGAAGGAATGGACGTAGTGGACAGCATCGCAGCAGTCGAAACAGCTGAGCAGGATAAGCCTGTTGAAGATGTGGTGATTGAAAAGATCGACGTTTTGAAATAATGAAAGTGGCACAATCAACCAGAAATTTGAACAACCGCTAAAAAATTGGACAGTATTTTCATAGCTGATATAATAAACCATTGAACCACTGCTTTTGCAGAAAGGATAGAATATGATGTTGCAATGGTATGTACTGTCGCTGTTTCTATATTTTCCGGAAGATAAATCAGAATACGGCCCTGCAGCCGTTACGTTTGCCATCTTTTTAGTTGCCGCCATCCTGACAATGAGATTAATTATCCGTGTTTCAAAACGCGAGGCTGCGAAGGCAAAGGAAC
Source organism: Pseudomonas sp. ISL-84 (assembly GCA_018613035.1). Lineage (GTDB taxonomy): Bacteria > Bacillota > Bacilli > Bacillales > Cytobacillaceae > Cytobacillus. The sequence goes on along the minus strand of JAGGRA010000002.1, from coordinate 14,918 downwards.
TTGAGGATCACATGAGCAGGCAAAATGGGCAGGAAGAGAACAGCTGAGAGCTGTTCTTTTTTTTGTCTGGTCCGTCCATTTTCTTTTATTCTCTGTTTATCAAAAAATTGATTGGGCAACACTAAAGACAAAATGTCTTGATGGAGGATACAATCATGAGAAAAGCCTGGATGCTTGTTTTTGTTTTGCTTCTGGCTGGTTGTGCAGAAGAAAACATTACAAATACGGAAGTGGAAATGTTTAATGCTGTGGGAGATTCCTTAGGTACAATCAAGGTGGAGGAACAGTCGAGCGGCGTTATGCTGAGTCTCGATCTAAACGGCCTGCCGCCGGGAGAACACGCCATTCATATCCATGAAGAAGCGAAATGCGAGCCGCCTGATTTTAAATCAGCCGGAAACCATTTTAATCCGGACAACAAGGAGCACGGACTGCTTCATCCGAAAGGCGCCCATGCAGGAGACCTTCCCAATTTAATTGTCGAGGATGACGGCAAAGTGAAGGTTGATCTAATGGCTCCGCAAGTTACGTTAAAAGAGGGCAAAACCTCGCTGCTCACCAAGGAAGGAACTTCAATTGTCATCCATGAAGGAATGGATGATGGCATGGCCCAGCCAGCTGGTGATTCCGGAGAGCGTATCGCATGCGGCAAGATTTCAAAGGATAAAGACGAAAAGGGCCAGAAAAAGGCTCAGGATGACCAATCAACTGAAGGATAATTCAAAGAGCATCTTCCCGGCTAAGGGGAGATGCTTTTTTATAACCAGAAAGCTGGGAAATTTCCGGAATTATTCGTATAATAGAATTACACCCTGTTAAGGAGGTTTTTTACATGGGATTATTCGATGGTTTTATAGGCAATGCTTCTGAAGCGAAAATTGAAGAGGTTCAGGGTGAATTTGCAGCGGTACTGGCTCCGAGTGAGCAAGTGGAAAAAGCCTATCGGCTGGTTCGCGATTTATTCATTTTTACAAACAAGCGCCTTATCCTGGTAGATAAACAGGGGATTACAGGGAAAAAAGTAGAATACCACTCCATCCCATATAAAAGCATTACCCACTTCAGCATTGAAACCGCAGGCAGTTTCGATCTGGAAGCAGAATTGAAGATTTGGATTTCAGGTTCAGAAGAGCCAATTGAAAAGCAATTTAACAAAAGCTTAAATATATACGAAGTACAAAGCGTTCTTGCTGAATATGTACTGTAATACCACCCTTTACTGGCAGCCGGTAAGGGGTTTGTTTTGCTTGTTAAAATAGTGGAATTTTCATAAAATGGATTTATCTTTAAGAAGGGTTGTGAAATATGATTATTAAACCTCGCTTTGAATCAGAAGAGTTAAAAGTGTTACGCTATTTGTATCGCCGTTTGGAATTATCAGCGAAGGATGAAAATCATTATCTTAATTTAGAAAAAGGCACTGCTGGCGAACTGCAGTTTGACAGGATGCTGGAGAATTTACCGGATGATTGGATCCATTTGAATGACCTTTTGCTGGAAAACAACAATACAATGTTTCAAATTGATGCAGTGCTCATCAGTAGCAATACCATTTATATTTTTGAAGTAAAAAATTATGAAGGTGATTATTACATTGAAAATGAGAGGTGGTATTCACTAACTTCAAAAGCAGAGATAAAAAGTCCCCTCCTTCAGCTGCAAAGAAGCGAAACACTTTTAAGAGGAATCCTCAAAGAACTTGGCTTCAACATTCCCATTAAACCCAATCTCGTATTCGTTAACCCCGGATTCCAACTGTACCAAGCCCCAAAGAACCTGTCCGCTATTTTTCCCGCCCAACTAAACCGCTTTATAGAAAAATTAAAAGATACGCCCGCAGCAACAAAAGCAAGAAATATGAGGTTTGCAGAACAGTTAATCTCTCGTTGCTTGAAAGAGAACCCTTATTTACGAATTCCTGAATATACCTATGAGCAGCTTGAAAAAGGGATCCCGTGCCTATCTTGTTCATCCTTTCTGGCTCCATTTAGACAAGGCACCTTAATATGTAAAGAATGCGGCTCTAAAGAAGAACTTGAATCCGCCGTACTGAGAAGCGTGGATGAATTTAGAACCCTGTTTCCGGAAAGGAAGGTTACCTCAAATGATATTTATGAATGGTGCAGTATAATTAGTTCTACTAAAGTAATACAAAGGATCCTTTCGAGGAATTATGAAATTCGAGGACATGGAAAGTACTCTTTTTATGTTAGTAAGCAAGATCAAAATTGAATAGTAAATTTGTCAGTCAGAGAGAAATCTTTGTTATTAGGCTTCCATGAAGCCGAAAATTTAAGAAGTCAGCAGGAAAAGGTCGTCATAGAGGGTTCATGAAGCCGAAAATCTAAGTAGGCAGCCGAGAATGATCGCCATAGAGGGTCCATGAAGCCGAAAATCTAAGTAATCAGCAGGAAAAGGTCGTCATAGAGGGTTTATGAAGCCGGAAATCTAAGTAAACAGCAGGAAAAGGTCATCATAGAGGGTTCATGAAGCCGAAAATCTAAGCAAGCAGAGGAAGATGGTCGCCATAGAGGGTTCATGAAGCCGGAAATTTAAGTAGTCAGCAGGAAAAGGTCGTCATAGAGGGTTTATGAAGCCGGAAATCTAAGTAAACAGCAGGAAATGGTCATCATAGAGGGTTCATGAAGCCGAAAATCTAAGTAGGCAGCCGAGAATGATCGTCATAGAGGGTTCATGAAGCCGGAAATCTAAGCAAGCAGAGGAAGATGGTCGCCATAGAGGGTTCATGAAGCCGGAAATCTAAGTAGGCAGCCGAGAATGATCGTCATAGAGGGTTCATGAAGCCGGAAATCTAAGCAAGCAGAGGAAGATGGTCATCATAGAGGGTTCATGAAGCCGAAAATCTAAGTAGGCAGCCGAGAATGATCGCCATAGAGGGTTCATGAAGCCGGAAATCTAAGCAAGCAGAGGAAGATGGTCGCCATAGAGGGTTCATGAAGCCGGAAATTTAAGTAGTCAGCAGGAAAAGGTCGCCACAGAGGGTTCATGAAGCCGAAAATTTAAGAAGGCAGCAGGAAAAGGTCGTCATAGAGGGTTTATGAAGCCGGAAATCTAAATAGTCAGCAGGAAAACGTCGCCATAGAGATTTTATGAAGCCGAAAATCTAAACAAGCAGAGGAAGATGGTCGCCATAAAGAAAACAAATAGTAAAAAAGAAAAAAGCACGGAACCTTCCTCCGTGCTCATTCCCCATCTCATCCAAACGCTCTCTTCAGTCTCGCCAGTCCATCCGCCAAGACCTCATGCGGGCAGGCGATGTTCATGCGGACGAATCCTTCACCGCCTGGGCCGTATTTTGGACCTGGTTCGAGGGCGAGTTTTCCTTTTTCCAGCAGCTGCTTTCTAAGCTCCTCATCAGTCATATCTAGCCCGCGGCAGTCGAGCCATAATAAATAGGTACCATCAGGCTCAATCATCGTAATGCCAGGTAATTCTTCTTTAATAAACTTGGCGGCTGCCTTTTTGTTTTCCTCCAGATAGTCCATTAATCCATCCAGCCATTTTTCGCCGTGGCGATAGGCTGCTTCCATACCGATGATTCCGAAGGCGGACAGGGTGAAAAAGCCTTGTTTGCCCTGTTCCTCCTGGAAGGTTTTCCGCAGTTGTTCATTGCTGATGACTGCAGCGGATGCCTGGATTCCTGCGAGGTTCCATGTTTTCGTCGGAGCGATGCATGTGACTGTAATATCAGCGAGTTGCTGACCCAGAGAAGCAATCGGTGTATGTTTATTTCCTTTGAAAATCAAATCGGAGTGGATTTCGTCCGAGAGAATGATACAATCGTATTTTACGCACAGCTCTCCGATTTTCAGCAGCTCTTCCTCAGTCCAAATTCTCCCTCCCGGATTATGCGGGTTGCACAGCAGGAATAACTTCACGCCTTCCTTAAGCTTGCTTTCAAAATCCTCAAAGTCAATCTCATATCTGCCGTTTTCGAGCTTTAGCTGGGAATTAACAACTGTACGCTCATTTTTTTTAATCATTTCGAAAAAAGGTGTATAAACCGGAGACTGAAGCAACACTTTATCATCTTTTTCAGTAAAAGCCTGGATAGCTGTGGCAATGGAAGGAACGACTCCAGTGCTGTACAGGATCCAGTCTTTTTCAATTTCCCAGCTATGCCGCTGCTTGAGCCACTGTACGATCGCTTCAGCAGTAGAATCAGGCGCGTATGTATAACCAAAGATGCCGTGATCCAATCTTTCCTCAAGTGCTTTCTTTACTTCTTCAGGTGGCTGAAAGTCCATATCCGCCACCCACATTGGCAATACATCTGTTGTGCCGAAAACAGCCTTGGTCATATCCCATTTTACAGAAGCTGTATTTTCCCGTGCGATTTTTTGATGAAAATTAAATTGATTCATTCCTGTCACCGCCTATATGATTCTTTTATGTATCCTGACTCTATGATATGATATTGATACTAAAAATTAAAACAAAGCGGCTTCAGTCTGGCAGCCGAACGATAAAAGGTGATAAAGCATGGAAATTCAGCAAACAAACCTTTTGCTTGTCCACACTCTGGATCAATGGGATCCATTTGGAATCGGACCAGGCAATTATGATACAGAAATCGCAGATTCAGTCCAGGCTGTTCACGATCTCGATGATAGGGACAAGCTTGCAAGGAAAATACAATCCATATATGAATTCTCCTTTGAGGAGATCATCCCCTTGGAAAAATGCAAGGAAATCTCCGCCCAGCTTCTTGATATCAAGAATAATGGTTCATGCACCATTTAATTATTCTAATACCGCAGTTTAGACTGCAATGAAACGGCAGCCCTCCCCGGTTTGCCGTTTTTTCGTCTAAACGCTCTCTGCAGTCTTCATAAATCTTTTTATATGCTGAAGGACATCTTCCGGACGTTCTTCAGGTACGAGATGACCGGTATCTTTTAAAATAACCAGCTTGGAGTTCTTCAAATCTTTATTCAGTCTTTTCCCGATGTGAAGAGGGACTACCCTGTCATGCTCTCCCCAAATTAATAGGCATGGAGTTTCGATCCTTTTCAGGGCAGCCGGAGGCAAGTCCCCTTCCCGGTCGCGGATCATCCTGGTTAGTGCACGGAAAATATCATCCTCTAAAAATGGCGACAAATATCCATAGAGCATCTCGTCATCGATCATGGAATGGTCATGGACGACATTTTTCAGATTCTGCTTGACCCCGGAACGCTGTAAATATAATTTTACATACAAATGAAAGAAAGGTATGTAGCTGGAAAAGATAATATGGGGTTTCATCCTTTTCATATAGCCGGAGCTGCATAACAATACCGCTTGGTCTACAAGTTCAGGCCTGGAATGGGCGACATTTAAAACAATCTGTCCTCCCATAGAATGGCCAACTAATGTAACTTTTTCAAAGCCAAGCTTTTCTGATAGCACGATGACTGTTTTTGCCAGGTTTTTGTATGAGTAAACAAACTGCCGGGACTTCCCGCTTTTGCCAAAGGGCGGCAAGTCAATAGAAACAACATTGAATTCCGTTTTCAATAGAGGAATCAGCCTGCGAAAGCTAAACGTGGATGACAGGAAGCCATGCAGCAGGACCAGGGTTTCCCTGGAAGATTCGTGTTTATAATACTCATAGTAAACCTCAGTACCATTAATCGGTTCTGTTCCTGAAAATGCTATCTCTTCCATTGGCGTTCCCCTCCTTGCTTTTTAGACGATAAGAAATTAACGGGCGGCAGCAAGCCCTGGCAGGATCGTTGGATTCAGCGGGCTAAATGGGCCCGAAAATGGATGTTTCCCTATATTTTCCCCTCAATCTCCATCCTGACACATAGGATTTTATAAATTTTAAAATATAATATAAGTGAAGCATATATTTTCGGCCGTTTTTGCTATAATGGAACTATTTTATAGAGTAAATCACTAAAGGATGGGAGCGACAAAGATGAAATTAACAGATAAACAAATAGAGATTTTGGAAATTTTAGAAAATAATAGTGCGCGGATCCCCGTTGAAGACATTGCGAAAATGGCTGAATTGAGCATTGAAGAGACAAATGAGGCGTTAGAAAAGCTTGAGGAATTAAAGGTTTTAGTCAGATATAATTCGGTTATTGATTGGTCGAAGGTGGATGGGCATGAGGGTGTTACCGCGATGATTGATGTGAAGGTGGCTCCTAAACGCGGGGTAGGCTTTGACGAGGTTGCCCAAAGAATTTATCGCTTTAAAGAGGTAAGATCTGTGTATTTGATGTCTGGCGCCTATGATCTTTCCGTCATTATTGAGGGCCGTTCCATGAATGAGGTTGCACGGTTTGTTTCTGAAAAATTGTCAACACTCGACTCGGTCCTGTCTACAACGACTCATTTTATTTTGAAAAAGTATAAGCATGACGGAACAATCTTTGAACAAAATGAAGATGACAAACGAATCGTGGTGTCTCCGTAATGAACCGTACTAAAACGTATCTTTCCAAAACGGTTGAAGAGCTGAAGCCTTCGGGAATTCGCCGCTTTTTTGACCTGGCTGCAGGAATGGAAGGCGTTATCTCGCTGGGTGTGGGGGAGCCTGACTTCGTTACGCCCTGGTCTGTAAGGGAGGCTGCGATCCTGTCCCTTGAACAAGGGTATACCTCTTATACAGCCAATGCCGGTTTATTGGAGCTTCGGGAAGAGATTGCGGGTTATTTGCAGAAAAGTTTCGGTGTGTCCTATTCTGCTGAAAAGGAAATCATCGTCACAGTCGGTGCGAGCCAGGCCTTGGATATTGCTCTAAGAGCCATCCTTGATCCCGGTGACGAAGTAATTGTTGTCGAACCTAGCTTTGTTTCCTATGTCCCCTTGGTAGCTCTTGCGGGCGGAGTGCCTGTACAAGTGCAAACGCTAAAAGAGTTCGGTTTTAAAATTCAGCCTGAACAGCTGGATAAAGCAATCACAGGACGGACAAAAGCGATTATGCTTTGTTCTCCGAATAATCCGACAGGAACAATGCTTAGCAAAAGTGAGCTCGAGGAAATTGCGCAGATCGCAGAAAAGTATGATCTGCTAGTGCTGGCAGATGAAATTTATGCAGAGCTGGCTTATGAGGGAGAATATACAAGCTTTGCTGCCATCAGCGGAATGCGGAAAAGAACGATTTTAATTTCAGGGTTTTCAAAGGGGTTTGCGATGACAGGCTGGAGGCTGGGATTTGTTTGCGCGCCGGAGGAAATCTCCCAGGCTATGCTTAAAATCCACCAATATGCCATGATGTGCGCTCCGACTATGGCGCAATTCGCTGCCCTGGAAGCTTTAAAAACAGGCAGGGCAGATGTAGAAGAAATGAAAAAAAGCTACAGGCGCAGGCGGAACTATTTCGTTCAGTCACTTAATGAGCTAGGATTAACATGTCATGTGCCGGGTGGAGCATTTTATGCGTTTCCGTCTATTGAAAGTACAGGCTTGACCTCTGAAGAATTTGCAGAAGAGCTATTATTGGCAGAAAAAGTAGCAGTCGTGCCAGGCAATATCTTTGGAGAAAGCGGGGAAGGACATGTGCGCTGCTCCTATGCTACGTCTATGGAACAGCTGCAGGAGGCCATAAAGCGGATCGGCCGTTTCCTTGAACGAAGACGGAGTCAAAAGGCATAAAAAAAGGACAATCCATAACAGATTGTCAACTTCAAAAAGGGGGGAATACTAGAAAGCCTTATACTACAAGGCTAACCAGTATTCCCCTTTTTATACTTGGATTTTAAAATTTATTTATTATGATATTTGATTTCGTAGAGCATTTGCATAACCCTCAGAAAATCCTCTTCACTGATTTCCTTTGCTTTTCTTAGTATGAGCTTTGCCTTTTTTGTGCCTATTTCACGTACAAGCTGTTCAATTTCATAATCGATTCCAGTCTGGTTCGTCTGCAGCTCCTGTTCAAGCAGCTCTGAGGCAGGTATATCAAGTGCTGTTGAAATTTTTAAAACAGTTTGGGTATCCGGAATTTGATCCCCGTTTTCGTATTTTGCAATGGTACCAGTTCCAACCCTCACTTTTAACGCAAGCTGCTGTTGGGACATATTCGCACGTTCCCGGCATGCCTTTATGTTATTGCCAATGTTTGACATGATCCATCACCCCTTTTATCATTTTCTCCTATTACTAGTTTATCATGTGGGGCTGTTTGTTATGGATGCTCTTCGTGAACATTTCGTTAACATCTCCGGCAAGACCGGACAGTAAGAGCTTCCTCAGGAAGTTCCCGAAGAGCATAAATGGGAATTCAAACTGTCCGGACATGCCTGATTGGTTCCTTGTTGTTAAAGAGCTGTAATGATGAAAGTTTCACTTAATTAACTATAGGATCCCAAACGAATGAAGGAAAACAAATATAATTGCCACGGGGACAAGATACCGGATGGAAAGGTACCATAAGTCAAAGATCAGGCCAATCCCCTTTGTGCCGGCATTCAGTTCCTCCTTTACAGTTTGACGGGGGATTCTATATCCCACGAACAGAGAAATACATAATGCTCCAAGCGGAAGGCCGATATTGCTGGTGATAAAATCAGCCAAATCAAAAATGGTTTTATTAAAAATCAGTACATCCGACAAAACGCCAAATGAAAGGGCGCTTGGAACGCCTGCAAGGAAAATAAGCAATCCGAAAGACCATGCCGCTGTTTTTCTTTTTTCGGTTTTATCCTTTACCAGGGCTGCCACCCCAATTTCCAGGATGGAAAAAGCGGATGTTAAGGTAGCGAATAAAAGCAGCACGAGGAAGATGGTTAAAAAGATACCGCCAAACGTGATTTCATTAAATACGGCAGGCAGTACGACAAATACCAGACCTGGTCCGGCACCAGGTTCAAATCCCAAAGCGAAAACCGCAGGGAAAATAACCAAGCCTGCCAAAAGGGATATAATAATGTTTAAGCCGACAACGGAGAAGGCGGATTTTGTCAGGTTATCTTCTTTGGAAAGGTAAGAAGCATAGGTAACCATGACGGAAATCCCTACGCTCAGTGCAAAAAAGGACTGTCCAAGCGCAAGAAGGACCGTTTCGGCATTCAGGTTAGTAAAATCAGGCTTTAATAAAAACTTTACGCCCTCGAGCGCACCTTCCAGGGTAAGCGAACGGAAAACTAAAATGACAAAAAGAATAAATAAAGCAGGCATCATATATTTGCTTGCCCGTTCAATCCCTTTTTGAATGCCGCCCTGGACAACTGAAATAGTCATTAGCATAAAAAACAATTGCGCAACAACAACCTCTGTTGGATTCGCAATAATATTTTCAAAGAGGGCTGCATATTCCGCCTGTGAAAGGCCGGTTAAAGTTCCTGTAAAGCTTCTCCACAGGTATGAAAGAATCCATCCGCCGACAACACTATAAAAGGAAAGGATAATAAACGAGACAGCGACTCCGCCAATCCCAAGCCAATGCCAGCCAGATCCGGGTGCTAAAGTCCTGTAGGCTGTAACAGCATCTTTTTGTGTTCTGCGGCCAATAATAAATTCAGCAATTAAAATGGGAGCCCCAATAAAAATGGTTAAGAGAAGAAAAATGGCAAAAAAGATTCCGCCCCCATTTGTGCCGGCCATATAAGGGAACTTCCAAATAGCTCCCAAGCCAATGGCAGATCCTGCAGCGGCTAAAATAAAACCAAGTTTTGAAGTCCATTGTTCATGTTTTTTCATAAATAGCTCCTTTAAAATAATGTGAAACTTCTTTAGCTGGAGAACTTTTACCCTTATGTAGGAAAGACCCCAAAAAAGATATTTGTCCATCTTACTATGATTTACGAAAATTGTGTAGGGTGATACTATTGTTTGCAGAATGTTTCTTTATATTAGGGCTCTATTAGAGTTCAGTGTTGGTATTGGCACGATGTTGATTGGAGCGGAAATGAGGATGGAAGGAAAATTGGGGTAAAATGGATTGATCGTTAATCCATTTTCATTTTTGATATTTTTCTTAAGTTATGGTATAATTTTTTATTGCGTATAAAGAGATAAAATTTGAATTTAAATAGGAGTGTTTTCATGTCTGAGAAAATCGAAGTAGGCAGTGTTATTACAGGAAAGGTTACGGGTATTCAGCCATACGGTGCGTTCGTTGCACTGGATGAGAATACACAAGGATTAGTCCACATTTCCGAAGTAACTCACGGATTCGTGAAAGATATTAACGAACATCTTAAAGTGGGCGATGAAGTAAAAGTAAAAGTTTTATCTGTTGATGAAGAAGCAGGTAAAATCGGATTATCAATCCGCGCAACTGAAGAAGCGCCTCAAGCAGAAGCAAAAGCTAAGAAGCCTCGCAAACGCCAGGCAGCGCCAATCAAAATGGAAGACGAATCTGCACAAGGATTCAACACACTTAAAGATAAGCTTCAAGAGTGGATTGAGCAATCCCAGCGCGAAGACCTTATCAAGAAGTAATACATGGGAAGCCGGGCCTTTGCCCGGTTTTTTATTTTATTGGCTACAAAGCTGAATCAGAGTAACAGGCTGTGCTGGCAAAAGAACTTTAAATACGCAAAAATTATTTGCTTTTACATGCAAAATGAGCGTGCGCTCGACAAAATATTTTGCATGTAAATTACATAGAAACACCTACCTGAACCATTTTTAACGTTAGAATTCAGAAAAGTGACGTAATTTTGTGTTTTGGCATTAATCTTGCAAAGGATACTCTAAATGGATGGTTTAAGGCGTGGTGATTTTGACACCAGTTGTTTGGAGCAGAAGTGCGCGATCGTCGAAAATGCACTCGCATTTTCTTCTTGCCGTAATTAGTCGAGGAATCTTAATCAAATTACTGCTGGAAGATCGAGTCAGGCTTATTGTTTGAGGAGGTGGCCCGACCGCAAGCGGTCCGCTGGAGTGCTGGAGTTAGAAATCAACAGGCCAATTGAAACAGAGGTATTATTTAAAGGAGGAACATATATGGAAGAAACGACAGGGAAGAAGATTCCATTCTGGATGGCTATGCTGCCGTTAATCGTCATGATCGCTGTTATGGCTGTCACGATTGTAAAATTTGAGGGAAGCCCGCATGTACCATTAATTACGGGCACAATTGTATCCGCTTTCATTGCCTGGCGTTATGGATTTAAATGGAACGATATAGAAGAAGGCTTTTATAAAGGGATTCGATTGGCTCTTCCTGCCATCCTTATTATCATTATGGTAGGCCTGACGATTGGTTCGTGGATAGGCGGCGGAATTGTCGCAACGATGATTTATTATGGATTAAAACTTATTACGCCTTCCATGTTCTTAGTTTCAATATGCGTTATCAGTGCAATTGTTACACTGGCGATTGGAAGCTCCTGGTCCACGATGGGAACGATCGGGGTTGCAGGCATGGGAATTGGAATCAGTATGGGCATTCCAGCTCCGATGGTGGCAGGAGCCATTATTTCAGGTGCGTACTTTGGGGACAAGATGTCGCCGCTTTCCGATACAACTAATTTGGCTGCAGGGATTACCGGCACCGACTTATTTGAACATATTCGCCACATGTTTTACACGACCATCCCTGCTTTGGTGATTGCAGTCATTGCGTATTGGATTATGGGCAGGCAGTTTGGCAGCAGTACATTAGATAATGAAAATATTACAGAGGTCATGAAGGTGCTTTCAGAGAGCTTCGTCATTTCTCCTTGGCTTCTCCTTGTACCTGTACTGGTTATTTTCCTGGTAGCCAAAAAAGTTCCGGCCCTGCCTGCATTGGCGGCTGGAGTTGTGCTTGGCTGGCTCTGCCATATTTTCGTTCAAGGTGGTTCAGCAGGAGATGCTGTAAATACGCTGCAGGGCGGCTTTTCGATTGAAAGCGGAAATGGCCTTGTGGATGACCTTTTCAACAGAGGCGGCATCGATGATATGATGTACACCGTTTCCCTGACCATTGTCGCGATGACCTTTGGTGGTGTCATGGAACAGACAGGGATGCTAAAAGCGATTGTCGACCAGATTCTGAAGCTTGCCCGTTCAGCTCGGAGTCTTGTAGCTACAACGGTTCTATCATCCTTTTTCACAAATATTGCCGCAGCAGAGCAATATATATCCATCCTGCTGCCTGGAAGAATGTATGCACAGGCCTATAAGGACAAAAATCTGCAATCCAAAAATCTTTCACGCGCACTAGAGGACGGAGGGACTGTAACTTCTGTATTTGTCCCGTGGAATACTTGCGCGGTGTTTATCTTTTCTACACTTGCCGTGCATCCATTTGAATACGCCCCATATGCGATATTGAATTTCACCGTGCCAATCCTGGCCATCATCTTTGCCATGCTTGGCTACAAAATTACTTTTATGAGTGATAAAGAGCGAAAAGAAATGGAAGCAAACGAACAAAAGGCATCTTAAAAAAGAAGGCTCTGAAAATTTCAGAGCCTTTCGCATTATTTTGATTAATGGAAAATGAACTGGGTAAAGGTAAATTGAAGCAACCCAGTTCACTTATGAATATGGGCTTTCATTTTGTCAAAGAATACATTTTGTTGAAAGGAGTGACAGTTATGTCAGAGCAAACATTGTACGAAAAAGTAGGCGGTGCGGAAGCCATTGAAAAGGTAGTGGATTATTTTTATGAAGAGCTAGTATTGAAGGATCCGACCGTCAATCAATTCTTTGAGAACACTGATATGGTTAAACAAAAAAGCCATCAATCGAAGTTCATCAGCTATGCACTCGGAGGGCCAAACCAATATTCCGGCAACTCGATGGCAAAAGCGCATGAAGGCATGAATTTGCAGCCGGAACACTTTAACGCCATCGCTAAGCACCTCCATGACGCGCTTGCCCACTTCGGCGTGAGCGAGAGGGATATTGACGAAGCATTAACCCGAGTTGCAGCGCTTCGGGACGATATTCTATATAAATAAAGCTCCCCGCAGGGAGTCTTTATTTTTAGCTAATAATAGCTGTCTGACGTAATTTTGCTTGGAAAAGAGCGGATATACCCGTTTTATCCGCGGAATTTTGAATATAACCGCCATAAACTGTAAAATCACTGTCTCTTCAAAGCAGCAATCCCCGCCCTTTTAGATATATCAACGAAAATCCGATTATATCAACGAATCACCTACTCGCAGCCCCAATTAGCTATTCTCCTTCTTAACTCCATACTTTCGCAGCCTGTATTGCAGGTTTTGCCGGCTCATGCCAAGAGATTTTGCGGCTTGGGTTATATTATTGTCATGATGCTTGAGCACTTTCTTTAGATAATAGGTTTCAGCTTCCTGGATGTATTGCTCAAGCGGCTTGATCGGCTTGTTTTTCTGGATCAGCAGGTCGTCCATCGTGCTGGTCTCGTTCTGTTCCTCCTTGAATTGCGGTTTGTTGCGGAAATGGAGAGGCAGGTGAACGTAGCTGATAGCTTCTTCCTGGTCGATCAGATTCATGGCGCCTTCAATAATATGCTCCAACTCGCGGACATTCCCAGGCCAGTCGTATTGCTCGAATTTGTTCATCACGTCTTCATCCAGCTCAGCGACATTCATTCCAAAGAGCTGATTGTATTTTTCTATAAAAAATTGAGCGAGGTCCCGGATATCTATTGTTCTCTCCCGTAAAGGAGGAATAAAAAGAGACACGACACTTAGCCTATAGTACAAGTCCTTCCGCAAACGGCCATCCGAAATTGCATCGATTGGATCCTCGTTGATTGTGGCGATTATTCTTACATCAACGTTCCGATCTTTCGTATCGCCAATCCGACGGACCGTTTTTTCCTGCAAAACTCTTAAAAGCTTCGCCTGCAGGGATGGATTTAAAGAGTTAATTTCATCCAGCAGCAGTGTTCCTCCATCTGCCTGCTCAAATAGACCCGGGCGCTCAATCGAACCGGTAAAGGCGCCTTTTTTTGTACCGAACAAAAGACCCTCTATCAAGCTATCAGGCAATGCCGCACAGTTTTGGGAGATAAATGGTTTTGAGGAGCGGCTGCTGCCGTTATGGATGCTTTGCGCAAAAAGTTCTTTCCCGGTCCCGGTTTCTCCGATGACCAAAACAGACGAGCTTGTTCTGGTCGCTCTTTTGCTTGCCTCGATCACTTCCCGAATCTCATCGCTGCTCCCTATAATGCTATCAAAGGTGTAGCGGGTATCTCCTCGTTTGTTCATGTTTTCCCTGATTAGCTTTTCAAGCTTTGTAACATCACGGGCAATTTCCATGGCGCCTATTTGTACATTTTCCTCAATGAGAGGAAAAGTGTTATTAATCGTTGTGATTTCCTGGCCTTTATTATTAAAGTACGTTTGCTTGGCGTTTTTAATATCCCTGCCCTTTTGGAGGGCTTGAAGGAGTGTGCTGTCCTCGTTGTGGTTAAAAGAAAAGACATCAAGCAGGTTCTTATCCAATACATCTTCATAGTCCATGCCTTCTATCTCAGCCATTTTTCTATTGTAGATAATCGTTTTTCCTTCGTCATCTACAACATGGACACCCACATCGATTTCATCCAGTATTCGCTGAAAGGTCCTATTTTTTAATTGAAGCTGTTCGAATTCAAGCTGATTCATTTTGGTCTCCTCATCCTGTATTTTATTTAATAGTATAAACTAAATTGAAATAGTGCAATGGAAATTTGCACCTAAAGATAAAAACGGCTTATCAATGCGCAAAAATATTTTGCTTTCAAAAACAACAAACCTTTATTTAACCGCTTTTTAAAGTTGGCACAGTTCTTGCATTATAAAACGACGGATGCAAAAAAAGACTTAAAGGGGGATGGAATCATGGTACAGTCGTACAAACATGAACCTTTCACAAATTTTAAAGCAGAAGAAAATCGCGAAGCATACTTACAGGGATTAAAAACAGTCGAAGGCTATTTAGGCCAAGACTATGACTTGTTAATTGACGGAGAGAGAATCTCCACTGATGATAAAATCGTCTCAATCAATCCTTCTAATAAAGAAGAAGTGATTGGCCGTGTTTCAAAGGCA
>JAGGRA010000028.1 GCA_018613035.1 Pseudomonas sp. ISL-84 | reverse complement strand
GTGGTGTGAGAGGTCGGGGGTTAGTCACCCCCTCCTACTCGATTTAAAGTTTAAAAAATATATAACTTTAGCATTTTTTAAATAAATTGTATAATTCTCTTGTGTGCTATGAATCTATATAAGCAGGTGAAGGATCTTGAAAGTTAAAGTTGGTTTAATAGGAATGGGAGCGGTAGGAGAAAGGATTTTGCGCCAATTTCAGCAGCATGAAGAAATCGAAATTGCGGCTCTATGTGATCGAAACGAAGAACGTTTAAACAAACTTAAAGTTGAGCTACCGGCTGCAGCGATGTATACGGATCATTTGGACCTGCTTCAAGATGAGACGATTGATCTCATCTACTTAGGGGTTCCGCCTAAGTTCCACCACGCAATTGCGATGGATATAATTAGAAGCAGAAAAAATTTGCTATGTGAAAAGCCACTTGCAAATTCGGTTGCGGAAGCGAAGGAAATGTATGAAGCAGCTGAACGCGCCGATATTATCCATGCCATGAACTTTCCTATGGTATATAGCCAGGCCTTTCAGGTATTTAAAGAAAAGATACAAAGTGGAGAGCTGGGAAAAATCAAAAAAATTGAACTTCATTTGCATTTTACCCATTGGCCCCGTTCTTGGCAGAAAAATGAATGGATTTCAAGCAGAGAGCAGGGAGGTTTTATCCGGGAAGTAGCTCCCCACTTTATTCAAATGATACACGAAGTATTTGGGGAGATGGGCGATATTCATTCTTTTGTTGAATATCCTGAGGATGAACATTTGTGCGAAACAAGCTTTATCAGTTCTATGAAGCTCCCGGGGAATATTCCTGTTCTCTTTAACGGAATAGCTGATATTGGTCAGAAAGAGCATCTTTCATTTAAAGTCTTCGGCGACAAAGGAACATTGGATATGTTGAATTGGGGCATTCTTTCACAGAGTACGGCCGCAGACAACGGGGAACCCATCTCACTAGAGGCAGCTGAAAAAAATAGCCTAGCTGAAGAGTTGCTCAAAGCAATTAAAGGTGATTCTGCAAAGCTTGTATCTTTTAAAGAGGGATTTGGGGTTCAGAAAGTATTAGAGGCATTAATAAAGGCGAAATAGAGGCACTTTTGTGTCTCTTTTTTGTTATTTTCCATTTCAATACATTTGTAACGAAATATTCACAGCATTAAAAAGAACGAAGGTGATAAAATTGGTCTAACAAAAGACGAGGAGAGATATTATGGAGGAGCTATTGAAGCAGCTGCTGGAAAGCAACAAAGAGATTAAGAATCAACTGATCCAAATCGATAAAAATGTAAAGATACTTGAACACAGGTTGGACCGACTAGAAAAAGTTGATAGCATTGAACACCGAGTAATGGTTAACCAGATCGATCTTACAGACATAAAAGAAATAGTTGAAAAACTGGATTCTTTCCAAAGAGAAGAAATGAAGGATTTTTTGGAGATTATTAAAGAAACTACTTTAAAGCAAATGTTAAGTGAAGAAATTACTCAAATTCACCAGCGACTTGATGCTCAGTTAACAAAGATAGCTAAGAATGAAGAAGCCATTCTCATGATAGAAGGGAAATCCTCAACGAAAGCAGTCTAAATAATGCACTCAGCAAACCTCTTTAATAGAGGTTTTTATTTTGAAAATTTTTCATAAAAGTATTGCCAAAAAAGGAGTACGGGATTATGATTACTTAAGAATATTTAGTGTGTCGAAATAGAATGATCTATATCGTGAAGGAAGATGACCGATGGCACTGCCGCTTAGTGAAACAAAGCAGAATGAGAAGCTCAGTATCCGAAATGGAATTGCTACAACCATTGTATTAAATATTAGTAATAATTATTTTCCGCTGTTTGCCATCAGTGTGCTTGGGGCAACAAATTTTCAAATAGGGCTGATCAGTTCTTTACCGCAGTTTATAGGCATGTTTGCTATGGTGATAGGATCCCTGATAATAAATCGACTGGAAGAGAAGAAAAGATTCACAGCGTATTCTTTCTTGGCGGCAAGGCTCTTTTTATTCCTCATGTTTTTCATTATGTATTTACCTGCTGAATATAGAGGCTGGACTTTTGTTCTTCTTGTTGGCTTTATGAATCTGCCGGGATCCTTCGCGAATTTGAGCTGGCAGAGTTTTATTGGTGATCTGATCCCTGATGAACGGAGAAGCGGATTCTTTAGCCAACGAAATAAAATCCTTACGATTGTGGGTATGTTTTCAACACTTTTGATAGGTCTTCTTCTCCAGCAATTTGATAAAATAAACCCTTTCCCTTTTCAAGTGTTGTTTATCTCAGCGTTTCTTTTCGGCTTAATAGAAGTTTACTATTTGCTGAAGCATAAAGAAGAGAAAAAGGAAAAGAAGAGTGAGAACAAGCGATTATCCTTGGGGCTGGAGGTTTTTAAGCATAAGCCTTTTCTCTACTTTTTGCTTTGCAGCCTCTTTTTCAACTTTGGCTGGCAAATGGCCTGGTCATTATTTAGCATCTATCAGATTAAATATGCAGGAGCAACAGCACTATGGATCAGTTTATTTACTGTAGCAAACCAGCTCGCGCAAATTGTCAGCTACAAATGGTGGGGGAGAATGGCTGATAAACATAGCAATGCAAAAATGATGGTCCTTGTCTCTGCTGGAATGGCAAGCGCACCTGTTTTAACAATCCTTTCACCGAATATGATCTATCTTGTTTTAGTGAACGGCTTTAGCGGACTGTTTGTGTCTGGTACAGTTCTTATCCTGTTTAACCAGCTATTGGAGGTAACTGAGGAAGAGAAGAGGAGTGTTTTTATTTCCAATTATAATATTTTGCTCGCACTGGTTGCCTTTGTTGCCCCGCAATTCGGCGTCTATCTCCTGGAGCAAACGAGCATCGATATAGCGATGCTCGTATCAACGATACTAAGGGGATCAAGTGCCGGAGTTTTCTTTATATTGTACCTATACTTGAAAAGAAACAAATTGAAAACATTGCCAGCTGCGTTTATTTATGCCAAAAATTTGCCAAAAGGATAGGGTCAATACATATTGTATTGGTTTTTTCTTTTGGCTCTACTAAACTTGACTGTTTATCTCTATTCAAGAGCCCCAGCGAACGGGGGTTCGGGTCCTGTGTTTAAATGGAAATAAAGTATATACTCGAAAAAGTCCCATCACTTCATGTATAATAATGGGGTATAAGTTCTTCAGTGGAGAAGGACTCCATTACATATTATTTATAGATCCAAAGTTGAAAGAGAGTGGGACATATGGGCCGTAAATGGAACAACATTAAAGAAAAAAAAGCTTCAAAGGATGCAAATACAAGTCGTGTTTATTCCAAGTTCGCACTTGAAATTTATGTAGTAGCCAAACAGGGCGAGCCTGATCCTGAAGCAAACCAGGCTTTAAAATTTGTACTTGAGCGTGCAAAAACATATAATGTGCCAAGAAATATCATTGATCGTGCGATTGAAAAAGCTAAGGGCGGAGCAGAAGAAAATTATGACGAGCTTCGTTACGAAGGATTTGGGCCAAGCGGTTCTATGATTATTGTTGATGCGCTGACAAATAACGTAAACCGTACCGCTTCCAATGTACGTGCTGCATTTGGTAAAAATGGCGGGAATATGGGAGTGAGCGGTTCAGTAGCATACATGTTCGATTCAACAGCTGTAATTGGCATTGAAGGCAGATCCGAAGAGGAAGTGCTTGAAATCTTAATGGAAGCAGACGTGGATGCACGTGATATTTTAGAAGAAGATGATACTGTAATCGTCTACGCGGAGCCGGATCAATTTCATGCTATTCAGGAAGCCTTTAAAGAACAAGGCATTACAGAGTTTACGGTTGCAGAATTAACGATGCTTCCTCAAAATGAAGTAACACTGGATTCTGAAGCACAAGCTCAATTCGAAAAGCTGATTGATGCGCTGGAAGATCTGGAAGATGTTCAACGGGTTTACCATAATGTTGACCTAGGTGAATAAGAATTAAGAAAGGAGTCCACATTAAATGGAGGCCACTGAAAAACTTACGTTTTTTATTCTCGAATCTCAGTTCAATACAAAAAAGGCAATTTGCCGTCTGTTTTTTAGACGGTAAATTGCCTTTTTCCGTTTCTCTTTTATTCTTTTTCATTAAGGAGTTTTAGGATTCGCTTGAGATTAACTGCAAATATCGCAGTGGCTCCTTGAATCTCCATCCCAATTAGACCCGCAGATGATGCCGTTTCATACCCGTGTCTATGTTTTAACTCACTATTTTTTGCTTCAATTTTATAACGAGAGCGTGCAAATTCTTTAAACTCTTCACTGTTTTGAAATTTTTCTTGATCCTTGTGTTCGGTGGATTTGATTGAAACAGAATATGTTTTACTTTTTGCCCCCTCTTTATAACAGCCATCACGCAACGGGCATACTTTACATTTTTTTATATCAAAGTAATAAGTGTCACTTTGATTTGCGCCTTGATTTTTCTTGCCAGTTCGCGCTTTACGTATTGCCATGTGACCTGATTTACAAACATACATACCTGCATCCTTATTAAACTCAAACTCGTCTTCTTTCGCTCGTACACCTTGTGTGATTTGAGGATGTAGTTTAGATACTAGTTGAAATTATTCTTTTTTTGCATACTGAATATTATCTTTTTCCGAATAAGCTGTATCACCAATGATTCTATCAATATTCATCCCTGCTTTTTTACTTTTCTCAATTAGGTCTTTTAAGTATTTTCCATCACTTTTCTCTCCAGTAGTAACAACCGCAGCTGTAATAATTCGCTCATCACTCATAGCTAAATGTGTTTTAAATCCAAAGAATGAAGAATCAGCTGTTTTGTGTCCGACTCGCGCATCTGGATCATTTGAAAAGCTTAGTTGTTCTGCATAATCTTCGACAACTTCTTTTAATACATTTAATTTTTCTTTGACAGCCGGAATCTCAGCAATTTGTGGCTTAGTCTCAATAACCGTAATGACTTGACGACAATAATCCAATTCATCGTTTACTTCGTTAGAAGTCGTTTTTGGCGGAAACTTTTCTTTCATTGAATCATCTACTTGATATACTGCTTTACGGACATTTTTTGATTTCTCTTGTAAAAACTCTTTCGGAGTTTTTTGGTTATAACGTGCTTTCGTATGTGTTGCATCCACGATAATTGTTTTACTCTTAATGATCTCTTTTTCTAGAGCTATCTCAACGGTTTTCCCAATTAGCATATCTAATAAACCTACATCTTTTAGACGAAGTTTTCGAAATTTCGTTAATGAACTTGGGTCAATTACAGAATCCTCTGGAGACATATCGAGAAAATATTTAAATGACATATCGTATTTGGAACGTTCCACAACATCTACATCTGACAAATCATAGATTGATTTAAGAAGTAAATATTTGAACATACGAATTGGCGAAATTGCATTACGACCATTTTCAAAACAGTATTTTGTTTTCAATTCTTCAAGAATAAAAGTAAAATCCACAAGGTCATTAATTTTTCGAAGCATATTATCTTTTGGTACAACAATATCGTATAAAGCCATGAATGGGCTGAAGTTGAGAGATTCTTGATTTGAGATCACTTGAATACCACCTACACACTTTTGATAAACATATTATAAAGTAAAAAGGCAGTTGAAAGTTCATTTGATAGAACTTTCAACTGCCTTTTATAAATATTGGACTTTTTCAGTGGCCTCCATTAAATGTGGACTCTTTTTTTGATTAGAAAAAAGGAGTCAATAATATAATTATGTAACCTGCTGTTAATAGGAAAGAAAGAGAAAGGAAATTTTTTATAATACTTGTAAGCTAGCCAAGCACTGTTTAAGTTTAATTCCATTAGCAGAATATTGACTTTATATCAGTGAACTTGACGAAAGCGGTAAGAACCTGTTGATTGAGGTTGATATTTGTCAGATAGCGTATTGCTAGCAACCTCTTTCATATTGCTGCTTGTTAATGTTTTCTTTTTCATGCTGGGTTTCTGAGGTACAAGATTGAATTTGATTTCACTTCAAAAAAATTTACTAGTTTAAACTCTGTATTTTCGGGAAGAAATAATGCGAAAGGAGAGTTTTACACAAATGAATTCATTTAAGATTATTTACACATTCGAAAAAGATGTAACGGTTACTGAATGGATTGAAGCAGAAAATAAATCCGAGGTTATTGGGAAGATTAAGGATCTCGAAGGATTCGTTGAAGTTACTGACTCTGATGATCATTACCACCGCTTTGACTTTGCAGACGTCAAATTAGTGACAATTACTCAATAAAAAAGAAGACCTTTAAATGGCCTTCTCTTTTAAAAGCCCGCATAAATAAGCGGGCTTTTTTATTTTCTCACTAAATCGCCGACAAGTACATATCGCTGTGGTGCATCCCCAACATAATTAAACGGATAGCAAGTTGTAACAGTCAGAGTTGCTCTCGGCTTAGGTACGATGACTGTTCTGTCGTCTGCATCAACTATTCTTACTTTGCGGACTTTGTAGGTAAACTCGCCTGCAGACGTGTTGACTAACAGCAAATCGCCTACTGTTACTTCGCCAAGCTTTCGGAATACTGTATCCCGGTGGCCGGAAAGGACAGAGTTGTCAGCTTCGCCAGGGAGTACACTTCCCGCAAAATGACCGACCCCTTTTTTTAGTTCATCTTCGTTGGTACCATGGAAAATCGGAAGGCTTGCTGATATTTTTGGTATTGACAGCTCGCCAATCTCTTCCCCCGTTGCAGGTCGTAACGGATACAAGGTGGATCCATCTGTTTTCTCTGCCTTTGACATATGCTGATGATTTTGTTGCTCTATAGGTTTCTGATCAATTTGGGCTGTAGTTTGTTCAGCGAAGAAAAAGGGCTGTATATTTGAAAATACAAGCCAAATTCCTATAATAATAACTGCTGAACCAAGAACGGCCTTTAATACAGTCTTATTGTTCACGCAGATTTCACTTTTCGTTTGCGGAAAATGAACGTTCCTAATACAATTAGACCCATTCCGGCAAGAATGCCTTCAGCATAATTGCCAGCAGTATTGGGCAGCTTGCCGCCTTTAACTGTTTTTACACTCTTCGGAGCAGACTTGGCTTTAACTGGTTCCTGTTTTTTAATAACCGTTTCAGCTTGGTTCAAATCGCCTACTGTATCTTCAATCAGCTCCGAACTGAACATATCAGCTGTAATGATCATATCAGCAAGGAATTCTCCTTGTGTATTGAATAGCTCGATCAATAAGTCAAAGCCATTTGTCTCTTCTAATACCATCATTTCCTCTGTTGTTAAATGAATTTTTTCATTGCCTTTAACGAGATAAAACTCTGCATCCAGCTGAAACAGATCCATCATTTCCTGCATAATGCTAATAAGTTCAGCAATTTGTTCTTCGTTCAGTTCCTCAGCACTTTCAAAATCGCCAAACGCCATTAAGCGGCTTTCCAGGTCCATCATTTTATCAAGAAGGGCTGGATCTTCAAAATCCAAAGTCATAAAGTGTGTGATTAATGCTTCAAGTTCTTCGTCAGAAAGGCTGATATCTGCAAGCATTTGAGTCAACTCATCTTCACCTGGCATTTCATCTACACCAAGATAAATAGAAACCATTATATCCAGGTCTTCAATATACTCATAGTTTTCCAAAGCATCTTCGTTTTCCTCAAGGAGTGCGTTTAGTTCTACCATAGTAAGGTCGTAGTCTTCAAGCAGCTGCTGAAGAGTTTCTGCATTAATTTCTGTACCTGTATATGTCAAAAAAGAAGTTGTCGAATCCAAAGCGTCAATATATTTGAAAACGTCACGAACATTTTCATTTGCTTCCATTTCTCCATTTTCAACAAGCATTGCTGTTAATTCTTCCTCATTCTCGAAACCATAGTCAGACAAGAGCTGCTGCAGGTTTTCTTCAGTAATTGGCTCACCCAGGAATTCAATTAAATCTTCCATCGTTTCAAAATCTTCCATATTTACATCCCAAAAATATTCCAGGTGGTCAATTAAACCCTCTTCAGTCCAATTTATTTCCTGTAAAAATGCAGCCAGTTCTTCCTCGTTTGGAGCTGCAAAGCTTACTGCAGGGAACAAGCCGAACAATAGAACAGAAGTTATTAATAATAGTTGCAGTCTTTTCAAAGGTGATTCCTCCGTAAAATTTAATAAATTCCTAGAATAATATAATGTAAAAAATATTTTTCGGATAGAATTGTTCTTCAGAAATTTATCGGATATAATTATAAGTCTTTTTTAATAGGTTATATAGCCTAAGAAATGTGGATTTTCCATGGGTTAAATAATCAGTAGTTGAAGGAAAACCCTCGAAAGTATTGGGAAAATTCCTTTTTATACCTTAGTTTCCTGCATTTAAATAAATAGCTCTTCTCTAAGAGATTGTTGTTTTGATTAAGTTATGATGAATGTGAACTGATAAAAAAGGTTGGTTGATTGTAGCGTAAGGTGCGAGACTCCTACGGGAGTAGCAGGACAGGTGAGACCCCACAGGCGCAGGGCGCCGAGGAGGCTCACCGCCTGCCCCGCGGAAAGCGAGCACCTGGAGCGGAAATCAACCTTAACTCACTGCTTGTTAAAAAGCAACAAAGTTTACGAAAACAGCCAAATAAATAATTTAAATAGGAGAACTCTTGAGAAGCGTACAAACTGCTAATTGGGTTTTCTTAAAAAGCCTGGTTATTAAATGTGAGTGTTCCTAAAAAGAAGGCTATGTTAAAACGCCTTGTTGATTTGACACTATGTTGATAGTGAAAGGTGGCGTATTGGCAGCTCTAAATGAAATTAGACTATTCAGGAGAAACTTTTAAATTTTTCCAAAAAAGAGATTGATTATTAGAATGAATATGTGTAAAATTACACCAAAAGTATAAAATAATTGCATTTCCGATAATTTCTATATTTAAAAGAGGTGATGGAATGGATTCTCAAACTGAAAAATACCATAAAAGCATTTTCCAATTTGAACTGGCAAAACTTAAAGAAAAAGACTATATAACAGATGAACATTTTGAAATCACAATGAATGCTCATAACAAATATTACTATGACCTTAACGAAAAGAGGCAGGAGCATGAGCATACACAGGCTGCTGTCATTAAACAAATAAAAAAGCAGCCTGTCCAGCAGGCGGTTAAACCAAAAAAGAGGTTAACACCAGTCGAAGTCAGGGAAAGAAATATCTCCTGGCTACTGAACATCGGAGTGATTCTTCTCCTGATTGGCGGGCTCTTTGTAGCTACCAGCAACTGGGATACAATGTCCAATTGGATGAAGAGCGGTTCGATTGCTTTTGTTTCGCTGCTTTTCTATGGAATTGCCTATATGTCAAATAAATTATTAAAAATCGAGAGAACATCATTTGCCTTTATTGTTCTCGGCAGCTTATTCTTGCCGATCTTTATTTTATCTGTTGGATGGTTCGAATTGCTTGGGCCGTTTTTTTCCTTTTATGGAGAAGGGCGTTACATACTTGGAGCGGCAGGAAGTTTTCTAGTTGTGCCAATATACAGCATTCTTGCAAAAAAGTTAAGTTCACGCCTATTTGTCTGGTTAGCTTATATTGCCCTTAGTACGAGTGCGGGATATACATTGGCAGCATTCGAGCTTGAAAAAGATGGCTTCTATTTAGGCCTCATGCTATTTAATGCTTTGCTTGCAGCTTTCTATCATAAAATTAAAAACCGTGAAGACTTAAAGCTGTTTTCAAAAGAGCTTGTTTATTTTGCCCAAATTAATTTGGTTCTGTCTACAATTTTGATGCTCGCTTTCTTTAATAGCCATGTTTTTTACAGCGTCAATATTTTAGTAACTGCAGCTATCTATTTATCAATGGTCTATGTTACTGGTAAAAAGGAATTCCACTTTGTGTTTAGCTTATTATTTGTGTATGGTGCCTACCAGCTTATTGAGCATTCCGTTTTAGTTGTGGCTGCTCCGGTATTCTATGCGCTGGTTGGAACAGGTTTTCTGTTAGTGCCGAGGGTTATGGATCATCATGATTCTTGGGAAAAAGTGTTCAGGGTCACGAGTTCAATTGTCTCAATCCTGGCGTTTCTCTATATTTCGGTTGAAGGCATATTACTTAGGATGAATGAACCGTCTGCTGCATTGCTTTTGGCGTATATTATGATTGCGGTACAGTTTATTTATTTGGCAAAAGTGATGGCTAATAGACTTTTTGCGTATCTGGCTCCTATTTTTATAGCTTCTGCACTATTTGAGATTATGCTCATGCTGGATCGGGCAATTGATTTTAAGAATTTTATTCTTCCAGTGTTCTTTATCGGTTTTGTGCTTTTTATTAGCATGGGATATTTAGTGAAGCATCATATGCTAAAAGTCATCGAGTCAAGCTCACGCGATGTTGGGAATAGTATTATGGTGTTTTCCATATTGGTCGCTATAGGTCTGTTGGATTGGATGGCAGCGGGAACCATGCTTTTAATCTTTAGTTTTGTTTTGTTCCTGATTAAAAATGTTGAAAAAAGAAACTTTTATACGGATGCAGCTCCATGGGCCATCCCATTAACGATCGGGTTCTCCTTTATGTTCTTTGGAGAAGAATTGCGGGAGAGCAATCGTTTTTATCATGATTCACTGGGAATGGCTATGAATACGGTTTTGGCAAGTGCTGTTCTTTTGCTATTCACTTATCTTTTAAAAATGAAGAAGAAACCCGCTGCCAGCCATGCTTTTTTCATCGCACAGGGCTTTTATTCCATTTCGATATTCACAGCAATTGTATTGCCAATCAATGGTGTTTGGATGAGGCCGGCAGTGCTGATAGGCGGTGTGGCTATGTATCTGGCACTATATTATGTGATCAAACAAAAATGGGTACCGTTTATTGCGGCAGCGGTTTCTTTGCTTGCGTATTTCTCTATCATTAACAGTTTAAATCTTAAGGGGGTAAATGATGAATATTTTAATTGGATTCAGTTCCCGCTAGGTGCATTCATCCTGCTGGCTAATGCTTATTTCTTACTGAAAAGAGATTCAGTATTGGCAAATGGCTTATCATGGGTGGGACATGTATACCTGCCTTTCGGATTGTTTCTGACACTCTTCATATATAGAGAAAATAGCCTTTTGAGTTTTCTTGGCGCTTTGGCCGTGTATTGGATCAGTTCGAAAGTTTCCCGAAAAGAGTGGAAAGTGAAAGGCTTCTTATATAGCGCGTTCCTTGCACTTTTCATGGCGGTTTTGACTGGAATGTATCATATTTGGGATGGTGAGTACAGTGAGTTTGCTTCCTTGCTGGTAAGCTGTATTATTTTTGCATTTTGGCTCAATGCAGACCAAGCTGATAAACAGAGAAGTATTTTATTTCTTATTCCTTGGTCAATTGTCGGCATTTTGGCATTTCTTTCAGCTTATCCATTTGGGTGGGTTCCCTATGTCGTTTCTGTTTTATATGCAGCAGGATTAATTGCTTACTTACATAGGTTGAAATTAGATATATTGTCAGGATTTCCGCTGTTTTTAATTTTAATTGGGACAATGAAATTCCTGTATATCAATCAAATATCACCTGAGGTTAAGATTCTTACAGCAGCTGGGTTCGGTCTGACCCTAGCGCTTATCGGTAAAACCATTTACTATCGGATTTTATCATTCGAAGGCAATAGGAAACAGGTAGACAGCCAAACCTTTATAGCCTTTCTATTCATCCTTTCAATCTATCTTTTCCCTGCAGTTTCTTTATGGGCTAAAGTAATTCCAGGCTTATTAATTAGTATGCTTATTTTTTGGCAGCGTAAGAGAATACCTTCCACTCATTCCTGGGTGGCGAAATTGCTTTCAGGTGTTGTCCTTTTGGAACCTTACTATACATTCCTGAGAAATATAGAGATTTCTGCACTAATAACAAGAGAACTTTATGTGCTGCCATGGATTGCGCTAATTATATTTACAAGAAAAATTTTCAAAGGGAGATATGGCAAGCTTACAAATAGGCTGCAATGGGCTGTTCTTATCATTGTTTCATTGCTGCTCGTACAGGATGGGCTTGCAAGCAACACTGTTTATGATGCGCTGATAGTCGGCACGCTTTCGCTGTTTTCCATGCTGGCAGGGACTTTCTTCCGAATAAAAGCATATTTCTTTGTCGGTTCAGGAGTACTTTTGCTAAACGTACTGCTTCAGACAAGACCATATTGGGGCAACCTCCCTTGGTGGGCTTATCTCTTAATTGCCGGCTCGCTTCTCATCACTGTCGCAAGTTATAACGAATGGCAGAAACAAAAAACAGCAAAAGGAGAAGAGACTTTTATTTCACTTTGGAAGAATAATATTATAAGGAAATTGAAGGAATGGCAATAAAATTTGATGAACCGAGGAGCGTCGGACCGCCCGTGTTCGCTGAGTCCCCGGAGCGAAATGAATAGGCCAATTTATAGAGCTATTGTCTTGGAAAAAAGAGGGTGCCCAGTGCTACTTATGGGACACCCTCTTTTTCTTTATAAAACAAGTATTAATTAATATTATTTTCCAAGGAATCTTGAAACGGAACCCTTTACATTCTTGTAAGCATTTTTTTGCTTTTCGTTCAAAGAATTGCTCCGTTTAACTGAAAAAATAAATTAGTAAATTTTCTGAAAATAAGTTGACTTTTTCCTATTTACACGGTATCTTTGTGTTAAATATATGACACGTATTATATATAACGATATATAAACGTTATATAAACGTGTTATCTTGAAATGATCATTTTCTGGGAGGTTTTGGCTTGATTCTGCATGATATTGAAACGGAAAGCCGCGATCTTATAGAGGAATTGCAGTTGAACCGGCTCAAGCAGACAGCAGAGAGAGTATTTAACAAAGTACCTTTTTATCGGAAAAAGTTTTTGGAAAGTAATATTGCGCCTGAGAATATTAACAGCCTGGAGGATATTCGGAAGCTGCCCTTTACCGTTAAAGCAGATTTGCGTGGACATTACCCATTCGGGCTTTTTGCCGTGGATAAGAAGGAGATTGTCCGGGTTCATGCTTCCTCTGGAACAAGCGGTAAGCCGACTGTTGTTGGGTATACACGCAATGATATCGAGATGTGGGGGAAACTTGTTGCCAGAGCGATCGCAATTGGTGGTGGAAAGCCGGGACAGATCTTGCATAATGCTTACGGGTATGGATTGTTTACCGGGGGGCTTGGGCTCCACTATGGGAGTGAACTGCTTGGAATGGCCACTGTCCCTGTATCTGGCGGTAATACCGACAGGCAGATTATGCTAATACGGGACTTTGAGCCCGAGGTTATTTGCGGAACGCCATCGTATATATTGAATTTGGCTGAAAAGATGGAAGAAAAGGGTTTGGATCCTTCAAAAACTTCTTTAAAGTTCGGCATTATTGGTGCCGAACCATGGTCGGAGGAGATGCGGCTTACGTTAGAAAAAAAACTGGGCATTAAAGCATGCGATATTTATGGGCTAAGTGAAGTGTTGGGACCAGGAGTATCCATGGAGTGCCACGAAGCACAGGATGGATTGCATATAGCCGAAGATCATTTTTTCGCCGAGGTTATTGATCCGGTAAAAATGAAACCGCTTCCGAACGGTGAGGAGGGTGAATTGGTTTTCACCAGCTTAACAAAGGAAGCTTTTCCTGTGATTCGCTACCGAACAGGTGATATTGCCTCCCTTTCAAAAGAGAAGTGCAGCTGCGGAAGAACTACGATTCGCATGAGCAGGGTAAAAGGCCGGATTGACGATATGCTGAATGTAAATGGCGTGAATATATTTCCTTCCGAAATTGAGCATTGTCTTTTGCAGATTCCGGAGCTTGCCCCTCATTACCAGATTCATTTACTGCAAAAAGGAAGCCTCAAGTCGCTGGAGCTTCATGCAGAATGGAGCGAAGGCTCTTTCAAGGAAATGACAGACGCCGATTTGATAAAAAGGAAGATTAAGCATGCTTTGAAGCAGCATTGTTTCATAACCATTCAGCTTGAAGTCCATCCGCCAAAAACCTTGCCAAGGTCAGAAGGCAAAGCTGTAAGGGTAGTGGATCGAACGAAGGAAAATGCAGTTATTTAAATAGGGCTTGTAAAATTGGCAACAAACCAGGGGGTGAACCTTTTGTCTGAAGTAATTTCTTATCAGGAATGGACTGAGGAACAAAAATATGAGCATTTTATGAGGCGTATCGAAGCAGGCGAAAAAATTGAAGCGGATGACTGGATGCCTGAAGATTACCGGCTGACATTAATTAAGTTGATTTCCATGCACGGAATCAGTGAAATTATGGGGGCACTGCCGGAAAAAGAATGGGTGCCGAAAGCTCCCTCTTTAAAACGCAAGCTTGGAATTATGGCAAAGGTACAGGATGAGATGGGGCATGGGCAGCTGCTGCTCCGTGTGGCAGAGGACTTAATGAAGCCGCTCGGGAAGACGCGTGAGGACATCATGCAGGATCTTTTCAGCGGCAGGCTTAAGTTCCACAACGTCTTTCATATGGAGGCGCCTACATGGGGTGATGCTGGATTGATTGGGTGGCTGGTTGACGGTGCGGCCATCATTACGCAGACCAATATGCTTAATGCCTCGTATGGTCCTTATGCCCGTGCACTTAAAAGAATTTGTGCTGAGGAAGTATTCCATGCCCAGCATGGAGAAGCGATTATCATGGCGTTAGCAGAAGGGACCGATGAGCAAAGAGTCATGGTCCAAGAGGCTGTGAATCGCTGGTGGGAGGCTTTGCTAATGTTCTTTGGACCGGGAGATGCTTCCACAACAGGCACCTCCAAGCAGGATACAACGATCAAATATAAAATCCGGACAAAGACGAACGAAGAACTAAGGCAGGATTTCTTTACAAAGTATATTCCGCGTGTTCTCTCGCTCGGCCTAACCGTTCCTGATGAAACGATGCATTTCGATCAGCAACTGAATCTTTGGGTCTATAAACAGCCGGACTGGAACAAATTTAAGGAAATTATTAAAAATAATGGACCGAAATCAAAGGAGCGCCTCGGTCTGCGCCAAACTGCTTATGATACAAACGAATGGGTGCGCGATGCTCTTAATACAGCAAAATAACCGGATCAGATTGGGGGGAACGTTTTGGGGAGCGAAGGATTTTATCAGGAATTTGAAGTGTTCAGCAAAAGAACAGATACCTCTCCTCTGCAGTATCAATTTTCGCTGCTGGCGCCAAATCGGGAGCTTGCCCTTGTCATGGCACAGGAAAATTTTATGAGGAGAGAACCGGTCGCAGACATTTGGGTGGTTAAACGGTCCGATGTAAGGAAAATGACTCCGGAGGAAAAGCAATCACTCATGCGGCTGGATAATAAAGAATATCGGACTACAAAAGGGTACGGCTACTTGAAAAAGAAGTGGCGCCACTATGAACAGGAAATGCTCGACGAAAAAGAAATCTTATCATGGGGAGGGATGAAGAAAAGTGAATAAACATGAGAATATGCCAGTCAATCCCGCTATGAAATCAGCTCTGACATCTTTATTGTACCAGCTTGCTGATGATGACTTCATCCTTGCCTACCGCGGTTCTGAATGGCTTGGCCTAGCCCCGCATATTGAGGAAGATGTGGCTTTCTCATCCATCAGCCAGGACACCATGGGCCACGCCGCGATGTTTTATCAGCTCCTTGAGGATCAAGGAGAAGGAAATGTAGACAGCCTTGCCCATGGACGGAAAGCGTCCGAGCGTAAAAATGCCGTTTTGCTGGAAATGGTAAATGGCCCGGGGCATTACTTATCCACAGCTCAATACGACTGGGCCTTCGCTGTTGTAAGAAACTATTTTTACGTACAGGCCAAGAAGGTCCGAATGGACTCATTGAAAAATTCATCGTATCAGCCGTTAGCCGATGTGGCATTAAAGGTAAATATGGAGCTTTACTATCATCTCCTTCACTGGAAAACCTGGTTTGTTCAGCTCATGCAGGCAGGCGGTGAAGCAAGGCCGAGAATGGAAGCTGCAATCAAAAAGGTTCTTGGCGAATTTGAAGGAGTGCTTACGTTAGGACCGCTCGGGAATGAAATAGCAGAGCAAGGTCTGATTGAAGCTGAAGAGAGATTAATACAGCGCTGGCTCTTTATGATTAAGCCTGTCTTTGAATCTGTAAATCTATCGGTATCTGAGTCTGATTTTGCGATGAAAAATGGAAATGGCCGCAAAGGGGAACATACAGCTGACCTTGATGCCGCTTTATCCACTTTAAGTGAAGTGTATAACGTAGATCCGGCTGCAAGCTGGTAAGTTTTTTAAAGGGATGATGAATATGGAGCAAATTCAAGTATTGGAAAAAGCAGCTTTAGAAGCGCTTCATAATGTGAAGGATCCTGAAATAGACTCTATTTCAATTGTTGATTTGGGTATGGTTGAGCATTTGAAGGTGGAGGGAAATGCAATCATGGCGGAGCTTCTGCCCACTTTTATGGGCTGCCCTGCGCTGGACATTATTCGGAAGAGTGTAGAAGCCGAATTAGGAAAGCTTGGTATCTTTGAGAAAATAGAAGTCCAATTTATCTATCATCCGCCATGGACCTCTGATCGGGTTACAAAAAAGGGAAGAATCCAGCTAAAAGAATTCGGTATTGCCCCGCCGCCTGAATGGATCAGCGAAACCGGGGAATGGCATGTAGAGTGCCCTTTTTGCGGGTCGGCCTACACGACGATGGATAATCTCTTCGGGCCGACTGCATGCCGCAGTATTTTGTACTGTAAATCCTGCCGGAACCCATTTGAGGCAATGAAGCCTGTTTCGACAATGATGTAGGAAAGGGAAAACCCTATATTGTCTAGATTGCCGTCAGACCAACAAGTGACGCATAAATTTCAAAAGTGGCACATACCTGGGGAAAAGTGACGCATAAAATCGGAAAGTAATGCAAATATCGGAAAAATAGTTTCGGAACTTTGAAAAGTGAAGCATATTCCCGGGAGATGCTTCGGAAAACGCTCTCTCGGCATAGATTTTTCCGCCACTATCAGTAAAATTGGGCCTAATGTAGATAAATTTCAGTTCATGCTAGATAAATCTTCAAAAATGCAATATAAAACAAGCAAGGTGCCAGTATTATTCAATAATGTGTTAGATAAACCAAAAGACATGTTAGACAACTCCTGGAGATTTAGTTCAAAACTAAATTCTTTCGTGATCAAAGCCATATCACATATCAATTCATCTCCAGGAATACTATTAACAGAACAAACCAAATAAAAAAAACGAGAGGAAGTTGACCAAATGGTAAAATTAATCGCGCTTTATAAACACCCTGAAAATAAGGAGGCATTTGATGACCATTATTTTAATACGCATGCGCCAATCACAGCCAAAATTCCGGGTCTTCGCAAAATGGAAGTTACAAAAATTGTTGGCAGTCCTATGGGGGGCGAAGGGAAGTACTATTTGATGTGTGAAATGTATTATGACAGCCATGAAGCACTGCAAACTGCTATGAGGACAGACGAAGGAAAGGCATCAGGCAAGGATGCCATGAAGTTTGCAGGTGATTTGATCACCCTTATGATTGGTGAGGAAGTAGATGAGTAAAACCTATGAATATATTGAAATATCAAAGCAAGACAAGCTTGGATTAATCGCTTTGAACCGGCCGAAAGTTCTCAATGCCATCAACCGGCCGATGGTATCAGAAATTCTTGATGCCATGGAAGACTTTGAGACAGACAGCGGAATACGTGCCATCGTTTTGAGCGGTAAAGGCAGGGCTTTTGCAGCCGGTGCTGATATTGATGAGATGGCTAGTGATAATGCCATTGATTTTGAGCTTCGCAACCAATTCAAGGATTGGGACCGCCTTGCCATGATCAAGAAACCGATCATCGGTGCTGTGCAGGGCTTCGCACTTGGCGGAGGCTTTGAGCTTGCTTTATGCTGTGACTTACTTTATGCGGCTGATGATGCCGAATTCGGTTTTCCGGAAGTAAATCTGGGTGTCATGCCCGGTGCTGGGGGTACACAGAGGCTTACGAAGCTAGTTGGTAAAACGAAGGCCATGGAATGGCTTTTTACAGGCAAAAGGATATCTGCCCGCGAAGCGCTTCACCACGGCATCGTCAACCAGCTGATTTCCAAGGAACTTCTCATGGAGGAGACCATGAAAGCGGCTGAACAAATTGCCAATCAGGCGCCGATCTCCATTCGCCTTATAAAAGAAGCTGTCCTCAAAGCTGTCGACACACCGTTAAATGAAGGAATGGAATTTGAACGTAAGAACTTCTATCTTTTATTTTCTACTGAAGATCAAAAAGAAGGTATGCAGGCCTTTATTGAAAAACGCAAGCCTTATTTTAAAGGGAAGTAAAGGGGGTGTACATAGCACATGTTCGAAACAGTCAAATATGAAGTGGAAAATGGTGTAGCTTGGATCACTCTAAATCGACCTGATAAATTGAATGCGTTTACTGAGCAGGTAAATAAAGAAGTTCAACAGTCAATTAAGCAGGCAAGCAGAGATAAGGAGGTCCGTTGCCTCGTCATCACGGGTGAAGGCCGCGCCTTTTGCTCAGGCCAGGACCTTGAAGGTGTAAATGAGAATATGGATCATGGGCAGGTACTCCGAAATTTTTATAACCCAATGGTAATGGAGCTGCATAAATGCGAAAAGCCGGTAGTTGCCGCAGTAAACGGTGTTGCTGCTGGAGCCGGAATGAGCCTGGCATTGGCATGCGATTTTCGCCTTCTTTCTGAAAAAGCTAGCTTTATAGAAGCTTTTATCCATGTAGGATTAGTGCCAGATGCAGGGAATCTGTATTACCTGCCAAAGCTGGTTGGCCATGCAAAAGCAATGGAACTCGCCGTACTTGGTGAAAAAATATCTGCACAGGAAGCAAAGGAGTACGGCCTCGCTACAAAGGTGATTCCCCTGGAACAATGGCATGATGAGGTTGCAGCATTTGCTGAGAGAATAGCCAAAATGCCGACAGCTGCAATCGGCCTCATAAAAAAGAATTTGAAGGCAAGCTGGGAATCTACCTTGGAAGAGAGCCTGGAACGGGACGCCCAGGGGCAGCGAATTGCTGGCCTTACCCTTGACCATAAAGAAGGTGTCAAGGCTTTTATGGAAAAACGCAAGCCTGTTTTTCAAGGAAAGTAAAAAAATCTGCCGGACAGCCATGGAAGGGCACCGGCAATCAATCAGCAAAATAATTGCCCGTTAATATGTTCTGATTTACGAGCATCTCGTTTCGGGTGCTCGTCTTTTTTATAATTCCGAAAGGGGGCTTTCAATTGAAAAATCTTGTCGTAATTGGTTCTGGGGTAATGGGTCGCGGCATTGCCTATGTCAGTGCGGTGGGAGGATTTAAAACCACTCTTGTTGATATCAGCCAGGAACAATTAGCAAATGCGGAAAAAGATATTAATAGCATATTTGAAAAAGGGCTAGCCCGAAATAAGATAACTTTTACGGAAATGGAAGAGAGCAAAAGCCGTCTTCAGTATTCAATAAGCCTCGCCCAGAATGTGAAAGAGGCAGATCTTGTGATTGAAGCGGTGCCTGAAATTATGGATATTAAGAAAAATATTTTTGAAGTAATTGATCAGCATGCTCCTGAGGACTGCTGCTTTGCAACCAATACTTCCACAATGAGCCCGACGGAGATTGGGTCATATACAAAACGGCCTGAAAAAGTAATTGCCATGCACTTTTTTAACCCTGTCCATAAAATGCCACTGGTGGAAATCATTAGAGGGCTGGAAACAAGTGATGAAACAGCCGCAGTAATCAAGAGAGCTGCTGAGCAAATGGGAAAAGAAACGGTTGTAATCAATGAGTTTCCGGGATTCGTGACAAGCAGGATCAGTGCGCTTGTCGGAAATGAGGCATTTTATATGCTTCAGGAAGGTGTAGGTACACCTGAGGAAATTGATAAAGCCATTAAGCTAGGGTTAAATTACCCGATGGGACCATTTGAGCTGGGGGATCTTGTCGGGCTGGATACCCGTTTGAATAACCTTAAATATCTCCACAGCAAGCTGGGGGAAAAATATCGTCCTGCACCGCTTCTGGAGCAGTATGTGAAGGCTGGCAGGCTCGGCCGCAAATCAGGCAGAGGCGTATACGATTATTCCGCCAAGGAGGAAGTTATACAATGAGAGAAGTGGTTATAGTAGATGCAGTCAGGACACCGATCGGGCGATATAAAGGGGCATTAAAGAATAATCGTCCCGATGATTTGGGTGCCCTGGTCATCAAAGCGCTGCTTGAGCGAAATCCAAATGTAGATCCTCAGGAAATCGAAGAGGTCATTTTTGGAAATGCGAACCAGGCCGGAGAGGATAACCGCAATGTCGCCAGAATGTCAGCGCTTCTCGCAGGTTTGCCAGTTGAGGTAGCAGCTTCCACCGTTAACCGTTTGTGCGGTTCAGGGCTGGATGCGGTAAATTATGCTGCGCGAGCTATATTAGCTGGGGAAGGCGATATTTTTATTGCAGGGGGTACTGAGAGCATGACCCGGGCGCCATTCGTCATGGCCAAACCGAACAGCGAATTTCCAAGAGGCAATATGGAAATGTACGACACAACGATTGGCTGGCGTTTTACAAATAGTAAATTGGAAGAAATGTATGGAGCGGAAAGCATGCCTGAAACAGCAGAAAATGTTGCTGAAAGGTTTGGTATAACGCGTGAGGAGCAGGACCATTTTGCGCTCGAGAGCCAGATGAAAGCAAAGATGGCATTGGAAAAAGGTCTTTTTAAGGATGAAATCATACCTGTCACGTATAAGGATAGAAAAGGCAAGGAAATCACTATAAGCCAGGATGAGCATCCGCGCCCGGAAACAACCTATGAAAAACTCGCAGGGTTAAAGCCGATTTTTAAGGGAGGTACGGTAACGGCTGGCAATGCTTCAGGAGTAAATGATGGTGCATCAGCCTTGCTGCTGATGTCTGCCGAGAAATCGAGGAAACTAGGACTGGCTCCCCTGGGGAAATACATCGTTTCGGCAACAGCAGGATTGGAACCATCAATTATGGGAGTCGGTCCTGTTTTTTCAACAAGGAAAGCACTGAATAGAGCCGGGCTTAAAATGGAGGATATTGATTTAACAGAACTGAATGAGGCATTTGCTTCCCAATCAATTGCCTGCATTAAAGAGCTTGAAGCAGATCCTAACCAGGTAAATGTGAATGGAGGAGCAATTGCTTTTGGTCATCCGCTGGGAGCAAGCGGCGCGAGGATCCTGACGACTCTTTTACATGAAATGAAAAGGCGGGACTCAAAATATGGCCTTGCCACCATGTGTGTGGGTGTCGGCCAGGGGATCTCAACCATTGTCAAACGTGTTGAAAACTAGTTGCACAAAACCATAGAGGACTTGCTTCTCTATGGTTTTTTATACAGAGGACAACAAAATATTTAGTATTCCGAAAAAATATTTTTCAAAATCATATAAATTTAGTACAATTGTTATATAACGTATTTTTTCCGTGCAACTCTCTAAATGAAATGAGGATGGAAGCAAGTTGAATACAAGGTCAATGATTTTCACACTTTATGGAGATTATATTTCACACTATGGAAGTAAAATCTGGATTGGCAGCCTGATCAGGCTCTTGAGCGAATTTGGACATAATGACCAGTCTGTCAGGGCGGCCATTTCGAGAATGAATAAGCAAGGGTGGGTACAGGCTGAAAAGATCGGCAATAAAAGCTATTACTCTTTAACACCAAGAGGCCAGAAGAGAATTGAGGAAGCAGCAAAGCGTATTTTTAAATTAAAGCCGGAGGAATGGGATGGCCAATGGCGGATTTTAATGTATACGATTCCGGAAGAAATCCGGAATGTACGGGATGAACTGCGTAAGGAGCTAGTATGGAGCGGTTTTGGTTCCATGTCCAGCAGCTGTTGGATTTCTGCGAATAACCTGGAGAAGCAAGTGTTTGATCTGATTGAGAAATACAATATTGCCAATTATGTAGATTTCTTCATTGCCAGATATGCAGGTCCCCATAAAAATATTGAAATTGTCGAAAAAAGCTGGAATCTGCAGGAAATTAATGACCGATACCAAGAGTTTATTTCAGAGTACAGCCAAAAATATATAATTGATAAAAATAAAA
Organism: Pseudomonas sp. ISL-84; assembly: GCA_018613035.1. Taxonomy (GTDB): domain Bacteria; phylum Bacillota; class Bacilli; order Bacillales; family Cytobacillaceae; genus Cytobacillus. The sequence goes on along the minus strand of JAGGRA010000028.1, from coordinate 213,928 downwards.
TACAAAGAGGCAATATGAGTGATGCTGAATGCTTTGTAGAAAGAACAAAGCTAGTCCATGAGTACAGGAAGTTCCTCTTTGTTGATCCGGGGCTTCCGGAGGAACTTCTTCCTGACAAGTGGCTTGGCAGCCATGCGGCTGCTTTGTTCAGTGATTATTATAAGGAACTGGCGGAACCGGCTTCACGATTTTTCGAAAATGTATTTAAGGAAGGGAATGAACTGAAAAACAGGGATGCTGATTATGACGTTCTAAACCATCCGTATATGGTCGAGTAATGAAGAGCCATCATGTTGCCTAAAGGGGACGGATGGCTTTTAACTTTTTTATTAACTAGAAAAGCTATAGAGGAATGAATGCACAGTAAAAGATTTTAACAAGTTGCTTATGTTATAATTTGTAATCAAAAGAAATAAGGTGGAATGACTATGAATAATGCAATCGGCAGCTTGCCGGATAAAATATCTGCTTTAAATGCCCTTAACAGCATAGGAGAAAATATCTTGATTGCTGATAAGGATTACAAAATTAGATGGATGAATTCATGTGCGGCCAAACTTTTATCCCATGTAGCACCATTATTCGGCCTTTCGGCTGCTGAAGAGATATTGGGAGCGAATATGGATCAATTTCATCAACAGCCTAAATATCAGCAAAGGATTATGAAGCAGCTTTCTGGAAGCCACCGTGCCCGGATTACAATTAAAAACCGGTTTGTTACTGACATTGTCATTACTCCGATAAATGATGAAGAAGGCCTTCTGCAAGGATATGTGGTTATGCTGATGGATGTTACCACAAAAGCTGAGGAAGACAAAGAAAAAGAGAAATTGATTCAGGCTTTATCCATTCCAATGATTACAATATGGGAGAAGACCATTGCACTTCCATTGATTGGAAAGTTTGATAAAGAGCGGGCTGATAAAGTTATTGAGTCGGTTTTGAAGGAATGTACTTCAAATGGCATCCAGCATGTTTTAATTGATGTGAGCGGTTTATATGAATTCGAAAATGAAACGAAGGATGAGCTGCAAAAATTGAACGATTGCCTGCGACTCATTGGGACGAACTGTGTAATTGTTGGCATAACTCCCAAACTGGCTATGACAGCAGGAGACATCAGCAATTCCATTCTAACATTCCAGACCGCTTATGCAGGTTTGCAATATATCATTAAGTCACAGTGAAAGCCAGGTCTTCTAAAAAAGCTTGGCTTTTTATGCGTTTAAGTAAATAGCATGAAATCGTTCTTTACTCACTGAACAAGAACAGCTGGAATCATTTTAAAAGCTCTATTGGTACATCAAACATATTCCATAGAAAAAGAATCCATAAAAAGCCGATTCCCAGAGCCATCAAAGGCCTTTTGTGATGGATTCTAAAAATGAAAAACATAAATATATTAAAGAGAATGGACCAGCCAATGGACCATCCATTTGAATGCTCGATTAAATGCAAATACTGAAGATTAACAAATTCTATGGAGCAGTATAAAAACACCCATAAACCAATCCAGACCGCCTGTTTTAGCCTTTCATTTGGGAAATGGCCAAGAAAAATAAGGATTGTAGCCGGATAAACGATCGCCATGATCATTAAATTAATGACAGGGTGCCCAATCAGAAGATTTTCCGCAAATATAGTCTCTTTATATTGCCACATAGGATAATTGCGGAATAGAAAGTTTTTAAGCAAATCCCCGCCAATAAAAAACAAAATGGTCGGGTAATAATCCCGCCAGTTCTTCCAGTCACCCCATTTATATCCCGCCAATAAAAAAAGAAAATTAAATAATAAGTGCATCAAATCCCTCTTTCTTTCCAGAAGCTCGGATCCATCAAAATCTTTCTTTTTTTAATAAAATTAGTTTTCCAAACCTAATCATTTCTATGAATAAGCCCCTATATGAATTTTTTTAGCAGCTCAAAGGAATACTAACCAATTAAGAGACAGACACAAAGGTGATTTTATGGCGCTTCCGGCCGCAATAGTTATAGCTTTATACACAATTTATATTTTTTACTTTTTAAAAAAGCGTTTTTCATTTTTGCAAAATGCGATTGTTTTTATGTTATTTTCTATCCTTACTATTGTTTATGGAACCTTATTGAATTTGCAGTTAGCATGGATAGATGTTACAAAAGACTCTTCTTTATTTTTGTTTTATTTGCTGAACCGGAATATAATTAGGCCCTTAATTATCCTTATTTTTATAAATGTTTTTATAGGGGGAAAATCATTAAAAAATAAAGTTCTTATCTTCATAGGTATGTTTTTGTTCTTGCAGCTTATGGATACTTTAAGTCAGTTTTTAGGGGTTGTTACGTATACAAAATGGAACTTGTTGTACGCTGGAATAGCCAATTGTGTATTCCTTATGTTAGGTCTTGGATTATCAAAAGGGGTTTATTATCTAAAGCGGGAGAGTTCAATGCATGATAACAGTCTATGAAAGAGTTTTTGATTGGAATGAATGGTTTGTGGTTGGCAGTCTTTTTGGCCTAGTCATATTGATTTGGAAGCTGCCAAAAATCATGTCATCTCTTGAGGGAACAGCCCATTTTTTATATGGAATGCTTGTCGTGACTTTTTATGACCATACGATAAGTATCAAGCCCTGGGATTTTTTTGATGTGAATGATTCATCAGCCTTTCAATTAATAGATTTTCTCAGCTACATTATGTATGGCCCCTATGCCTATATTTTTATATACCTTTACAAAAAGCTGGGTATTAAAGGATATAAAAATTTGCTATATGTAACAGTCTGGTCTTTGTTCTCTTTTCTAATGGAATGGCTTGCATTAAAAGCAGGTGTCTATCATTATGACAAAGGCTATAATATGTTTTGGTCAGTTCCTATTTATTTGATTGCCCAGGCAGGACAAATTATTTTTTATCACACTTCTTTAAAACTGGAAAAAGCCGCAGAATAACGGCTTTCTCCCTCAATATTTTGTTATGTCCCTTGTATTGATTACTTCAGTCAGGTTGTTTTTATATTCCTGGCCTTTTTGAACGTAAGTTTCGATGGAATGCTGAATGAGTTCCAAATCCTTCTTGACCAGTTCCCTGGCCACTTTTCCCGGAGAGCCGATAACGAGTGATCGGGCAGGGATTTTTTTGCCTGCTGGTATAAGTGTGTTTGCACCGATTATGCACTCTTCGCCGATTTCGGCGCCATCCAGTATGGTTGCTCCCATGCCGACAATGGTTCGCTTTTTTATCGTACAGCCATGCAGAATGGCATTATGGCCTACAGTCACTTCATCTTCAATAACTAATGGAGAGCCTTCATACAAATGGCATGTTACATTATCCTGTATGCTGCAGCGGTTTCCAATTTTGATTGCATCCTCATCGCCTCTTAAAACCGCATTGAACCAGATGCTCGATTCTTCTCCAATTTCTACATCACCAATTACATAACAGCCTGGAGCCAAAAAAACAGTTTGGTCAATCCGCGGCTTCTTGTCATTATAAGCTAAAAGCATAAACATCCCCCTAACAATAATTTTAAACCTTTTCTTAATTGTCAAACTATTGAAATTAGTATAACATTATTTTTACGAGGGGGGAATTTTATTGAATGCATTAACAAGTGTTTTAAAAATTAAATATCCAATCATTCAGGGAGGGATGGGGAATATAAGCAATGCGATTTTAACAGCAGCCATCTCTGAAGCAGGCGGGCTGGGCACAATAGGAGCGGGAACAATGGGACCTCAGGAAGTTGAGGAGATAATCGTTGAGACAAAAAGACGTACTGAAAAACCATTCGCGGTGAATGTGGCCTTGAGTGTGTCTCCGTTTGTTAAGGAAATACTTTCCCTTGTCATCAAGCATAAAGTACCGGTTGTGTCCCTTTCAGCAGGCAATCCCGCTCCTTTCATACCGAAGCTGCATGAGAATGGGGTAAAGGTAATAACTGTTGCAGCATCAGTTAGACAGGCGATTAAGGCAGAGGCTGCTGGTGCGGATATCATTGTAGCTGAGGGATACGAGGCTGCCGGCATCAATTCTGCACTTGAAACGACAACGCTGGTATTGATCCCGCAAATCATAAATAAGGTGTCAGTTCCTGTAGCTGCAGCTGGCGGAATAGGCGACGGAAAAGGACTTGCTGCCATGCTGGCTCTAGGGGCAAGCGGCGTGCAAATGGGCACAAGATTTATTGCCACGAAGGAGGCACCATTTCATTCGGAATATAAAAAGAAAATTATTGAAGCAACCGACCATGAAACGGTTATAATTGGGCGTTCAGTTGGGAGAATCAGAAGGGTACTTTCAACAGGATACGCCCAAACGCTTTTGGATTATGAAAAGGAAGGCATTAGTTTAGAGAATTTTAATACTATGACATCAGAGGATTATCATAAGAAAGGTGCGCTCGAGGGCAACGGTGAAGAAGGGTTTATGAACAGTGGACAAATATCCGGACTGATTGACGATTTGCCAACTGTAATCGAACTGCTGGATAAGATGATGCGGGACGCTAACCTTCAGTTGCAAAACGCAGTAAAGTTATTAAACTAGCATGTAGATTTATTAATCTGCATGCTTTTTTTGATGGCATTGTGAAAGGTAAATCTTGATTTTAGCACCATATTTGGAGCGGAAGGCACGAGACTCCAGCGGGAGAAGCGAGTCAAAGGGAAACCCCACAGGCGCTTAGTACCGAGGAGCGTCGGACCGCCCGCTGTTCGCTGAGTGTATGGAGAGGAAACAAAAGGCAAGTAGAACAGAGCTTTTTTGATTAATAAAAAGAATGAGGAAAAATAGGAAAATCACCACTTATCAAAATATATTAAATTTTTGGAATATTATTGACACTCGCTCATCTCTGGTGATAATATAACGTTGTAATTACGATATTCAAAGTAAATATCATATAAAAGGTAAAAACTACCTTAAGAGAGGCTATTTTTCTTTTCCACTTCATGTAAGAGCATACATAAAAGGGTTTCGCTATCAATTCACTGATAGTTAACATTTTAAATCAGGGGGTTTTTGAATGAAGAAATCGTTAAAGGCTTTCTCCTTTTTAATGGCTGCAGGCATGCTTGTTATGAGTGGCTGCGGAAAGGAGACAACTAATGGATCCTCTGCAGAAGCGGATGAAGAGAAGCAATATACCATTGGGATCACTCAATTTGTGGAACATCCTTCTCTTGACGCGGCTACTGAGGGATTTAAAAAATCCTTGGAGGATGAGGGGTTTAAGGAAGGTGAAAATGTAAAGTTTGATTTTCAAAATGCCCAGGCAGATATGAACAACACACAAACAATTGCAAATAATTTCGTCGGCGATAAGGTGGATATGATTTTTGCCAATGCAACTCCTAGTGCAGTCAGTGCCCTAAATGCAACTAAGGAAATTCCGATCTTATTTACATCTGTTACAGATCCTGTTGGAGCAGGTCTTGTAGAGTCATTTGATAAACCAGGCGAAAATATTACCGGGACCACAGATAACCACTGGCCTGCTGCCATTCATTTAGAAACAGCACTGTGTTAAAGCTCATTGTTCATTATGGCACCCTGTTGATTGAAAGGTAGGCGGGTAAAGACTTCAGCATGAGAAACGAGTCAGAAGGAGTCCTGCGTTTTGCTGAGCGCCTGGAATGTAATCAACAGGCCAGTTTATTAAAAAGTCATCATTTCAAAAACTGCTAAAAGTGCTTTCTGGTACTGCTTAATTAAGAAAAGGGTGTGATTCTTCGTGTTTACAGCCATATTCGGTGCGTTCGAATCAGGAATCATTTACGCAATTATGGCACTTGGCGTTTATTTATCATTTAGAGTACTGGATTTTCCCGATTTAACGGTTGATGGAAGCTTCGTAACCGGTGCTGCCGTAGCAGCAACCATGATTGTCAGCGGAGTAAATCCTTTCGCTGCAACGATAATAGCGATGTTCGCCGGGTTTATTGCCGGCTGTCTTACAGGCATCATCCATACATTTGGAAAAATCAATGCCTTGCTATCAGGGATATTGATGATGATTGCTTTGTATTCTATTAATCTTCGGATCATGGGAAAATCAAATGTTCCGCTATTAAATACAGAAACGGCTATGACATATGTTAGGGATTTCTGGGAAAAAACAGGAATCGATGCCTTTTTCAACAGTATTTTATCAATGATTGGACTTGGAGACAGCCTGCCAAGAACTTGGGGAATCATTCTGTTTATGGTCATTGTGACGTTTACGATTAAATTCTTAACGGACCGCTTCCTTCAGACAGAGGTTGGGTTAGCCTTACGGGCTACAGGCGATAATAAAAGGATGATCCGGAGCCTTTCGGCCAATACCAATCTAATGGTCATTCTGGGCTTGGGATTGTCTAATGCAATGGTGGCTTTTTCGGGAGCGCTTATTGCCCAGCAAGGTGGTTTTGCCGATGTTGGAATGGGGATAGGGATGATTATTATTGGCCTCGCGTCTGTCATCATTGGGGAAGCCTTATTTGGCACCAAGACGATTGCGAGAACAACCCTTGCTGTAATTGGAGGGGCAATTATCTACAGAATCGTGGTGACAATGGCACTTCGCGTAGAATTTCTTGAACCGGGCGATATGAAGCTGATTACCGCAACAATCGTCATACTTGCCTTGATCATGCCAAAAATGATTGACCGGACAAAAGAGAAAAAGAGAAAAGCGAAAAGGCTGGCAGAAAACATGACACTAAGCGAATTGCCTGCAGGCGGAAAGGGTGAAGCCGGTGCTGCAATTAAATCAGATTCATAAAGTTTTTAATGAAGGGACGCCGGATGAAAAAATTGCACTTGATACGATTAATCTTACTTTAAATGAAGGTGACTTTGTCACTGTAATTGGAAGCAATGGAGCAGGGAAATCCACTTTAATGAATATCATTTCGGGGGTTATGCTTCCTGATGTAGGATCTGTTTTTATTGACAGCCAAAATGTAACGGCCATGTCAGAATATAAACGGGCAAAGCTCATTGGGCGTGTGTTCCAGGATCCTATGGCCGGTACCGCTCCTTCGATGACAATTGAAGAAAATCTTGCAATGGCGTATTCAAGGAATAAATCAAGAACCTTAAGAAAAGGGGTTACGAAGAAGCGCAAGGAATATTTCCGCGAAGTACTCGAAACCCTGCACCTGGGCCTTGAAAATCGCTTGAATGCAGAAGTCGGATTATTATCTGGTGGGGAAAGACAGGCGCTTTCTTTATTAATGGCGACTTTTACAGAGCCTTCCATTCTATTATTGGATGAACACACGGCAGCCCTCGATCCCGCACGTGCAGAGCTCATTACGAATTTGACAAAGGAAATTGTAAAAAAATATAATTTAACAACCTTAATGGTTACCCATAATATGCAGCAGGCATTGGACTTGGGGAACAGACTGATTATGATGGATAAAGGCCAGATAATCCTAGAAGTAGACGAGGAACAGAAGCAGCGACTAACAATTGAACAGCTGCTGAATGAGTTCCAGCGGATTCGAGGGACAAAAATGGCAAGTGACCGTGCTCTACTTTCATAGACTAATAGAAAAAGGATTAACCAAATAAGTCAGATGGTTAATCCTTTTTTCACGCTAATGAAAACGGGAGAGTTTTTAAACTTTTTACAATTTATTGACTATTTATTTAACGTAATGGTATTATATCGTTAAATAAACGTCATACATATTAATGTAAAGCATGGGGAGGGATGGTATGAAACCTGGGTTGAATATTGGACAGCAGGCTGTCATCCATGCAGTTGTAACCCCTGATATGTTTGCTCAATTTGAAGGGGAAATCGTCCACCGGGCGTATTCGACTGTGACCATGATCTATCATATGGAATGGGCATCGCGCTTACTGATCCTTCCGTACCTTGAAGAACAGGAGGAGGGAATGGGAGGGGCAGTATCTGCCAGGCATCTTTATCCATCAGCTGAAGGCTCTTCCTTAACGGTCACAGCAACAGTTGAGAAGCTTGACGGAAAATCGGTTCACACCAATGTGACCGTTCATAATGGAAATAAACTAATAGGCCAGGGAGAAGTTAAACAGGTGATCCTGTCTAAAAGCAAAATTTCCGAAATGCTAAAAAGAGAATAGATGATATGTGCAAGATCGGCCTTAAATCCAGGCATTTTTACTAAAGTATATTGTAAGCGCTATCATTAAAAAGGGGAGAAATCAAATGACAGATATGTTTCAAAAAATTAAAGACCATGAACAAGTCGTTTTCTGCAATGATGAATCCACAGGATTGAAGGCGATTATTGCCATTCATAGCACAAGGCTTGGACCTGCATTGGGAGGCTGCCGCATGTTTCCTTATAACAGTGTCGATGATGCTCTTGAAGATGTTCTCCGATTGTCAAAAGGCATGACATATAAATGCGCGGCCGCAGATGTTGACTTTGGCGGCGGGAAAGCCGTCATCATTGGAGATCCTGCCAGGGACAAGACGCCTGAGTTGTTCCGTGCATTTGGGCAATTTGTAGAATCATTGAATGGGCGTTTCTATACAGGAACGGATATGGGCACTTCAACAGAAGACTTTGTACATGCGCTAAAAGAAACCAATTGCATTGTTGGTGTTGATGAGGTGTACGGGGGCAGCGGAGACTCTTCAGTTCCGACTGCACAAGGCGTTATTTACGGACTGCAGGCCACAAATAAAGCTTTGACAGGATCTGAGGATCTTTCAGGGAAAAGTTATTCGATTCAGGGACTTGGAAAAGTTGGTTATAAAGTTGCAGAAAGGCTCCTTGAAGAAGGTGCCGATTTATTTGTAACAGATATTAACCACCATGCGATTGACAGGCTGCTCACAAAAGCCAAAGAAATGGGTGCGGGAGTTAAGGTGTTATCCAGTAATGAAATTTATGGTGCCAGCGCCGATGTTTTTGTTCCATGTGCGATGGGAGGAATCATTAATGATGAAACGATTGGGCAATTAAAAGTAAAGGCAGTCGTTGGTTCCGCCAACAATCAGCTACATGAAATGCGCCATGGACAGATCCTGAAAGACAAGGGCATTTTGTATGCTCCCGATTATATTGTTAACGCAGGCGGTTTAATACAGGTGGCTGATGAACTTTATACACCTAACAAAGAAAGGGTACTCCGCAAAACAAAGGCTATCTACAATTCTCTTCTAAACATCTACGAACATGCCGAATCAAACGGAATTACAACAGTGGAAGCATCCAACCAGTTCTGCGAAAGCCGGATAGAAGCACGGACACGCAGAAACAGCTTCTTTTCCCATATGAAACGCCCGAAGTGGGCAGTAAGAACATAATTTTTTTGGTGTGATAACAACTTTTTCACAGTATTTAAATTAAATTACTTAAAAAATGGCTCTTTTCGTATAGATTGTTGTTTTGGACTATAAAGCTTNNTAATTAAAACTAGTTTGCAAGCAACAAACTTTGCGAAAAAAGCCTAAAAAATAGCCAAAGGGTGAGAAAATGGAAAATCACTTTCCGATCCGACGCATACTGGACGAAAACGGAAATATCGTTTCCCCTGAATATAAAGAAAAGCTATCTGAAAACCTTGCAAAAGAATTCTACAAACAGATGATTAGAATACGCATTTTTGACCGCAAAGCAATCTCGCTGCAGCGGCAGGGCAGGATTGGAACTTATGCTCCTTTTGAAGGTCAGGAGGCTTCACAGGTCGGAACTGCTGCGGCACTTGAGCCAAATGACTGGATGTTCCCTACCTATCGTGACCATGGAGCGGCCATGACATTCGGACACTCTTTAAGGAACATCCTGTTGTTTTGGAATGGCCGCAATGAAGGCTGTATCCCCCCGGGTGGAAAAAAGATCTTTCCTCCAGGCATCCCGATTGCAACACAAATCCCGCATGCGGCCGGCGCTGCTTTCGCAGAAAGAAAAAAAGGCACATCAAATGCAGCGATTGCTTATTTTGGAGATGGAGCTACATCAGAAGGGGACTTTCATGAAGGCCTGAACTTTGCGAGTGTATTTAAGGCCCCTGTTGTCTTTTTTAATCAAAATAATCAGTATGCCATTTCCGTGCCAATCCATAAACAAATGAATTCAAAAACAATAGCACAAAAAGCACTTGCATATGATATCCCTGGTGTAAGGATAGACGGCAATGATATCTTTATCGTTTACTTTGAAACGTTAAAAGCCCTTGAAAGAGCTAGAAATGGTGAAGGCCCGACTCTTATAGAAGCTGTTACATGGAGATACGGAGCACATACAACTGCTGATGATCCATCGAAATATCGTGATCAAGCGGATAGCATCAACAGAAGGCAGGAGACCGATCCGATCTTAAGGCTGGAAAGATGGATGAAAAACGAAGGAATTCATGATGAAAAATGGGTGCAGGCAGCAGAGGATGAGGCCACTGCAGAAGTAGATCAAGCTGTTGCTGAAATGGAGAACTATCCACCAGCAGATCCTGCAGTTATATTTGACTATGTCTTCGAGGAGCCAACCTGGCAAATTCAACAGCAAAAAGAAGAGTATCTTAAGCTGATAAGGGGAGGCAAATAATGAAAACCGCAGTTGGAACAAAGACATTAACGCTGGTTCAGGCCATTACGGATGCTCTTGATACGATGCTTGAAAAGAGAGAAGAAGTTTTACTGCTTGGTGAAGATATTGGGAAAAACGGGGGAGTATTCCGTGCAACGGACGGACTGCAGGCAAAGTATGGAGAAAACCGGGTCATTGATACCCCTTTAAGTGAAGCAGGGTTTGTTGGAGCAGGGATAGGGATGGCAGTGAACGGCTTTTTACCCGTTATCGAGATTCAATTCCTTGGCTTTATTTACCCCGCTTATGAGCAAATCATGACGCATGCTTCAAGGCTGCGGATGAGGACGATGGGCCATTTTACAGTTCCAATGGTTATCCGCGCCCCTTATGGCGCGGGTGTCAGGGCGCCTGAAATCCACTGTGACTCAACGGAAGCGATTTTTACCCATATGCCGGGTATTAAGGTTGTTTGCCCGGCAAGCCCCTATGATGCCAAAGGTTTGCTGATTGCAGCTATTGAAGATCCTGATCCGGTTTTGTTTCTTGAACCAATGCGCTGCTACCGGTCAATGAAGGAAGAAGTGCCTGAAGGAAAATATACAGTTGAAATCGGAAAGGGCAAAAAGCTCATGGAGGGCGATGATGTTACGGTTATTGCCTGGGGCGCGATGGTTCCCGAGGCGATGAAAGCAGCCAAGACGATGAAGGAAAAGGGAATTCATTGTGATGTAATTGACCTGAGGACGTTATTTCCAATCGATAAGGATATTATAGCAGAGTCTGTGCAAAAAACAGGCAGAACAGTTATTGTCCATGAAGCACATGCTACCGGCGGAGTCGGAAATGATGTACTTGCTATTATCAATGACACATCCTTTTTATATCAAAAAGCCCCAGTTGAGCGTGTGACAGGTTTTGATGCTCCTGTGCCATACTTCGGTTTTGAGGACCATTATCTGCCCACCCCAAATCGTATCCAGCATAGTATTGAAAAAGTAATAAAGTTCTAGGAGGGTAAGCCGTGGAAGTTAAGCTGCATGATATTGGAGCAGGCATGACAGAGGCAGAAATTAATTGTTTTTTAGTCAAACCAGGAGAAGCGGTTAAAGCTGATGACCCTCTAGTCGAAGTACAGACCGATAAAATGACCGCAGAAATTCCGGCACCTAGAGCCGGAATTATAAAGGAGTTTACAGTCCAGCCTGGCGATACGGTTTCGGTAGGATCCACCTTATTAATTTTAGCGGTGGATGAGCCTGCTTGTGTTTCTGAAAAGACTGGGAAAAAACTTCCTAAGCCGGATGCCGCTGAATTACAAGCCAAACAGCTGCATTCTTTTGCAGCAGTAAAAGGAAAAAGGGTGCTCGCTTCCCCATTTACAAGAAAGATTGCCCGCGAGAATGGAATTAATATAGAAAATGTTGTTGGAACTGGCCCTGCAGGCCGCATTTTGGATGAAGATATCTACAAACATTTGGCGGCTGCCCAGAAAAAGCCTAATATACCTGCTCAGCCAGCTACTAAGGAACCGGCAAATATTAATGATAAGGAATGGAGTACTATTCCTTTCAGAGGCCGAAGAAAACAGATTGCCAAAAAAATGGCGCACTCACTATATACGATTCCGCATTGCACACATTTTGAAGAAATTGATGTTACAGAGCTGAATACATTCAGGAATGAGTTTAAAGACCATAAACAGAACATATCAGCAACAGCTTTTTTCCTTAAGGCACTGTCTATTTGCCTGAAGGAATTTCCTGTATTCAATGCGGATCTTGATGAAGAAAAGGAAGAGATCCATTTGCTTAAGGATCATCATATTGGCATCGCGGTGGACACCGAGGAAGGGTTAATTGTTCCGGTCATCCAAAATGTTGAGAAGAAATCCATCCGCAAGATCCACGATGAAATGAAACAGCTGACGGAGAGAGCGCAAGAAAACATGCTGACTGTTAAAGAAATATCTGACGGCACTTTTACCATCAGTAATGTGGGGCCTCTGGGAGGAAGCTTCGGTGCTACACCGATCATTCAGCATCCGCAGACAGCTGTTGTGGCCTTTCATAAAACAAAGAAAATGCCTGTGGTTATGGGAGATGACCAGATTGTCATCCGGTCGATGATGAATATTTCCATGTCCTTTGACCATAGAGTGGCAGACGGGGCGACAGCAGTGCGCTTCACAAACCGGTTTGCCGAACTGATACAAAATCCAAAAATGCTTGTCCTGGAGATGGTATAAATGGTAGTTGGCGAACTTGCATATGAACGAGATGTCATCATTATTGGCGGGGGCCCTGGGGGATACCATGCGGCGATTCGCGCAGCGCAGCTTGGACGTACTGTCACGTTAATTGAACGAGGTCAATTGGGCGGTGTTTGTTTAAACAAAGGGTGTATTCCGTCGAAAATCCTGACTCAGGCTGCTGAAAAAGCTGTTTCCTATCAGGAGGCAGAGAACTGGGGGTTTGAAGCAAAAGCCATCCATTTTAACATGAAAAAGCTTCAGGAATATAAACAGAAGACAGTTGAGCAGCTTCGGGCAGGAATTGAGGCGCTCTGCAAAGCAAATAAGGTTGAGATTGTTGAGGGCTCGGCATTTTTTTTGGCTGAGGATAAAGTAGGCGTAGAAAATGGGGAGAAATATGAGGTTTTTCGATTTAAGGATGCCATCATCGCAACAGGAAGCACACCGGTTCCCCCTGCGTGGCTGCAGGAAAAAAGTGAAAGGCTCCTGGATACTCAGTCCATTGCAAATTTAAATGAAATTCCCGAAAAGCTGCTGGTTTACGGAAGTGACTATATCGCCCTGGAGATCGGGATGGCTTATCAGGCACTTGGTGCGGATGTGACTCTCATCCTTGATGAAGGAAAAGCAGAGTTTGAATTTGACCAATCAATCTGCCGGGAGCTGAAGAGAATTTTAAAAAAGAAAGGGCTGAATGTTGTAAGGAATGTGGATGTATTGGAATTACAGCTTTTTGAGGACAATGTATCACTAATTCTTGAAGCAAAGGGAAAGACAAAAACCCTTTCAGGAACATACTTATTTTCATCCGCGTCCATTAAGCCAAATACAGACCAGCTCGGTCTTAACCGCATAGGAGTAGAAATAAGCACAGCTGGTTTTATTAAGGTGGATCATCAATGCCGGACGTCCCGGGAAAATATATATGCTATTGGTGATGTTACGGAGGGACCAGCTCTTGCAGTAAAAGCTATTAAGCAAGGAAAAACAGCAGCTGAAGCGATTGCGGGCATAGCATCGGAATCTGACTTTCGTTTTATTCCGGTTGTAGCCCACACGCAGCCCCCCATTGCAGGTTGTGGTTTAACGGAAGAAGAAGCTATAAATCTAGGCTATGATATTGAAATTGGCCAATATCCATTATCCTCTAATGGTTATAGCACATTGATCGGGAAAAAAGATGGATTCATCAAAGTCATTAGTGATAAGGAAAAGCATGTGCTGCTAGGCTTCCATATGGTTGGCCATGGTGCGGTTGAGCTGATTTCAAGCGGGATCACAGCATTGGAAATGGCGGCAAGGGATGAAGACCTAATATTCCCACACTATCCGCACCCGAGCATGAATGAAGGTCTGCTTGAAGCAGTGGAGGCATTAAAAAAACAGGCTGTGCATTTACCGCCAGGTTTGATAAAAGAGAGATTAAAAGTATAGAAGATGGGACTATCTTAACTGCCAGTAAAGACCTGATTAATGAACTCAGACTAAAAACGCCACGTCCTGTGGCAACACCCTCTTCCTGAGGTCCTCAACTAACTTCCAGCCAAAAGCAGGCTGGAAGAAGTTTCGCTTTACCCCGTCTTAACTGGCAGTAATTAAAATTATGTCTTAAATAGTGTGAATTCTCCAAAACTGCCAGTAAAGACCCGATTAATGAACTCAGACTAAAAACGCCACGTCCTGTGGCAACGTCTGAGTGACCCTCTTCCTGAGGGCCTCAACTAACTTCCAGCCAAAAAGCAGGCTGGAAGAAGTTTCGCTTTACCCCGTCTTAACTGGCAGTAAATAAGTTTGAATTTTAAAAAGATGAATTGCTCTAAACTGCCAGTAAAGACCCGATTGGCTCAACTAACTTCCAGCCAAAAGCAGGCTGGAAGAAGTTTCGCTTTATCGCAGAAGTGCATTATAGCTTTAACTTGAACTCTTGAGAACGTTTACAAGTTTCATATATTATAAATTCAAAATATTAATAATTTTATAAATGGAGGGGTTAGGATGCAAGAAGAAAAGTTGTTAAAAGAGCAAAATGCGGATTTCTTTCCTGTTAAGGAAGTGGACTATTTAGAAATTTACTCTGGCAATGCGAAGCAGTCATGCCATTATTTCTGTACAGCATTCGGGTTCAAGCCAGTTGCATATTCTGGACTTGAAACAGGGAACAGAGAAACTGTTTCTTATGTACTCCAGCAAAGAAAAATACGTCTGGTCATCACGGGAACATTGAATGATAGCTCGAGAGTATCAGCTTTTATTAAAAAGCACGGTGATGGAGTTAAGGATATCGCATTAACGGTTGATAATGTCGAAAAGGCATATCAAGAAGCAGTAAAAAGAGGCGCTATTGAAATTCAGCCGCCATATGAAATAGAAGATGAGCATGGTACGGTGAAAAAAGCCGTAATCGGTACATATGGAGATACGATCCACACACTCGTTGAGCGCAGTAATTACAAAGGTATTTTCATGCCTGGCTTTGAACCTTATGAAACAACTGTTCCGTTTGAAGATGCAGGATTTATCGGTATCGACCATGTTGTCGGCAATGTGGAAAGAATGGAAGAATGGGTGAACTATTATGCGAATGTAATGGGCTTCAAAGAAATGAAGCACTTTACTGATAAAGATATTACAACTGAATATTCAGCTTTAATGTCTAAAGTAATGCATAATGGCGGCAGGATTAAATTCCCGATCAACGAGCCTGCAGAGGGAAAACGCAAGTCGCAGATTGAGGAATACCTCGAATACTATAATGGGGCTGGTGTGCAGCATCTGGCCATCCTCACTGAGGATATCGTTAAAACGGTCAGCATTCTTCGTAAGAATGGCGTAGAGTTTTTAAACACACCTGATTCTTACTATGACATGCTTTCCGAGCGTGTAGGGGAAATTGATGAAGAGATTGATAAGCTAAAAGAATTAAGCATTTTAGTAGACCGTGACGATGAAGGGTATTTACTGCAAATCTTTACGAAGCCAATTGTTGACCGGCCTACCCTTTTCATCGAAGTGATCCAGCGTAAAGGGGCAAGAGGGTTTGGTGAAGGAAATTTCAAGGCACTGTTTGAATCGATTGAACGTGAACAGGAAAGACGCGGAAATCTATAAATATATTGCAGAAAAGGGAGATGCATTCTCCCTTTTTTAATAAGTGTATTAAACAGCAAGAACCTTGGCGCAAAGGAGGCAAAAGATATGGCTAAAATACAGACGAGAAGTGCCGTGGAAAAAATAGTATCTTACCCGCTGGGCAATTCCCCGGAGGAGATTAAAGCAAAATTTAATCTAAAGGCTGCCCGGAAAATGTCTGATAATGAAAATGTATATGGCTGTTCCCCAGAGGTAAAGGATAGCATTACCAAAGCGATGAATAGTCTTTATTTTTATCCGGATGGGACCGTTTCCCAGCTGATACGAAAAATAGCGGAATTTTACAGTCTAAGCGAAGACAGAATCTTGGCAAGTAACGGTTCTGAAGAAATAATCCGCCTTTTGACAAGAGCATACATAAGTCCGGGCGATGAAGCAGTAATGGCTCAGATTACCTTTCCCAGATATGAAACAAATGTAGTCATTGAAGGCGGCAAGGCTGTTTCAGTCCCACTCCGAAATGGATCCCATGATTTAGATGCTATGTATGAGAAGATTGGCCATAGAACAAAAATGGTGTTTGTCTGTAATCCCAACAATCCAACAGGTACGATTGTCGGGAAAGATGAGCTATACCAGTTCATAGGGAAAATTCCACCGAACATTCTGATTATTTTAGATGAAGCTTATTACGAATACGTTACATCAAAAGAATTTTTGGAATCAATTCCACTGCTCAAGCAGTATCCCAACCTGATTATCCTCAGGACTTTTTCAAAGATTTATGGCCTTGCCGGACTTCGCGCCGGTTATGGAATAATGGACCCTGAGATTGTTAAGGAGCTTCATAAAGTGAAAGATGTTTTTAATGTAAACCACCTTGTCCAGGCAGCAGCGGCAACAGCTTTGGCTGATCAAGATTTTGTAAAAGATTGTTCGAAAAAGAATGCTGTCGAACGGGAGTTTGTTTGTGAAAAATTCGCAGAACTGAACATTGGTTTCTTTCCTTCACAAACCAACTTTGTTTATGTTTTCAGCCAGCATCCAATCGCGGCAAGTCTCATTGCTAACGGGTTGGTTGTTCGCCAAATGAAGCTGCCGGGATATGCAGATGCTTTTAGGATGACTCTTGGAACAAGAGGGGATAACGAAGCGGTTATAAGTGTAATCAGCGAGCTTTTAAATAATAAGGGCGGTGTAAGATAAATGGAAATTAATCCTGGAAGTCTTGTGTGGAAGGACGCATATAAGCTATTGGCAGGGTCAATCCTTCCCCGTCCCATTGCGTTTGTCACAACTGTTGATGAAAGCGGAAATGTAAATGCTGATCCATTCAGCTTTTTTACAGCGGTTTGTGCAGATCCGATGCTCATCTGCTTCTCTCCTATGAGAAAAGGGACGGATGGAACAAAAAAAGATACCCTTGCTAACATAGAAGCGACAAAGGAATTCGTCATCAATATTGTCAGTGAGGATTTTATCGAAAAGATGAACATTTGTGCAGCTGATTATCCTCGTGGCACTGACGAACTGGACGCTGCCGGGCTGGCAAAAGAAAAAAGTGCTGCTGTTAAGCCACCAAGGGTGAAGGAATCAAAAGTCCATCTGGAATGCAGCTTATATCAGGTTCTGCATTTTGGAGAGCATGCAGGCTCCGGAAGTCTGGTTATTGGAAGAATCGAACACGTGCATGTTGCTGAAGGGCTTTATGAAAACGGCCGGATCAATTCAGAAAAGCTTAAACCGGTAGGCCGTATGGCAGGACATATCTATACAAGGCCAATGTCGGATGTTTTTGAATTAATCCGAAAAACGGAGCCAAGGTGATGCTATGAAATTTATAACTTTTCAAAAACAAGATGGATCCATTAGAGCAGGGTGGCTGAAAAATAATGAGCATGCTGTGGATATGCACGAAGCTACAAACGGAGTTCTCCCCAAAACCATGCTTGAATTTTTGGAAAATCATGCGTTTTTTATGGAGTTTTTATCAAAAAGCAAAAAGCTGAAAAACACAGATAAAGGTGTCTATCCGCTGTCACAGGTGATCTTAAAAGCCCCTCTGCCAAATCCGAAAAGCTTCCGGGACTTTTATGCATTTGAAGAGCATGTAAAAACCGCCAGAGGAAACCGCGGACTTGATATGATACCTGAATGGTATGAGATCCCTGTTTTCTATTTTTCAAATCATCTTAGCATTAAGGGGCCAGAAGAAGAGATTTTCCGGCCGAAGAATTGTGAGTGGCTGGATTATGAACTGGAAATAGCATGTGTGATCGGGAAAGAAGGCAAGGATATCAAAGCTTCCGAAGCAGATGATTATATTTTTGGCTACTGTATTCTGAATGACTGGAGTGCAAGGGATACTCAAAGGAAAGAGATGAAGGTTGGCCTTGGACCTGCAAAAGGGAAGGATTTCGCAACAACGATTGGTCCTTATATTATTACAAAAGATGAATTGATAGATTATCGTGTTGAAAGCGGCTATGACTTGCCGATGACCGCCAAGGTTAATGGCACCCTTCTATCTGAAGGAAATATGCAGGATATTTATTATTCTTTTTACGAAATGATTGAACGGGCATCAGAGGGTGTAACCTTATGCCCTGGCGAATTAATTGGCTCAGGGACAGTCGGGAGCGGCTGCATTCTGGAACTTGGTACAGATGTACACCGCTGGCTTGAGCCCGGGGACGAAGTGGAACTTGAAATTGGCTGTCTAGGTACTTTAAAAAATAAGATTGCTATAGAGTGAGGTGGAACTATGTATTATCGCAAAATGGGTAATATCCCGCACAAACGCCATACAACTTTCAGAAAGCCTGATGGCACCCTTTTCAGGGAGCAAGTTATGGGCACAAAGGGCTTTTCTGGAACACAATCGATTCTGTATCATCATTATATGCCGACAGAAGTAGCACGTACTGAGCTGATTGGTAAATATCTTCCAGAATATGAGGATCAGGAAAGCTTGAAGCATCGCCATTTGCTGACTGACCAAATCGAGAAAACAGGTGACGCACTAAAGGCTAGAGAGTACTTGTTGGGAAATAATGATTTATTGATAGGGACGGCTAACGTTACCGAGCCCATGAAAAGCTTTTACCGAAATGGCGATGGGGATGAACTGCTCTATATCCATTATGGAAGCGGTAAAGTCGAAACCATGTTTGGCACCCTAACTTATCGCCCTGGTGATTACTTAATCCTTCCAATAGGTACTATTTACCGGGTAATTCCAAATGAAAATGAAACGACGAAAGTGCTGCTTGTAGAGTCTTTTAGCCAGATCTCGACACCGAGAAGATATCGCAATGAGTATGGACAGTTATTGGAACACAGCCCATTCTGCGAAAGAGATTTGCGTGGTCCGGAAGCATTGGTAACTTACGACCAAAAAGGGGAATTTGAAGTCATTACAAAAACAAGAGGCTATCTCCACTCCCATATCCTGAATCATCACCCGCTTGATGTCGAAGGCTGGGATGGCTACCTGTATCCGTGGGCATTTAATATAGAAGATTTTGAACCCATCACAGGCAGAGTCCACCAGCCGCCTCCAGTTCATCAGACATTTGAGGGGCATAATTTTGTGGTATGTTCATTTGTGCCAAGATTATATGACTACCACCCGGAGGCCATTCCTGCACCTTATTATCACAGCAACGTAAACAGTGATGAACTTCTGTATTATGTAGAGGGGAATTTTATGAGCAGGAAGGGAATCAATGAAGGCTCGATTACGCTTCATCCGAGCGGAATTCCGCATGGCCCTCATCCTGGGAAAACAGAAGCGAGCATCGGAAAAAAGGAAACGCTTGAGCTAGCTGTAATGATTGATACCTTCAAGCCATTAAAGGTGGTTAAACAGGCAAAATCAATTGAAGACAAAAAATATATGTATACATGGGTTGAATAGAAAAAAGCACTTTCCTCCACGGAAAGTGCTTTTTATTACTTTTCATTATGCCAAATCACTGCTAGCGTGCCTTCACCAGCATGCGCAGCAATCGTGGAACTGATTTCACCGATAAAGATGTCAAGGCGAGGAAAAGCAGATTTAATTTCTTCAGCCAGTTCATTAGCTTTTCCCTCAACATTTCCATGCATAATCTGTACCTGCGGAATGGTGTGCTTGCTATAGGAATCTCCCAGCAGCTCTATCATTCTTTTAATTGCTTTCTTTTCAGAACGAACTTTATCAAATAACTCAAATTCACCATCCCGGTTAATGCGGATGATCGGCTTGATCTTTAAAATGCTGCCAAGCAAATACTGGGTTCCTGACATCCGTCCGCCCTTATAAAATTGCTCAAGGCTTCCAAGCAAAATATAATTCTCTGATTTATTAGCTTCATTTTGCAGAATCTCAGCAATTTTATGGGCTGGCATATCATTATTCGCCAGCATGAGGCCTTTTTGGATCAGGGTTGTAATCGCGAATGACATACATTTTGAATCCACGCCAGTAACGGGGAATTCAGCCAGCTCCGCCCCTGATAAACAACTGTTTAGCGTGCCGCTCAATTTGCTTGAAATATGCACAGAAACCGCTGAATCATATTCTGATTTTAATTTTTCAAACAATTCAGCGAACCTTCCCGCAGAAGGCTGCGATGTCTTCGGTACTTCTTTTTCAGCACGAATGCGGCTATATAGCTGTTCGGTTGTCAAATCAACCCCATCTTCATAAGATTCCTCACCGAAAGTGATCGTAAGAGGGACCACATAAACATCGGGGTGGTTCAGCAATTCTTGGGTTAAAAAAGCCGTGCTGTCTGTAATCCAGGCAATTTTTTTATTAGTCATATATGTATTAGTCCTTTTTTAAATATTTTGGTAAAAATTTAAACGTTTTCATATCTGCAATTTCACTTTATTATACACTAAGAAACCATAACCCGTATTGCTTTTTTATGAAGCCATATAAAGGAAATAAGGGGCAGTATCCAAAAGAGGTGATGAAATGGCACTGTTTGATTTTAAAAAGAGAAAAGATAAATATGAACACTATGTGAACAAAGCTTTTAAATACGATAAACCAGCTTCAAGAGACATAGCGATTGCAATCATGCAGGAGGCTGTCTTGAAGCCTTTTCCTATAAAAGAAATTGCAAGCGGCTATTTTTATCTGGGTATTCTTTATGAGGAACAGCAAAGTTTAGAAATGGCAGCTGCCCACTATGAAAAAGCATTTCAGCTGGTTGCTGATGAAGATATACCCTATGACAGCGGTTTTAAACGTGCTATTGTGACATTTATTAAAATTGGTGACCAAGAAAAAGCTGAATACTGGCTTAATCATTTATTGGCAAGAAGCAAACATAACAGAAAGTTTAAAAAGCTTGAAAAGATAAAAACAGAATTATTATTATAACTTACCCCTTTATACAGGCAGTTTTGAAGAAGTAATATTTACGTATCGTGTCGATAGAGGTATACATGTAAAAGTGGTAAGCGAATAGAAAATATAAGGCCTCATCCTTTTGGTGCGGCTTTTTTGCAGTAAAAATGAAAGAGAAGTCTAAAAATTTCTCATATAAAGATATATTTAGCGATAATTTTCAGAAAAACGGCGGGTATTCATATTTATCGGCCAATATTACAAATTTATCGGCCAAACAGCGCAATTTTTCAGCCAAACAAAAATCCCCTGCAAGGCAGGGGATCATCTTATTCAATTAGCATTAAGCTGCTGTGACCATTCTTCGACATTCCAAACCTTTGTTACCCAGTCTTCATAGAAATCCGGTTCGTGGCATACGAGTACAATGGTGCCTTTATAGGCTTTCAGTGCACGTTTCAATTCTTCTTTTGCCACAACATCAAGGTGGTTAGTCGGCTCATCGAATAACAGCCAGTTACTTTCATTCATAAGAAGCTTGCAAAGGCGGACTTTTGCCTGCTCTCCACCGCTTAACTGGTTCATCGGCCGAGAAATATGTTCGTTTTTCAAACCGCATTTTGCCAGTGCTGCACGAACCTGATGCTGGTCCATTCCAGGGAATTCACTCCATACGTCATCGATTGGCGTAATATTTTCGGCTTTTACTTCCTGTTCGAAGTAGGAAGGGTATAGGAAATCACCTTGTTCAACTTTGCCGCTGATTGGCTTGATTTTGCCTAGCATCGTTTTTAATAGAGTTGATTTTCCGACACCATTGCAGCCGACAATGGCAATCTTTTCACCGCGCTCAATGGTCATTGACATCTTTGGCAATAGGGCATTCGTATACCCAATTTCGAAATCTTCGCCCAGGAACACATATCGGCTGCTGCCGCGTGATTCTTTGAATTCGAACGTCGGTTTCATTGCTGTTTCAGGACGATCAATTCTTTCCATGCGGTCAAGCTGCTTTTGGCGGCTTTTCGCCCGGCCAGTCGTGGAATAACGAGCTTTGTTTTTTGCGATGAAATCTTCCTGTTTTTTAATGAATTCTTTTTGTTTTTCATAAGCATTGATATGCTGGTTTTTATTAATTTCAGCCAGCTCCAGGAATTTATCATAGCTAGCTGTATAACGGGTTAGCTTTGAAAATTCCAAGTGGAAAATTGTGTTTGATACCTGGTTCATGAATTCGGTATCATGGGAAATCAGCATAAAGGCATAAGGATACTCTTTTAGATAGTTTGTCAGCCAGCGGATATGTTCGACATCCAAATAGTTGGTCGGCTCATCCAGAAGTAAGACCTGCGGCTGCTCTAAAAGAAGTTTGGCCAAAAGAACCTTTGTACGCTGTCCGCCACTAAGTGCTGCAACGTCACGGTCAAGCCCTATTGCATCCAGGCCAAGCCCGCGAGCTGCTTCTTCAATTTTTATATCAAGGGAATAGAATCCGCCAGCATCAAGGCGGTCCTGTATTTCACCCATTTTTTCAAGAAGCTCTTCAAGTTCTTCCGGTGTGGCATCTGCCATTTTCGCTGTTACTTCGTTTAGTTCCTTTTCCTGTTCAAAAAGAGGCAGGAAAGCGTCTTTAAGGACATCACGCATCGTCTTGCCAGGTGTAAGCACCGTATGCTGATCAAGATAACCATATTCAACGGTCGGCGTCCACTCGACGCGGCCTGTATCATGAATAAGCTGTCCAGTGATAATATTCATAAGAGTTGATTTTCCAACCCCATTTGCTCCTACAAGCCCTACATGGTCCTCTGCCAGCAGACGGAACGAAACGTCTTTGAAAAGTGTCCGGTCACCGAATGTATGGCTCAATTTATCTACAGTTAATAAACTCATTGTTTTTAATCCTCACTTTGTCCATAAATAATCCATCTCTACATGATACTAGATTTTAACCAGTTAGACTAGACGGAAACCGCTGGAGAGAGGGGGAATTTTTACGAGATCATGTTTCCATATCAGAAAGTGCAGTCCTGCCGGGGAAAAATCTCCTGTTTTCATTCAATTCATTTTCTTTAGCAGTAACAATTTCCGGAATTACTTTAAAAACAGCCGTCTTACTTCCCAGTGAAGAACGGTATTTTTCAACATGAGTGCTTGCAAGCTTATTCGCATAATACCCGGGCACATATTTATCCAGCATGCTCTGCATTACTTCCGTTGCTTCATTCAGATCTGCTACTCTTTCTGTTCTTCCAAAGACCATGACGCTCATATAGGCAGTGTCTGTTTTGGCGGGGACTGGATCAGACATGGTTCCCAACTCCTCATATACGGTGAAGCAGGCCTGCTGATTTTTCGCCATAATATCAATCTTTCTTCCTTCAGAAGCACCGTGAAAATAAATAAAACCATTAAGCCAGGTGAAGTTTAAAGGGATAACATACGGAAAATCATCATCCGATAAACCTAAGTGACCAACCTTAGCCTTTGATAAAAAATCTTCAATCCTTACTTTATCCTTCCATTCCATCGTTTGTTGTCTCATTGAATACATTCGATTTCCTCCTTATATATGGTAAAATCATTTTAAAAAAGCTTTGGCCTGATTCAAAGTGACAGTTTTGATATTTTTTTAAGGGTCAGATGGAGGGAAAATGGAGATCACCCCATATATTAATAAAAATAATAAGGAACCAATCTATTCACAGATTTATTCGTATGTTAAGAGAGAAATTGAAAGCGGACGATTATCTTCAGGCTCCAAACTGCCATCTATCCGTCAGCTTTCGCAATATTTGAAAGTCAGCAAGAATACGATTGAAGAAGCCTATCACCAGCTGATAGCAGAGGGCTATGCAGAAAGCCGGCCTAAAAGCGGGATATTTGTTTCGCCAGTAGAAGACATAATAAATCCTAAGCAGCCCTTAACTTTAGAACCAATGAAATATTCGATAGAACTGACTAAGAAAACCTTTAAATATGACTTTCAATATGGAGACATAGATATTACTGGTTTTCCAATGAAAAAATGGCGGAAGCATTTAAATGAGGCTCTTGATTTAATGGATAGTGATAGCTTTAATTATGGGGATAAGCAAGGGGACGCAGAGTTACGAAAACAGATAGCTTTATATTTATACAGGAGCAGAGGAGTAACGTGCAATCAAGAGCAAATTGTGATTACTTCAGGGACTCAGCAATCTATAAGTCTGCTAATCAAACTGTTAAGCCTCAGGGAGGAAATGATAGGGTTCGAGGATCCAGGTTATGATGGAGTCCGCTCTATCTTTTCCCATGAGAATTGTAAAATCAGCCCTATCCCTTTGCAACACGATGGAATGGATATAGCATCTTTGGTTAACGGGACAAGAGCAGTTTATGTAACACCATCCCATCAATTTCCGATGGGAATGATTCTATCGATTCAAAAGAGGAAAAAACTGCTAAATTGGGCATATCAAACTGGAGGATACATTATAGAGGATGATTATGATGGAGAATTCCGCTATCAGGGGATGCCGATTCCTCCGTTAAAAGCTTTAGATGAAGGAGAGAAGGTTATATACCTTGGGACATTTTCGAAATGTTTCCTTCCGTCAGCAAGGTTAAGTTATATGGTGCTTCCCCCGGAATTGTCACTTAAGTGCAAAAAAGAAGAGCAGCTTCCCCACCAAAACGTTTCGACCATAATCCAAAAGGCTGCAAGCAGTTTTATGGCAACGGGTGAATTTGAAAGCCATATCCGAAAAATGCGCAAAATCTATCATGGCAAACATAGGACTCTTCTTTCTAGCATTGAAAATTACATGGGGAATAAAGTAGAAGTAATTGGGGAGAAGGCTGGACTTCATATTTTGCTTAAGGTGAAGAATCGCAAAGACTTTGAACTTATTGAGGCAGCAGGGTTAAAAGGAGTAAAGGTTTATTCTGCCTCAGCATACCTGGTGAACGATGTAATTAATAAGGATGCAACCATTATGCTGGGATTTGGCGGTTTATCAGAAGATGACATTGAAAGTGGAATAAGACTTTTGCATGAAGCGTGGTTTATTTGAGAAAAAAGGCATCCATTGAAACTCAATGGATGCCTTTTTAAATGATAATTCGAGATTGAAAATGAGAATATAAGGGGATTTCTCCCAATATATCAATCTATTACTTTACTCCCTGAGGTACCGCCAATCCAAGGCCTTTTGCAATCCTTGTACCGTATTCAGGGTCTGCTTTATAGAAGTACTGAATCTGGCGCAGCTTGATTTCTTCTTTTTCCACTGGCTTCATGGCTGCCACAATGTTGGCCACAAGGCGGGAGCGTTCTTCTTCGCTCATTAAGCGATATAAGTCACCCGCTTGCGTGTAGTGGTCATTATGGTCATATGCAACGCTTTCAGCTAATCCGGAAACAGGGTAGGCTGCCTGTTTGTGCTCAGGTACTTCTGATGGTCCTCCAAAGCTGTTTGGCTCATAGTATACTGATCCACCGCCGTTATTGTCAAAACGCATTTTGCCATCGCGCTGATAGTTTTTAACTTCATTGCGGGGACGGTTGATTGGAAGCATTTGATGGTTCGCACCTACACGGTAACGATGTGCATCATGGTATGCAAATAGGCGTCCCTGAAGCATTTTGTCAGGTGATACATCAATACCCGGTACTAGAGTTCCAGGAGAGAACGTAGCCTGCTCAACTTCTGCAAAGTAGTTTTCAGGGTTTTTATTCAGAACCATTCGGCCTACTTCGATTAATGGGTAGTCCTTTTGTGACCAAACCTTTGTTACATCAAATGGATCGAACCGGTAAGTGTTCGCATCTTCTAATGGCATAATCTGCACACATAGCTTCCATGATGGGAAGTCTCCATTTTCAATCGCATTAAATAAATCCTCTGTATGATAATCAGGATTTTCACCAGCCATTTTAGCTGCAGCTTCTACACTAAGATTCTTAACGCCTTGCTCTGTCTTAAAGTGATATTTTACCCAAACGCCTTTACCTTCAGCATTAACCCACTTAAATGTATGGCTTCCGAAACCGTGCATATGTCTAAGTGTTGCAGGAATGCCGCGGTCTGACATTAAAATTGTTACCTGGTGAAGTGATTCAGGTGAAAGGGACCAGAAATCCCAAACAGCTGTCGGGTTTTTCAGGTGTGTTTTAGGGTCGCGTTTTTGTGTATGGATAAAATCAGGAAACTTGATCGCATCACGGATAAAGAATACAGGAGTATTGTTTCCAACCAGGTCGTAGTTTCCTTCTTCAGTATAAAACTTAACCGCAAAACCGCGCGGGTCGCGGACTGTATCAGCAGAACCAAGCTCTCCTGCTACAGTCGAAAAGCGGATAAACATGGGTGTGCGTTTTCCCACTTCTGATAAAAAGGCTGCTTTTGTATATTTTGTGAGGTCATTAGTTACTTCAAAATAGCCATGTGCGCCAGCACCCTTGGCATGAACAACACGCTCTGGCACGCGCTCTCTGTTAAAGTGGGCAAGTTTTTCAAGTAAATGTACATCCTGGATTAAGGTTGGCCCGCGTGAGCCGGCAGTCATTGAATTTTGGTTATCGCCTACAGGTGCGCCCCAGCTCGTAGTAAGGTTGTTGTTATTCTTCATTCTTAAATCACCTCATAAATAGTTTAATAGCTTACTTACAAAAATAATGATAACATTTCTCAATATAAAATCAATACTTATTTATAATAATTATAAATAAAAATAAATTATTAATAAGTAGTTTTTTATAAATACTTCACGAATGTTAAAATAGATGCTTGTTTTAAGGGCATTAGTATATTTATATTAAGGTTGTTCTTTAAAAGAACAGCTTTTGAAAATTTAGTTCACTTATTTAATTTTTGAGGTGGAAAAGTGTGAACGGCCCATAAAAGCAGGGTTAAAGAGATTGGGGAAGGCTGTCTGCCGGTCCAATAAAGTTCCATATCTACACACAGGTCATTGAATTAATAGGAACAGAGGAATTTTCTGAAAAAGGACTGGGGTTTGATCTTGTAAAGAGGTATGGAAGGAGGTTATATTGCTTCAGCGGTGGCTAAGCTTTGGCAACTACCTTGATAAAATGGCAAGGCACCAGGGGAAAGGAAACAAAGAAAACAGCCAAGCCTAAACTATTTTACCGTGTACTTCAATATAAGCTAAAGAGAAGGGTATATCTTATAGAAGAAACAAGTGAATAGATATTTAGCAATGATCATCAGGCAATAGAATAAACTTGCAATTGCTTAATGTTCATTCGACAAAATTCGGGTGGTACCTGGTACCACCCGAATTTATTAGCTGATATTTTCCCGCAATATTGGCATGCTCATGCATCTTGGGCCGCCGCGGCCTCTTGATAGCTCTGAGCTTAGGATTTCGATGACTTCTACGCCGTTTTGGCGGAGGATGTCGTTGGAGACGTAGTTGCGATCATAGGTGACGACAATGCCGGGAGCGATGGCGAGAGTGTTGGAGCCGTCATTCCACTGTTCCCGTGCAGAGGCGATTGGGCAGCCCCCTCCGCAAGGGATTAGTATTAGCTCATCGAGATTTAATACTTCTTTTAGCGTTTCTGTAAAAGAGTTTTTCTCTGTGATTTTTAATTGATCTGAATCTTTTTCCTGTTCCAGTATGTAGATCTTCATACTGCCGTTACTGTCTTCTATTGCAGGATGGTAGGTGAATTTATCGTGATCAATCATCGTAAACACAGTATCAAGGTGCATAAACGCCCTTATTTTCGGTATTTCAACGGCAACCACTTTTTTTATGGCTGCCTGGCGGCTGAATAATTCCCGCGCAAGCTTTTCAATACCCTGTGCGGATGTTCTCGCACTTACTCCGATTGCAACGACCTCATCACTAAGAACAAGTTCATCCCCGCCTTCAAGCGAATAAATATCATCCCGCTTAAAATATGTTGGTATTTCATGCTTTTTAAAACGGGGATGGTGATTCAAGATGTAGTCCATAAAGATGGATTCTCTTCTCCTTGCCGGTTCATGCATGCGGTTAATGGTAATCCCCTCGCCAATAACTGCTGCCGGGTCTCTGGTAAAATAAAGATTTGGCATCGGGTCCAAATAAAATGGATAATGGTCAGGCATAAGCTCATGAAGATGGACTTTTTTCTCCTGATCAATATCTGATTTCACGACACCAGCCATTACCTTGCTGACTAATTCATCTGCAGGAAGGGATAACAAATACTCCTTCACCGTTTTATAGGATCCGTTTATATTAGATTGGCTTTCACATAAAACCTTTTCAATAAAAGAAAGGCGTACTTCTTCATGTTGTATTGCTTCTGTCATAAGCTTATCCAGGTATAAGACCTCAATCCCCCGATTGCTTAAAATGTTTGCAAAATAATCATGTTCTTTTTGAATTGCAGGCAAAAAGGGAATATCATCAAATAAAAGCCTTTTTAAATATTGGGGAGTTAAGTTTTCAATTTCTTTCCCCGGCCTATGCAAAAGAACCGTTTTTAGCTCTCCAATTTCCGATGTAACATTTAAAGGGTGTTTCATTCTTTAACCTCCATAGGCTTTAAGCCTGACCAATTTACTATGTAGAATTCGTTCCCTTGGATTAGATAGAGTAAACAGCTCAATTTTACGTATATTTATTCAACATAGTGAACGTAGGTTGGCGTTCTTAAAATTGTATATATATAAAAGCAACAATTTTAATTAATAATGAAACTCTTTGGGTTAAAGGGACAAACTAATAAAACAGGAACTTTTATAAAACTGTGTCCTCCATAAGTGTACAAAATAAAAAAATGTGATAAAGTAATGATTGTGAAACCTTTACATAGCCTTATCTGATCAGTAAATTCAATGTCCGCTCTAGAAAAACAATTGTTTATGAGTTGGCGACATCTAATAAAAAATGTATAGGAGGATTTTTAAATGACAAGCAAAACTTTAGATTCTTTTTTAAAAGATAACCTGGAGGATTTGAAAGGCAGAGGGCTTTACAATGTGATTGACCCCCTTGAAAGTCCAAATGGTCCGATTATTAAAATCAACGGCAGAGAGTTAATCAATCTTTCCTCCAATAACTATTTAGGTTTGGCAACAGACGAAAGACTTAAGAAGACTGCAATTGAAGCAGTTGAAAAATATGGAGTTGGGGCAGGTGCGGTCCGCACAATCAATGGAACACTTGAGCTGCACACAAGGCTTGAAAAAAAGCTTGCCGAATTCAAACATACAGAGGCAGCAATCGCATATCAGTCAGGATTCAATTGCAACATGGCTGCGATTTCCGCAGTTATGGACAAAAATGATGCCATTCTTTCTGACGAATTAAACCATGCTTCCATTATTGATGGCTGCCGTCTTTCCAAAGCAAAAATTATTCGGGTCAACCATTCAGATATGGACGACCTAAGAGCAAAAGCGAAAGAAGCAAAGGAGTCCGGCCAATACAACAAAATCATGGTGATCACTGATGGCGTTTTCTCAATGGATGGAGATATTGCAAAGCTGCCAGAGATTGTCGAAATTGCTGAAGAATTTGATCTTATCACTTATGTAGACGATGCCCATGGTTCTGGTGTTTTAGGAAAAGGTGCGGGAACGGTTAAGCATTTTGGACTTTCCGATAAAATTGATTTTCAAATTGGGACACTTTCAAAGGCAATCGGTGTTGTCGGCGGATATGTGGCCGGCAAGAAGGATTTAATTGATTGGCTGAAAGTAAGCAGCAGACCATTCTTATTCTCAACATCACTTACACCTGCGGATGTAGCTGCCAGCATAAAAACCATTGAGCTATTAATGGAAAGTACGGAGCTGAATGAAAAGCTATGGGAAAACGCCAACTATTTAAAAGATGGCCTTAAGAAATTAGGGTTTGATATTGGTGACAGCGAAACACCTATTACTCCTTGCATTATTGGAGATGAAGTTAAAACCCAGGAATTCAGCAAAAAGCTTAATGAAGAAGGCGTATATGCAAAGTCAATCGTATTCCCTACAGTTCCTAGAGGAACAGGGCGTGTCAGAAACATGCCGTCTGCAGCTCATACGAAAGAGATGCTGGATAACGCCATTGCTATTTACGAAAAAGTCGGCAAAAATATGGGCATTATTTAATAAAACAAAGGCAGTTTGTAAAAGGGAATGGAGAATCTGGTACTTGGTTAATTGGAGCGGAAGGCGCAAGTGCTTCGAAAATGCATTCATTCCTTCGTAGGGTGTTTATTTGAGGATGCGGATTCAATTTCCTGCGGGAGATCGATTCAAAGAAGACCCCTAAGGCGCAAAGCGCCGAAGAGCGTCGGACATCCGCGGTTGGCTGAGCTTCTTAAGCGGTAATGAGCAAGTTTACAGTGCTAAAACAAAAAGTAATTAGATACAGCTTTTTAAGGCAAAGAGGATAAGGTTGGAGGAAAACAATGAAACGTATTATGATTACTGGTGCATTAGGGCAAATTGGCTCTGAACTCACCTTGAAATTAAGAGACATATATGGAACAGATCATGTTATTGCCACAGATATCAGAAAAAATGAGTCAGAAGCTGCCCAGTCAGGACCATTTGAAATGGTCGACGTGACAGATGCCAAAACCATGCTGGAAACAGCTAAAAAATATGATATTGACACAGTTATTCATATGGCCGCGCTTCTATCTGCTACAGCTGAAGCCAATCCAGTATTCGCATGGAATTTGAATATGGGTGGGCTGATGAATGCCCTGGAAACAGCGAGAGAGTGCAAGGCACAGTTCTTTACTCCGAGCT
Organism: Pseudomonas sp. ISL-84; assembly: GCA_018613035.1. Classification (GTDB taxonomy): domain Bacteria; phylum Bacillota; class Bacilli; order Bacillales; family Cytobacillaceae; genus Cytobacillus. The sequence continues at coordinate 182,989 of JAGGRA010000028.1, read as the reverse complement.
CTATTGGCGCTTTTGGACCTTCCACGCCGAAAGACAGCACACCGCAGGATACCATCCACAGGCCGACTACCATGTACGGCGTAAACAAAGTGGCGGGGGAGTTATTATCCGATTATTACTATCACAAGTTTGGTGTCGATACGCGAGGGCTGCGCTTCCCAGGCTTAATCTCTTATGTTACTCCTCCAGGTGGAGGAACCACGGATTACGCTGTTGAAATCTATTATGAAGCCATTAAAAATGGCCGTTATACTTCCTATATCGATAAAGGCACATATATGGATATGATGTATATGCCAGATGCATTAAACGCGATCGTAGACTTAATGGAAGCTGACGCCGATAAATTGATTCACCGTAATTCCTTTAATGTAACAGCGATGAGCTTTGAACCGGAACAGATTGCTGCTGAGATTCGCAAGCACGTCCCTGGATTTGAAATTTCGTATGATGTCGATCCGGTTCGTCAGGCAATAGCTGACAGCTGGCCTAATTCGATTGATGCATCAGCAGCGAAAGAAGAGTGGGGCTTCAAAGCTGATTATGATCTGGCAAAAATGACTGCAGATATGCTGGATAAGCTGAAGACAAAGTTATAAATAGCACAAGAGGACAGCTAATGAAGCTGTCCTCTTATATTTTGATTTGAAATTGTTCAAGGAGGAAATCGCTTTTTTCTTTCTCATTTAGCTCCATTTTCTCTTTCGATCCATTTTCAGATTTTGTGACAGTTAGCCCTGAAAGCGTGACACGTCCATTTTTTGTAGCGATTGTAGCAAGATCGTCATGTGTAAAATGTGATTCAGGAGATGTTTGGTTGAACAAACATGCATCAGTAAAGTGATGGAGCTGTTTAGGCTTTTCGGAAAATCGGTAAAGGATTTTCCATTGTCCGTACTCCAGTTTTTCAAGGTCATAAGTCTCGTTGCCGATTTCTTTTACCCTGTAAGTTCCGCTTACATCTGTCTTTTCTATTCCCGTTAAAGGCATCGGCTGGCGGACAGAATCTCCAAAACCAACATCCACCAAATAAGGAAAATGATCTACCGAAACAAGAATAGCCGCATGGGAATCTTCTCGAACCCAGCCATCCGGCTTTTTTACGGTGCAGGATATTAAATGGGCCTGAAAGCCGAGCTCTGACAGCAGCAGCTGAAAGAGACCGTTTAATTCATAACAAAAACCGCCGCGGTTCCGGATCAGAATTTTTTCATAAAAAGAATTATGGTCAAGCTTAATAGGAACATTTCTAGTAACATCCAGGTTTTCAAAAGGGATTTTCTCCATATGACTTTGCTGTAGTTTAGTCAGATACCTAAGATCAAGCTTTTTTTCTTCTGGTACAGATAAACGCTTTAAGTATTCCTGTATTTTCAATTAAATCACCTCATCACTACGTCCTACATTTGTATCTTGCTTTATTTTCGAAGGAAAGGCAAGCTGTTCACCATATAACAATTATCGTTTGCACTGAGTTGCTGTTTGTACTAAAATGTCAGTATATTTACAGATAAAGCAACTATACATACGGAGGAATTAACATGAAATTTGAAGTAACAGTTGAATTTTGCATGATGTGAAACTACGCGCCAAAAGCCGCGAGTTTCGCGGAAGAACTTTTTAGTCATTTTCGTTCTGAAATTGTGAAAATGGAGCTGATTCCTAGCTCAGGCGGTGCCTTTGAAGTGACAGTCAATGGAGAAAAGCTTTATTCCAAACTGGATACAGGCGTATTTCCAAAGGCAAAGAATATTATAGAAAAAATGCAGGGGTAATCCAAAAACCTTCTCCAATAATAGTGAGAAGGTTTTTTTAGGGAGCAAGAAGATCATAATAATATTATGTAAACAGATTTATAAAAATAGGCATACTCAATCTCAGCATTATCATGGAATCATTATATTTCTATCACAGCCAGATCCAGGTTCATTTTTCGCAATGAAAATCTCAAGGATTCCATTTGAAAAGGCAGCCCTTACTCTCTTATTAATCACCTTAAAAGGCAATTCTACTTTCCGCATACAGGGTTGGCCATTTTTTCCCAGGGGAAGTTCCTTTTTAACAGCTTTAATGATGACCTTATTTTCTTTTAAGGAAACGGTTACATCTTTTGGAACACAGCCGGTTAATAGTGCTTCAACGATGATTTCGTTCTCTGTATCATATAAATCAATGCGAAAAGTAAGCTGGTCCATATAGGATGTGAGAGGATCAAGGAAGAAATTCTCCATCCATTTTTCCATTTCACTTAAATTGAACCTGTGCAGATCATCCTTTTTATTCATTCCATTACCTCCTTGCTTCTTCTATAGTATTCATTCCATGCTAATAAGTGAAAAATGGTATAATAATCAGGCGAGTGTTGGAGGGATCATTTTGAAAAATAGACTTAGAAACATACCGCCCGTTCATGAATTGCAAAAAGAAGACCGGTTCAATGAGCTATTGATCCGGCATGGTCTGGATACTATACAAGTAACAAACATCATGAAAGATGTTATTTCGGATATTAGACAGGATATATTGAGTGCCCGGTGGAACAACGATGACCCTGGTACGAAGGGATTTTCAGATATCCTGTTTCAAAGGGTCGAAGAAGCTATCATGGATCGGTATAGCTACACGCTTAAGAGGTTAATTAATGCAACAGGAACAATCCTGCACACCAATCTTGGGCGGGCCCGTCTAAGCAGTAATGCTGCAGCCCATATGCTTGAAACTGCCATGAACTATTCCAATTTGGAATATAAACTTGCAGAAGGTGAGCGCGGTTCGAGGCATATCCATGTTGAAGGTCTTGTAAAAGAGTTAACTGGTGCAGAAGCTGCTATGGTAGTGAATAATAATGCCGCGGCAGTATATTTTATTTTAAAAGCTCTCGCAGCTGACAACGAAGTAATTGTTTCCAGAGGACAGCTCGTTGAAATTGGCGGATCCTTTCGGATATCAAGCATTATGGAAGAAAGCGGAGCAAAGCTTGCCGAGGTTGGAACCACAAACAAGACTCATTTGTCAGATTATGAGAAAGCAATTAATGAAGAAACAGCTATGATTCTTAAAGTTCATACGAGCAACTTTAAAATTATCGGATTTACAAAAGAAGTTGGTACTGGAGAGCTTGCTGATTTAGCGAAAGAAAAGAATGTTATTTTTTACGAAGATCTAGGGAGCGGCGCGCTTTTTGATTTTAAAAGCAGGGGAATCGGAGAGGAGCCGATTGTCAGCGAGGTTATCAAATTGGGAGCCGATATAGTATCGTTTAGCGGCGACAAGCTGCTTGGGGGCCCTCAGGCCGGCATTATTGCCGGCAAAGAAGATTTAATCAAAAAATTAAAGAAGCACCAGCTTGCCAGAGTACTCCGTGTAGACAAAATGACGCTAGCAGCTCTGGAAGGGACACTCCTAGATTATATAAAAGGCGAGGCCGAAATGAAAAATATACCTGTTGTCCGGGATGTGCTGACAACCAGGGAAGAACTTCAAAAAAGAACAGAACATTTTCTGCGTAAACTGGAAAAAGCCACGGAAAATTATTATTTTTCAATGAAGGAAAGTATTGGACAAGTAGGCGGGGGGACAATGCCCGACGTTGAGCTGCCTTCCTGGGTTGCCGTCTTAAAGCATAAGCAATATTCAGCTGAGCATGTGGGCAGGCAATTAAGAACGGGATTTTCTCCTTCCATTATTGTCAGGATTCAGAAAGAAGAAATACTTATTGATCTGCGAACGGTTACTGCTGAAGAAGAAGAGATCATTTTAAACGCCTTATCTTCACTATAATGAACAGCTGCCCAAGAAGGGCAGCTGTTTTATATTTAAATCAATTACATATCATGATGTGAGTTATGCTTTTGTCTTGTATGGTTGCGGTTTTTCACTTTTTTGGAGCCGCTTAATGGCTCCGGCTGACCTTCGTTGTGGCCTTTTGGCGCATTCTTTCTCATATCTTTGCCATTGTTTTTGTTCATTCTAACCCCTCCTCATGATTAAAGAAATAAGGCGATTTTCACCTGTATTTCTTGTGTTAGTTTGGCTTTTTTTTCGATAAAATTGCCTTGCAAAATGTGGCTATAATTGAACATTTGCTCCTAATCCATTTTGCGGAATATTTTTAACTGCTAATGCGCAATTTAATGGTACAAATTTTTATTAGGAGTGAATAAGGTATGCCATACCATAAAGATAAACAGCAAGCATTTCAGGCAGCACAGCAGGGAATGGAAGACGCACAGGAACTATACGCTGAAATTGTAAAAGATTCAGCAAGCTATGGCCACCAGCTTAAGCATCTTAAACAGGAAGTAAATGAAGCATATACGCAAATTGAGAATGCACTGGAAGTTGCCTCAGAACACCAGCGTGCACAGCTGGAAAGATTCCAACAGGACTTGAAGTCCATGGTTGATGATGTAAACCAATATTAAAAGCAGGCTTAAAAGAAATAAATAATAAAACCCAGCTAACTTTTAGCCGGGTTTTATTATTTATTATTAAGTTACTGGTTTTTCTTCCGCTTTTTATTATTTTGTTTTTGCGCTTCTGTTAATGGTTCATTGGAGAATTCTTCATTGTAACCAGTCCCCATGCCTTGCCCCTTTGCTGCATTCATGCCCTCAATAATATGATTTGCTTTTCGTTTAGCCATAGAAAATCACCTCCGTAGAAGGTATTTTTCCTTGGATTATGACAAATTATGATGAAAATCAAAAGTAGAGCTAATGCTTTATTCATTTTTTCAGCATAATAACATAGAAGCGGAGATGTTAGTTGCTAATTGAAAAACGCTTTCATTTATCGCTTTTTTACCGTTAAAATGATTAAAATAAAATTTATTATAAGAAAAACTTATCAGAAACAATAACTTTCTTGTTATTTACTTATATAAAAGGTTGTATTAATATAGAAATTGTGAGAAAAGTGAGGATGGATGAAAATTCAAACTTTTCGACAATTACCTATCACTTGGTATAAGATGTTTAATGAAAGAGGGGGTAATACATATGGCAAAGAATGATGTGTTCAAATCCCGCAAATCCTTTGAACTGGACGGGAAGCGCTATCATTACTATCACTTAGGTGCTCTGGAAGAAGCTGGAGTAGGTAATGTTTCCAAATTGCCTTATTCCATTAAGGTATTATTGGAATCAGTACTTCGTCAATATGACGGCCGTGTAATTACTAAAGAACATGTTGAAAACTTGGCAAAATGGGGAACTTCAGAAGTTAAAGAGGTGGACGTTCCTTTCAAGCCGTCACGCGTTATTCTGCAAGACTTCACTGGAGTTCCTGCAGTAGTTGACTTGGCTTCACTGCGTAAAGCTATGGCTGACATGGGTGGAGACCCTGATAAAATCAATCCTGAGAAGCCGGTTGATCTTGTTATCGACCACTCTGTACAGGTTGACAAATATGGTACTCCTGATTCGCTTGAAGCGAACATGGAACTTGAATTCGAACGTAATGCAGAGCGTTACCAGTTCTTAAGCTGGGCTCAAAAAGCATTTGACAACTACCGTGCGGTTCCGCCGGCAACTGGTATCGTTCACCAGGTTAACCTTGAATTCCTTGCAAATGTTGTTCATGCTCTCGAAACAACTGAAGGCGATTTCGAAACTTTCCCTGATACTCTTGTTGGTACTGACTCACATACAACCATGATCAACGGTATCGGTGTTCTTGGATGGGGTGTAGGAGGTATTGAGGCTGAAGCAGGTATGCTAGGACAGCCATCTTATTTCCCTGTGCCTGAAGTTGTAGGGGTTAAGCTTACTGGCGAGCTTCCTAATGGAACAACTGCTACTGACCTTGCATTAAAGGTAACTCAAGTACTGCGCAGCCAGGGAGTAGTTGGCAAATTCGTAGAATTCTTCGGCCCTGGTGTTACACAGCTTCCATTGGCTGACCGTGCTACAATTGCTAACATGGCTCCTGAATACGGTGCTACTTGTGGATTCTTCCCTGTTGATGCGGAAGCCCTTGATTACATGCGCCTGACTGGACGTCCGGAAGAGCAAATCAAAATTGTTGAAAAATACTGCAAAGAAAATGGAATGTTCTTTGATCCATCTCTAGAGCCAGTATATACAAATGTAGTTGAAATCAATCTTTCCGAAATCGAAGCGAACCTTTCAGGTCCTAAGCGCCCGCAGGATCTAATTCCGCTTTCTGCTATGAAAAAGGAATTCAATGATGCGATCACTGCTCCTCAAGGCAACCAGGGCTTCGGCTTGGATAAGAAAGAAATCGATAAAGAAGTCACTGTTGAATTTGCAAATGGCGATTCAACTAAGATGAAAACGGGTGCCGTTGCAATTGCGGCAATCACTAGCTGTACAAATACTTCAAACCCTTACGTTTTAGTTGGGGCAGGTTTAGTGGCGAAAAAGGCAGTTGAACTTGGAATGGAAGTTCCTAAGTTCGTTAAAACTTCTTTGGCTCCAGGGTCAAAAGTTGTAACTGGATACCTGCGTGATTCAGGCCTTCTTCCTTACATGGAGCAGCTTGGCTTCAACCTTGTAGGCTATGGATGTACAACATGTATCGGTAACTCTGGTCCATTAAGAGAAGAAATCGAAAAGGCTGTAGCTGAAAGCGATCTTCTTGTAACTTCAGTTCTATCCGGCAACCGTAACTTTGAAGGCCGTATTCACCCGCTTGTAAAAGCAAACTATCTGGCTTCTCCGCCATTAGTTGTTGCTTACGCATTGGCTGGAACAGTCGATATTGACCTTCAAAAAGAACCAATCGGCAAGGATAAGAATGGCAATGATGTCTTCTTTACCGATATCTGGCCTTCAACTGCTGAGGTTAATGAAGTTGTTAAACAAACTGTTACACCTGAATTGTTCCGTAAAGAATATGAGCATGTGTTTGATGACAATGCTCGCTGGAATCAAATTCAAACAAGCAATGAACCATTATATTCATTTGATGACCAATCAACATATATCCAGAATCCTCCGTTCTTTGAAGGCTTAACTCCTAATGCTGATGAAGTTAAACCTTTATCAGGATTGCGTGTTGTCGGCAAGTTCGGTGATTCTGTAACAACTGATCATATTTCTCCGGCAGGTGCGATCGGCAAAGATACACCAGCAGGAAAATATCTTCGCGAGAACGGTGTTGAACCACGCGACTTCAACTCTTATGGATCCCGCCGCGGAAACCATGAAGTTATGATGCGCGGTACATTTGCAAACATTCGTATCCGTAACCAAATCGCTCCAGGTACAGAAGGCGGATTTACTACTTACTGGCCTACCGGCGAAGTAACTTCTATCTATGATGCTTGCATGAAGTACAAAGAAGATGGAACAGGTCTTGTAGTTCTTGCCGGAAAAGACTATGGAATGGGATCTTCCCGTGACTGGGCTGCAAAAGGTACAAACTTATTAGGAATTAAAACAGTTATTGCAGAAAGCTATGAGCGTATACACCGTTCAAACCTTGTATTGATGGGCGTACTACCACTTCAGTTCAAGGAAGGCGAAAGCGCTGAAGTTCTTGGCTTAACTGGCAAAGAAACAATCGATGTTCAAATCGATGAAAATGTAAGACCACGTGACTTTGTAAAAGTTACAGCTACAGATGAAGATGGCAACAAGACGACCTTTGAAGCTCTTGTGCGTTTCGACTCTGAAGTTGAAATTGATTATTACCGTCACGGAGGAATCCTGCAAATGGTTCTTCGTGATAAATTAGCAAACTAATTGCTTCAAACCGCTATGTGAATCGTCACATAGCGGTTTTTTATTTTACAAAACATACGGGATTAGGTATCTTAGCTATATAGATGAGTTTATTGGAGGGGTACCATGGGTGCTTTTTTGCTTGGACCATTATTAATTAAGTATGAATGGATACTTATTTTTCTGGCAGGTATTTTAACTTATTTTGTAGTTGGGCAGGCTTTGAAAAAAGACGCGGAATTTAAAAAGGACGCCTTAAATGACATGGTCAATGCCATCTTCATCGGTTTTTTTACATACAAATTCAGTTCAGTTCTCTTCCAGACAGAAAATATAATTAATAATCCTATCGGACTTTTATATTTCTCCGGGGGATCGAAAGGAATGACTTTAGGCATTATTCTGGCGCTTATCTATCTTGCATGGAGAATAAAAAAAAGTAATTATGCTGTACAAAGGTGGCTAAGCGGGATTGTTTATGGAACTGTCACATTTCTGTTATCTTTTTGGCTGTTCAGAACCTTATTTATTTTACTTTTCTAGGTTACAATACAAACAAGAAACCAAAAGGCTGTTTAGCTTGTAGGCTGGAGGGAATGTGAGCATGTTCAAGAAGATGATGGCAGCAGTAGTATTGTTTGTATTGGTTACCACAGTTATTGTTCAGGCAGTTGAGAAAGATGAAGTCAAGACGGAACCAGTGAATCAAACTGGCCTTGGAATAGGTTTAAAGGCTCCTGATTTTGAATTAAAAAATCTTGAGGGTGAAACGGTTAAGCTTTCGGATTATGTTGGAAAGAAGGTCATGCTAAATTTTTGGGCAACCTGGTGCCCGCCCTGCAAAGCTGAAATGCCGGACATCCAAAAGTTCTATACTGAAAAAGGGGATGAAGTAGCAATATTGGCTGTTAATATTGATCCTCAGTATGATGTTGCGGGTTTTGCCAAAGAAATGCGTGTTAATTTTCCCATTCTGCTTGATGAGAATGAAAAAGCAGCAAATGCTTATCAAATCTTAACGATCCCCACGACTTTTTTTATCGATGAAAAAGGGATCATACGGAATAAATATTTAAGTGCCATGCCAATAGAAATAATGAGGCAGTATACAGAAGAAATGTAACTAGAATGCATCCGCTGAAAAGCAGATGCTTTTTTTGTTGGCTATTTTCTGGACTTTGGAAAATATACAGCGATTCCAAAGCCTTATTTAAAAAAGATGATCAATACAAAGTTAAAGGATGTCTATAAGTTTAAATGACGATTATACGGGGAAAGATTTTTAAAGTCAGGATAAACACTAAATATATTTTTCTGAATCTTTAGTTAATTATCTTCAGATTTTGAAACAAATGAACCTTTTTCACGTATGATGAATTAGCGGATTAAATTTTCAAAAAGTTGTAATAATTTAAACGGTTTCTGGACATAATGACTGTTACAATATTGTTTAAGGAAGGTGAATGTTTATGAGAAAGCCAAGAAAACGCTCCTTTGCTGAATTAGTTTTAGAAAATAAGCGCCAATTACTTAGGGATCAAGACGCAATGGATAAAATTGAAGAACGTCTTGAAAAAAAGCGTCTCGATAAAGCTGAATAGCAGTACTTCCCATTCATGAAACCCTCTTCATCGGACCATACTTTAAATGAGGAGGGATTTCAATGGGTAATCCGAAAAAAAACCGAGAGCATTTTGCTCCAAATCATATTGGTACACAATCCCGTGGATTTGGCGGCAATAAAGGCAAGAAAATGCAGGATAAATCTGGCCAGCATGCACAAGTTATACAAACAAAAGGTGAATAATAAATAGGTTAAATACCTGCCGCTTCCCCCTGCGGCGGGTTTTCTATTTTTTGATAAATTATTTTTACTTCAGGCAAGATACCCACACTTTTCCGCCGATAATTTCTCTGCTCTTTCACAAACTAATTTTGTACCATCACTCATCTAAGGGAGGAACTTACCATGGCACATAACAAACCAAATCCTGATGACCGCAGCGATAATGTAGAAAAGCTTCAATCCATGATTGTCCATACAATCGAAAACATGGACGAAGCGGAGGAGTCAATGAAGTTTGCAAATGCCGAGGATCTTGCCCGAATTGAAGCCAAAAATGAGCGACGACGTGAAAGTCTTGCTTCATTCCGTTCTGAGATAAAAGATGAATACCAGGCGCAGCAAAACGGATACAAAAACAAAGACAGCTATCAATAAAAAACTCTTTTGAAAAGACCTGATCAGCTTTGATTAGGTCTTTTCCTATAGGTTAGTAAGAGCGCATCCTTATTGCTTAAAGAAGAAATATGGTAAGATAAGTTGTGGAAACTAAGAAGAGAAGTGATGAATAGTGGTTCAACAGTATAGGAAGAAAAACACAGCTGATGAGCAGGTTCAGGAATGGAAACATGAGATTAATCATAAGGGATACATACAAAATGAAGCGGATTTGCTTTATTTTATAAAAAATTTAAATGAAGAAAGTGATCGAGAGCTCCTTTCTGAATTATTAACACTGGCAGGTCTTTCTAGATGCCATAAATTCCCTGGCGATAATCTTGGAACTGCGTGGCTTCAAAAGGCGGTCGATTTGAATCCTGAGAATCTCAAGGCAGCTGCCCAGTTGGGGAAATCAGAATGGAAAAGCAAGTCACATGTTCTGGAGGCTTTGACTTTTCCGCCGATTCGGGAAACGGATAACCGGGCCGCAAAAAAGAAAACTGCAGAACAGTTTATAGAAATATGCCGCAGTTTTATAAATAAAGCTGATGATGAGCTGGACGATCTTAATAAGAAAATAAAAGCTTACCAGGGTCCTGAATACCACAAACTTTCTGCAATCCTTGAGAAAGCAATTGAAGAAACAGCTTTGCTCTTAAAGGCTTCAGAGGAATATGAACAGTCCATCTCCGGCGTTTTTCATACTTCTACTTACTACACAGATATGAAAACGCATCTTACTGAAATTAAACAGCTAAAGGAAGAATGGAAAGAAGTTTTTGAAGCTGATGAAGACGAGACAGATACAGAAAAAGATCCGCTGGATGAATTAAATGAAATGGTTGGGTTAAAGACGGTTAAGAGCAGGGTTCATGATTTTTATCGTTTTTTAAAATATCAAAATGAACGTAAATCACTCGGTTTTCAGACGAAAGATGAACTTAGCTTAAATATGATATTGACTGGTAATCCGGGAACAGGAAAAACAACGATTGCCCGATTGTTGGCTAAAATTTACCATAGTCTTGGCGTATTGCCGCGTGAAGAAGTAATTGAGGCTGATCGCTCACAGCTAGTGGGTGGGTTTGTCGGGCAAACAGAAGAGAATGTCAGGTCTGCCGTTGAAAAAGCAATTGGAGGTGTTTTGTTCATAGATGAAGCCTATAGTTTGAAGCGGGAAGGACAGACTGGAAGCGACTATGGACAAACTGCAATCGATACTCTCGTTTCCCTTATGACGGGGACAGAATACGGAGGCAAGTTTGCCGTTATAATGGCCGGCTATCCTGAGGAAATGAGGCAGTTTCTGGACAGCAATCCCGGTCTGCGGAGCCGTTTTCCAGAATCAAACTTTATTGCACTGCCTGATTATTCAAATGAGGAGCTTCTTATGATTGCAGAAAAGCTTGCAGATGATAATGACTATGTCCTAACAGAAGGTGCAAAAATAGAGCTTGGCAAACGGATTGAAAAAGAGCGGGTGGATGACACGTTTGGCAATGCCCGGACAGTCAGAAATATCGTTTTGGATGCCATTTTCAAAAAAGGTTCCCAATCAAAAAATGACCAAAACATCATGGCCTACACACTTCTTGAAAAAGAAGATTTTGAAAGCGAAGAAGAGGAACAACAACGGGATCCTCAGGAGCAGCTTGATCAATTAATTGGCCTAGAAACGGTTAAAGCAGAGGTTAAAAATCTTGTTTCTTTCGTAAAGTTGCAGCAAATACGCCGCGAGAAAGGACTGCCTGTCGTTCCGATTCAACTGCATTCCGTGTTTACAGGTAATCCGGGGACGGGTAAAACTACGGTTGCAAAAATATATGCGGAATTGCTGAAGGATTGCGGGTTTTTAAAAAGAGGGCACCTAATGGTTGCAAGCCGGGCAGATTTTGTGGCTGGCTATGTAGGCCAAACAGCTATAAAAACAAAGAAAAAGATAAGAGAAGCTTTGGGAGGAGTTCTTTTTATAGATGAAGCATACTCTCTGTTATCCCAAACTTCAGGTGATTTTGGAAAAGAAGTTATTGATACATTAGTTGATGAAATGACCAAACATAATGAAAACCTTGTCGTTGTTTTAGCTGGATATCCAAATGAAATGGAAAAGCTGCTGAACAGCAATCCAGGGTTAAAGTCCCGGTTTAAAAAATTCTTTCATTTTAATGATTATTCCACCGATGAGCTTTTGAAAATCATTGTATCGTACGCTGACCAATACGAATACAGACTAACGGAGCATGCACAAGATTATCTGATGACTACCTTATCTGAAATAACTATTAATGGGAACGGTCGTTTTGCTGCAAACCTTGCAGATGAAGCGATCCAGGCGCAGGCGATGAGAATTGTTTCAGACATGAACATTGATCAAGACAATGAGCAGGTTAGCATACTGGAGAGAGAGGATTTCGAGATAGCTTTAAATAAGATGGGAAGAGGGGAATAGCAATGTTAATATCAACTAAAGAAGTGGAAGTCAGATATGCAGAAACGGACCAAATGGGCGTTGTTTACCATGCAAACTACCTGGTTTGGATGGAGCTCGGCAGGACACAAATCATAAAAGACCTGGGATTCAGTTATGCAGAAATGGAACAGGACGGAATCATTTCTCCTGTTCTGGATATTCAGGCTTCCTACAAAAAGCCGCTCCGTTACGGGCAAATAGCTACAATTAAGACATGGATCGAAGAATATGACGGCTTCCGTGTCAGCTATGGCTATGAAATTTTTAATGACGAGGGGGAACTTTCTGTCATAGGCTCTTCGAAGCATGTATGCGTCAAAAAGGATTCCTTCAGGCCGATTTCAATCAAAAAGAAATATCCAGACTGGCACGAAGCATACGAAAAAGCTAAAAAGCAGACAGAAGAAGCTATAAACTAATTATTTGGATTGCTTATAATGAAAAGGATGGAGAATGACATGGCTTTCGGCCTTCGGAAAAAAGACCTTCGTGAATGGAAAATGAAAATAGACAAAGGCGAAATTGCCTTTCTTACCCATTATTGGATTGATGATCGCTTCCCTGGATGTAAAACAGTCACAAAGGTCGGCTGTTCTGATTTGGAGAAGTTAATCGCATGGGGAGAAAGACATGGACTGAAGCAAGAATGGATTGACCTAAGAAAAGATGGCTACTCCCACTTTGATTTAATCGGTGAAAGACAGGCAGAAATTCTGGAGAAGGAACAGCTCTTAGATCAATTAAAAAGATTGGAATTGAATCTCTAACAAATAAAATTGTCCAAAATGGTTGTGAAGACGCGATAACTAATCAAGCGGAGGCAATAACATCCGCACTGACGCAAAAGAAGTCCCAAACGACGGAAATAGTTACGGGCAGTCATTTCCAGCCTACAAAACGGCTACCAATCAAATGGCCTCTATAAGGGCCGGTAATTCGGAACCATCGGAAGCTTACTTGATCTATTACATAAAAATAGAAGCAGACCTAGTCTGCTTCCATTCTTACTTATCATATTTAAATTCAGGTTCCTTCGCTTTTTCATTAAATTCTACGAGTAGGTCATGATTATCAAAATACCAAAGGTCTTTTTCTTCTATAAAATAAGTGATTCCATCTTTTTCAGTTTGTACACCTGCATTGTGCGGCTTTTCATTGGAGACGCCCAGTGAAAAGCCCTGCTGGACGGTGCTGGAGCCACCGTATCTTGCAAAAAAGCGGACGTAGTCACCCTTATTCAAGAGCATTTCTTCTTGATACCATGCGGAAGCCTGATCGTTAATATGTATTTTCATTTTGAAACTCCTCCTCTTGGGTGATAGTAATATTATAGGCTAGATTTTATTTAAGTGCGAATAATTCAATTTGCATCAGTCAACCAGGTTTTCTGGCAATATAAAAAATTCTATTTAAGAGGTGATAAGATGACTTCCTATCGGCTTTTTAATATTTTGGGTGTCATATTGTTTACGGGGATTGCCCTGCAGATGTTTATCCAAACGAGCGGTGCAAAAAAACTAATGGAAGCAGGGGGCTTTGTAGCTGTTTCTGCACTTTTGTATTTTATCCTCGTTTCTGTTTTTCATAAAAATAAAAATCTTTTTGTTCCTTTGATAGCGGTATTGGTTTTGCTTTCTGTTGGAATGATTTTTCTGCAGGAAATGATTTTTGGAGGAGCGCACTAAGAGAAAGAAGGAGTATCTGCATTGGAAATGCAAGTACTCCTTTTTTATCCTGAAAATGGGATGGAGCCGCTAAGGATCATTAATACATTGATTGCGCTATGCCAAAGGATAGCGGGGATTATGCTCCCCGATTTGACCGTTATGGCACCATAAAATACCCCTCCTAAGGCAAATAAGAGGCATACAGCAAAAGAGTAACCAAGCATCAAGTGGGAAAATCCAAAAGAAATTCCCGAGAAAATGACAGCTTCTTTTTCTCCTGCCAAGCCTGCCATTCTGGTTAATAGAATTCCCCTCCATAAGAATTCCTCCATAAATGCATTTACAGTGGAAAAGCCAATCAGGAATACAAATAAATCTGTCCCAAAAGGAATTTCAGCTAAAAAAATGGCAGGGGCTAAAATAACGCTATTCATAATCAAGGCTATAATCAAAAATGCTTTAATCGTCAGCGAATGGAACCCTCTCCATATAAACGGAAAATAAATTTGGGCATTCCAGGCAGGTTTTTGCCAATAGCGATTTGCCGACTTATTAAACTTCTTACTAACATATATAAGAAGCAGGATAGGTATTATTAACAGAACACGGTTAAGGATCAATAAAATATAAGTTTGAAGGGGCAGTTCATCCAGCAGCCTGTCTCCATACAAAATTAAAAGATTGCCGGTTAAATAAGCGGCGATCGTCCAGGAAAAAACACGTTCTTGCCGGGAAGTTACCAATAAAAAAATAATAAGTGCAAAAGACAGGATAAAAGCAAAAGTAAAAAGTTTATTTTGTAAAAGCAGAAGAACAGCCAGAAAAATGCTCAGCTGTAAATAGGCGAAATCTTTTTTCTTAAAATGAGAATCTTCCATCACCATCACCCCTTTGACCTATAGATTATTTTACCACTATTCCCACATGAAAAAGCGCCTGGTCAAGGCGCTTTAGTGAAGATTTCCAAGCATGTGTTTCTGAATTTCGTTATATTTGGAATCTGCATTTTTCAGTCCGTAGCTGCCAGCTTCCTCTAAAGGTACGATTCGATAATTTTTTAGCTGTTTATTGCTTACATAGGTTGGAAAGAAACTTGGATTGGAAAGTTCGATTCTGACGCCCTTTTGATCAATATATTTAGTGATATGCACTGTTGCCAGGCCGCCAACATCTTTATAGTCACGCATTTGGCCTGACAGGAAATTGCCAAGGGAATATACGACGAGGGATTTTCGTCCATCTTTAGCTTCAATCCATTCCATGGGCTGGAGTACATGAGGGTGGTGGCCAAATATAATATCGACACCTTCATCAACAAGATACTTCGCAAGCTCCTTTTGCTCATCCGTAGGCTGGAGCTGATATTCATTTCCCCAATGCAGGCTTAAGACAACGATGTCTGCTTCATTTTTAGCTCGGTGAATCTCCTCCTGCATTAAAGGTTTATCAATTAAATTAACAAGATAATCTTTTCCTTTGGGGACAGGAATGCCATTTGTGCCATAGGTATAAGATAAATAAGCGATATTAATTCCGTTTTTACTCATGATTTTTAATGTTTTCCGTTCGCTTGCAGACCTGCTTGTTCCCACATGCGGCAATCCAATTTGATCCATATAGTCAATGGAAGCTTTAAGGCCTTTTTCACCCTTATCCAGTGAGTGATTATTTGCTGTTGAAACAATATCAATCCCCGCATCGATTAAGGCATCTCCCACCTCCTGAGGACTATTGAACATTGGGTAACTGGAAACACCAATGGCCGTTCCGCCCAAAATTGTTTCTTGATTGGCAAGAAGTAGGTCAGGCTCCCTTAGTAATGGTTTCATATGCTCGAACATTGGCCTGAAGTCATAGCCTGCCTTTGTTTTTGCATCGTTATAAACCCAATCATGGATCAGGATATCACCAATTGCCCCAAGAGTTGCCTCCTCTTTCAGCCCTTTGTTTCCGATAACAGACTCCCGGGACTGATAATGCAACTGCGCAGGTTTTTTAACTGCAGCGGCAGCTTTATTTTCCGTATACATCTTAAAAATCAGAAAGGATGAAAGTAAAACTAATATTGTGCAAAGAAGCGTGGTAAGCAAGAGCGTCTTTCTCATTTTCATAAAAGTTATCCCCTTAACATAGAAGCATTAAAATTTATAATTGGTCTTAAATTTAATATAATATAAATTTATATATTTTTCCCTATATTTTTAAAATTAAATTACTTTAGTCTGTTTTTGTCGTTTTTTTTACTCATTCAAGGGTAAAATAAAGAAAATTATTTTTATAGAGGTGAATTAGATGTTTAAGATGACTCGCAATGCGATTAATGTACTTTCCAATGCCATTAAAAATGAAAGGAAAGGTAAGCAAGCGGAACAATTGTATGTAAGGCTTTCAATGGGAATTGGCTGAGGCGGTCCTCAATTAAAGCTGTCTCTGGAAGAGCAGCCGTTAAGTGAGGATAAGGTGCTGGAGATAGAGGGGATAGATGTGCTTATCCATGAACGTGACTATGTTTATTTTGACAGCACCAAACTTGACTATGTTGAAGATGCCTTTGGAAGAGGGCGCTTTCAGTTGTTAAAAATGTAATCATTGATTTTTCAAATACTAAAAGCGGTGCCGGCTGGCATCGCTTTTTTAGTTCATATCCATTTCTTCAATGAAATCAATTAGTTCATCAAAGTTAGTCAAAACTTTTAGTGGTAACCCTTCACTATCCATATCAGGACCAAATTCAAAAAGTTCAACTATGAAATCCTCTTTCTGAGAAGCTTCGGTGACAGAAGTGGTAAAGGAATAGCTTTGTTCTTTGATCAATTCTGTATTTTTCATTAAAACCACCTTCCGCTAAAACAAATATTATCTACTTTTAGTTTACTATCTAAGGAAAGAAAATTTTCTTTATTTTTTGACAAATTAACGAACAAAAAATGTTCTATTTATTTTTGGTTTAAAAATAGGGGAAGTTCAATCTTAAATACTGTACCAGTATCAAGTTGTGAATTGAGGACTATATTTCCGCCATGTTCCTCTATGATTTTTTTGCAAATCGACAGGCCAATGCCCGTTCCGTTTGATTTTGTTGTATAAAAAGGGACGAATAATTGGTCCACAGTCTCCTGTGACATCCCCGGACCGTTATCCTCCACAATTATATAGGCTTTTTCTTGTTTTGTTTCAGCGTATATTCGGATCATGCCATCAGACCTGTTAACATTTTGAAGGGCTTCTAACGCGTTTTTTAAAATGTTCACCAGCACTTGTTTAATCTGGTTATTATCACCAAAAACTGATGGATTTGCATCACAAGGCTGTATGGAAAAATTTATATTATGAAGATGGGCTTCGCTTTCAAATAATAGGGTCACTTCTTGGATAAGTTTGTTGAGCCACACTTCTGTTTTCTTCTTCTCCGGGGGCTTAGCGGCATTTAAAAATTCGTAAATAATATCATTTGCCCGATTTATCTCTTCCAATGCAATTTCAGCATATTGTTCTTTGCCAACATCAATTAAATAAGGTTTTATAAGCTGAATGAAACCCTTTACTGTCGTTAGGGGGTTCCTGATTTCATGTGCAATGCCAGCGGCAAGCTTTCCAACGTTGGACATATAATCGGATGCGAGTGAAGCTTCATGAATTTCTTTTGCTGTTTCTTCAAAGTACTTCTTTTTTTCCATCAGTTGAAGATTAAATTGCAGCAGCTTCTTTTCGACCCGATCAGCCGCTTTCTTAAATTCCTGGTCTTCTATGGATAGAGGGAAACAGAATAGGTGATGACGGTCTTCTTCATCCTCAACCACATATATTCGATGAGGCAGATACCTATCCTCTTTTCTTACTTTGACTACTTTATATCCGTTCCTGTCTAAATTTTCTTTAAAGCTGATAACTTCATCGGTTGCCAAGAAGTTTGTAAATAATTGTCCTGTCAACTTATTTTCTACATCCAAGGAAGCAGACAGGATCTCGTATTTTCCATTTATTAAAAAATAGGGAAAAGGCATTTTTTCTAATAAACTCTTTGTTAAATACATATATTCATCATCCTAACTATAAAAGTGGTTTGGCTGAAGCCGCTTTTTCATAGTTTATAAATATCATTTTGTGGTAAGTAAAAAGTGATTTATCAGCCCTAAACTAATGTATGGCGAATGATAGCAGATTATGTTTCTTTATGTAAAAAAGGATAAGGCTCTGTTAAACTTGCCTGTGATTTCCGCTCCAGGCACGCAGCGGAACGCGGGACGATCCGATGCTCATTGGCGTTTAGCGCAGCGAGTTCTCTCCTTGACTTGCTTCTTCCGCTGAAATTAAAGGGTGCCAAAATCAATTGTAAGCTTTAAATATTGTCAAAATTAATTAAAATCACAGGCATCGATTTATGTTAGATGATACGGGATAGGTCTATATGACTAGTATAATATTATAGAAAACTCAGAATCAACAAAACGATACGCCTTTGAAGGAGCAAATAGAATGACAGCAAATGAAAAACTAAAAAACTATCTACTTGAAAATAGCAATACCATTACTGAAAAATGGCTATCTATAAGGCGGGAAGAGGATGACTCATCCATTTATTCCAATTATATGCCGCAAAAGATTGTAAAAGAGCTTATTGATTCCAACCATGAACTTATTAAAGTCATTGCTACTAGTCTTTCCCGCGAGTATGAGGGGAACCTGGAAGCATGGAGCAGTGAAGCAGGTGAACGAAGGGCAAGGATAGATATCGGCCTTACCAGATCCATTTCCCATTTTAATGTTTTTCGAGATGTGCTCTGGGATTATCTTGAAAGATTTTTTCTGAAAAATAATATTGATCTTTCAGAAGCATTAAAGCTGGGAAGGAAGGTAGATAATGCTCTGGATGGGTTGATAGAGGGATTTACTGTATCATATAGTGCTTATACAGTTAAACGAATGCGTTCACAGCAGGAAATGATCGATGAATTAAGTACACCAATCATAACAATAACGGACGCAGTGGCTGTTCTTCCGCTTATTGGCGATATCGATACACATCGGGCAAAAAAACTGATGGAGCACTCTTTAAGGGAAAGCAGCGAGAAGGAAGTCAATTGTTTAATCGTTGATTTATCTGGTGTTTTGGTTGTAGATACGATGGTTGCACAGGAATTGTTTAAAATCATTGATGCCCTAGAGCTGACAGGGGTAGAAGTGTCTTTAACAGGGATAAGGCCGGAACTGGCACATTCAATCATAACATTAGGAATCAGCTTTGACCAAATAAAAATGTATAATAACCTTATGCAGGCTTTAAAAGACTTTGGTATTACACGAGTGGAATAGAGAAAGCAGCAGAAACAATTCTGCTGCTTTTTGTTCTATTAACCAAGCCATTTAATTTTTGGTTCTGTTTTGTTCCTGATCCGCTTGATATTAGCCCTGTGCCTGTAGATAACGAAGAAGCCAAGGATGGATACAACGATAATAAGGGGTATATCCCAAACAATCAGCGCATAAATAATTGAGGCCACTGCAGCCATGATTGAAGCTAGTGATACATACTTCGTTATGTATAGGCTTAAAAAGAAAACACCCAGTATAATGAGAAACATAAGAGGTACATAGGCCAATAGCACGCCGCCTGATGTTGCGACCGCCTTTCCGCCGCGAAATCCTGCAAACAGGGGATACATATGTCCAACTACTGCAAAAACACCAGCCATTAAAGGATGCATGTCCGATCCAAAAATAAAGGGAAGAACGGCTGCAAGGGTACCTTTCAAAATGTCAGCTATTGTTACGATCATCCCGGCCTTGACGCCGAGAGTCCGAAAAGTATTGGTTCCTCCTAAGTTACCGCTTCCATGCTCCCGTATGTCCACTCCATAAAACGCTTTCCCCACAATTAAACCGGAAGGAATGGAGCCAAGCAAATAAGCTAAAATGATAATAATTCCATAAATCATGAAAACTCTCCTTCACACATTCATCGTTACTATATTGTACCATGTCAGCAAAGCTGCATACCATGTGCAAATGAAAAGTTGTCCATATATTTTCATTATACATAGCCTAAAAGCTCAAACTCTCCGGAAATTGTTTGTTATAGGAATATTCGGGTATTTATTAACTGTCACAGCAATCAAACCATTAAAAGGAGAGATGCAGTATGGAACAGAACATGAATAATACAAATGGACAAGCAGAAAATGTGGAGCAAAAACTTAACAATATGGGAAGTGAAAAGAAGGAAGAAATTCTTTCTAACTTTGATGAATTTAAAGAATATCTAAGCGGGAAAGTTTCCATGGGCAAAAAGATGGGCATGGGTGAGGAACAGCTCGCCAACACAGCCCAAAAAGTGGGTGACTATTTAGCATCTAAAGAGGATCCTCGTAATCGTGAAGAGAAGCTGCTTCAAGAACTTTGGAAGGTAGGCACTGAAGAGGAGAAACATAAGCTGTCACATATGCTTGTTAAGCTTGTAGGATAAATGGCAACTGAGCCAATGGGGCAGTTTTTAAGGCGAAGGCACAAGCCTTCGTCTTTTTATTTTGATTTTAGAAGCATAGGAGCGTTTACATTGGTCAAAGATGGTCTATATATAGGTATCTGACTATAGGGGGAGTCTTAGTGCAAAAGGTTCAGGGTTTTATTAAAAGAAAAAGATTATGGATTCCCGTTTTGAGCCTGTTTCTTATTTTAATTTCAACTATTATTTATCAAAGCAATAAACCATTACCAAAAGGTCTTTCTTTCGAGGGAGAAATTTATCCTGTCGAAGACGTTCAATTTTTATACGATCTTACCTATGAAAAGAAAAATGGCAAGAGAGAGAGTGATCAGCAGATATTTCAGCGCATAACTGAAGCGATTGGGGAAGCAGAAGATTTCATTGTGATGGATATGTTTTTATTTAATGGCTATCATGATGGCGATCAGGAATTTCCTGATATAAGCGGCAAAATAACAGACAAACTTATTGCCCAAAAGGAAAAATACCCTGATATGGAGATCACTGTTATAACGGATCGCATTAACAGCACCTATGGATCCCATAGTGTACCGGAACTTGAAGAACTTAAAAAGAATGGAGTAAATGTAGTTTTTACTGCACTTATACCTTTAAGAGATTCAAATCCTATCTATTCCGCTTTCTGGCGTGTGTTTTTACAATGGTTCGGCCAGGGTGGAGAGGGGTGGCTTCCTAATCCGCTAGCCAAGAATGCACCAGATGTAACATTCCGTTCTTATCTGGATCTTATGAACATTAAAGCAAATCATAGAAAGGTATTTGTAACAGAAAAAACAGGAATTGTTACATCCGGGAATCCACATAATGCCAGCGGGTTCCATTCAAATATAGCTTTTGAAGTGAAGGGGCCTATTTTGTCTGACCTGGTTAAATCCGAACAGGCAGTTGTAGACTATTCAGCATCCGGCAATCTTCCAGCTTTTAAATCCCTGACAAAAGGAGAAAACAGTACAGCGAAGGCTCAGGTACTGACAGAGGGCAAAATATATAATCATATTGTCAAAGAGATTAATGAAGCGAAGCGAGGTGAGACTATCTGGCTGGGCATGTTTTATCTGGCAGACCGGGAAGTGGTGAAGGCTTTAAAAGATGCTGCTGACCGGGGAGTAAAGGTTAAAATGATACTCGATCCCAATCAGAATGCCTTTGGATCGGAAAAGGTTGGCCTTCCGAATATCCCAGTGGCAGCGGAATTGGACAAGCTCGGCAATGAGAATATTAAGATCCGCTGGTATAACACAGGTATTGAACAATATCATCCGAAACTAATGTATATAACCGGAAAAGAAAATAGCATTATAATCGCGGGGTCAGCTAATTTTACGAGGAGAAATTTGGATGACCTGAATTTGGAAACAGATTTAAAAATTTTCGCTCCTCCCCAATCGAAAGTCATGCAGGATGTGGATGCTTATTTTCATAGACTATGGGAAAATAAAGGAGCGTTATATACTAATGATTATAAATCGAATGAAAAGCTGCCAGCTTTAAAATATATTACCTATAGGCTGCAAAAGCTCACTCAATTTACAACCTATTAAAAGAATTGCTGCTAAATTGCACTAATATCGAAACTTTTCTTATATTTCGTTCGTTATATAAGGGGGCAAGAAATTAGTGCGAATCTGCCGGCCGTTCTAAATTCCCTTCCCATTTTCTGAACATTTCGATACGATGGCTATAAGGGAGGAAATGGCAATGGCTCATATTGAAACAAACCAGCAAAAGCCTCAAGCAAAAAAGCTTATTTTTGCAGGGCTTTTGTTTGCTTTTATACTGATGCTTTCCAGTGTGTTTTGGCTGATATATCCTTTTGCTTCAAAGGAAAGAGCACCCTATTTTAAAGGTGAGAATCCCATTTTATTTGAGGGAAGGCAGCAGGGCAATGCCCTAATTGAAGGAGAAGCAGTTTATTTGCCGCTGTCTTTTTTAAATGGGTTTATCGATGAGAATATCCTATTTGATGAAAAATCGCAGTCAATTATTATAGCAACTAAACATAAAGTGGTGCAGATGCCATCTGAATCTCTTACATATTACGTTAACGAGAAGCCAGTCGAGCTGCATTTTAGTGTTTTTAAACAACATGGAGGAGAAAAATATCTGGCGATTGAGCCGCTTTTAACTTATTACCCGATAACCTATTCGATTCTTGAGGATTCAGGAACTATATGGGTGCAAAAGGACGGAGAGGAGCTGGCTGCCGGAAAAGTAACTGATAAAGAAATTCATGAAGAAATACTCCGCCTTCGCACTGATGCCAGTTTGCAGTCACCGTATACAGCTTCTGTTTCGCCAAATGAGGAAATTTGGGTTGAGGATGTTAAAGAAGATTACTATTTTGTTAGAAAAAAAGACGGGACAGCAGGTTATCTAAACAAAGATTACATCGTAAAAGGAAAGACAGAGCAAGTTTCCATTGCTATAGAGGAAGAGGTGAAACATGTGCCAGGAGTTGAAGGGCCTATCCAGTTGACCTGGGAGGCCGTTTATTCACATAATCCCAATACTTCGCAGATTCCAAAAATGCCTGGTGTCAATGTCGTATCCCCAACCTGGTTTGAACTTTCTAAGAAAGATGGCTCTATCAAGAACCGCGGCTCGATTGAATATTCTAGGTGGGCACAACAGCAGGGTTACCAAGTATGGGGCTTGTTCTCAAATGCGTTTGATCCGTTTTTGACCCATGAATCGTTCCAGTCCTTCGAAACAAGGCAGAACATGATTCGCCAGCTGCTCCATTACAGCAAGCTGTATGAACTAAACGGAATCAATCTTGATATTGAAAATGTCAACCCCGTGGATGGGCCTCTAATTACGCAGTTTGTCCGTGAAGCAACCCCTTATTTTCATGAAGCAGGTTTGATTGTGTCTATGGATATTACGTTCATTTCATCCAGCGGAAATTGGTCAGCTTTTTATGAACGGGATCAGCTTGCCGAGATAGCAGATTATTTGGTGGTCATGGCTTATGATGAACATTGGGGAAGTTCTCCGGTTGCCGGGAGTGTGGCGAGTCTTCCATGGGTGGAAGAAAACCTGAAAAATCTCCTGGAGGTAGTACCTAATGAAAAACTAATATTGGGAGTTCCTTTATATGCAAGGCTATGGGAACAAAAACAGTCTGGAGAAGTGTCATCCAAGGCTTTATCCATGAATAAAGTAAAAGAATGGCTTAATGAGAATAAGATTAGTCCAGCTTATGATCATGCAAGCGGACAAAATTATGCTGAGTATTTTTCGGAAGAAGATCAAACCACGTACAGGATATGGCTCGAAGATGAATTATCCCTGAAAAAACGAGCTGATTTAGCAAGAAAATACAAATTGGCCGGAGTTGCTAGCTGGAGCCGGTATTTTGCTGACGAATCTGCGTGGACGGCATTGTCTTTAGGAAATGAGCAAGTTACTAAAAAATAGGCACTGCTAAACTTGCCTGTTGATTTCCGCTCCAGGTGCTAAGCGGACGGCGGCCGATCCGACCCTCCTCAAGCATTAAGCCTGCGGGGGGTCTCCTTTTGTCTCCGCTTCTCCCGCTGGCCGACGATTAAGCATCTCCGAATGAACACCGTAATAAGGAAATGCGAATGCTTTTTCAAGGATCTCACTCCTTCACTCCAGCAACAATAATCAGCTTTAACAGAGCTAAAAAATATAATGAGGCCGGGAGTCTATCCCGGCCTCATTTTTTAATGCAGAGTCTGTTCAGCAACCGAAATGTGGCGGAAAGTTTTTACGGAAAACAGGCCTTTATCTGTCAGCTTAAGCTCAGGAATGACAGGGAGAGCCAAAAAGGATAGTGTTAGAAAGGGGTTAAATTGCATGCTGCAGCCAATTGTCAGAAGCGCCTGATTCAATTCTGATAAACGTTTGCTGATGAAGGCAGAATCCTGATCTGTCATCAGACCGGCTATCGGCAGGGCAATATCTGCGAGGACTTTACCATCCTGTATAATTGCGAGCCCACCTTTCATTTTTGCAGTATGTTCGATCGCAAGCAGCAGATCTTCATCAGAGGTGCCGGCTGCGACGATATTGTGGGAATCGTGTGCCACGGTTGAAGCAATTGCACCTCTGTTGATGCCCAGCCCTTTTACTATGCCCAGGCCGAGATTACCGCTGTTTTTATGCCTCTCAAGCACGACAAGCTTCAAATAATCTTTTTCAGGGTTGGGCTGGAAAAAGCCATTGAGATTATCCGGTTTTTCCACGAGGTGCTTGGTAACAATACTGTTCGGTATAATACCAATAATATGGGCATCGCCAGTTCCAATCCATATCTTAAGATCATCATAACTTATACGATTAATCTTGACACTGTCTATGATAGGAGGAGCAGGAGCCATGTTGCTCCTGGCAGGATGTTTGATGGTTCCGCCTTCTGCAGCAAGTTTGCCGCTCTTCATGACTTTTTCGATGTTAATGGTATTCAGATCGCTTAGAAACAGCAGATCCGCTTCATAACCTGGAGCGATCGCGCCCTTATGCTTGAGGCCAAAGCATTCTGCTGCGTTCAGAGTGGCCATTTGGATAGCAAGTATGGGGTCAACGCCCTCATTTATAGCCATTCTGACATTATGGTCAATGCTGCCTTCGTTCATTATGTCGTCAAGATGCTTATCATCGGTCACAAATAAACAGCGTCGTGCGTTTTGCTCGTTGACTGCTTTTAAGAGAGCGATTAAGTCTCTGGCAGCAGATCCCTCTCTCAGCATGACATGCATGCCTCTGCGAAGACGAACAAGTGCTTCTTCAGCATTTATGCATTCATGGTCGGTCCTAATCCCTGCTGACATGTATACATTGATGCCATCAGCATTCAATCCAGCAGCATGCCCATCAATATAATGGCCTTTGCTGCTTGCGCCTTCAAGCTTTTTTAACATTCCTTCATGATTTTGCATAACTGCGGGATAATCCATAACCTCGCCAAGGCCGATCACTCTCGGATGGGCGTAAAGGTCTTTAAGATCCGTGTCACTTAGTTCTGCACCCGCGTTTTCAAATGGTGTTGCGGGGACACAGGAAGGAAGCATAAAAAACACATCAAGCGGAATATTTTCTGAAGCTTTGAGCATGAAATCAATGCCTGCTAATCCGCTGACATTTGCAATTTCATGAGGATCCGCGATAACGGTCGTTACACCATGTGGGATGACAACATTGCTGAATTCAGCAGGCGTGACCATCGCCGATTCAATATGCACATGCCCATCAATGAAACCTGGGGCAATGTAGCTGCCCGCTGCATCAATGGTTTGCTTCCCTTCATAGTTTCCCAGTCCTGCGATATAGCCATCAACAATCGCAATATCTTCTTGGAGTATCTCTCTGGTAAAAACATTTATTACTCTCCCATTTTTAATAACGGTATCGGCAGGAGTCCTTTTGGCTGCTACGTCAATTCTTCTTTTTAAAACATCCAATGTGAGCTCCATTTAAACTCCTCCATTTTTTATTAAAATAAGGCTGTGCTAAAGCTTATTGTTGTATTTGGCACCCTGTTGATTGGAGTGGAACGTGCTAATCCCGCGAAAATGCATTCGCATTTCCTTCGTGCGGTGTTCCTTCATGGATGTTTAATCAAACTCCAGCGGGAGGAGCGAGTCAAAGGAAGACCCGCAGGCGCGAATGCGCCGAGGTTGCTTGGCTTCCGGATCGCCCGCTGTTCGCTGATTGCCTGGAGTGGAAATCAATTTAAAAAAGTCTAAAATTAATGGCCGCCCATGATGAAGTTGATTATAAAAGCTGTGCTCACAAAATACATAATCCAGTGGATCTGGTCTCGCTTGCCGGTTAAAAGCTTTAGCAAGGTATAGGAGATAAAGCCGAAAGCCAGACCCTGCGCTATGCTAAAGGTTAATGGCATTAGAACAATCGTTAAAAATACAGGTATAACATCTGTAAAATCATCAAAGCTGATATGCTTAATTTCACTAAGCATTAAGGCTCCGACGAGAATGAGTATTGGTGCAGTTGCTACGGATGGAATGAAATAGATTAGCGGAGCGAAGATAAGTGAAAGGAAGAATAGCACACCTACTGTTAAAGCGGTTAATCCCGTACGTCCGCCTTCGGAAATACCAGTTGCGTTTTCGACATATGCATTTAGGGCTGTACTTCCAAAAGTTGCACTTGCCATAGTTCCAACTGCATCTGCCTGTAGGGCGCGGTCCAGATTTTCGATTTTGCCGTTTTCGTCTGTAAGGCCGGCTTTTTTTGATAATCCGATTAATGTGGCTAGATTATCAAATAATTCAACAATGGTGAAAGAGAAAATGACAGAAATAATACCATATTGAATGGCTCCCATGATATCCATTGCCATAAAAGTCTCAGACATGCTGGGCAATGAAAGGGAAGCAACATCGCTGATTGCTTTTGGATAGGCGATAAAGCCTACTATCATGGCTAAGACGCTAGTGCCCAAAATGCTGATTAAAAGGGCGCCTTTTACTTTTTTAGCCATTAATAGAGCAGCGGTAATCAGTCCGAATAGCGCAAGAAGGGGACCTGTGCTTGTGATATCTCCGAGTCCCACGAAGGTGGCTTCATTTGCTACGACAAGCTCAGCATTTTTCAGGCCAATAAAGGCAATGAATAAACCTATCCCGACTCCAATAGCCGATTTCAGCACACCGGGTACGCCGTCGACTATTTTTTGCCGGACACCGGTAACGGTCAGGATTAGGAACACTATACCCGATATAAAAACGGCACCTAAGGCTGTCTGCCAGGATAGCCCCTGCCCAAGCACAACCGTATAAGCAAAAAATGCATTCAATCCCATTCCAGGTGCAACTGCTACTGGGAAGTTGGCCCAAAGTGCCATTAAAAGTGTACAAAATACACTTGCATAAATGGTTGCAGCTAATGCAGCTTCTTTGGGAATTCCGGCATCAGCCAATATGCTCGGATTCACGAAAATAATATAGCTCATCGTCATAAATGAAGTAATGCCTGCGAGAATTTCTGTTTTTACGTTCGTTTTCCGTTCAGACAGCTTAAAAATCTTTTCTAAAAGGCTTGCCTGTGAGGAGGGAGGGAGACCGGACCCTAAATCCTTTTCAATCATCGACATGAATGATCACTCCTTGCTTAAATTTGCATTACGAGGTCAGCAAGTCCTAGTGCAAATAAGCTGGAACCGAAAAAAATTCAATATTTATTGTCCAAAGATAAATTTTATAACAGGAAATCTGTTAATTTACTGGATTAATCGGCGGAAAGTGCAATTTAACTTTTAAAGTAGCTTAATCTTTCTGCGAGAAGTAGTTAAATATAAATTTATCCGCGAAATCGAATTCACATCTTAATCTGATAAAAAAGTATTATAGTGGTTCAATAAAGACATCCATAATGCCGCCGCAAATTCCACCATCTTCATAAAAGAGACCCTTTGTGAGATCAACACGCTGCTGGCTGTGCCTGTTCGTCTTAATCACTTCAAGCGCTTTTTCTATTACTATTGCCTCTCCGCAGCCGCCACCAATGGTTCCCTCAATTCTTCCACAAGAATACACAATCATTTTACTTCCTGCTTTTCGGGGAGTAGACCCTTTCGTACGGATAATGGTTGCCAGTGCGGCTTTTTCACCCCCTTTCATGAGTTCCATAGACCGCCTTAAGAGGTGCATTTGTTCCATGTGCCGGCCCCCTCATGAAAACCTTTTTTGGCATGCTTTTTGATTTTCTCGCTCAAAGAGCTGCCGGATTTTTGATTTTTAACTTTTAAAATTTCGGCCATCACGCTGACGGCAATCTCGGCAGGTGTTTCTGCACCAATATCGAGGCCGACAGGAGTATAGAGATGATCAAAGCTTTCATTTGGATATTCCTGGCGTATCTCCTCAAAAACTCCGGATATTCGCCTGCGGCTGCCTATCATCCCGATATAAGCAGGCTTTTCATTGCGATTTAAAAGTTCAGTTAGGCTCAAAACATCAAATTTATGCCCTCGGGTCAAAAGAAGAATATAAGTTTGTTCCGTGATGTCTACGGTCTTGAAATAGCTTATATAAGGTTCGCAAACTACCTCATCCGCTTGGGGAAAACGATTTCTATTAGCAAATTCGGGCCTGTCATCAATGACTGTGACATAGAAACCGAGCATTCTACCCATTTTAGCCATAGGCTCGCAAACATGGCCGGCACCAGCGACGATAAGGTGAAGGGGGGCAGGGAAGTATTCTGCAAAGCATTCTACAGATGTATTATTGCTGAAAAATCTTACTGAACCCGAGGATTTTTTTCTTATGAATTTTTGGCAGTTTTCAGCTAATTTTTGTTTTAAATCAGCATCTAAAGGGAAACTGGTATATAGCTTGCTGTCTGCATGAAGCAAGGCTTTTGATCCAATCAGCCTGATGTCCGAATGGTCGGTAATCGTCAGCAGGAATATATCTTTCCGGTTATTTATCGTTTCTTCAAGTTTTTTATACATATCAAAGGTCATCAATTGGATCACCTTGCAGACTGGGTCTTTTTATTTTTAAGTTCTTTTAACGCGTTAAATACCCGTTCCGGGGTAGCAGGCAAATGATAGATTCTTGCACCTGTTGCATCATAGATTGCCGCCATTATGGCTGCAATTATCGGAATCATCACTACCTCACCGATCCCCTTAGCCCCAAAAGGTCCTGTTGCTTCCGCTTCCTCGACAGGAAAGGTCTCGATTATAGGAGTTTCCCGTATCGTTGGAATAATATAGTCGGTAAAGTTGCGGGTTTTATGATAGCCGTCCTCAATCAGAATATCTTCAAAAAGTGTATAGCCAATCCCCATAACGGCTCCGCCTTCCGTTTGCCCTTCAAGCCCCTGCGGGTTCATCACTTTGCCTGCATCCGGAATGGAAACGACACGAAGGACATCTGTTTCCCCGGTGAGCATATCCACTTCAACCATCACGACATGTGTTAAATAGCCGTACAAATGATGGGGGGCTCCGCCTGATCCTTCAATCTCTTCTTTTTCTTTAGGAAGGTAAAAATGCCCTTCAACTCTAGTAGTTTTACGATTATTGAAAAGGTATTGATAGATGGATTGATAGGTTAATTTTTTCTTTTCTGCTGCAATATGATTCGTGTTAATTGTTACTTTAGAAACAGGTATGTTCAACATTTCTGCTGCTGTTTGCGTCAGCAGTTTTACCATATTGGGGGCAGCAGTGGCAACGGCTCGGCCGCCTGTATAGGTTGAACGCGAGGCAGTAACGGTTCCTCCATCCAAGGTGCGGGACGTGTCGCCCTGAACCACATGAATATTTGAGATATCACAATTGAGTATTTCCGCAGCCACCTGCGCATAGACCGTACTGTTGCCGCCGCCGATTTCTTCACACCCCACACCAACTAGAAATTTTCCATCCGGCAGCAATTCGATTGATGCAGCACCATAGTCCGGAAGGCCGATTCCCATTCCGATCCCGTGGAAGGAGGTAGCAAGTGAGATTCCTCTCTTTTTCCAGGGTTCAATTACTTCAGCTTTATATATTTCTCTAT
The DNA here is from genome assembly GCA_018613035.1 of Pseudomonas sp. ISL-84. GTDB lineage: Bacteria > Bacillota > Bacilli > Bacillales > Cytobacillaceae > Cytobacillus. The sequence goes on along the minus strand of JAGGRA010000028.1, from coordinate 152,935 downwards.
TTCGCCATAAATCACAATTTTCCGCTGCTTCTAGTGTCTTAAATGTCCCGACGCTCGATTTGACGACATGCCCAACACTTGAGACTTCACCCTGGTGGTAAACATTTTTTTTACGCAGCTCTATTGGGTCAATACCCAGCTTTTCTGCAATCATATCCATATGTGTTTCAATCCCCATGCAAACCTGGTTCACGCCAAAACCTCTGAAAGCCCCTGCAATGCCATTGTTTGTATAAACGCAGTATCCTTCAAGATCAACATTCGGAATCTTATAGGGGCCGCAAGAATGTTCTATGGCAAGTGCAATAACAGCTCCGCCTAGGGATGCATAAGCGCCTGTATCACCAACTGCCCTAACCTGATTTGCCAGGAGTGTTCCATCCCTTTTGGCCGCTGTTTTCATATGGACCTTAAAGGGATGCCTTTTTATGCCGGCAACAACCGACTCTTCCCGGCTGTAATGGATTTTAACAGGCCGGCTGTTCGTATGCATGGCTAATAATGCAAGATAAATTTGAACGGTGATTTCATCTTTCCCGCCAAAAGCACCGCCAATAGGACTGGATATCACCCGAATGCGTTCAGGGTTATAGGCAAGCGAGCGGGCAATCTGCATCCGGTCCCGATATGCATACTGGCCTGGGCAGCGAATCGTAATAAATCCTTCCTCATCCATAACACCCCAGCCGCCTTCCGTCTCAATAAAAGCATGCATTTGCCGCGGGGAATAAAAGGTATTTTCGACAATAATATCCGCTTCCTGAAACGCTTTTTCGGTATCCCCGTTTTTAATGGCTACGTGACTGTGAATATTACCGTCAGGATGAAGTCTAGGAGCGGAAGGAATCATAGCAAGCTCTGCATCTGCCACAACCTCCAATGGTTCGTAGTCCACTTTAATGAGAGAGAGAGCCTGTTCTGCAATTTCCAGTGATTCTGCTGCCACAAGCGCTACAGCATCGCCCGTACAGCGGACCACTTTGGAGCAAAGGACTGGCTGATCGGGCACCACGATCCCAAAGCCGTTAAATCCGGGTATGTCCTTGTGCGTCAAAACACATATCACTCCAGGAAGCTTTTTGGCTTCTTCCGTGTCAATATGGTTAATTTTTGCATGAGGATATTCGGACCGTAATACTTTTCCCCATACCATGTTATCGAATTGGTAATCCGTCATATATTTTAATTCCCCTGTTACTTTCACAGGGCCGTCTATTCTCCTGACTCTTTTTCCAACCCATTTGAAGGATTCAGGATTGGTCTGGTTATCGGTCATTGTTTCCCCACCTCCTAATCAATCGGTATAATCCTCTTTCCAGCAGGGCGCTCGCCATATCGCGCCGATAGGTTGCAGTCGCTCTGACATCTGTAATAGGCATGACTTCTTTCCAAGCAATCTTGGCGATATTCTGGATTAAATCTTCTGTCAGCGGTCCCTGTGAAAGGAGGGCTTCACATTTTTTTGCACGGATGATCGTTGGGCCGACCGCCCCAAAAGCAATTTTCCCGCCTTGGCAGTGCCGCCCTTCGATCATTCTTAAGGAAATCGCGACATTCACAATGGAAATAGATTGGGCTTTCCTGGGGCCGAGCTTTTGGAAAATCCCGATCTCGTTTGAAACCTGCGGCTGAATCAAGATGTTAGTAATCATTTCATTCACTCTTAAAACTGTCCTTCCCGGACCAGTGAAAAACTGTTCAATGGGAACTAGCCTTTTGGTGTTTAAGGAGCTGATTTCAAGTACGGCACCAAGGACATACAAAGCCGGGATTGTATCTCCTGCCGGTGAAGCAGTTCCGATATTGCCGCCAATGGTTCCGATATTTTGCATTTGCGTAGCTCCAACCTCGCGGGCCGCCTCAACCAGAACATCCGCTTTTCTCTTTAGCAGGGGAGATCGGACAATGTCTGTGTGTGTAGTTAAGGGGCCGATATGGATGCATCCATCTTTTTCTTCGATATAGCGAAGTTCTTTTAAGTTCTTAATATTAATCCAAACCTCAGGGCGCCATTTTCCTTCCTTCATCCGTACTGCTGCATCTGTACCGCCTGCAAGCATTTTATGGTTTTTATCCGTTTGGGCCAGAAATGCAAGGCATTCAGAAAGAGAGGACGGTGTGAACATATCAATTTCAGAAACAAGCATGGGCAAACCTCCTTTTTTAATTTTTGGCTCTGTTAAAGCTTATTGTTGTTTTAACACCCTGTTGATTGGAGCGGAAGGCACTAAACCCGCGAAAATGCATTCGTATTTCCTTCGTGCGGTGTTTATACAAGTAAGCTTATTAAAATCCTGCGGAGTGCGGATCAAAGGGAGACCCTGCAGGAGCAAAGCGACGAGAGCTTCGGATCGCCCGCGGAAAGGTAGTGCCTCGTGCTGAATCAACAGGTCCATTTAACAGAGTCTAATTTTTTAATGCATGTAAATAATCTTCCGGAGTATTTAAATTCAAATGGATGGAAGAATCATCTACAGGAACTTCTTTTACGAGACTTTTATGCTTTTGAAAAACACTTCTCAGTCCCTTAGTTTCTTCTTTGATGACAGAAAGCTCTTCACGCAAAACCGAAGAAAAGACAACGGGATGTCCTCTTTTCCCCTGAAAGGCTGGGACTGTAATTAGGCTGTTTTCTTTAAGTTGTACGTTATAAAGCCGGTTTAATGTCTGGGCTGATGATGGCTGGTCTACCGCTGTAATCAGTATGTTCGGCGCGAAAGGATTTGCTGTATTAAGGCCTGCAATGATGGAGGAACATTTCCCAGTATGAAATAAGTCATTTTTAACCACTTTGACAGGATAGTTTATTGCAATCGTTTCTAAATCTTCTGACCTGTAGCCTACAACAGCGATCACATCTGAAAATGGTGATTCGAGCAGGGTCTGCAGCTGGTATTCAAATAATGTCCGTCCATGCCAGGGGAGCAATCCTTTTAATTCCCCCATCCGAGTAGATTGTCCTGCTGCCAAGAGAATGGCCGTGCCTGCCATTAACTTGAAATGGTTTCCTTTTTGGAATTATTTTTGGCAGCTGCTGATTGGACAGCTTTGATGATTTTGGTATATCCTGTGCAGCGGCATAGGTTACCGCCTAGTGCTGTTTTTATTTCATCCGTAGTTGGAATATGGTTAATTCCGTTTAATAAAGCTTTTGCAGAAACAATAATTCCAGGTGTACAGTAACCGCACTGCGTAGCACCTTCTTCCACAAAAGACTCCTGAATTACATCCAGGTGGGGAGTTAGCCCCACACCTTCGCAAGTGATGATGTCCTGACCTTCTGCCTGACCGGCAAGGACAAGACAAGAACAGGCAACCTCGTTATTGATTAATACAGAGCAGGAGCCGCATTCTCCTTTTCCGCAGCATTCTTTGCTTGCAGTCAGCCCGAGATCTTCTCTGAGGACATCGAGAAGAGTTTTGGCAGGCGGGCAGGTAATTGAGCACTGTACTCCATTAACTCTTAATTGAATGGTTTTCAATTTTATGCCTCCTTATTGAAAGGGAACCAATAGGAATTCCCATAGTCAGCCTATTAATTTTTTTTGATTACACAAAACTGTATAGGCAGTTAGACCTTTTTGGCAGATTTAATTTTGGGGTTTTGTGGTCTGGAAGTTTTGGTGTTTTTAACTAAGATATTATGCATTTTCTTCTAAATAGACTAAAAAACATAAAAAAATTCCCAAATCAGAAAAGAGTCTCGTGCAGATAAAAGCACACATCTCTTTTCGTAGTCAGGAATTTACGGTTCCTAGTAGAGACCCTCAAACCAATTTTTGAGGTTATACGAAAATCAGGATTGTATTTTCTTTCATAGAGAGGATTATGGCCAATTTTTATAGAATTAAGGGGTGAGTTGCTTTGAAGTTTAATAGCTCCTCTAATATTTTGTCAAGTCTAAATTTTCTGAAAAATTATATTGACGCATAAAACCTGTTTGTTTAATATAGTGTTTAACAGGAGGACATTATGACTTATACCTCATCACAATTTCATCCAACTTTTAAAAAAGAGCTTGCTCACCTATATAACCGCATTAACCAGGAGATATATGGTGTGGGAGTAAAAAAACAGCGGATTGAAACCTTTGATGACAGAGTGATCATTTTTGCACAGCACAAGCGTGTACAGGCACTGAAGATGCTAAGCAAAAACTTTAACCACTTAACCTTTTCGGTTGATTCTGCATTGATTGCAGAGTTTAAATCGTTGTTTAAGGTGCATATTGAAGCAACTCTTGATCTCGAAGTAAGGACCATTTTAAAAGATTATGATCCTGTTACAGAGGAAGCATGCACAATCATATATTTTAGTGAGTAAAAGATTATATTTGGGATAGCTGTGTATTACGCATTTATCTTAAATCCATATGAAGGCGGTTCCTTCAGCTTTTGTTTACCGAAAGCTTTATGAAACCGCAGTAATAGATCATCCGTTTGTGATGAGTTCTATTGCTGCGGTTTTTTTTATATCTTTTTTTAAGGAGGTGATTTGGACATTCGTTGTTGCTGGTCCATGCAAAAGAAAACAAAAGAAAAAACCTGGAGGGGAAGCTTTTGGAAAAATTAAATCCTTGGAAGGTAGGGACTTTAGGGTTTCAGCATGTACTGGCCATGTATGCGGGAGCTGTGATTGTACCGCTAATCGTAGGCCCTGCAATTGGCTTGAACGCTCAGCAGCTTGCTTACTTGATTTCAATCGATTTATTTACTTGCGGGATTGCCACTTTGCTTCAAGTGATAGGCGGGAAGCATTTTGGCATAAAACTGCCTGTAATTCTGGGGTGTACGTTTACAGCAGTAGGCCCGATGATCGCCATTGGCAATCTGCAGGGGATTACTGCCATTTATGGCGCCATTATCGCTTCGGGCATCATCGTTATGATTTTGTCCCAGTTTATGAGTAAAATCATGCGCTTTTTCCCGCCTGTTGTTACAGGTTCGGTTGTGGCGATAATAGGGGTTTCACTTATTCCGGTTGCGATGAATAATGCAGCTGGCGGACTAGGATCACCGGATTATGGAAGTGGAAAAAATCTGTTTCTTGCCGTCTTTACCCTTGTGCTGATTATTGTCATGAACCGATTATTTAAAGGGTATATGAGAGCCATTTCTGTCTTGCTTTCACTCATCGCAGGCACTATTGTTGCTTATTTTATGGGGCAGGTAAACTTGTCGGAAGTTTCGAATGCCTCCTGGTTTCATGTTGTCCAGCCATTTTATTTCGGCTTTCCGACCTTCAATGCATCTGCAATCCTTACGATGACTCTTGTTGCCGTTGTAAGCATGATAGAGTCTACAGGGGTATTTTTGGCACTTGGTGATGTGTGTGATAGAAAGCTAGACTCCAAAGATATTAAGAAGGGACTGCGGGCTGAAGGGCTTGCTGTTGCAATAGGAGGCATTTTTAATGCTTTTCCATATACTTCTTTTTCACAGAACGTGGGCCTTGTTGCCCTCACCAAGGTAAAGACCAGGAATGTCGTTATCGCTGCTGGAGTCATTCTCATGGTTCTTGGGCTTTTGCCAAAAGTAGCTGCTTTAACAACGATAATTCCTATGGCTGTTCTGGGCGGGGCCATGATCCCAATGTTTGGTATGGTTATATCCTCAGGTATTAGAATGCTTTCATCCGTAGATTTCTCCAAAAATGAAAACCTGCTGATTGTGGCCTGTTCAATAGGTATTGGACTGGGCTCAGCCGTAGTTCCGCAAATCTTCGAAAGTCTCCCTACTAGTGCCCGTTTACTAGTGGAAAATGGAATTGTACTAGGAAGTATTACGGCAATTTTATTAAATTTGGTATTTAATCACAAAGAATTAAATATAAGTGATAGAGAAAGAATCGAACAGCTGAAGAGTGATCACTCAGCTGAAGCGATTTAATAGAATTATTTCTTTCAATCTGCCATGAAGCAGAAATCTAAATAATAGATAGGAGCAGGGTAAATGGATTTAATTTTGAAAAACGCAAATATTCCTCAGGGAGATCGTCAAGTATTAACAAACATTCTGGTAAACGATGGGAAGATTGTAGGGTATACCAATGAAATTAGCTTCCTTAATGCAAAAAAAGTGATTGATATTGATGGAAAGCTCGTTGTGCCAGGCTGTATCGATCCACACACCCATTTCATGGATCCCGGTTTTACCCACAGGGAAACATTCGCGACAGGCAGCCGATCTGCTGCTGCCGGCGGTTTAACTACCATCATTGATATGCCTTGCTGCAGTAAACCTTCTGTCCGTGATGGCGAGAGCTTTAATAAGAAAATTGCGCCAATCCGGGATCAGGCTTATATAGATTATTGCTTCTGGGGCGGAATGACTGGTGAGGATGCCCGTGAAGGATGGATTGACAATATTTATCCTCAGATTGATCAAGGGGTTGTTGCATTCAAGGTTTATATGACCCCTTCAGTGCCAACCTTCCCTAAAGTCTCAGATGCTGAAATGCTGGAGATTTTCAGCAATGTAGCCAAAACAGGCCTTCCAATTGGCGTTCATGCTGAAAATTATGATATATGCACCTTCTATTCCAAAAAGCTTGAGAAAGAAGGCAGAATGGATGGTCCTGCATGGGCGGAAGCACGTTCCAGTCTTGCTGAAAAAGTGGCAATTGAGTTAATCCTCAGCTTTGCAGAAGCAACAGATGCACGTGTTCATGTAGTACATATGAGCACAAAGGAAGGCGTGGAGCTAGTAAAAGCAGCAAAGAAACGCGGTGTCAAAGTAACTGCAGAAACTTGCCCTCATTATTTGGTGCTAAATGCCAAGGATGCTATGACTGAACGCGGAGCATATGCAAAAATCGCACCTCCATTGCGCGGAAAAGAAGACAATGAGTCTCACTGGCAGGCACTTGCTGATGGAACAATTGATTTTGTTGGAACAGACCATGCCCCATATGAAATTGCTACAGAAAAAGACTATCCAGGTGCAACAATCTGGAATACCTTCCCAGGAATTCCAGGTGTGGAAACAATGGTCCCAATCCTTGTGAGTGAAGGATTAAACAAAGGCCGGTTATCCCTTTCCCGCTTTGTTGAGGTTACAAGCCGAAATGCAGCAATCCACTATGGCATTTATCCGAAAAAAGGTTCTATGGAAATTGGTGCTGATGCCGACTTCACAGTCATTGATCTAAACAAAGAATATGTTATTGATGAGCAAAAAACAGAATCCATGGCTAAATATAATCCGCTCCATGGCATGAAGCTTAAAGGAAAGCCGGTACAGACGATTGTCCGTGGTAATACTGTCTTTGAAGAGGATAAAGGTATTCTGGGCGAAGCCGGATACGGAGAATTTGTACCTCGTCAAAGCATTCAGCGCCTGGAGAGAACCTTTAAATATGAGAAATACAATGAAGTGAAGGTAGCTTCCAAAGAAGCAGTTAAACAATAAAGCTCTGTTAAAGCTCTTTGTTGATTTTGGAACCCTGTTGATCAATGTCCCAGCTGGAGGTTCGAGTTAAGAGGAAATCCTGCAGGCTTAGTCCCGGACCGCCAGCTAGTCCTGAGCTTCTAGATCAAAAATCAACAGTAAAGTATTAAAGAGATAACAATATAGAGAGAGGTTGGGATTGGATGGAACTCAGAGGAAATAAGCATTGTGTGGTTATTATTGATATGCTGAATGATTTTATCGGGGAAAAAGCAGCTTTGCGCTGCGAAAACGGCGAAAAAATCGTTCCAAAAATTCAGGAGCTTATTGAGTTTGCACATGAAAATAATATTCAGGTAGTCCATGTCCAGGAAGCTCATCGTAAAAATGACCGCGATTTCCGGGTGCGGCCAGTTCATGCAGTAAAAGGTACATGGGGTTCCCAGTTCATTCCTGAACTGCAGCCTGATGAAAGCAAAGGTGACTATGTTGTGCAAAAAAGACGTCACAGCGCATTCAGCTACACAGATTTCGACCTCTTCTTAAGAGAGGAAGAAATTGATACGGTCGTGTTAACAGGTGTTTGGACGAATGTCTGTGTGCGAAGCACTGCGTCTGATGCTTTATATCATGGCTATAACGTTATCTGCATTTCAGATGGAACTGCCTCTCAGGACGATGATATGCATGTTTCAGGTTTGCGTGATATTGACATCTTTGGGGATATTTTAACAACTGAAGATTATAAGGATTTGGCTAAAAAGAAGTTCTCCCAAGACAATAAAGTTGTCTAAATCACTTACATCCGAAAGAAAAAAGCGGATATTAGTGGGAATTACCGGGGCAAGCGGATCACTGTACGGATATACATTGATCCGCGCCCTCCACCAACTGGGAATAGACACGCATTTGATTGCAACGGAGATGGGAGAAAAGGTCATGCAATTTGAATGCGGAGTCAAGATGGAGGAGCTCAAGGAATATGCCACTATACATAGCAACCGGAACCTTTTTGCCTCGGTTGCGAGCGGCTCTTTTCAGACAGATGGGATGGTTATTGTTCCTTGTTCCATGAATACATTGGGTGCAATTGCAAATGGAGTGGGAGACACTCTTCTAAGCAGGGCAGCGAGTGTAGTGCTAAAAGAAAACAGGAAGTTTATTATTGTTCCGCGGGAAGCTCCTTTCCATTTAATTCATTTGCGCAACATGACGGCTCTCGCTGAAAGCGGAGCATGCATCATGCCGGCATCACCAGGCTTTTACCATAAGCCAACAGAAATATGGGAGCTGGCCAATTTTATGGTCGCCCGTATTTTGGATATGCTGGATATCGATCATCAGCTTTTGGAAAGATGGGGTGAGGCACAATGAACCCTGTAACAATGAGGGCACTTTTGGACAATTGGGAAGGAAGAGGCTTGCTTCACCGGGTTAGAAAAGAAGTGGATCCTTTATATGAGCTTGGTGCTGTGGTTAATGCCAGAAATGGAAGAGAACCTTTTCTGTTTGAAAAAATAAAGGGCTATCACACCCCGATGGCTGCCGGACTTGGAGGAGACAGGGATCTGCTCGCAGATAGCATGGGGATTACGGCATCTGACCTGATTCCTAAAATAATCGAATCGATCGTCAATCCCATTCCAACAACACTTAAGCAAACCGGACCCGTTCAGGAAAATCTGGTGACAGGGGATTTTGATCTGGCAGATTTGTTTCCAATTCCAACCTATCATGCGGAAGACTCCGGCGCTTACTATGTTTCAGGCATTCTTGTAGTGAAAGATTTGACAGGCAAGAAACGATATACCTCGATCAGAAGGATGCAATATTTGGGCGGAAACCGTACCAATATTCTCATCACTTCTCCCGAATTATTGGAACAGTATACACACTATGAAAAAATGGGAGAACCAATGGACGTGGCAGTTATGTTCGGTGTTGTACCTGCTGTTGTCTTGAGTTCCCAGATCAGCACACATCTCTACCATACAGATAAATTGGATGTGGCAGGTGCATTACTTGGACAATCCCTTGATGTTGTACCATGCAAAACAGTAGATTTGGAAGTCCTGGCTGAGGCCGAGATTGTTCTTGAAGGCCGGATGCTTCCTCATGAAAGAGAAATGGAAGGGCCATTTGGTGAATTGGCAGGCTACTATGGAACCCGAACTCCTCAGCCGATCGTTGAATTTTCTGCTGTTACTTACCGTAATGATGCGATCGCTCAGACTATTTTCCCTTCAAGCTACGAAGAAAGGCTTCCAATGGCATTGGTCAGGGAGGCAACCCTATTCAGTACGGTCAGGCAGGTTGTTCCCAATATAAAAGCAGTCCATATCCCCATGGGAGGCGTAGCTCGATATCATGCGGTAATCCAAATTGAAAAAAAGCATGAAGGGGATGGAAAACAGGCTGCACTGGCCGCTTTTGCCAGTGATAAAGATTTGAAGCATGTAGTAGTTGTGAATGATGATGTGGACATTTTTGATTCGGACGATGTGGAATGGGCCATAGCAACCAGAGTTCAGGCTTCTGATGATGTCTTTATTGTCCCTGGTGCAAAAGGATCTCCGCTGGAATCTTCTCACCATTTAAAGGGAACTACCGACAAAATGGGAATTGACGCTACTTATCCGCTTGGAAAGGAAGAGTTATTTAAGAGAACATCGATTCCATTTGAAGTGAATCTTGAAGACTATTTATAGCAATTTCAAATAAGCTTAAAAAATAGCACCTTCCGCTGTCTCTATAGAGGAGGATTAAAATGAAAGCAATTGGCATGATCGAAACAAGGGGGTTAACAGCCGCGATTGAAGCGCTCGATTCAATGACTAAAGCTGCAAATGTAAGTTTAGTTGATATGAAACGCGTGGGATCGGGACTTGTGACCGTTATCGTTGAAGGGGATGTTGCAGCCGTAACAGCAGCTGTAGAGGTGGGGAAAACCGCCAACAGCAAGACTGGCGGAGAACTCGTTTCAGCTAATGTAATTCCTCGCCCCCACTCTGAACTGAGCAAAATCCTATAAAGGAGGTGGAAAATGAGTGTCGGATTTCATAAAAAGTGTGGTCCAGGAAGTCATGAAGCCGTATCAAAAGCCAAAGGTGAATCCTATTATGGCAAAACCTACTCAAGCAAAGAAAACTGAACAGCCGCCTGTGAAGGATATAAAGAGTAGACAGGTAATACCGGGGATCAGCCGTCCGAATTATCAGCGTGCAAAAATGGAAAAGAGGCTTTCGGTTGCTGCCGTTGCTCCAGTTTCTCATCTCAGAACGCATGTATCTAAACAAGTAAAGCCGCAACAGGCTTTGAACGGCTCCCAAAATGGAACCAAAGAATATTCAAAAGAGCCTCTCGCGCAGCTGCAAACCATATCCCTAAGCCAGGGCAAAAAGCCTGCAAGCTCCTATGAATCTTTTTCTTCTCAGCAGAAACCCTCGGTTAGAGAAAGCAAACTAATTGGTCAAACAGCAGATGGCATTAAAGCATGGCTTTTCAATGACTTGCACTCAAGCATGGAAAATACATTTCAGCGTTCATTAAAGTCAAATTCAATCGGCGTCATCACTTCCGAAAAATGTACGGCAGGACAGCTTTTTTACTTAAATGACCTTTTAAGAGAATACCCTTCCATCAAGTATTTTTTAACGTGGGATAAGGAAAGCCGGCAGAGTTTTGTTTTGGAATTGTATGAAGACAACGAACAAGTGCTTCTGGAAGCAGTGAAGGTTTTTTATAAAAAGATTACCCAAAAATCTTATCAAAAAATCCAGGTATTTAAAGCCAAGGCTCCAAGCCCATGGCTGACGAAACAGCTTGACATTCAGGCATCCGTTAGTAGTGCAGCAGTGATTGAAGGATTCGATTATTATACAGGCATTTTATTGGCTGACCGTTATTTAAAAAGGAATCCGGCCCTATCTGCAGGATTCTCCTTTGAAAAAAACTACCTGTTAATCTATGGAGAATATAATTCAGTTTCCAAAATTTCAGAGGATCTGAAAAAGGAAGCTGAAAGAATTAAGTAATAATAAAAAAAAGAAATTATTAATTCCCCTGGAAGGAGGCATCATAATTGCAGGCATTGGGACTGATCGAAACAGTTGGCTATACTACCGCGGTTTCGGCTGCAGATGCTGCAGTAAAGGCAGCTGATGTAGAAATTGCAGGCATCGAAAAAGTAATCGGGGTCAACGGATATCTTGGTGTTACGATTCACTTTGATGGAGACGTGGCTGCCGTAAAATCTGCGGTTGATGCCGGAGTAAATGCAGCTGAAAGGGTTGGGAAAGTGATATCATCGCATGTTATTCCAAGAGCTCACAGTGAGGTTTCCGGCAAGCTGCTTCCCCATTTTAAGCTGAATGAGAAGAATGCAGAAGGCATAGAAAACCAGCCGGAACAAAAGGCTGATGCCCAAGCAGAAAGCGGAAGCAAAACCAAACAAAAAGAAGCTTCAAAAAAGAAAGATAAGAAGAAACGCAATAACGGGGCGGATGGCGATAAAGATTAACAACACTATTTTAAGGAGGAAATATCATGGGAGAATCATTAGGTTTAGTTGAGACAAAAGGTCTTGTCGGGGCTGTTGAAGCTGCTGATGCAATGGTTAAAGCTGCAAATGTAGAGATTTGCGGATACGAAAAAGTGGGATTTGGCCTAGTTACAGTAATGGTCAGAGGAGATGTTGGGGCAGTTAAAGCCGCAACAGATGCAGGGGCAGAAGCTGCAAGCCGTGTGGGTGAACTGGTATCCGTACACGTAATCCCCCGCCCTCACAGTGAGGTTGAAAGAGCATTGTTATCCAAAAAGATCGGTGAATAAGCATGGGTAATGCTGTGCAGAGTGAAATGGTCAAACACACTCTGCAAGAGATTTACCACCGTGGAGGCGGATTCCCCAGAAAACCATATGTCCTGGCTCTATTAACCTCTCATATGATTGGAATGGAACCGGGATTTTCTTACTTAAAGGAATTGCAAAAAGATTCTATTACTCTTCGAATAACAGGTGAAGACTCAATCGTGGACCGAATGCAGCCTGGTGAACTTATCAAGGCTGTCGGGAATGATGATTGGATCCCACAGTCCTTTCTGAGTGAAAAAATTTTAAGAGAGATAGATGGAATTTTTCTCCCCATCCTTTCTTTTTCCTTAATAAATGACCTCTTATCTCTGAATGACCAAAGGCCTTTTGTTCGTATAATTCTGGAAGCTCTTTTACAAGGCAAAAAGGTTGCGGCTCTAAAAACCGGCTCAGATCCCCATGATCCTTATTGGAAGATGAAGGGAATGGATAAAGGGCCTGCGCTATTGAAAAGAACTCTGCTGCAGCAGCTGGTTCAACTGAAATCAATGGGCATTACAGTGATTTCCGACAATGAAAAAGCTGATTTTACGCCTGAGATGAATAAAAAAACCGTCATTTCAGAAGAAACAATCAGGTACGCCCATCAGCATAATCAGACTGTAATACGAATTCATAGCGGAAGCATCATTACGCCTCTAGCGAGGGATGTCGCCAAGGAATTAAATATATTGCTCAAAACATTTTAGTGATTGCTCAAACAGGAAGGCGCTAATTTCCGGACTTTTGAACAATCTTTTAAGGGAGAAGATTAGTATGCAAATGGGAATGGTGGTGGGCCGTATAACTGCCACAAGGAAAGACGAAAATTTAACGGGCACCAAACTATTAATCACTCAGCCTATCGGATTGGATGGCAGCATGTTACCGAACCCCATTATTACCGTTGATACTGTAGGAGCGGGAATTGGCGAAAAAGTGATTTACGTAACAGGAAGCATGGCTTCGAGAGCTGTGCAGAACAAAGAGGCTCCCATTGATGCTGCGATAATTGGAATTATTGATAGTGTGGAAGGAACGATGACAGGGGGGTAAACAATGGACGCAAAAAAAATCAAAGAAGCGATCCAGCATCGCAAGCTGATTGATGTATTACTTGATAGTAATCTCCATGCAGATCTGGTTTTAAAGGGCGGGTATTTCATCAATGTTATAACCCGTGAAATCTATGAAGCGGATGTTGCCATTAAAGGTGAATATATTCTTATGGCCGGGGATGCAAAAGAATTAATTGGACCAAAAACAAAGGTTGAAAATGTAAAAGGAAAGTTTATCTGTCCGGGCTTTATTGATTCACACATGCATTTTGAAAGTGCCATGTTTACATGCACAGAATTTTCCAAGCTCTCCATTCCGACTGGAACAACTACTTTAATCGGGGACCCACACGAAATCGGCAATGTTCTGGGTGTAAAAGGCATGCAGGCAATGATAGAAGAAGCAAAAACTCTTCCAAACAGGGTATTATTTACTGTACCTTGCGCTGTGCCGGATGCCCCGGGCCTTGAAACTTCAGGATTTGATGTGACATCGAAGGATATGAAGGAGCTACTCGCAGATGACTATGTTCAGGGAATCGGCGAAATTCAAAGTTTCAGCAATATTAAGCCAGTATACGAACATGCTCCAGAACTGATTGATGATCTTGTTGCTGCGGTTTCTTATGCAAACTCGATAGGGAAAACCGTAGAAGGAAATGCCCCCGGGCTGTTTGGGAAAGAATTGGCCGCACATATCATAAGCGGAGGCACACATGTGTCTTGCCATGAAACGACCACTAAAGAAGAAACAGTGGAAAAGCTTCGTTATGGTGTGAGCGTATTTATGCGTGAAGGCTCCTCACAGAGAAATATGGCAGATTGCATTCGTGCCATTACGGAAGACGGGCTTGATTCAAGAAGAGCCATACTTGTTTCGGACGATATGGTTCCTGCGGATTTATTGAATTATGGCCATATGAACGATATTATTCGGCGTACGATTGCTGAAGGAATTGATCCTGTTGAAGCCATCCAAATGGCAACGATCAATCCTGCCACGCACTTTGGGTTTAAGGATGTGGGGGTTATTGCTCCTGGTAAAAGGGCGGATATAGTGGTCATTAGCGATTTAACTAGTATGACCGTTGACCAGGTTTATCTGGCTGGTAAGAAAGCGGCCGAAAAAGGCGGGCTAACGATGGAAATTGCTCCTTACATATATCCGGAAAGTGTAAAGAAGTCAGTGAAGCGCAAGCCGGTTACTGTTAAGGATTTGGCAATTGAAGCATCAGGCACCCGTGCCAGGGTGAGGGCGATTGAAGCGATCCCTTATCAGAATTTAACAGGCGGTCGTGAATTCACCCTAAATGTGAAAGAAGGCATTGTCCAGCCATGCCTGCAGCAGGATGTACTTCCGCTTCTTGTAGTGGAGCGGCACGGGAGATCGGGTAAAGTCGGCAAGACATTTCTTCACGGTTTTGATCTAAAAAGTGGAGCTATTGCAGAAAGTGTTGCTCATGATACACACAACATTATTGTAACAGGCACAAATTATGAAGATATGGTAACTGCCGTCAATCGCGTAATCGCCATGGATGGCGGAATTGCGATGATTAAGGACAGTAAAGTTGTAGGCGACCTGCCTTTAAGGATCGGCGGTTTAATGACAGATGAATTAACAGGCAAAGAAATGAGTGAAAAGGTAGATGAATTATCTCTGCTTGCTAAAGAGGTGCTGGGCTGCGGTATGGATGTTCCGTTTATGCACTTATCTTTCTGGTCACTTGTCACAAGCCCTAAATGGAAAATTACTGATATGGGCTTAATTGATGTAGATAAATTTGAAATTATTCCAACCATTATCAATTGATCATAAAAGCGGCGCTCCCTGCCGCTTTTCATATAAAAACAAAATTTTATTTTTATTTAAAGGAGGAAAACCATGGGAGTTAAATTAGTCGATTTAACACAGGAAATTTATCAAGGGATGCCTGTCTTTCCCCTCCACCAAAAAACAATGATATTCCCAAACATCTCCCACGAGGAAAGTGAAAAGCAAATTGGCTTCATGTTTGCTACCAATAATCTATTAATCAACGAACATGGTCCTACCCACAGTGATGCCACATATGAATACGACCCAAACGGGCAATACATTGATGAAATGCCGCTGGAATTCTTTTACGGGCCTGCTGTTTGTCTCGATGTTTCGCATGTTCCGCCTGACCGCTATATAACAAGCAGAGATCTGGAGGATGCTCTTCGTGGTTCGCAGCAGTTTATTGAGAAAGGCGATATTGTACTCCTTTACACAGGCCATTACAACCGTTCATATGGAACTGAAGCGTGGCTTACAACCTATACAGGGCTCGATTACCAGGCAGCTAAATGGCTCGCTGAAAAAGGTGCTGTAAATATTGGCATTGATGCGCCAGCAATCGACCATCCGGATGATCCAAAATATTCAGGCCATTTAATTTGCCGGGAATATGGAATAACCAATACTGAAAATTTATGTAATCTTGATCAAGTTGCAGGCATGCGGTTTTTATATTTTGGCCTGCCGCTCCGAATCCGAAAGGGCACTGGCTCTCCAATTAGGGCTGTAGCTGTATTTATTGAATAGGCTTTTTTAAGTTCATATTTTATCTTGGCACCCTGCTGACAGGAGCGCAGCGCACGCGAGATCCTCTAATATGCATAGGCATCTTCTGCGTGCTGTGTTCATTGCTTATCTCATATACCTTCGGGAGAATGCCCGCAGGCCCACGCCGAGGAGACACCAGGTCCAACCGCAGTTCGCTGAGCACCTGTAGCTGACATCAACAGAAAGTTTAATAGAGCTCTTAAATATTAACCAAAGGAGGAGATCACATGGGAGAAGTTTTTAAAAAAGATAGGGTTCGAGAGGAAATTATTATTCCTCCTTATGAAGGCAGAAGTGCCAGGCTATACAAGGGTGAGGAATTGATTGTTATTGATATGGAAGGAAAACAGGTGGGCGATTTTGTCTGTTTCAGCTATGAAGACCCGTCCGAGCATGTATCTCCCGTACATATGCGCGCATCGTTAAGCAGCATCCGGTTAAAAACGGGCGATTTGCTTTATAGCAATCGGCGCCGCCCGCTGATGCAGCTGGTTGAAGACACGGTCGGAAAACATGACTTCTTTTTCCCAGCCTGCGATTATTACCGTTATAAGGTGGACTTTGGAAAAGAAGACCATCCGAATTGCCATGATAATCTTGAAAGCGCTTTGGGAGCTTTCCAAATCCATCCCTCTATTATCCCGGATCCTATCAATCTGTTTATGAACAATGTGCTTGATGATTTAGGCGATTATAAAATTGCAGAGCCTCTTTCCAAACCGGGTGACTATGTCAGACTGAAAGCACTTTGCGATGTGGTTATCGCCTGTACCACTTGCTCGCAGGATATGGCACCTGTAAACGGGTTTAAGGTTACCCCGTTAAAAATGCAAATAGTGGAGTCGGATTGATGAATGACATCCAATTTCTTCAGCAGCTGCTCCAAATTGACAGCTCCAATCCCCCAGGGAATGAACATCTCGTTACAGAAGCATTTATAGCCCGATGCAAAGAAAAGGGGCTGCCTTATAAAGTTACTTTTCTGGATAAGAACAGAAGCAATTTAGAGGTAACCCTTCAAGGGAAAAGCGATAAACAGCTATTTTTATGCGGGCACATGGATACTGTTTCTCCTGGTTCAGGTGAATGGGATTATTCACCGTTTTCAGGTGAAATCGTGGATGGGCGGATCTATGGGAGAGGCGCATCTGATATGAAAAGCGGTTTGGCTGGGATGTTTTTGGCGTTGGAAGAAATGTTCCTTATAGATGCTTTTCCTCCTGCCACGGTTACTTTTCTCGCGACAGCCGGCGAAGAAGTAGATAGCTGCGGGGCGAGAGCATTTTTAAAAGATAATGAAAAAAGAAAGATTGATGCACTTGTCATTGCTGAACCAACGGATGAAAAAATTGTGATCGGCCATAAAGGAGCCCTCTGGCTCGAAATTACCACATTCGGAAAGACCTCTCATGGTTCTATGCCGGAACAAGGAATCAATGCGGTTGATCATATGCTTAAGGTCATCCAAATACTGAATGAAATGAAGGTTGGATGGAGGGCTGAAAAAGAGCCCCTCGGTCAGAGCAGCCTTGCGGTGACCATGATTGAGGGAGGAGTGCAAACGAATGTGATTCCTGATAAATGCAGGATTAGAGCAGATATTCGGACGGTTCCGCCTCAATCCCATTACAGCTTTACTGAATTGCTGAAGAGGAAGCTGGATCAGTTAATTGAACAAGATGAAATTTTCCAATACTGTGTTGATACAATATTGGACCGCCCGTCTATATTAACACAGCCGTCGGAAGATATCATTCAAATAGCGCAAATGTTAAAAGGAGAATCCAATACAGATCATTTCGGCGTCTCTTACTATACAGACGGGGCTGTCCTGAATCCCAGAAGTGAAATTCCGACTCTAATCTACGGTCCTGGAGACGAAAAGCTTGCGCACCAGCCGAACGAATGGGTAAGCATTGAAGCTTACCGGCGGTCTATCCAGTTTTACAAACAGCTTATTTTGAATTACGGCAAACAAAAGGTTATACAGTCAAGCCCACTTCAAGGAGGCGGAGTATAATGAGCAGCATCCTGATCAAAAATGCCGAAATCATTACGATGAATGCAAAAGAAGAAATTCTCTTCGGGGATCTCTATATAGTGGATGACCGAATTGCAGACATAGGGCCAAACTTAAACGTTTCAGCTGATAAAGTAATAGATGCTTCAGGGAAAACAGTCATCCCCGGTTTTATTCAAACACATATCCACCTCTGCCAGACCTTATTCCGCGGTCAGGCTGATGATCTTGAATTGCTGGATTGGCTTAAACAAAAAATCTGGCCGCTCGAAGCCTCGCATGATGAAGAATCCATCTATTACTCTGCTATGCTTGGAATCGGAGAGCTGCTGCAAAGCGGTACGACAACTGTGGTAGACATGGAAACGGTCCATCATACAGAATATGCTTTTCAGGCTATTGCAGAGAGCGGCATTAGGGCTCTCGCAGGCAAGGTTATGATGGATAAAGGAGATGAGGTTCCCGTTCTATTAAGGGAAAAGACATCGAAATCCATTCAGGACAGCGTAGATCTTCTGGAAAAATGGCATAATTATGACAACGGCCGTATTCAATATGCCTTTTGCCCCCGCTTTGTGGTTTCTTGTACAGAAGAACTACTTACAAACATTAGGGACCTTTCAGCCGGCTACAATGTTAGAGTCCATACACATGCATCTGAAAATGCAAATGAAATTCAGCTTGTTGAAAGAGAATTTGGAATGAGGAATGTTGTTTATTTGGACAGCATTGGACTCGCCAATGACAGGCTGATTCTGGCCCATTGTGTTTGGCTTGATGAGGAAGAAAAGAGAATTATTAAGCAGCGGGGAGTGAAGGTAAGCCATTGTCCGGGTTCCAATTTAAAGCTGGCATCAGGTGTCGCAGAAGTACCTTCACTGTTAGAGCGGCAGGCATTTGTCAGTTTGGGGGCAGACGGCGCTCCATGCAATAATAATCTCGATATGTTCAACGAAATGCGATTGGCAGCGATTATTCAAAAGCCGGTCCATGGACCAACAGCCATGAATGCTCGAACCGTATTCAGAATGGCCACTATTGGCGGAGCGAAGGCGGTTGGCATGGAGGATGAAATCGGGAGCCTGGAGCCGGGGAAGAAAGCGGACCTTGCTATCCTTAATTTAAATGATTTTCATGTGTACCCATCTTTTGACATTGATACCATTTCAAGAATCGTTTATTCCGCAACTCGGGCAGATGTGGAGACAACCTTAGTAAACGGAAGAATTTTGATGGAAAATAGAAAGCTGAAAACGGTAGATAAGGATATTGTGTTAAAAGAAGCGAACACTAGCATAAAAAGGCTAATCCATAGATTGGAAACAGTGTTATACTAAGCGGTTCTCGGCTGATAAACAAATCAGCCGATTTTTTTATGGTAATATATAGTAAAAGACATAGAGGAGTGGGGATGTGGAGATAACAATGATGCAAAGTGAAGATTTAATGGATGCTGCGGAGTTTTTAACAAAGAAGAATTCTCTGCCTGATTATCATATAGGATATCTGGGCACTACCAGAAATGATATCTTTAATGATTTGCAGGAATTGGATCTTGATCCGGAATCAGCCGCATTTCTTCTTTGGGAGAATGAGGATATAACAGGATTCCTGGGAATGGATGCAGACCAGGAAAAAGGCACAGCGGAGTTATGGGGACCTTTTATTAAAGAAATTGAGCACGGGGAGCTGCTATGGAATAAAGCTATCAGCAATTTTAAAGGTAAATTGCATACCTGTTACCTTTTTGCAGACATAGCCAATCTAGCCGTATCGAAATTTGCAGAGAAAATCGGATTTACATTGCAATCATCTCAGACCTATATGGAGCTGAAAGAAAAACAGAATCAAGCTCTAAAAGAAATAAATTTAATAGCTCCTGATCAGTACAGCGATTTTAAAAATTTGCATGATACTATTTTTCCAAATACATATTATTCAGGAAAAGAAATTATTGAAAAAATCAATGATAAACAAAAGTTATATACAGCAGCGGATGAACATGGTCTTAAAGGCTATCTGTATGCAGAATATAATCCGGAAGGGAAGGAAGGCAGCCTTGAGTTTGTAGGAGTGAAGGAAACATGCCGCCACGCCGGAATCGGAAGACAGCTGCTCGATATGGCAGTATCAGACCTCTTTTTTCACCATGGTGCGCTCGTTATAAAATTATGTGCAGGAACAACTAATGAAAAGGCCTTATCCCTATATAAAAAAGCAGGGTTTAAAGTAGAGCGGGCATTGAACTTTTATATAAAGAAAATTGAGGGATCAAAGCAATAAGTTAGTACACTTTAAAAGTTTTAGGTAAAATAAACATAATCAATCAGATTTGGAGGGAATTAAATGGCTATTGAAAATCCAAGCCGGGAAGAAATCGGTGTTCTTTTAAAAAACTCAAAGCGGATTGCAGTTGTCGGTTTAAGCGGAAATCCAGAACGTACTTCTTATATGGTTTCAGAAGCAATGCAAAATGCAGGTTATGAGATCATCCCGGTGAATCCAGCTGTTGATGAAGTTCTTGGCGTTAAGGCCGTTTCAAGCCTTAAAGAGATCGAGGGCCATATTGATATCGTAAATGTTTTCAGGCGCTCCGAGTTTCTTCCGGAGATTGCAAGGGAATTTGCAGAAATGGATGCAGATATCTTCTGGGCACAGCTGGGTGTAGCAAATCAGGAAGCATACGATTTTCTTAAGGAAAAGGGATACACTGTCATCATGGACCGCTGTATTAAAGTTGAACATGCATTAACCAGGTAAATTCAGCATGAGGTCTTAAAAAGATCTCATGTTTTTATTTTTTATAAGGAGCCCGTAAATAAAGGGTTTAGCTATTGGAAATAATCTTTAAAAATCCCGCAAGACTCAAGAACTTATTTGCCAAAACCAAATAAATAGATAAAATAAAGCATAGACCTTATTAATTTATATGGTAAAATATGAGTACAGAACACCTGTTCTGGTACCGGTGATTTTGTGATTTTGATAAAGGAAAATGGATATTTGAGCCGAATACTTATACGGGTGTTCTTAAGCCGCACTTATTCGCGGCAAGTGTTGCTGCAAGAAATGAAAGGGGTATGTTCGTGGCAAGAAATCAGGAAGCTTTTGACTACAATGATGATGCCATACAAGTACTCGAAGGGCTGGAAGCAGTAAGAAAGCGCCCTGGGATGTACATTGGAAGTACGGATGCAAGGGGTTTGCACCATCTTGTATATGAGATTGTCGATAACGCTGTTGATGAAGCGCTGGCGGGTTACGGGGATCATATCATTGTCAAAATACATAAAGATAATTCAATAAGTGTTCAAGATAAAGGCCGGGGTATGCCAACCGGGATGCACCGGATGGGCAAGCCAACGCCTGAAGTTATATTGACCGTTCTCCATGCCGGGGGAAAGTTCGGCCAGGGCGGCTATAAAACAAGCGGAGGGCTGCACGGTGTCGGAGCCTCGGTTGTTAACGCCCTTTCCGAATGGCTGGTTGTAAAAATTAAGCGGGATGGATTTGTATACGAACAGCGGTTCGAGCATGGCGGAAAACCGGTTACCACTCTTGAGAAAATAGGCAAGACAAACCAATCGGGCACAACAATCCATTTTAAGCCGGACCCGACGATTTTCTCCACTACTACTTATAATTATGAGACACTATGTGAACGTCTTCGTGAGTCAGCGTTCCTCCTTAAGGGAATGAAAATTGAGATCCTAGATGAGCGGAATGATTTTCATGACGTTTTTCATTATGAAAATGGCATAGAGGCTTTTGTTCAATATCTAAATGAGGAAAAAGATGTCCTTCACCCGGTAGTAAGCTTTGAAGGAGAAAACAATGGAATTGAAGTCGATTTTGCTTTTCAATTTAATGACGGATATTCGGAAAATGTATTGTCCTTTGTAAATAACGTCCGGACAAAAGACGGGGGAACACATGAAGCGGGTTCAAAAACAGCTATGACCCGCGCCTTTAACGAATATGCTCGAAAGGTGAATTTGTTAAAGGAGAAAGATAAAAACTTGGATGGAGCCGATATCCGTGAAGGTTTTACCGCTATTGTCTCTGTTCGGGTGCCTGAGGAGCTTTTGCAGTTTGAAGGACAGACGAAAGGCAAACTCGGAACGAGCGAAGCACGCTCGGCTGTTGATTCTGTTGTTTCTGAGCATTTGTCTTATTTTCTTGAAGAAAACCCTGAGACAAGCTCCCTATTAATTAAAAAAGCAATTAAGGCCTACCAGGCCAGAGAAGCTGCCCGCAAAGCACGTGAAGAAGCCAGGAGCGGAAAAAAGAGGAAGAGATCAGAAGCGGTACTATCAGGCAAACTGACACCAGCCCAATCACGCAATCCGCAAAGGAATGAAATATATCTAGTGGAGGGAGACTCCGCTGGCGGATCAGCTAAGCAAGGAAGGGATAGACGGTTCCAGGCTGTGCTTCCGCTAAGAGGTAAAGTTATTAATACAGAAAAAGCGAAGCTCCAGGATATCTTTAAAAATGAAGAAATTAATACGATTATTCATGCCGTCGGAGCAGGTGTTGGAGCTGATTTTAATCTGGATGATGTCAATTACGATAAGGTAATCATCATGACAGATGCTGATACAGATGGAGCACATATTCAGGTGCTGCTTCTCACTTTCTTCTACCGTTATATGAAGCCTCTTCTTGAAGCTGGTAAAGTATTTATTGCTCTTCCTCCTTTGTATAAAGTCAGCAAAGGATCAGGCAAAAAAGAAGTGGTTGAGTATTCCTGGAGTGATGATGAACTTCAGGACACCATAAAAAAAGTCGGTAAAGGCTATATGATTCAGCGGTATAAGGGTCTTGGCGAAATGAACGCAGACCAGTTATGGGAAACGACGATGGATCCTGAAACACGTACGCTTATTCGCGTGAAGATTGACGATGCAGCAAGGGCGGAGCGCCGGATTACAACCTTGATGGGCGATAAGGTAGAACCGCGCAGAAAGTGGATTGAATCCAATGTTGCATTCGGACTTGAAGAAGACGGCAGCATACTAGAAAATGAAAATATTTCTGTGTTAGAGGAGGAGGCTGAATCATGAGTTCTGCAGAAAAATTCCGCGACCTTCCTCTTGAAGATGTACTGGGTGACCGTTTTGGCCGCTACAGTAAATATATTATCCAGGACCGTGCACTACCTGACGCGCGTGACGGGTTAAAGCCGGTTCAAAGACGTATTTTATATGCTATGCATGTTGAGGGGAATACCCAGGATAAAGGCTTCAGAAAGTCAGCAAAAACAGTAGGAAACGTAATCGGCAATTATCATCCGCATGGTGATACATCTGTATATGATGCTATGGTGCGGATGAGTCAGGATTGGAAGGTTCGAAATCTTCTCGTTGAAATGCACGGGAATAACGGAAGCATAGACGGAGATCCACCGGCAGCCATGCGTTACACAGAGGCAAGGCTTTCTGCCATTTCATCTGAATTGCTGAAGGATATCGAAAAAAGGACAGTTGACTTTATCCCTAACTTTGACGATACATCCAGCGAGCCAACAGTCCTGCCTGCAAGATATCCTAACCTGCTTGTCAATGGTTCCACAGGAATTTCAGCGGGGTATGCAACTGAAATTCCGCCTCACCATTTAAATGAAATCATTGACGGTGCTATTTTGCGTATGGACAAACCGGATTGTTCCATTGATGAGCTGATGGAGCATATTAAAGGACCTGACTTTCCTACAGGAGGCATAATCCAGGGCGTTGACGGCATTAAAAAAGCCTATGAAACAGGCAAGGGAAAAATCATTATCCGCGGAAAATCCGATTTTGAAGACCTGCGCGGCGGGAAAAAGCAAATTGTCATCACCGAGATTCCTTTTGAAGTGAATAAAGCCAATCTCGTGAAGAAAATTGATGAATTCCGCCTGGACCGTAAAGTGGAAGGGATTGCGGAGGTCCGCGATGAAACAGACCGCACAGGTCTCCGGATTGTAATAGAATTGAAAAAGGATGCGGACCCTGAAGGCGTTTTGCATTATTTATACAAAAACAGCGATTTGCAGATAACCTATAATTTCAATATGGTAGCCATTCACAACAGGCATCCAAAATTAATGGGTCTCAGGGAGCTTTTAGATGCCTACATCGGCCACCGCAAGGAAGTTGTAACCCGCAGGTCACAGTTTGACCTGCATAAGGCGGAAGCGCGCCAGCATATCGTAGAAGGCTTAATGAAGGCTCTATCTATTCTGGATGAGGTAATTGCAGCCATCCGTGCTTCCAAGGATAAACGGGATGCGAAGGATAATTTGATCGCCAAGTTTGAGTTCACAGAGCCACAGGCGGAAGCCATTGTTTCCTTACAGCTATATCGCTTGACAAATACAGACATAACGGCTTTAAGAGCAGAGGCTGAAGAGCTAGCCAAGCTGATCCAGGAGCTGAAGGCCATTCTTGAAAGCGAGAAAAAGCTTTACTCAGTGATTAAAAAGGAACTTAAAGACGTTAAAAAACGTTTTGCTGATGAACGCCGCACAAGAATTGAAGCGGAAATTGAAGAAATAAAAATCAACCTTGAAGTGCTGGTGGCAAGTGAAGATGTCATCGTCACCGTAACAAAGGAAGGCTATGTCAAGCGTACAAGCCAGCGATCCTTTGCCGCTTCAAACAGACAGGATTTCGGCATGAAGGATTCTGACAGGATGATTGCCCAGCTGGATATGAATACAACCGATGTTCTCCTTGTATTCACGAATAAGGGTAATTATTTATACTGTCCGGTGCATCAGCTGCCAGACATACGATGGAAAGATCTTGGCCAGCATATTGCCAACATCATTCCGATTGATCGGGATGACTCCATTGTACGGGCAATTCCTGTAAAAGACTTTGAGACCGAGGCTTTCCTGCTCTTTATGACGAAGAATGGAATGGTGAAAAAAACAGAGCTGAAGCAATATAAAGCACAGAGATATTCCAAACCGCTCGTTGCCATTAATGTAAAAGGCGATGACGAGGTTCTGGATGTCTATCAGACTGATGGCACGAAGGAAATTTTCCTTGCCACTCATCAGGGTTATGGGCTTTGGTTCCATGAGGAAGAAGTAAGTATTGTCGGTGCCAGGGCGGCCGGTGTGAAAGGCATTAATTTAAAAGACGGTGACTTTGTAACCGGGGCCGAACTTATTGAAGATCCAAAGGAGCAAGCTGTAGTCATCGTTACACAGCGTGGATCCATAAAGAAAATGAAATTAAGTGAATTTGAGCGCACTTCCCGCGCCAAGCGCGGTGTGGTTATGCTTCGTGAATTAAAATCCAATCCTCACCGCATTGTTGGATCAGTCATTACAAGAGGCAGCGATGATATATTCATTGAAACTGAAAAAGGACATGTAGAAGCTGTCAAAGCTTCTGCTATCCGCTTTAATGACAGGTATTCCAATGGATCGTTTATTATTGACGAATCCGAGAGCGGAAAAGCTAAATGTATTTGGAAGAAGGAAGATCGGCAAAATCACAACGGGCAAGCAACAGAATAAGGCAATAAAGTGACCCCCTGCATTTGCAGGGGTTTTTATTTGGAAAAGGAGAGAAACCTTGTCTTGCAGTGTATAAAAAACTAATAAAAAATTATATGAAAACGTTTAAAGACACATTCGGCTGGGAATAAAACACTTGTTGTTTTACAGAGTAATCAGGCGTATTTAATGATTTTTAAGCATCTGGAATGAATATACGGCTTGTCTATTAAAAATTCTTCTGATAGATTAGAAAAGGTATTGCTTTTGTAAAATAGTAAAATGTCAAAATTGAAAAAATAAGACTAGGGGGAAAAGCATGGATTTATTTTTACAAGGCTTAAATTCAGCCGTAGGCTTTCTAAATGATCTGGTTTGGACTTATATTCTAATCGCAGTATTAATCATTTTAGGCCTTTATTTCAGTGTTAAAAGCAAGTTTGTACAATTTCGTTACTTGGGGGAAATGTTTAGAATTCTTGGAGATAAAAGAATGGTATCTGCGGAAGGCAAACGGGGGATATCTTCTTTCCAAGCTTTCACAGTCAGTGCTGCATCCCGTATTGGTACGGGTAACATGGCAGGTGTCGCTACTGCGATTGCAGCTGGCGGACCAGGTGCAGTTTTTTGGATGTGGGTTATCGCCTTTCTAGGCGCGGCATCCAGTTTTGTTGAGAGTACATTAGCTCAGATTTATAAGATTAAAGATAAAGACGGCTTTAGAGGCGGTCCTGCTTATTATATGGAAAAAGGGCTAAATAAACGCTGGATGGGTATTCTGTTTGCTGTTATTATCACATTTTGTTTTGGTCTAGTATTTAATTCAGTCCAATCCAATACCATTTCATTAGCCTTCAATGAAGCCTTTGGAACAAGCCGCTTGACGATCGGATTAATTCTGGCAGCCTTAACTGCCACTATCATTTTTGGCGGTATTAAGAGAATTGCCTATGTATCTCAGGTGATTGTTCCAATTATGGCAGTGATTTATCTAATTGTTGCTATTATCATAGTAGTAATAAATATTACTGAAGTACCAAACTTGATAGCGACAATCGTAAAAGGTGCATTCGGTATGGACCAGGCATTTGGCGGAGCAATGGGCGCTGCAGTTATGATGGGGATTAAAAGGGGCTTATTTTCAAATGAAGCAGGTATGGGTAGTGCTCCAAATGCGGCCGCAACTGCCGCTGTAAGCCACCCTGTTAAGCAAGGCTTAATCCAAACATTGGGAGTATTTGTAGATACAATTCTAATTTGTTCTGCGACTGCATTTATGATTATCCTTTCAGGAGCATACACAACTCCTGATTTATCTGGAATACAGTTAACACAAACAGCTTTATCATCCCATATTGGCTCTTGGGCACCTATTTTTGTTGCGATATCGATTTTCTTGTTTGCTTTCAGTTCAGTAATCGGGAACTATTATTACGGTGAAACGAATATTGAATTTATTAAAGAAAGCAGAATGGCTATATTCATATATCGCCTGGGAGTACTCGCCATGGTTATTTTCGGTGCGTTGGTCGACCTGGCTACCGTTTGGGGCCTTGCTGATTTATTCATGGGCATTATGGCGATAATCAACTTAATTGCCATTACAATGCTTGGAAAGATTGCCTTTGCCGCACTTAAGGATTATAAGGCCCAGCGAAAAGAAGGAAAAGATCCGATATTTTATGCTGATTCTATCCCTGGAATTGATGGAATTGAATCATGGGAGACAAAAGAAAGTGCTTTAAAGAAGACAGGTAAATAAGGATTATATGGGAACCTCCTATCCATTGTGATAGGAGGTTTTTTTATACTTTCTTACATTAAATTTCCATACATGGGGAAGCTAACAAAAAAATAGGGGAGGATTCATTATGAAAAAGGAATTGCTCTTTGCGTTTGCTGCTTTCTTTTTTATGTCTTTATCAGCCATAACAGGTGTTTACGCTGGTGAGGAGGAAGAGAAAAACATTACGATCTCTAAAGATAAAGTAGATGTGTCCGGTGATAAGAAGGAGGATACGATTTACATAAAAGGTGTCTATTATGAAGACGGGGCTGCTTTTTTAAAGGAAATCGTTTTGGAGATAGCGGCCACTGACGGGAAAACTTACAAAACAGAGCTTGCAGGCGGATATGAACCACAGATTCAATTTGAAGATTTGAATCGTGATGGCATCAAAGAAATGTATATCAGCATTCCGACAGGCGGAAGCGGGGGATTATCCAATTTTTATTTGTATTCCTTAAAAGACTTCAAATTAACTGACTTAACGATACCTAGCCCCTTAGTAATCAATAGCCAATTTGAAAACGGTTATAAAGCATCTGTCAGCATTCAAGATACAAGCCAATCATATTCCTTTGATTTAAGAGACCGCGGCGAGGAGTATGAGCGTCTTGGACTATATGTAAATGGGAAGCTTAGTGAACCAACTGAGCTAATAGTAAACCCTTTTAGTACATTAAAGATAACGCCTGTAGAAGGAGCGAAAGGATTGCTGGGCGTGCAGAGAATAAGCGGGGCTAATAATGCTGATACGATCGCTTTTGTGGAATCTTTCTGGAAGTATGAAAAAGGCAAATGGATGTTGAAAAACACGAAAATAATGAAAATGAATCCCCGCAGTTCCAATTAGTATTAGGCATCTGTCACGTTTATTAGCGGTGTTCATAAACTAACATAAGTATATTTGCTTATGGGGGGCGCTTATATGAATAAGTTTAATCCATCTAAGCTCGCAGTCAAGTATTTGCCTCCTGCGACTGAATTTAGGCCCGTAGATCGCAGGAAATACACGCTTACACATTCAGATGCTACAGGAGATTTATTTCTGTCGATAGGCGGCTTTTATGATCTAAGTGCAATCAATCCTAAATTCCGTGATGAAGTGTTTGCAGAATGGCTGCCGCAAATGGGCCAGTATGTACTGAGCGGGAAGGTGTATATCAGCGGAGGGGAATTTGATGAACAATACTCCAAAATAAGGTTCATGATTTTCCAAAAAGAGCTGGCACTTGCCTTAACAGCAATGGTTTATGGTGATAGATCCTTCTACTCGAACTATCCATGGCTCCTCGATTCACCAATCTTTATACATTTTGAATCGGTTTATCCGCAATTTAACAAAATACTCTATTACGATACACCAAGAAAATATCTTAAAGCGGCTTTGCAGCTTGCTTAACAAAAAACACAGGATACCTGTGTTTTTTGTTTTCTTGAATAAAAATAATAACAAAACAAAACATAGGAGCAAAGGAGTGATAAAGTTGAAGAAAAACGAAGAAAATACTTATAAATTGAGCTATGAATCCGATGGGAAAATGGGGGAGAAGGACAAAAATACAGAGAAAAAGAATGATGAAGCAGAAATGTTCTTTAACAATACCCAGGATAGTGAATAAGAGGAATATTTTATAAATGAGTAATAAAGCACATACACAAGTTGCTGATAATCACGTTATGTAAACTAAGGAGAAATTTTAATAAAGAGGGCAATAGAAAAATTGTTTTATAATAAAATATTAAATTGTTTGGGAATGATTGATTATAGTAAAAAAAAATGATCCCGGCACGAAATTTCAGGCTATTATAAATTAATGAAGCTGGCAGTAAATCTGGAATCCGAGGATCAAACGATTTATATGTAGTAATAAATGAAAAATGAACTTAGAATAAGATTTCTGATCAAAATGGATTAAAAGTAAAGAAAATAAAATTTCAGTAAAAATCTTTATTTCGTCTCACTATCTTAAGTATACTTAGATAATGAGACCTTTTATTTCACTTTCCTCATTACTTCCTATAATATATATTATGTTCGGGGCGTTGTATGAAATTTATTAATAAAGCAGCTTGCAGCTACTCCACCCTGTTTTTGTAGCTGCTGTTTTTTATGTTCTTCAAATCGATAAAATTTACGCTATACTCGATGACATCATTTATAAATAGCTGGTGTACCTTTGCAAAATCTTTAACTTTTTCTAATAATTCTTTATCGTAAGTCGTTTTATATTGAACGCGATCTTTGGGTCTGGTTTTTTTATCGTATGTAATAACACCTTGCTCTAATACGGCTTGCAATCCGTTTTCGAGTAAATAATTCACATGTGTATCGTATTCAGCTGCTAAATTCTCCAATTGGTCAAGAATTGTTTTGCTAATATTCGTTCTAAATTTTTTTCTGGTTTCATCTGTTTTTTGAATTAACTTTCCATTAACTAATTCCCACATAAAGATCTCTCCTGCTTAAAAGTTTTTTATTCAAATGTTCTTATTAAACAAATGCCTTTTTACATGTAACCATATGCTCGACAGCATCATTATATAGAATTTTTGCTGGCTTAGGAAGTAAGTTTTTACCTTTAACCCAAACACTACAAATTCTATAAATAATTCCAGTTTACAGTTGGCTCCACTAATAAAAAATGCCCACATTTCTGTGGACATTCTAAATTTATTGCTTTTTCTTATCAAAGCCTAATTCATCTGCAAACTCAGTAAGTCCTGCCAAGTTTTGCTTTTGAAATGCATTTGTCATTCGGGAGTTATTCATGATTTCCTGCATGGGATGAATATTCCCATTGTTATTGCGTGCTCGTGTAAATCCATATGCTGCTGTACTTAAAACGAGGCTAAGGAGGGATCCCCAAAGCCATCCCCAGTTGTTTCTTCTCTTTTTCATTCCAAACATGTTCATTAAAGGCCTGCGCATATTGCCCATATTATTGAAAAGCGCTGAGATCCAGTTGTTCAACTGTAAGCACTCCTTATTAAAAGCAAATTTGGAAGAGGATTTTCTCTTCCGGTTCTTAATTTTCTCTTCACAGAATGCAAATATGCTGGCAATTTTTTTGGCTAAGATGTACAGGGTTTCTGAGTTAAATATTGCTATTTAAGGCAGTGAAATTAGACTGATTTAACACATATCAATTAGAAAAAAAGCAATAATACATGTGTACTTAATATTAACAGAAAGAAGGAATTTGAGATGACAGTTGGAACTCAAGTGAAGCAAGCGATTGTAGGCCTGAAGAGTGCCCAGGCCAGTTTTGAAACTTTTGCGCTTGCTACTGATAACCAAAACGCTAAGCAGCTTTATCAGAATGCTGCACAGCAAACACAAACGATTATCGACAGTCTTGAACCAAGGCTGCAGGAAATTCAGCAGGAAGAGCCTCAGTATAACCAGTAGAAAATACAGGCTGGCCTTTGCCAGCCCTATTCCTATTTTAAAAACTCAACTTGAATGGTGTGATTTGGTGTGACAATTGCTTCGAATGTGAACCAATGTCTGGCAACAGTACGTTCCATTGAAATACAATTATCCAGTCTTGCCTTAACTTCTTTGGATAAAGAAGCTAAACGTCTCTTCCATGAGTCGATGATGGAAATTGCTGAGATAAAAGAAGATCTTGAGAATCGGAAAAAGGTTATAGAATTTGAAGAACCTCAATATAAACCAAATTAAATTATGGAGATGAAACTATGCCTGAATGGTTGCTGATTGGTGCCCGGTCCATACTGTTTGTTGGAGTTTTGTTTGTCATAACAAAACTCATCGGAAAAAAACAAATATCTGAGCTCTCATTTTTTGAATACGTTTCAGGGATAACAATCGGAAGTATTGCCGGTGAAATCATTATGGGTCTTGATAACCACTGGGCCAGCGGGATTCTCTCCATCATGATCTTTGGCCTTGTTACCTTATTTGCGGATATTCTTTCCCTAAAAAGCAAAAGCTTCCGAGACTTCTTTGAAGGAAAAGGAACGGTCTTTATAAAAGACGGAAAAATATTAGAAGACAATCTAAAAAAAGAAAGATATTCAATTGATGATTTATCTTCTTTGCTGCGCCAGCAAAATGTATTTAAAGCAACGGATGTGGAATTTGCAGTGTTGGAGCCCCGTGGGGATTTAAGCATTATGCTTAAAAAGGAGAACCAGCCTCTTACGCCAAAAGATCTTCAAATGAATGTTGCACAGGAAAAAGAGCCGCAAACAGTTATTATGGATGGGGTGATACTCAATGATCCACTAGCTGAGTCTGGAAAAACAAGAAAGTGGCTGAATATGGAGATAGAAAAACTTGGCCTAACGCTTGATAATATATTCTTAGGCCAAATTGATTCATATGGAGAATTAACTGTAGATGTATATGATGATACCATCAATGTGCCTGCTCCTCAGCAGCGTCCGCTGCTATTAGCAATGATAAAAAAGTGTGCCGCAGACATGGAAGTCTTTTCATTACAGACTGATTCTAAAAAAGCGCAGCAGATGTACGAAAAAAATGCTGTGAAGCTTTATGGCATCATACAGAAGCTATCTCCATATTTAAAGTAAAGTGCCAACTTCTTATTCATAATCTAATTTTCATCCCCGGTGAATGTGTATTGGCTTATGCAAGCCCCCTCCTCCCCACTTCGCTTTCGTTTAGTCCTCTTTGGAAAGCTGCAGATTGAGATTTAGAAAATCAATTTAAATACTTAATGAAAGGCAAAGCAAAACACCAGATGAAGCTCTGGTGCTTTGTTTTTTGTCTTTTTTAACCCGTATCGGCATTTTTCCAAACCTTCTTCTGCATAATTACTGCTACGATGGCTATTATAGCCACAAAAATTAAACTGACGAAGAAACCAAGCCTGATCGATTTTTCAAGCAATGTCCCACTAACGGCAGCCAGGATCAGTATCAATCCAAGGAAGGCCATCAGTTTCCCGAAAACCTTAATCTCCAGAATACGAAGCGCAGAGATGATAATGAAAGACCAGTTAAATAAGATTAATATTCCTGCTGCGGTTGTGATATACTCGTAAATCTTCCCGGGCAGCAGCAAAGCTGTGACGATCGAAGCAATTAACCCTGCAGTTGCCAAGCCCAGAGAAGGCAGAGGCAGGTCCTTCCACTTCTTAATTTTCTTTGAGAAAACTGCAGGGGCATCGCCATCATTGGCCAGTGTAACAAGCAAAGCCGTTACACCGAACAGGGACGCCGTCATAGTAGAAAAGCCGGCAATAATGATTGCCGCATTAAATACGTGCGGAAAAAAGTCCAGATTATATTTATCCATGGCCGTGACAAATGGACTCTCCTTTTCGTTAAATGCTCCATGTGAGGCCATATAGACGGCCAAACCAAGTGAAATAACATAGATGATTCCAAGTACGATCAGCATAATTATACCGGCTTTTGGGGCATCCTCTTTCTGCTTTAGCCTTGTTGCCATTAGTCCGATTACTTCGATTCCCCCATAAGCATAAAAGGCATAAATTAACGAAGACCAAAAGCCTTTCCACCCTTCAGGAAAAAATTCTCCTGCTGAACCTGGAAAACCAGGATGCTTGGCATCCCCATCAATAATTCCTGCCAGAGCGGCTATTGCCAAAATAATAAACATGATAATGGCGGCTGTTTTAATAACGGCAAAAAGGTCCTCAACCTTGTCAAAGCCCTTGTTGCCTGTTAACACAACAATAATGGATAGTATTGCGTAACCAGCAGCAAAAATCCATAGGGGAACATTCGGAAACCAGAACCTTGTTAAAATGGACAGAGCGGTTAATTGGCTTCCCATGATTAAAATGTTTGAACTCCAATAATTCCATCCGCAGCTAAAACCGGCCCACTTTCCATATGCTTTGTTGGCATAGTAGCAAAACGATCCCTCTTGAGGGTCTTCAGCTGTCATCTTAGCCAACAGGTTATAGACAATGTAAGTTCCGATTGCCGCTAAAATAAATGAAAAGACAATGGAGGGTCCGGTGATTTTGATGCCAATTGCTGAACCAAGAAAAAAACCAGTACCGATTGTACATCCGACACCAATTAATGATAATTGAAACCATTTTAAATCACCGGATTCACTATCTTTTGAAGAATTGCCGCTGGGAAGAAAAAAATCCATGATGTACCTCCTTTTTCGAACAGGTTCTCTTCTATCCGACCTTCTGTCCGTTTAAGTAAGAGTATTACGTCACTTCCATCCAAATAAATAAGCCGATTCCTTATGGTGATCGGCTCCGTTTCGAATCTGCAAAGGACTTGTTCCAAAGCGTCTATTTATTTTTCTCTGCGCTGTCGCTTTTTAACCCAGTCACCGACCGGAACAGCTGGGTATTCATGCTGCCCTGGACAATATCCTCAAGGAAGAACTCCTCTATAAGCTTTTTATATTCTTCATCTTCAAACATCTTTTTATTTTGTAGCTCCATTTCTGCTAGGCCCTCATAAGTACATAAAAAAGCATAAGTATGGTCAGCTCCTGATATAGGAGACAAAAGTTCTATCTTATGTTCATAGTTTTCATTTCTATAGCTTTGAATCATTCTCAGGTTCTTTAATGCTTCTACGAATTTATCCTGTTTTACTTCAAAGGTTTGATATACGAAAACAGACATACTAATCCCCTTCCCAAAAGCTCTCAGAATGTATTCCCAGACTCCCTGACAATTTAGGGAGTCGAGTACCTAACTCTTTGCCTTACTCCTTATCATCGCTTCTAACGTCCGGCCTAACTGGTGTCAAATCTTCAGAAGCTTCCGTGTTATAAGGCAGGTTTCCCTGATTGATGGTTAATCGTTCCGTACTGGCCTCTGTCATATTTTTAACTAAATAACTATGGAAAAAGTACTCAAAAAAGGCAACTCCCGCAGCTGCAACCAAAGACATAATAAAGAGGTTATCTCCAAGTGTTAAAATCGAACTTAAAAACCAAATTAGCACAAATGCCAATCCAAAGTCGGCCGCTGTGGCAACAGTGTTGCTGCTCCTCGGCAAAATGAGCATATCGCCTAATATATAGGAGGTGATTCCTAATATGGCGGTTATGATAAAAACATTTCCAAAACTCATTCCATAAATAAGGCCAAGAATGACATAAAGAAGAACAAGACTGGCTATGAATTTAATAGCTAATGCCTTACTGTGCTGCATATTTCTCCCCCTTTTATGGTTATTGTGTATAAATAAATGTGAATTATTCTTCATCTAACTGTACATTTATTAATGTAACCGTATGAGATTAAATTTCTCTTGGGATTTTTTGTATTTAAAGGATCAAACTCAACCTGAATTTGATTATCAATGCATTTTCCGCCACTAGTAGAAAAAAACAGCCCGTCAGACCGGGCTGTTTTCATGTGGTTTAAACCATAACTTTGCAAATATCATTTGTAAACTCTACGGGATCGCTGATTGGCAGGCCTTCAATTAACAGAGCCTGATTATAAAGAAGGTTTGTATATAGGCTAAGCTTTTCTTTATCTTTCGCAAATGCCTGTTTTAATGACTGGAAGACTTCGTGGTTTGGATTGATTTCCAGTACCTTATTTGCTTTAACATTTTGATTGTCAGGCATAGAGCTGAGGACTTTTTCCATTTCAATGGTTACTTCCCCATCAGCAGATAAGCAGACCGGATGGCTTTTCAGCCTTTTTGAAATCCTGACATCCGAAACTTTTCCTGCTAAAATCTCCTTCATACTGTCAAAAAGCTCTTTGTATTCTTTTTCTTCAGCTTCAGATTGTTTTACATCTTCCTCCTCAATGCCAAGGTCGCCGCTTGAGACAGACTTAAATTCCTTCTCTTTATAGGACATAAGCATCTTAATGGCAAACTCATCAATGTCCTCTGTAAAATACAGGATTTCATAGCCTTTATCTGCAACCAGCTCTGTTTGTGGAAGTTTTTCGATTCTCTCGTACGACTCTCCAGAAGCGTAATAAATATATTTCTGATCTTCTTTCATTCGAGAAACATATTCGTCAAGTGTTACCATGCTCTTTTCTTTTGAAGAGTAGAACATTAGTAATTCCTGAAGTGTTTCTTTATTGGTCCCGAAATCGCTGTACACCCCATACTTTAACTGTCTGCCAAATGAATTGTAAAATTGTTCATACTGTTCCCGCTCGTTTTTCATCAGGCTTTGAAGCTCGTTTTTGATCTTTTTGCTGATATTTTTGGCAATCAGCTTCAGCTGGCGGTCATGCTGCAGCATTTCCCTAGAAATGTTAAGAGATAGATCCTCCGAATCCACCATGCCTTTCACAAAGCTGAAGTAATCCGGCAGCAAATCAGCACACTTATTCATGATTAAAACGCCATTAGAATATAATTCGAGCCCTTTTTCATATTCCTTTGAATAGTAATCGAAGGGAATGTTTTCAGGAATAAACAGAATCGCATTATAGCGGATGCTGCCGTCAACACTGATATGGATATGCTTTAGAGGCTTATCGAAACCATAATGCTTCTCCTTGTAAAACTTCTCGTAATCTTCGTCCGTAAGCTCGTTTTTATTTTTTCTCCAAATCGGAACCATACTATTAATCGTTTGTTCTTCTGAAACCTCTTTAAATTCGTCCTCTTTGCCTTCTTTTGGCTTTCTGGTCTTACTATCCATTTTAATTGGATAGCGGATGAAGTCAGAGTACTTTTTGATGATGGTTTTTAAGCGGTATTCCTCTAAATACTCATCATAGTTTTCTTCTTCCGTATTGTCTTTGATCTTAAGGATAATTTCGGTGCCCACTGTATCTTTCTCATATGGTGTGATAGTGTAACCGTCTGCACCCTCAGATTCCCACTTATAGGCTTCTTTGCTGCCAAGTGCTTTACTGATCACCGTTACAACATCGGCCACCATGAAAGCGGAGTAGAAACCTACACCGAATTGGCCGATAATATCATGTCCATCTTTGATTTCATTTTCTTTTTTGAACGACAATGAACCGCTCTTTGCAATAATGCCAAGATTATTTTCCAGCTCTTCTTTTGTCATACCAATTCCGGTATCTCTAATTGTTAAAGTCCTGTTTTGTTTATTTGGAATTACCTTTATGTAATAGCTATCTTTGTCGAAGGTTAAAGACTCATCTGTCAGCGCTTTGTAGTAAATTTTATCGATGGCATCGCTGCTGTTGGAAATCAGCTCCCTTAAGAATACCTCTCTCTGAGAATAAATGGAGTTAACCATCATTTCCAATAATCTCTTGGATTCTGCTTGAAACTGTTTCTTTTCCATATCAACCTCTCCTTTAAGAAATAAAATATTTAATTTTTGCAATTTAGCACTCTGCTTTCTGGAGTGCTAATCCAATAATTTTAATATCATATTATTTTTCTGCTGTCAATAATGGAGATAATGCATTATTAATGAAAAAACCTATAGCAATAGGCTATAGGTTCAGTTTAGAAGGGTAAACTCATAGCCCTTCTTTCGTATTTCATCAATTAAATCCGGAAGTGCTTCAACAGTCTGAGACAGTTCATGCAGAAGTATGATGGCTCCGTCTTCAAGATTATCAATCACATTGGTGATAATCCGTTCAGGCCTCTCCCTTAGCTCCCAATCCATTGAAGAGATTCTCCATATAACGGTTTTTAATCCCAGCTCTTTTGCTGCAGAGATCGTATCGTTGTTGTATTGCCCGAATGGTGGACGAAAGTACTTCACTTTCTGGCCGGTAATGGATTCGATCTTTGATTTGCTGTACTGCAAATCTTGATGCTGTTCGGGTAATGGCAAATTTACCAGGTTGTTATGTTTAGAAGAATGTGTACCAATCATATGTCCTTCATCCATAACTCTCTTCCATGGGCGTTTGGGATATAAAAGCCTCGCCTGCCAGAAGAAGGCAGCCGGAACTTTTTCTTCTTTCAGGATATCGAGGATTTCCGGCAGAACTCTGCCAGGTCCATCGTCAAAGGTTAATACTACCGTTTTCTTAGAAGCTGCCCGTTTATTATATACCATAACATTAGGATCATTCGAATCGTACACGACGTTCGAGCTATCGACCACTCATGGACAGTTTGCCATCAAATTTCCTCCTCTGTCTAGGTAGTAAGTGTATAGGGCCTTTCACTATAAGCATCATACGTATGGACATACATGTCATCAGTAAATTGTTCAGGGTTGCCATCAAAGATGACTTCGCCTTCTTTCAAAGCAATAATGCGGGTGGCATAACGTTTTGCCAATTGAACATCATGGACATTGATGATTGTCTGCAATTTATGCCGATGGTGCATATCTTTTAATAAACTAAAGATCCGGTCTGAAGTGCCTGGATCGAGGCTGGCAACCGGCTCGTCTCCCAGCAGAACCCGAGGCTGCTGCAGCAATGCCCTGGCAATGCCGACTCTTTGCTTCTGCCCGCCGCTTAAATGCTCGACTCTCCGATCGGTAAAAGGAGTCAAGCCAACCTCCTGAATCACTTGTCCAGCTTGGTATTTCTCTTCATCCGTAAACCAGCCAAACAGGTTTTTAAAGGTGCTTCTGTAGCCGAACATGCCTGTCAGCACATTTTGGAAAACAGTCAATCTTGGAACAAGGTTAAAATGCTGAAAAATCATTCCCATTTCCCTGCGGATCTTTCGGAGCTGTTCTTCATTAAGAGCGGACAAAGGAAGACCGTCCCAGACAATCTCACCTGATGTTGGTTTCTGTAATCCGTTAAGACAGCGGATTAATGTTGACTTTCCTGCACCGCTTTTACCCAGAACACATATGAAATCCCCATTATGGAAAGTGAGGTTAATAGAATTCAGCGCTTTATCCTTCATACCTGGATAGCGGACTGTTACATTGTGTATCTCAAGCATCTTGCTGGCCTCCATTTAAATTACTCTATTCCTTACATAGCTTCCGAAAAAGTCTACGAGAATGACGATGATCATAATAACAAGCACATCAAGCGATACGGCTGTATATTGGAAGGTTTTAAAATCATTAAATAGTCTTTGGCCAATTCCTCCCCCTCCAATAAAACCAAGTACAAGCGAAGTCCTAATGGCAACCTCAAAT
Source organism: Pseudomonas sp. ISL-84 (assembly GCA_018613035.1). Taxonomy (GTDB): domain Bacteria; phylum Bacillota; class Bacilli; order Bacillales; family Cytobacillaceae; genus Cytobacillus. Next base: position 114,727 of record JAGGRA010000028.1, on the reverse strand, counting down.
CGGTAGAAATAGTTGGATAAAACATTGGGCCAGATTTGCGGCAATATACTGAACAGGGAAGCAAACCAATTCTTGGCGCCTACTGCTTTCATGGCCTCCTGCGGCCCCGGATCGGATGCTTCTATAAGTTCCGAGATTAATTTTCCCAATACACCAATATTGTGAAACATGATAGCCAATACAGCCGGGAAAGGCCCCAGACCAAGTGCGGTTAATAAAATCAAGCCAAATACAATCTCAGGTATGGATCGTACAAAGCTAAGACCAACACGGGTTAAATGATAAACAAACGGTGCACCGGCTGTGTTTTTGGCAGCCATAAAGCTTAGAGGCAAACCGATAAGAAGGCCGAAAAAACTTCCCAGAAAGGCCATGGCCAGTGTTTCCATACTGTCCTCCAAAATCTTCGGAAGAAGAGAGAAATCCATCGGGAACCAATGGGACAGGAAGTCAATCATGTTTCGGAAGTCTCTGAATTTGGATAAATCAAACTCTGTCAGCTTCATACTTAAAAAAACAAATAAAGCCAATAGAGCATGTGTGATAATGCTGCGTCTTTTAAACCACAATCTAATCAGCCCTATTCTTTAATGATTCCCTCTTTAAGGGCTGCCTGGCGGATGCTTTCGTAATCTTCGTTGCTGGCTTCTGTAAAACCGCTTGCCCCGAATGCATCAAGGATTTCTGGATCTTCAATAGCTAGAAAAGCCTCTTTAAGAGCGGTGATCGTTTTCTCGTCCGTATCCTTATGGACAGCCCAAGGATATTGGAACAGCTTCTCTGATTCCCAAATGGTTTTTATTTGGTCGCCATCTACTTTTCCAGAATCAACTAATTGGTTGTAGATGGCACTGTCAATGGCACCAGCATCGACTTGTTTATTTTGGACAGCCAATGCCGTCGCATCATGGGAGCCTGTAAATCTGACAGAGCTAAAGCTATGTGTATCTTCGGATTCATAAACTTCTCGGTCCTTCAGTTCAATCGAAGGAATTAAAGATCCGGAGGTAGAGTTAATGTCACCAAAAGCAAAGTCGATTTCACTGCTCTTTTCGAGCAATTCATCAAGTGAATTCCAAGGATTGTCTTTGTGGGTAATGATATAGGAGTAATAAAATGGTTCTCCATCAATCAGCTGTGTAATGATGGCTTTTGCGCCGCTTTTTTCATGGGCAACAACGTAAGTTAACGGCCCAAAGTAAGCCATGTCAATCTTATCGTAGTTCATGGCTTCTACAACCCCGTTATAGTCCGGATACACCTCAACCGCTACCTCGCGATCAAGTTTTTCCGATAGTGTGGACTGTAATTTTTCCATTGCGCCTTCCATGGATCCTTCAGTTTGAACAGGAATGACACCAATCGTAAAAGCTTCACCTGTTTCTTCTTTTTTATTACCCTCTGATTCATCTCCACCGCAGGCGGTTATAAGCATCAATGAAATAATAGTCAAAAACAAAAGTATTTTTTTCATGTTTTCCACTTCCTTATTTTAGATCTAAAAATTTTTGTACCTAGACGATGAAAATTCACGATAAAAAGGACCCTTTGCGAGTCCTTTTTATCCAATAACAGTAATCCGTCCAGGCTGTTTGTCTGTTACTTTCCCAATGATGGCTGCTGACTGTACTCCATTTTCATGAAGCACGCCTAGAAGCGCTTCAGCTTCTTCTTCAGGAACAGAGATCAGCAGGCCTCCGGATGTAATGGCATCGCAAAGGATCCATTGATCCACTTCGTCAACATTCTCATATTGAATTCGTTCGGTCAGCCATTTATGGTTCTTTTTAGAACCTCCAGGGATGATATTCTGCTCGGCAAGCTCGCGTGTCTTTGGCAGAACAGGTACAGATTTGCTGTCGATTGTAATGCCTGTGCCGCTGCCTTCTGCTATCTCCATAGCATGGCCCAGCAAACCAAAACCTGTAACATCTGTGCAGGCATTGACATTGAAATTATCCATGGCTTCAGCAGCCTCTTTATTTAGAGCTGCCATTACCTTCATGACTCGGTCAATGCCTTCCTGATCTAGCATGTCTTTTTTAATAGCTTGTGTTAAAATACCGACGCCGATTGGCTTAGTTAAAATTAGGCTGTCACCCGGTTTTGCCGCGGCATTCGTTCTTACCCGCTCAGGATGGACTGTTCCTGTAACAGATAAGCCAAATTTTGGCTCCTGGTCATCAATCGAGTGGCCTCCAACTAAAACAGCACCTGATTCTCTCACTTTATCTGATGCTCCTGCCAATATGTCGGCCAAAATGCTCTTATCCAATTTATTAATCGGGAAGCCCACAATATTCATAACTGTTATTGGCTTACCGCCCATTGCGTATATATCGCTCAAGGAATTGGCGGCAGCAATTTGCCCAAACATATACGGGTCATCAACGATAGGAGTAAAGAAATCTAATGTCTGCACAAGTGCAGTTTCATTATTAATTTTATATACGCCTGCGTCATCTGAAGTATCCAGCCCTACAAGCAGGTTGGGATCAGGTACAGACTTTGGCAAGTGGCGCAGAACCTGCGCCAGGTCTTCAGGACCAATTTTGCATCCTCAGCCGCCTTTGGTAGATAAAGAAGTAAGTTTAATAATTTCTTCTTTAGACATGTTTCTCTCTCCTTTTTTTATTTATCAATTGAAGAAGAAGGACTGGTGCAGCTCTTAACTAAAATACTCTCATAGATCTTCTGCAATGTTTTTGCTTCGCATTCAGAAGAATGATTGCACTCTACATAGAATTTGGCAGCACGCCCTATTTTTATCCTCATTTCGTTATTATTGACTAGTTTCTCCGCATAATCAAGAAATTCGACCGGATTAGTATAGATTAAACCGGAATTCCTATGTGTAATGATATTTCTATTCCCTAAATTATTAAATGCCAGGACAGGCAGGCTGTATTGCATGGCTTCCAAAATGGCAGCAGGCTGACCCTCAGAATGGGATGTATTTAAAACCGCGTCTGCCTGTTTGTATACTTCTCCCATGAATTCATGTGGAATCTGTCCAAGATATCGAACCCATTCTTTATGCTTTTCTGCCAATTCCTTAACCATATGTCCCTCATCTTCTTCAATGATAGGGCCCGCCAGCCATAGACGGATATTTTTATGGTTTTTATAAATGTGTTTTAGCTGCTCGATGGCGAAAGGGATATTTTTCACCTTGCGGATTCCTGCCGGAAGAACAAATAAAAAGGTACCCTGCTCCTTTTTGAAAGCCGGTGCAGTTTCAGGGAACTCTACAGTGCCTTGGGGAATCACGGTGATCTTTGTCTGAATACCGTAAATTTCGCTGCTCAGTATCTGCTTTGCTTCTTTATCAAACACGTGAATGGCTTTTGCCTCTGATAATGTCCGAATGACATCAGATCTTTTCATTTTATCAAAAAGATCCACATTTAAATCAGTGCCTGTCATTGTAACCAAATAGGATTCCGGCTTTGTATCAAGCTTGTCAATAAATTGGCCAAAGCGGTAAGCATGAAAACCATGAACAATATCAGCTTGGGGCATCTTTGAAGGCTTTCTGCCCTCTTTCACGTTAATAATTTCAGTTTCAATGCCAAGCTTTTTCAGTCCGTCAGATATACGCTGGACGGTAACGGTATTGCCTCTTGCCTGGTGAAAGTTGGGGCTTGCTAGAAGTACTTTCATGGATTTCATCCTTTATCTTAAATAATTCGCTATATAAGTATTCATTTAAAAGTCTGCATCAATTATTGCAGGAATATTTCAATCTGTCCATCATTTGTATGTCTGCATCTGAATTGTCTGATAGAAAAAAAGCCTGCTTCCCATCATTCTGGATGATATTGTCCCCTTTAAGTAGACATTCAAAAAAACCTTCATGTTACCATGGTGGAAAGAGTTCTACTTGGAGGGGATTTTTCTATGGCAAAGAAAGGCCAAACCTTTAATAGTTATTCAGAGGAGTTCAAACGTAATGCTGTCATGAAATACTTAAATGGATCCAAGAGTTACAAAGTTCTCGCCAAAGAGTTGGGGATCCGTCATTGCAGCCAGCTCAAAGTGTGGGTGAGGAAATGGAAAGACGGGGTACCTTTTGATGAAAGAAAAGGTGGTGTCTCCAATCCTTTAAAAGGCAGACCCAGGACTATATTCAAGTCGGTTGAAGAGGAAAGAGATTATTTAAGAGCACAGGTTGAATATTTAAAAAAGCAGTATCCAAATCTGGTAAAGGAGGAGAAGACATTCCCAGAAGAATGAAGTATGAACTGATTGATGAATTAAGGGGTGACTATCCTGTCTCCTGGCTGCTGGAGATCACCTACATCAAGCCTGCAAGCTATTATAAATGGAGGAAAACTCAATCGCAAAGGATAGAGAAGACTGCGAAGGAACAAGACATCCGCGAGCACATTATGGGCATTCATTTCATGCATCCCGAATTTGGCCGGCCGCGCATTACAGATGAACTAAATGAAAATGGGTATCTTATTAACCATAAAAAGGTCTATAAGCTTATGACGGAAATGGACATACAATCCGTCATCAGGAAGAAGAGAAAGCGACATGGCCAGAGCCCTTCGGTCATCTTCCCCAATCGCCTGAAGAGGAATTTCAAGGCAGCTGGCCCTAATCAAAAGATGGTAACGGATATAACCTATATATCTGTTGGAGATGAATTTTATTATTTATCGGTCATCCAGGACCTTTTCAATAATGAGATAGTAAGCTGGGAGCTATCCAAGAGAAACGATCTCGAACTTGTGTTAAATACAGTAGATAATTGGACAAAGAAAAAAGACGTAGCTGGAGCCGTTCTCCATTCGGATCAGGGCTTCCAATATACGTTAAAGCTATACAACAACCGATTAGAGGCTTATGGCATCAGGGGCAGCCACTCTCGAAAAGGAAACTGCCTGGATAATGCCTGTGTGGAATCGTTCTTCTCACACCTTAAAACAGAGAAGTTGTATATAGACAAGTGTAAATCAGAAGAAGAGCTAGTGCAAACGCTTGAGGATTACTTCTACCATTACAATTACAAACGAAAACAAAAGAAACTAAAGAAACGCGCGCCGATTGAATATCGACACGCGCTCGCAGCTTAGCTTTTTTATGTTGTCTACTTGACAGGGACAAGACCAGGAAGCAGGCTTTTTTAAATACTTATAGCTCTCCGAATTCCTCTATTAGCTCACGGAATTTCTTGAGTGAGTTTTCAATTGGCTTCGGCGTGGTCAAATCAACACCTGTTTTCTTCAGCAGTTCCAGCGGATAATCGGAGCTGCCGCTTTTCAGAAACTCAAGATAGGTATCAAGGGTTTGTTTGTCTCCTTCGAGAATTTTTGTCGCCAGATGAATGGCTGAAGCAAAACCTGTTGCATATTTGTAAACGTAAAAGGGGCGGTAAAAATGGGGGATTCTCGACCAGCCGTATTTGACCTCTTCATCAAAAACGATTTCATTGCCATTGTATTCACGGAATAAACCCTCATAGATTTGATTAAAGACTTCGGCATTAAGCGGCTGTCCTTTTTCCGCCATTTCATGTGTTTTCATCTCAAACTCGGCAAACATGACTTGAGTAAAAAAGGTTCCTTTAAATTGATCAATAAAATGGTTAAGAAGATGTTTTCGGACTTCTTCGTCTTTTTCTTTGTTTAATAAATAGTTAATTAGCAATACTTCATTTACGGTTGATGCCACTTCAGCGACAAAGATACTATAGCGGGCGGTAATTTGCGGCTGATGCTGTGAGCTTAGTTTGCTGTGTACGCCATGGCCGCATTCATGCGCAAGCGTAAACAGGCTGTCAAGGTCATCACGGTGGTTCAGCAAAATATATGGGTGGACGCCATATATGCCTAAATTATAGGCACCTGAGCGCTTGCCTGGCGTTTCGCGTACATCAATGTAGCGTCCTGTATTAAATTCCTTCAGGATGCTGACATAATCTTCCCCCAAAGGAGATAAAGCTTTGCACATGGTGTCATAGGCTTCCTCATAAGTGATAACGGGCTTTACACCTTTTACTAATGGCACATTCATGTCATATTGGCGCAATTCCTCAAGGCCAAGCTTTTCCTTTCGGATCCTGGTATATTGATGCATTGGCCCTATATTGTTTTTTGTCGTTTCAATCAGGTTATCATAAACCTCTTTTGGCACCTTATCTCCAAACAACCCCTTTTCAAGAGCGGATGGATAGTTTCGGATTTTAGCCATTGTTACATTATTTTTGATGGCTGCCGATAGAGTAGACGCAATGGAGTTTTTCAGCTGGATATATGGCTGGTAGTAGGCCTTATATGCTTCTTTCCGTTTTGAACGGTCTTCGTCCTCCATAATTTTTGCATACATACCACGGGTTAGCTCTACCTTATCCCCATCTTCTCCAGTTACTTCCCCAAACTTCATATCCGCGTTATTTATCATTCCAAACGTGTGGCTTGGTGCGGAAAGTGCCTCTCCCAACTGTGATAAAACCTCTTCTTTATCTTTATTGAGGACATGAGGTTTGTAGCGAAAGGATTCAAGCAGGTCTTCCTCGAAGTATTTCAAGCCCTTTTCTTCTGCAATATAGCCCTTTAATGTATCCTCCGCCAAGCTTAAAAGATAGGGCATAAAAAAAGATGTGGATGAACTGATTTTTACACTTAACTGCTTCGCTCTGTCCACATAAGATTGTGATTCAGTCACCCTCGTATCTTCATCTGTTTTCAGCATGGCATAAGCATAAAGCTTATTAAATAAGTAAGAAAGTTTTTCTTTTTGTTCAAGATATTGATACAGAGAAGATCCATCTGTAATATGGCCATCATATTCCTTCAGCTTTTCAGCTATTTTTTCAATGTGCTGGTAGTCTTTCTCCCATTTTTCTAAACTGGGATAAATATCATTTAGATTCCATTTTTCTTTTTCAGATACTTCATTTCTATTTTTGTATGTATTCATCTTTTAAACTCCTTTATAGAATAGCTTTAATTCTATTATTAACTATATTCAAAAGTTATCTGCAAAACCCTTCATCTTTTTTGATTTTATCTTACTTGACCATTAAAATATTCATGAAAGGATGTGGACGGCTTGGCAATTACTCTGCCTCAAATAGAAGATGCAAACAATACTGCGTATTTTCCTCCTAAGGGTGAATATGAAACCTTTGAAAACGATGCCCACTATGAAGAGAAAGTCAGGGAATGGGGATTATCAACCACAAAGGAAGTAAAAAAGGAATTCTGGTATAAGGAAAAAACACATCAGCGCCTCGTTACGATTAAGGGTTTTCAGGCTTACGGGGAATCTGGAGATTATCATACCATTGTTATTGAATTTCAGGACGGAAATCTAAGCTGCATACACCCTGCTTATCTGAAAGAAATGCAGGCTCCGAGCTTTGGAAAAGCCATCATTGCCGACTTTGGCGGACCAGCTTCAGTTCAATCTGAGAAGAAAGCTTTAAAGGATGATAACGATAAACCCGCGGATGCTCTAAAGAAATCAGAGGAAAACCAAACAAAGAAAAAACCTGCTGCCAAAAAAGCAAAGAAAGAAAAGCAGCCAGCGTTGGAGCTTCCTGCAGAAAAAGTGCATTTTACCGCTAAAGTTAAACAATTTGCTTTAAGCTGGAACCATTTTAATGAAGAAAATGATGAAGTCGTCGTTCTCGAGAATGTCGTCATTCAACAGGACGATCCTGTTGAAGTAGGCCTTGCCTGGTGCTCTCATTCAAAAACCTTGAAGAAGTTTGAATTGGAGCCTGGTGAAGCACTCGAATTTGATGGAAAAATCGTCAAAAAGAAACTGCCAAAAGGGAAAGATTGTGAAGAGGAATTCATTATAGAACAGCCTGTTCCCTATAAAATCAACAACCCTTCAAAAATAAAAAAAAGCTAAAGAGCGATTCTGCTCTTTAGCTTTTTGGTTCGCTTACGAAAGTATTCTTTTTTCCCCTTCAATTTCCTGGATAGGACTGATATTTTGTGTGAATTCCAGGGTGCCTACATAGGAGCCGTTTTCGTCTCTTACAGCAAAATACCGGATATAAACGTACTTGTCTCTGAACTTAATCCAAAAGTCCTCAGAATCCTTACGGCCTGCCTTGAAATCTTCCAGCAATTCCTCGACAACATGCACGCTCCGCGGCGGATGGCAATTTTGCACAGTGCGCCCGATAACGGCCTTTGTCCTGGCGAAAATCCTTTCCCTTCCATGGGAGAAATAGCGGACTACATCATCATGGTCAATAAAGGTTATATCAACTGGAAGGTGATTCAAGAGAAGCTCTAGCTGCTTTAACGATAATATGCCGGTTTCCATCTTGATATAGCCTTCTGAAATGGCTTTATCCCCAATCGCTTTGCGTTCTGGCTTCCACTCGGCTTCAGGGCCTGTCAGGCAGAAGCCAATCTCGTCGCTTTCATGCGCAATTTTGATCCACTCATCCTCTGTCAGGTTTTTTAATGCCATCGGAAAAAGGATGTGTTCCTCCCGGTAAATCATGGCACTTACCTCATTAAAGATAAATTGCGCTTCTTGAATCACCTTCTGCTTGTCCCCATTGTAATTTGACAGCAGCTGTTTAGCTTCTTTAATGCCATCCCTGATAAAATCGTCAATTCTCCACATATTGTTTGTGGGACCGTATATTCCATACTTCTCCAAGTATGGGAAAAGTAAATTCTCTTTGCGGCTGTAATGTTTATCAAGATCCAGCAAAAGTGTGCAGTCTTCCAAAAGTTTATACACATTTTCTTCGTTATCATCTTTTATAAAAGCTTCCAAACTTACCTTTAGTTTTTCCCGGAGATGTTTATCAACCTCCCTGTTTTCACGAATAAACGTGTGGATAGGGTGCCCAGGCTGGTCTTCCGGTTTATACAGCGGGCGTTCTCTTGGAGCATCTTGAATAGGATTGTTTAGGTTTATTTGATGTTCACGGTTATTAATAATCTCGCTCAATTTCCATTACCTCCTGTATACCAAACTTGAATTATTGAGTTTGATAATACTTCTCATTAGCAATGTAACATACGAAGAAAGATTGATATGTGATGAACATCATAGGTTGGAGGTATTTTAATTCACAGGAGAGAGACTGGTCCCGCATTTTTGAGGAGGAAAATAGTTTAGTTTTATGCGCACTGATGGAATATAAGCCTGATATTACCACCCCCTTATTCACTCCTTTTTTGTTACACTTTTATGGGATGAAAAACGGAGGTTTAACTATTAATGAAGAATATATATCAGATCCTTATGATGATTGCGATCATTTTTGCAGGCGGTTTTGCGGCGGGAACGATTTTTACAAAGAATAGTGAGCAGCCTGATTCTATTAAACTTGCAAAAACAGCAGCTCAATCTGGTAAAAATCCAGTTCAAAAAAGTGCTCCTGAGTTACCCGATGCATCTCCAAAGGTGTTGATTGGTTATGTACAGGATTATCGTGATCCCGATGCAGTTGATTATTCAAGTCTGACGCATGTTATTTTTTCATTTGCCCACCCCGAAAAGAATGGCAGCCTTTCTTTTAACGGCGATACGGCATTAAATAATCTTCGGCGTATAGTTTCGAACGCACACAAGCATGATACAAAAGCGATTCTGGCAGTGGGCGGATGGTTCCATATAAAAGGCGGAGAATCGTATGAATACTTTAAATTAGCGATAGCAAGGCCAGCTTCAAGAAACAAGCTGGTGAATGAACTTGTTAGCTTAACAGACAGGGAAAAACTTGATGGTATAGATATTGATTTTGAACATCCTCGTTCACAGAAAGAAGCAGAGTTCCTCGAAGTTTTTATCCATGATCTTAGTCAAAAGCTTCATGCAAAGGATAAAGAGCTTTCTGTAGCGGTCCATTCGAAGATTCACAGTGTTACAGGAACAGAGGCAGGAAATATAATTTATAAGCCTTCCATGTTTCGGGAGGTCGATTATGTCAATATCATGGCTTATGACGGACAGTGGGATGGTGGCTATAATGCAGCTAATTTGTCTCCATATCCTTTTACAGAGAATATCGTAAATTATTGGGCAAATCTTTTTGATACACACAATATTTCTAAAGAAAAATTAGTTCTTGGTGTCCCCTTTTATGCACAGCCTGAAAATCCCTCCATCAAACAGGTATCTTATGAAGCAATTATAAACCTCAATCCGGAAAATGCTTGGCGGGACAAAATCAATATGAATGGAACAACCTACTATTATAATGGTGAATCAACCATGCAAAAGAAAACAAATCTTGCATTAACCAGCGGGTTTGGAGGCATGATGATCTGGGAAGTCGGCCATGATGCCAAAGGGTCCTACAGTCTTACTGGAGCGATTGCAGAGGTCCTTAAAGACTCGGATACAAAACTAAAATACTATTCAATAAAAAATTTGGATTAAATAAGCCAGAAGAAAGAGCATGGTAAGCACCTTGCTCTTTCTGTTAAATTCAACTTTACTTGCTCTCAATGACCTTAATCAGTTCCCGCAAATAATCCGGTAAATCTGGAGGACGGCGGCTGGAGACGAGGTGTCCGTCAACTACAACTGGCTCATCATACCACTTGGCACCGGCATTCTCCATATCGTCCTTAATCCCTGGAGTGCTAGTTACCTTTTTTCCTTCTAATACTTTTGCCGATATGAGCACCCAGCCTGCATGGCAAATTTGCCCGATTGGTTTTTTATTTTCCTCCATGTGCTTAATTAGGGACAACACCTCCGGAAAACGGCGGATTTTGTCCGGTGCCCAGCCGCCAGGTACAAGGATGGCATCATAATCCTCCCCCTTTACCTCACTATAAGAATAATGGGAAGTTGCTGGCACTCCGTATTTGCCAATGTATTTCTCGCTTGCATGCTCTCCGGCCAAATGGACATCTGCACCTTCTTCCTGCAGCCTGAGTATCGGATACCATAGTTCCAGATCTTCAAAGTCATGATGAACTAAACTTAATATTTTTTTTCCTTTTAAACGCATGGATCGATTTCCCTTCTTTTATTAGTTTTAATAACTCTTACCTTACAGCTGTATCCCTTTATTTACAAATGATCCAATCAGGAGAGCAAAAATTCTTTGATTTCCTCTCTTCTGTCCGTGTAAACCTTCTTCCCGAGAGTAACCAACTCATCCACAAACCGGATATCATCAAAAGGCATTTCTTCACCAAGCTCTTCATTAAGGCGCAAGTAATTGTCAGCCAACAGGTGATGGCAATGGTATGTAACTGATTCCGATGACAGATGAAGGGCAAGATCGAGCAGCTTTGGCGTGACTTTCATGGATGGCAGCTGGAACGGAAGCCAATGCTTCACTCCCCAATATTTATCATGGTTGATGGTGAAATCAATTTTCTGCAATCCGGTTCCGAGTGAAAGGATTTTAATATCTCCCAGATCCTTTTTAAAATAATGCATAGCTTCCGTAATACATACTAGCGAAGGGTTATTGGCCCACAAACCGCCATCAATGGATAAGTAACGGTTACTAATATTGTTGGGTGGAAAATACACTGGTGCTGAGCAGGAGGATAGAACAGCATCCCAAAGCTTCATGGATAAGCTTTCATTGCCCGGGTGGCCATAATTGGAACGATGGACAAACGGCTTTCCATGTGTGACGTCCACAGCAGGAATTAAAAGGGGCTTTTGAATTTCGGAAAGGGCTGTTTCCCCGAAGGCTTTCCGAATAAAACGGCGTAAGTATTTATCGCTGTAAACGCTTTTAAAAAGGCCAACTTTCGCCTGCTTAACAAAAATCTTCTTTCCATACAATTCATACGCTTTTAATACATTGTCCATATCCTTTTTTAAGGTTAAGGAAGATGCTATTATCGATCCGGTGCTGGTTCCTGCAAACATGTCGAAAAAATCGCCTGCAGGCTGCTGAAGTTCGTCCTCCAAGGCTTTTAAAATACTTACAGCAAAAACACCCCGTATCCCTCCGCCATCAATACATAATATTTTCATGTTCTCACCTGTTTTTTCTGGTCCTTTTTGTATATAAAAAAGAGAAGGAATGATCCCTTCTCTTCTATTCTTCTTCAATCATGTTATCAAATACAGCAGAGACCTTGTTAAATTCCTCTTCACTCTCAATTGGAGTAAAGTCTCCATCTTCATCAAGCTTTAAGAAGAACACGTCAATATCCTCTTCCGTGTCTTCCTCCAGATCATCAACAAAGCTGACTGCAGCATAACTAATTCCCTCTACGTCCGCAGAGGCAAGAACTTCCACTTCCATTTCCTGTCCGCTTTCATCACTGATCGTAAAAACCTCGCCGACTTGGATCTTGTCCATGTTTTCCATCTCCTCTCCAAATTGGTTCATTCTTTATATTCCCATTTAAAAGTGGTTTCATGCTTAATATAAAAAAATGACAGGCTCAGTACATAAGGAATAGGTAAATTATGTTAAGATATAAAGGAAGCAAAATGTTCTTTTTCTGTTATACGAACGGGAAACGGACCTACTAGGGAGGGGAATAATTATTTTAAAAGTAAGGCCTTTAGAAGATAGAGACTATGAATTGATTAAGGAAGCCGAAAAAGTAATTGAAAAGAATTATAAGTATGGACGACATCACATTGGTGCAGCAGTTAGAACATCATTCGGTAATATTTTTTCGGCAGTTCACGTAGAAGCGAATGTCGGAAGAATAACAGTGTGTGGGGAAGCAATGGCTATTGGTAAGTCTATATCTGAAGGAGACCACGAATTTGAAACGATTGTAGCGGTGGCTCATCCTCATCCACACGAAGATATAGAAAAATGCTGGGTGGTTGCTCCTTGTGGTATGTGTCGAGAGTTAATTAGTGATTATGGGAAAAAAACAGATGTAATCATTTCTTATAATGATAAATTAGTAAAGTGTAATGTAATGGAACTATTACCAGAAAAATATACAAGTGGTATAGAATAATGTCATCTTCAACAACTGGGGGCTTTAATTGAAGGAGCCTCCCTGAAAAAGAAAAGCTCAGAGTTTATTACTCTGAGCTTTTTTTGCGTGTAATCTACTGTTTAATTTAACGTGTGAATTCAAATGTTATTTAGATTGTAACATTGAGTTTTCTCCACAATAACAAGCCAATTCTTGTCTATTTTATTTAACAGCAGCTGCTTCTTTATTCTCAACTTTTACGCTCCAGCCGAATGGATCCGGTTCAGTGCCTTTTTGAATACCAGTTAATGTATCATAAATTTTCTTGGATAATGTACCTGTTACACCATTGTTGATCCCAATTTTTTTGTTTTCCCAAAAAAACTCTCCAATTGGTGAAATGACTGCAGCGGTGCCCGTTCCGAATGCTTCTTCCAGCTGGCCGTCTGCATGGGCTTGGTAGATCTCTTCAATTGAAATTCTCCGCTCTGTTACTGGAACATTCCAATGTTTTAATAATTCAAGAACAGAATTACGGGTAATGCCTTCCAAAATACTTCCGTTAAGTTCAGGGGTAACAACTTCCCCGTTTATTTTAAAGAAGATGTTCATGCTGCCAACTTCTTCAATATACTTATTTTCTTTGCCATCAAGCCATAATACTTGCGAGTATCCTGATGAACCCGCAAGCTCCTGTGCCTTTAAGCTGGCTGCATAGTTCCCGCCTGTTTTTGCCGTACCAGTTCCGCCGGCTACAGCGCGCACGTATTCGCTTTGTACGGCAATCTTGACTGGATTGATGCCTTCTTTATAGTAGGCACCAACAGGTGATAGGATAATAATAAACTTATATCTCTTGGAAGGTGCAACTCCCAGGTAAGGTTCAGTAGAAATAACAAACGGGCGGATATAAAGAGAAGTTCCTTCAACATTTGGAATCCACTCCCGGTCAAGCGCAATCAGCTCTTTTAACGCATAAAGGGCAAGCTCTTCATCAATTGCCGGGATACATAACCGCGAATTGGAACGGTTTAATCTTTCCATATTTTTTTCAGGCCTGAATAGCAAAACCTCATTATCCGTTGTAAGGTATGCTTTTAATCCTTCGAAGACACTCTGGCCATAGTGGAAAATCATTGCTGCTGGATCCAGGGTTAGCGGCTGGTAAGGAATGATTCTTGGATCATGCCAGCCTTGGCCGGCAGTATAATCCATTACAAACATATGGTCTGTAAAGTTTTTGCCGAACTCTAAGCTGTCAAATTGAGGTTTTTGTTTTTTCTCTGGTGTACGATTGATTTCAATTTTAAATTCTGTCATTTTGATTACTCCCCATCTGTAGATGATTTAAAAACCTAATGCCTGCTGTTCCTGCTGCTCTTAAGAGGGTAAATAAAAACGCCCAGTCATCCTCCGAGCGTGGACGAAAGGGCTTGCTTCCCGGCAACAACCAATATGGATGCAAAACAGTTTAAAAATCCAGCAATGGTTTCATTAGTAAAGGACTTTAATGCTGTTTTTTTCTTAGGAATGATAAGGTTTGCCTTTCGCTCTTTCTACTTCAAGGCAGTAGTGCAGTTATCCGTTAAAGTTTTTATAAGTTTTTCTAATATTATGATATTCTAATGATTAAATGTCAATAAGAATTAACAATAAATTTTGAATAAATCCGAAATGTTGAAAATTCTGTTCACAATTACTATTCCCTATTAGATGAAATAGCTGGGATTTAGAACTATAATAAATATATCAACCCATAAGGAGAAGTATGATGAATCATAAAGAGCTCGAAGAAAAAATTATTCAAAACTATCAGGGCGAAGAAAAAATGATGATTCTTGTTTTTGCCCAGTGGTGCATAAATCATGATTTGAATCCTGAAGAAATTTATTTAAAAGCCTATCCCGGCCAGGCAAAAAACCAGGCTTTACAAGAAGCAATTGATTTGACAGTCCCTAAGGAGGAAGCTGGTGATGTGCCTGACCAAACGCTGCTTGGAGTCCTCTCCATGTTCGGCAATGATGATCTCGCCTTTGTGGTTATGGAAGAGATGAAAAAATTGAAAAAGGACGGCAAGACCAAATAGGCTGCCGTCCTTTATTACAATTCTGACTCTTATTTAAACCAGCCCTTCTCCTTGGATTGAGTAATGGCTTCAATTCTGTTCGTTACTTCAAGTTTATCTAGAATAGCAGATATATAGTTTCTCACAGTCCCTGTTTTAATGCTGAGCTTATCGGCGATTTCCCTTGTGTTTTTTCCGTCCGCAATCAGCTCAAGCACTTCTTTTTCCCGGTCTGTCAGAGGGTTTTCTTCGCCATAAACATCGTCCATTAACTCGGGTGCATAGATGCGCTTGCCCTCCATTACACTTCTGATGGAACTGGCCAGCTCCTCACTCGGGCTATCCTTCAATAAATATCCTCTTACCCCCGCCTTCAATGCACGCTGAAAATACCCAGACCTTGCAAAGGTTGTTAAGATTATTACCTTGCAGCCTATCCCCTTCAATTCTTCGGCAGCTTCCAGCCCACTTTTTTCCGGCATTTCTATATCCATTATGCATACATCAGGCTGTAGTTTTTTCACAAGTGAAATGGCCTCTTCTCCGTTTGATGCCTTGCCGACAACCTCCATGTCATCTTCAAGGCTTAGCAGGGATCCTAAAGCCCCCAGCATCATGCGTTGGTCTTCTGCAATGACAATCCGTATCATGGACGCTCCTCCTTTTCTGTTTGCTTTACGACTGTTGGCACTTTCATGAGTATTGTTGTTCCGTTATTAGAAATAATATCAAGACTCCCGTTAACAAAATCGAGGCGCTCGCCTAATCCCAGCAGTCCTGACCCTTTGCCTATATCCTTTGAGGGAACCATTCCGATGCCATTGTCTTTTACAGTGATCCTGACTTCATTCCATTTTTGTTCGATGCTGATGCGGCACTCGGTCGCTTTACTGTGTTTGACGACATTGGTAACAGCTTCTTTCATGCACATGCTTAAAATATTCTCAAGAAATAATGAAACATTGTTTAATTTGATCTCTTCTTCTCCGATGAAGTCAATCGATGCGGCTTTCAATATTTGTTTAACTAGAAGGATTTCATCTTTAAGTCTGATGCCCCTCATCTGGGAAACCATATTTCTTACTTCGTTCAAAGCCGTTCTTGCGGTTTGCTGGACGTCCACAAGTTCTTCCTTTGCCTGTTCGGGATCCTTGCTGATCAGCTTTCTCGCAAGGTCACTTTTCAGGCCGATGAGAGATAGCTTTTGGCCAAGAGTATCGTGAAGGTCGCGGGCAATTCGCTGCCTTTCCTCCTGCTTTACGAGATCAGCGATCCTTTTATTGGCATCTTCCAGCTGCTCTTCCAGTCTTTCCTGCTTCTTCCTATTGTGTATGTTAAACGGAAGCAAAATAACACTGATCCAGATAATGATAATAAAGGGCAGTTGCTCCAAAAATAAGGGGTCCTGTGTTACAAAATTATAATTGATTGAGATCGTGGTAGCGACCAAATGAATGACATATAGAGTTAAGAAAGCAATTCTGTTTGTTATGTGGCCATTATAATAGGCGATATAGAATGCGAAATAAACAAACTGAAAAAGAATCGCCATCGTAATGGAAATGCTTATTAAAATACCAGTCCAAAGATAGACAGGCCATTGCCGCGAGAGAAAAGCAAAACGCAAGGAAATGAAAAATAGGATCGTCAGAATAATCCCTACGGCAATTTCAATTTTAGAGGTGGATCTGAAAATGAAATAAAAAGGCAATATGCTAAATACACTCCAAATATATGGAGAGATGCCTGAGCTTTTTAAAGTGTTAAAGAATTTCTTAAACATAAATGAAAACCTCTTTTGCTTTCTTTAAGGCTAAGTATTTTGACACCTTTTTGATTGGAGAGGATATATACAAGCTATTATAAAAATAAACAGCTCCTTTGTCATCATACCACAAAGGAGCTGTTCTTTAGTATGGGACTGGTTACTTGTCCCGTTCTCACGTTAAGGCTTAACTGATGCAGTCTTACCCGCTCTGTTTTCCTTTTTGCTGTGTGCCGCTTTTTTAGCAGCCTGATAGCCTGTGAAATTCTGTAGTTCCTCATCCCATAATCGGAATCGCAGTGACTGCAGGCTTGTAGAAAGTGTGATCGTTGGCACATTTTGAAGCTCTGCCGTATTATAATGCGCATCTTCCAGGTTATAGTTAGGCACTCGCGGACTTAAATGATGAATATGATGGAACCCGATGTTTCCTGTCAGCCATTGCAAAACTTTTGGAAGCTTGTAAAATGAGCTTCCCTCAACAGCTGCTTTGACATATTCCCATTTATCGTCTTCTTCAAAATAAGAATCCTCAAATGTATGCTGTACATAAAACAGCCATATTCCAGCTGCTCCTGAAATTAAAAATATTGGGCCCTGAACCATCAGAAAAGCTTCCCAGCCGATTGCCCAGCACATTAGTGCGTATAAAGCAACGATTGCCGTGTTTGTAAGATAAGTATTTATACGCTCATTCTTCCTCGCACCTTTGCGGTTAAACCGATTCTTTAACATAAAAACATAAATCGGCCCTATTAGAAACATGACAAATGGATTGCGGTACATGCGGTAAGCTGCACGAGTTGAAAAGGAAGCAGCCTGATATTCATTCACTGTCAAAGTCCAAATATCTCCTGTTCCGCGCTTGTCCAGGTTTCCGCTTGTGGCATGGTGGACGTTGTGGTCATGCTGCCACTGGTGATAAGGGAAAACAGTCATAATCCCGGTTATAGTTCCAACAATTTTATTGGCAGAGCGATTTTTAAAGAAGGAATGGTGACAGCAATCATGGAAAATGATGAAAGTCCTGATCAGAAATCCAGCCGCTATTACGGAAATACCCAGAGTGAGGAAATACGACACACTCAAGCTCTTATACGCAAGAAACCAAAGCAGGAAAAATGGTCCAAGAGTATTGATCAACTGCATAATACTGCGATTTAAATCTGATTTTTCATAAGGTGCCATCTGTTTTTTTAAGTTGAGTTGTTTTTGTTTAGAAGTCATTTTTTAATTCCCTTCATCATGACGTTAATTTAATAATAAAGGGTTTCCAGCCTGCTTTGAAGACATAGGTGTCATGTCCAACCCATGATAAATGTCATGGTTGGACATGAAATTTAAGAGCTGATCCTATTATCACCTAATATTTTTATCTTTTTCTTTGCAATTATGCCCGTTTTTCTTCTACAGTGGAAACAAGGTGAAAGAGATAACGGTATATTAATTGGTAGGCTTCATTTATGGTTAAATCCTCTTTAAAGCCTTCAATGTCGTTTAATGAGAAATTGAAATCCCAAAGCCCATCCTGCTGGCTGAACATTAAGCTGTATTTGGCAGAACCGGATGAGGTGTTTTCATTTATAAATGATTTTATGGCAGATTCTGATTTTTTTGGCAGTTTCAATCCCAGCATCACTTCATAATTTCCAAAAACATCATCTGTTTCAAAGGACACCGCTTCTGCGCCTATTAGGTCAAACCAATTTGACTCCAGGTACATAAATTCATTTTTATTTTTTTGGAAGTACTCGATCGGCTGATTTAAAAACTCTGCCGTTTCCTGGCTGAGAACTTCCTCTGTTTCTTTGTCACCACGCTCAATATAAGCATCCGCAAAGCGGTTATCAGAGTTTTTCACATCATTTGCATCAGCTTCTGCTAGCAGCTGATGTTTTTCAGCAAATTCTTTTTCTTCCATATAAATATTGTTTCCTTGTTCCTTCAAGTGTTTTTCAATCCGTTCTTTTAACAAGGTGCACTTCCTCCTTTAATAATGATTACCTGCCACGTTTTTTTGACGTACTTCTCATAGACTTGGCTGCTGCAGTCTTCTTTTTTCCCTGCGATGTTCTGCGGCCTGACAGAGTGGAACTTGATATTTCCGATCGCTTACTTTTCCCTTGCCTGCTTTTTTTATTTGGGCCTCTGCTGTCTTTATCTTTCCGGGCTGTTTCTTCCCTACTTTCTCTCTTCCCTCTTCCAGATGAACCCTGGCGCATTAGGGCTTGTCCGCTTTTATCTGAATTCCGGGCAGGTTTCTTATTTTCTTGGTCCTTTTGGCTATTTCCCAGATTTTGCTTAGGAATATGGATATTAAGGCCTTTTTCGATTGACTCCAGGAGAGGCTTGTCCGCAGATGAATAAAAGGTAATCGCCAGTCCTTTTGTCCCTGCCCGCCCCGTTCTTCCGATGCGGTGAACATAGCTTTCAGGATCAAGCGGAATATCATAATTGAAGACATGTGTAACTCCTTCGACATCAAGGCCTCTGGCAGCCACATCTGTGGCTATTAATAACTGAATTTCAGCATCCCTGAACCGTTTCATTACTTGTTCCCGTTTTGCCTGGGATAAATCGCCGTGCAGCTCATCACATTGAAAACCATTCGTTTTGAGTACCTCATATAACTTGCTTACCCTGCGTTTAGTTCTGCAGAAAATGACGGCTAAATAGGGTCTGTGTGTTTGAACCAGCTCCATAATTGTTGCCTGTTTAGCGCGGTCTGTTGTATGTATGGCCAACTGCTTTACTGAGTGGGCAGGTCCTTGAGTTTTTTCAATTTGAATATACTCTGGCTCTTTCATGTGTTTTTTTGCAAGTTTTCGAATTTCTGCAGGTATGGTTGCAGAAAACAGCATGGTCTGCCTTTCAGGCGATGTTTCTTTTATAATATCTTCGACTTCATTCAGAAATCCGATATGAAGCATCTGATCTGCTTCATCCAAAACTAAAAAATCGGTGCGGGACAAATCAATGGTTTCCCTTTTAATATGGTCAAGCAAACGACCGGGAGTACCGACAACGATATGAATATTTTTTTTGAGCTTTTTTAGCTGTTTGTCAACATCCTGTCCTCCATATACTGCCAATACATCTATAGCATTATTGTCTGCAGTGAGCTTTTGAATCTCGTCTGTTATTTGTAAAGCCAATTCCCTTGTGGGCGTTACAATCAGTGCTTGGATAATTGCTGCAGACAGGTCGATCTTTTCCAGAATCGGCAGAATAAAAGCAAATGTTTTGCCCGTTCCCGTTTGTGCTTGGGCAATCAGATCTTTGCCCGACATTACAGCCGGAATTGCTTGCTCCTGAATGGGAGTCGGTTTCCCGATCCCCTGGCTCAGCAATGTTTTTGAGAGCTGTTCTGAGATGCCTAATGTTAAAAATTCCTGCAAATAAAACCCTACTTTCTTTTCCTAGCGTATTTTTTAAGGAGAGAAATTCTTTTAGAATATTATGCCCTTATTTATATTGTGTGTTTACAGAAAAAATAGCAAGCATTCTTATTTAAAGAAAAAACAAAAAAAGGATGACCAAGGTCCGTTCATCCTAAATCGTTAAACTTCTTTTATTTTTATGGCTCTGTTAAACTTGCCTGTTTTCCGCTTTAATCAACAGGGTGCTAAAAAACAACAATAAGCTTTTAACATAGCCATTTTTATAGAAGTTCCTCAATTGTTTTCTTCACTGAGTATAAAATCTCGGGCCATTTCTTTGATAGCACCCTGCTTAAACCCATTTGGAAAGATATTTCGGAAGGTTCAATGCCGATAAGAAATCCTTTCATTTTGTCTCTTTGATAATATAATGCTTGAAATAAATGCAGGTTATGAGGCGATAAATCCAGCATTCTATGTGAGTGGACCCGGTCAAGCGGAAATATGGTCAGGTCACCTGGTTTACTACCAGAAAGTACTGCATCAAGTATAATGACAAATTCGGCACCTTCAAGCTGTGAAAGGCTATAATCAATGTCCGACTCGCCAATAACATAGTTGATTTGCGGATTCGTTTCTGTTTTACTTAGTTCTTCAACAAGATACACCCCGATACCATCATCCATCATCAGCTTATTGCCTATTCCTAAAATAATGATATTTTTCATTAGAACACCTGAATGGTCTTGATTTCTTTTCCGGGTCTATGTACGTGTGTCGCACACGACATGCAAGGATCAAAAGAGCGAAGGATTCTCCCTATTTCAGCAGGGTTTTCGGGATCCTGAATAGGAGTGCCCATAAGCGCTTCTTCAGCTGTTCCAAGGTATCCGTTATCGTCACGAGTGGAGAAGTCCCATGTTGAAGGGGTAATAATTTGGTAGAAAGCAATCTTTTTATCCTTAATTTTAAGCCAATGTCCCAATGCACCTCGTGTGGTGTCTACTAGCCCTCTCCCTATAGCTTCATCTGGCAGCTCATACTTTTTCTGAACATCTGTATTAGGGATGAGCAAATCCAATAAAGTTTTCATGATCCCGGCAATTTTTTTCGCTTCTAGTGCTCTGGCTATGGTTCTGTCCATAGCAGAGATACCATTCGTATATTCCCCGCTTAAAATCAGCCTTGCTAAAGGTCCGACCTCAAAGGGGAGATTATCGTATCTGGGCGCCTTAACCCATGAATAGGCTTTTTGCTTGGTGCGGTCAGGTTCAGGAATACTTTCATTAGGAAAGTAACTCGTTGTAGATGACTGATACCAGGAATACTCTATTTTCTCTTGAATTTTAGCTTCATTAAATGGCTCGATTCCTTTATCTGTATACACAAGGGGATCAACATATAATGTTTCAATATCCTTATAATGATGAAAAGCACCGTAGGTCAAAAGGTTTCCATATCCACCGCCCAAACGGTAATATTCAGGGTAATACTTCGCTATTTCAAAAACATCAGGAATCATTTTCTCATCGATAAATCTGGATATTTTCTGAAGGATGGAATCCAGATGAACGATTTTTTCAGCTGTAGCTTGAGTGGTAATCCCGCCGATAAAAACACCGTGGTTATGTGGAGCTTTTCCTCCGAGAACGGCCAGCATTTGATGCGCAAGCCTGCTTAGTTCCAATGATTCGAAGTAATGCTGTGAAATTGCCGCATTCACATGTTTTGGCAGTCTGAAATCATTATGGTCTGCTTGCAGCAATGTATTCCCTTCAATTTTCACAAAATCAGGTACAGTATATTGATAAAAGTGGCGGATATGGTTCTGTAAAAACTCACAGCAATGGATAATATCACGCAAATATTTCCCTTGCTCACTTGGGGCAACTTTCAGTGCGTCCTCCAAAGCGATTGAAGATGCCATTGAGTGGGCTGCTGAACAAATCCCGCAAATGCGCTGGGTAAAATAAACAGCATCGAAGGGGCTTCTGCCGACGAGCATTTGCTCAAAGCCCCTGAACAGGTTTCCTTTTGTCTTCACATCAACAACCTGATTCTGATCGACAACAACTTCTATTTCCATAAATCCGCTGATTCTTGTTAATGGATTTATAACAATCCGTTTACTCATCCTTCACCACCCTTGTTGTGTCAAAACTGATAAAAGGAGCCATCGCATCAGGGAATCCGAATTGGGCACAGCCAATGCAGGGGGTGTCATCTCCTATCGGCCAATTCACATGCCCATTCCATTGCCTTGTGGGACAATCAGTCCTGGTGACTGGGCCCCGGCACCCCAGCTTAAATAAACAGGTTTTATCTCCGAGCTTTTCAGCAAAAATGCCCCGGTCAAAAAAAGGCCGCCTTGGGCATCTGTCATGAATGAGCGTACTATAAAACATTAATGGCCGGCCGAGGTTGTCAGTATCGGGATCACCGTATAAAAGAATATGGGCTAACGTTCCCAAAAACCAGTCCGGATGGACAGGGCAACCAGGCAGTTTTATCATATTCTTATCTGGGAGGACATCCTGCAGTCCTACTGACTGGGAAGGATTGGGCCTGGCTGCAGATACACCCCCGTGGGTCGCACAAGCCCCTACAGCGAGAATATGGGATGCTTTTCCCCCTAGCATTTTCGCCGCTTCCAAACCGGTAAGCGGTTTTTCCTGCCAGCTGCCGATAATGTTATATAATCCATTGTCCCTTAAAGCAACTGCTCCTTCCACTGCTAGAATATATTCTTCATCTAATGCGTCCATGAGCTTTTCAACGGCCAGCTTCCCTTCAGAAGCCATTAAGCTATTGCTATAAACGAGATTGACCATGGAGCCCATCAAATATTCAAAATCCGGATTTTCCCCATTAAGCAAAGAAATGATATTGCCGGAGCACCCGTTCAGCTCCAAGTAAACAAGGTTCTTTTTTTTAATTAGACCGTCCTCAATCCCTTTTCTTGCACCTTTGGTTAACCTCGCTGCAATCGCCTCATTGGTTAATGACTCAGGCGGCAAAATATATTTTTCCATTATACCAACCTCCCTACGACCGGCAAAGTCGCTAAAATCGATTGCTGTCCTGTGTGGCAGGAGGCGAACTCCTGGGTATAATCCTTCCCTGAAACCAAACCGAAATGAGTGGCAGCGGCCCAAGCCCTGTTATTGGTAACATCATAGACGATGCCGCCCACGGCTACATATGCAGGCCTTCCATTTTTGCCATCGTAATTCGCTAATTCTTGAATGGTGAAAGGTTGATTAGGCTGAACGAATGGAGGGTTCGCTGCAGATATGTTCTGAGAGTTTAGCTGATTATTTGAAGCAGACATCGGCAGGACTGAACCATTATTTGCTGAAATAGTGTGGTTAGCCAAAAGATCATTCAAAAATTGAATACTCGTTAAAGTATCCCATAATCGCTGAAGGCTTAATTGTTTGGCTGTATGGTCTGTGGTGACCGAGATGGTGTAAATATCATGCCTTGCCTGTGTCACAAGGCTATTAACCTGGTGCTGAAGCATCCTGATGTTTTGCATAGCATTCTCTCCTTAGGCTTTCATACCCTATCCTATGCAGTGGAGCAGAAAACTTTAACAAATTCTGGGCAATAGCATTCCGGACAGCCGTTGCAATCGCCGGGTTGTTCCTAGCGGAGTTTTTAAAAATAGCTCCCCTGCACTCACATTTCTGCTCGTTACCCGCCCGATTATCGCAGCTTTTTCTCCCAGAGGATGTTTCTTTAAGATTTGAAGCACACGTTCCTTATTTTTTGATTCTACAATTAAAATCATTTTCCCCTCATTTGCCAGATAAAGAGGATCAAAGCCAAGGATATCGCATGCTCCATGAACATCATTCCTTATAGGTATAGATTCCTCCAAGATCTCGGAGGTAAAATGGAAATCCTCACAAAGCTCCACAAGTGCTGTGGCTAGGCCGCCCCTGGTGGGATCCTTTATTACTCGAATTCCTTTTACCTTTTGCAGCAGTTCTTGAATCAGCCCGTTCAGAGAGGCGCAATCACTTTTAATATCCGATATGAGGCCAAGCTCTTCTCTGGCACTGACAATCGCAATTCCGTGATCTCCGATTGTGCCGCTTAAGATAATAGAATCACCTTCCTGAATGTTTTCTTGATGGAGTTTCTGCCCGCTTTCCAAAATGCCAACGCCTGCAGTATTAATAAATAACTGATCAGCGCTCCCTTTTTCAACCACCTTTGTGTCTCCAGCAATGATTCTGATTCCTGCTTTTTTAGCTTCAGCAGCCATGCTGTCTACAACTTCCTTTAGATATCTAAGAGAAAGTCCTTCTTCAATAATGAATCCTGCTGTCATATATTTTGGAACAGCGCCGCTGACAGCCAGGTCATTAACAGTCCCGGTAACAGCCAGCTTACCAATATTTCCGCCGGGAAAGAAGATCGGTTTTACAACATAGCTATCAGTAGTGAATGCAATGATTTCAGATTTGCATTCAAGCATGGGGGCATCATACTTTGTGTGTTCTCCATGGCCGAATGCTTTTTCAAAGACTTCCTTAATCAGCTTGTGCGTTAGCTCTCCACCTTCCCCATGGGCCAGGTTAATCCTCTGCTGCATGGTTACTCCTCCCTCATATAGTGATAGTGGGCTGCACATGTGCCTTCTGCTGAAACCATGCAAGGACCAATTGGATTGGATGGTGTGCAGGCTTTTTTGAAAAGGACACACTTCTCAGGTTCAACAAGTCCACGAATTACCTCACCACAGCGGCATTTCGTTTTTCGCGGCGGCTCTGTGATGACCTTAAACTTCTTTTTCGCATCAAACTTTTCGAATTCTTCTTTCAGCACCATGCCGCTACTGGGGATCGTTCCAATCCCGCGCCAATCTTCATCAGCATGCTTTAAATATTCCTGCATGAGGCTTTGGGATGATAAGTTCCCTTTTTCCGAGACAATGTATGGATAATCATTAATGATATCTGCTTTCTTCTCTAGGCATAGCTGCAATAATTTGTAAATACTGCTGAGCAGCTGTACAGGTTCAAAACCTGAAATAACTCCAGGCATTTTGTATTCCTCCGCTAAAAAAGAGTAGCTCTCTTTTCCAAGGACAATGGAAACATGGCCGGGGAGCAGAAAGCCGTCAAGGTGAATTTCTCCCGCCTCGAGAAGTGACCGCAAAACCGGTTCAACCAATTTAGTGGTCATCCAAATTGTAAAGTTGTTTAAGCCCCTTTTTTCCGCTTCTTTTATTGCAGCAGCCAAGAGAGGGATGGTGGTTTCAAATCCTATCCCTAAAAATACTATCTCCCTATCTGGATTTTCTTCTGCAATTCGAAGGCTGTCCAGTGGAGAATAGACAATGCGAATATCCTTCCCCTCTGTTTTTGCATCCATCAAAGAATGCTTAGATCCTGGGACGCGCACCATATCTCCAAAAGTACATAGAATTCTGCGGGGATCTTCGGATAAGCTGATCATGCTGTCAATTGTTTTTTGGTCTGTGACACAAACAGGGCATCCTGGCCCTGCGATTAATCGAACATAATCTTTTAATCTCGTTTTAACCCCTGTTTTTGCAAGAGCCATTGTATGGGAGCCGCATACTTCCATAAATACAGGCTTGCGTCCAGTCTTTATGGTATACTGTTTCGCTAGCTGGATCACTGTCTCTGCCGACCGCTGGCTTAATACAGGATCAGAAAAAGGTGCCATGCTGTCCATCAATTATTTTCCTCCATTCTTCAATGCTTTCCCGGGCGAATTCCTCGTTGATTATGGTCATAGCCTGGCCTGCGTGGAGCAGGACATAGTCATTTATTTTGACCTCTGGGACAAAGAGGATGCCTACATACATTTTTGCTCCCATAACCTCCACCAAAGCCCGGTCTTGTTCGATTTTAATTACCTTCGATGGAACACCCACGCACATTGGATCACCGCCTTCTTCACTCATTAGTATTTTGAACTTTATGGGAAGCCACAATTATCTGCCCTAAAGATAATCCCCCGTCATGGCAGGGAACTTTTTTATGTGTGAAAACAGAAAACCCGTTCTGCGTCAGCTGTCTGGAAAGCTCTTGTGCCAGGAACTTATTTTGAAACGAGCCTCCTGAAAGAACAATCTGCCTGTTCAGCTCCGGTTTTTCTTCTGCAGAAATCAAAATCATGTGTACCGACGCAGACACTAGAGTCTGATGAAACTTATAAATAATTGTTTGAAGCGGCCTCCCCATTAAGTGGTCCTGAATAATCTCATACAACATGGGCGAGAAATCAAGCTGATGCGGTTTACCGTTGTTTTTTCTGACGTTAAAGGAGTAATGGCCGGGGGAGTTATCAGTCTGTTCCGTAAACATGTAATCTGCTAGCTTAATAGCGGCTTCTCCCTCATACGTTGAAGTTTGGCATATACCTAAAATGGCACTGATAGCATCGAAGAGCCTTCCGCATGTACCGGCCAAGGGGGTATTGATTTTCCTTTTAAGCATGTTTTCTATTATGCCGATTTCCCGCTTCTTTTCAGGAAAAAGTTTTTCTGCAAGATTCCTGCCCTGATCCGGCCAGTAGTGTAAGATCATCCCTGCTGCGTTCCTCCATGGCTCTTTTATGGATTTTTCCCCGCCGGGCAGCGGACTATATGTGAGATGTGCTAGTCGTTCGCAGGAAGCGGCACTGCCAAACATTAATTCAAATCCCCAAATATGCCCGTCTTCCCCATAGCCTGTGCCATCCAGTATCAGGCCGAAACATGGCTCCTTTAGGCCATTGTCTGCCATGCAAGATACATGGTGTGCATGATGATGCTGCACTGGAATTACCCCCCCTTTAAACCTTTTCGCTGCCATATTTACCAGGTAGGCTGGATGTGAATCCAGGGCAATGTATTTTGGCTTGTATCCTAACCATCTTATATAATGGTCCATTTGATATTCATAATGCAGAAGCATTTCTTCATTTTCCAAATCTCCAATATGCGGACCCATAAAGATGCTATTTTCCTTCCCGACTGCAAAGGTATTTTTTTGATTGCCTCCCAATGCCAGTATTTGATCGACTGGGTACTCCGTTGTAAACACTTCAGGTATGAAACCTCTTGCGCGGCGAAGAAAGGTGATCTCTCCTTCTTGATTCACCTCAATAACGGAATCATCAATAGGATAAAGAATGGGGCGGTTATGTGTTAGAACAAAGTCACCTAGATCCTCTGAATCATCTCTGTATTGAAGTGGGAACCCGGAAGAGTTTGAGCTTGTCAGGACTATACTCTCCAATCTGCTGGTCTCAAACAATAAAAAATGAAGCGGCGAATATGGAAGCATTACTCCTAGTGTGGATATCCCTGGAGCCAAAATCCCAGGGAGTCCGCAGGTCTCTTTTTTTCTCAATACAACAATGGGCATTTCAGGAATGTTTAGCATTCCAGCTTCTGCTTCTGATACGTGACAATACTTCATTGCTGTTTCGAGCGTTTTCACCATGATCGCCAGTGGGCGCTGCGGCCTTCTTTTCCGTTTCCGTAGCTCCTTGATCGCGCTTGGGTTATGTGCATCACAGGCAAGGTGATACCCGCCTATCCCTTTTATGGCGAGAATTTTCCCTGCCGATAAAAGGCGTGCAGCTTCCTGAATGGAATTTTGAGTTGTTATTTCAGGCTTTTTTTTAGACTGATAAAGTGTTAGTGCAGGTCCGCATTTAGGACAGCATATCGGCTGTGCATGATGTCGGCGATTAAGCGGGTCTTCGTATTCTTCCTGGCAGGAAGGACACATTTGAAATTCGTTCATAGATGTTTGGGGCCTGTCATATGGAAGATCCCGAATGATCGTATAGCGCGGCCCGCATTGGGTGCAATTTGTAAAAGGATATCGATATCGCCTGTTATCAGGGTTTTTAATATCGAATAAGCAGTCCTTGCAGATTGCGGCATCCGCAGGGATTAAAGGTGTATGACAGCCAGTTCGCTTGCTTGGAATAATCGTAAATTCCAAATAATTGGAAGGTTGGTTTTCAGTCACAATGACTTCACTAACCTTTGCCAGATAAGGAGGGCTGGTTTGTATGTGGTCGATCAAAGCAGTAACTAAATCGTCAGAGCCCTCTGCATGAATAAGAACACCATCCAAATTATTTTGGACTGTTCCTTTTATCTTGTACTTTTTTGAAAGACTGTAGATAAAGGGTCGGAACCCAACCCCCTGCACTTTTCCTGTCACTTTAATCTTGACTGCGCGCAGCATTGGCGTATACTTCCTTTATCCAATTCAGCCATTCTTCCATGCCATCTCCAGTTTGGGCGGAAAGCGCAAGAAAATCAGCATGGGGGTTTATACATTGTAAATCCTTACGTGCTTCCTCTAAATCAAAATGAACATATGGAAGCAAATCTGTTTTGTTTATAATCGTCAAATGGGTCCTGTGAAACATGACTGGATATTTTGGGATTTTATCATTCCCTTCTGGCACACTAAGGATGACGGCTTTGTAATCTTGTCCTAAATCATAGCCTGAAGGGCAAACCAGGTTGCCGATATTTTCGATAAAGAGGATATCGATCTCCTCAAGCTGAAAATCCGGTAAAGTTTTTGCTATCATTCTTGCATCCAGATGGCATCCGCCTACAGTATTGATTTGCACCGTTTTTATCCCTAAGGCACGAAGACGTTCTGCATCCCTCTCTGTTGCCAAATCCCCCTCAATAACAGCAATTTGATATTCATGCGCAAGGGCTTTTACAGTTTGCTCAAGCAGCGTAGTTTTTCCGGCACCAGGTGAGCTCATCAAATTGATAACAAGTGTTTGATTCCGTTTAAATATGATTCTGTTGAAATCAGCGGCTTTATTTTGATTCTTCAAAACATCATCATCCATCTTAATCTTCATTTTTATCACTTCCTTCATAAGACTCTATCCGAAATGTTTCGCCTGATAGCAGCACCGTTTTTGTTTGATTGCATTGTGAACAAAGGGCAATTCGATAATCTGGTACAAAATCAGTCCCGCAAGCTAAGCAGGCTGCTTTTGCTTCCTCCCTGATCACCAATAACTGTGTTTCTTCATCTATAATGCAGTCTGACTGTGTTTGAAAAAAAGAAAATGCAAGCTCTAAAGCATCCGGAAGCACATTGGATAAATCCCCTACAATGACTGAAATACTATTAATCTTAATGAAGCCTCTCTGGCGGGCATCTTCCTCCACTATGTGAAGCAGTTCGCCCATAAGAGACAATTCGTGCATGTGCAACACCCTTTATCATTCGACCTCTCTATTATTAATGAATATTCTATTTTCAGAGGAAAAGACCTCATTGAATAGATGGCATTAAATCAAAAAAACCAATGCAAACTAGACTATTAAAAAGTCTGCATTGGTTTTTTTATTCCGCTTATTTGGTGTATCTACGAATAGCTGCAAATTTATATAAAGAGATGCTCAAACTCAATCTTTTAATGGATCCTTTTCTTCCCCAAGTTCCATCCCGTAAGCAAGTCTTGGATTCATCGCAGATTCGCTACGCGTTTCCCCCTGGCTGACTTCCATTCTGTTTAACAGATAACGATGGACAAATACTTCAGAAAGAGTGATGATTCCAGCAGCTATAATACTCCCCCATGCAATTTGCAAATAACTGTTCAGCAGGACACTTCCAAAAACCCATACAGCCGCATAAACTAAAAAAAAGTCAGCTATGAGGGCATTCCGGTTCCCCAATCTCGGAAGGATTATTCGGTCACCAAGCATGTAGGACATAACCGTAACCAAAATGCTGAATGAAACGATATCAGCAAAAGTGGCATCGAAAAATACATCAAGGGCAATTGCAAACGCAATCACACTGGATATAAATTTAATGATTAAAATCATCGTATTATTCATCTATTTTCCTCCTTTAAGCTTTAGTTTTTAACACTCTTTCTTTTCCCATTCATAATTCGTTTTTCCATTGGAAAAGCAATTTTCTAAAAAAATAACAACTTGTTCGAAACCTCTCAATATAATGATAGTAGAAAGTTTTTATCTTAAGTAAAAGGTTGTTGAAATCGTGTTATTTCAAAACAAAATACTTAATGTGGTGATAACAGGTGAGTGCTGAATATAATTTTCAAAATCTCCAGGAACGGCAATTGACGTTCGATCAGGTGTTTAACCGTATTTTACTATTTATGAAAAGAAATCCTGATGGAAACTTCCGTTTAATGATTGGAACAGATTCGCAGGTGCATTGCAACCGTACAGTGTTTATTACCGGAATTGTGATTCAAAACGAGAGGAAAGGAGCCTGGGCCTGTATAAGAAAAACTATTATTCCAAGAAAAATGCTGCATCTGCATGAAAGGATTTCATATGAAACCTCTCTCACAGAAGAAGTGGTCTCCCTATTTACAGAGGACCGAAAAGATAGGATGTTTGAGATTGTTCTGCCATATATTTATAAAGGAGGATCCTTTTCGATGGAGGGTCATATGGACATTGGATCCGGCAAAAGAAATAAAACGAGGGAATTTGTGAAGGAAATGGTGTCAAGGATCGAATCTATCGGTTTGGAGCCAAAAATAAAGCCGGAAGCATTCGTTGCCTCAAGCTACGCCAATCGCTATACGAAATAAGTGTTAAAAAAGAACTCAGAAAATGAGTTCTTTTCACTGCCTGATTAAATACTGCTATTAAACGCCTGCATGCTCCTTATATTCCTGTTCCAGCTTTGTGGCAACCGCTTCGGTCAGCTCTGCTGTAATTTCAGGAAGTGATGTATTAAGCAGGGAATTTGCCACTTTAGCCATCATACCTTCTGCCTTAATGTCCAGAGCACCAGTCATCAAGTTTTTATTATTTCGGCCATTGGCTGCAAGAAAATATCCATGCCCGGTAAACTTCTCATTAATCCCGGTTAAATTAAACGTCACCTTAGTTGGCTCTTGCCAGCCGGTGATATCCACTTTTAATTCAATTTTTTTCTTCAGGATCCCCATATCGCTTTTAAAGCTCCAAGTTGATTCTTTGTTATTAAGTACCTCATGTGCGATATATCCAGGTACTAGAGGTGCCCAGTTGTCAATATCACTGACAAAATTCCATATCGCCCCAATTGGTACATTCACTTCCGCCTGATGTGTACAGTTTGGCATATTTACCGCCCCTTTTGAAGTTTTTCATAGTTGGTTTCCCTGAATATGTATTCAAAATAGGCGGGCGAGATTCATCATTTTTTAAATTAACTCAGTACTTCTTTGGCAATAAGTTCGTATGAACGCAGGCGGGCTTCATAACGGTGAACAATGGTTACAATCATGATCTCATCCGCTTGGTACCGGTCCTGCATATCTCTAAGCTCCTGTGCAACTTCGGTGGGATTGCCTATAATTAAGCTGGACTTTTTAGTAAAAGGGTCCTGATTTACATTGAGAAAATAGCTTTTTGCTTCTTCAATCGAAGGGATTCCTTGATTGCCTTCGCCTTTATCTGTTTTCAGCCTCCACAGCATGCTGCTGAGAGCTAGCTCTTTTGCTTCCTCCGCCGTTTCGGCACAAATAGCGGATACTGTTAAAATCACTTTGGGCTTCTGCAGGCTTCCTCTTGCTTTGAAATTTTCCCTGTATTCCCTTATGATTTCTTCTCCATCTTTTTCGCTCATAAATTGGCCAAATGCATAGGCTGCACCGTTCTCGGCAGCCATAACAGCACTTTTGCAGCTGGTTCCCAAAATCCATGGTTCGGGTCTGATTTTTGGAACAGGCGATGCGGAAATCCTTGAAAACATATGATTTTTCGGAAAGTCTTTGTTTAAGAAATGGAGCAGCTCCTTCACTGTTTCGGGCATTTTCCGGACACCTTCCAAAAAATTGTCTGAAAGTGCCATCGTGGCTTCAGCTGATCCGCCTGGTGCCCTGCCGATCCCGAGATCAATTCGATTTGGAAACAAAGTAGCAAGCATATTGAACAATTCCGCAATCTTGTATGGTTTATAGTGCGGGAGTAAGATGGCGCCTGCACCGATACGGATTTTTTCTGTTTTGGAACCAATATAACTTAACATAATCTCTGGAGCGGAGCAGGCTAAACCGGATAAATCATGATGCTCTGCAATCCAATACCTTGTATACCCCAGCCTCTCTCCAGCTTGCGCAAGCCTTGCGGATGCCTCTAAGGCATCCCTTGGTGAATATCCTGAAGAAATAGGTGCCTGATCCAAAATACTTAATTTCAAGGTTTCCCCCTCTTTCAAAAATTAATAATTTCCCGTACCCAGCGGGAATCCTTCCGGGTAGGAAGCATGATCAAACAGCATCACAGGTATTTCTCCATCATAGACGATAGCTGTACTGCTGTATTTTAATCCTCTGGATGCTCCGGCTTCTGCTTCCTGTAAAGTGCTGAAACGGCCGATATGGAGAACGTCAGCGCTTTGGTTATATAGTTTGACAATAAACATTCTTTTTTCCCCTCCTATGTTAAAAATCGAATAATTATTAGCAAACGAGCGAAACTTATATTATTGATGATTATTGTGCCAGTAGGTTTCTTTTCTATATTAAAGGTTCTTTTCGTATAGATTGTTGTTTTTGCTTTGAACTCTGCCTGTTGATTTCAGCAAGAGGCGCTCAGCGAACCACGGGGCTACCGGGAGCCTCCTCGACGCTCTGCGTCTGCGGGGTCTCCCTTGGAACGCTACTCCCGTAGGACGTTGAATAAGCTTCCTCGAATGGACACCGCACGAAGAAAATGCGATAGCATTTTCGCGGGATTAGCGCCTTCCGCTCCAATCAACTTAGTTTATTAAAAATGGTTCGAAAGCAACAAACTTTGCGAAAACAGCGATATTAAAAATTCTTTTACAAGTATAGCAAACCAGAATCCCTTTTTCATTTCATTGAAACTGAATCAGGGCCAACAAAAAATGGAGTGTGGAAAATGAAGGCTGTCACTTATCAGGGTCCTAACCGTGTAGCTGTTACGAATGTAGATGACCCGAAGCTTGAAAAAAAAGATGATATTATCGTTAAAATAACGTCCACGGCGATCTGCGGTTCGGATTTGCACTTATATCAGGGGAATATGCCCCTTCCCGAAGGATATGTTATCGGACATGAACCGATGGGCATTGTCGAAGAAACAGGCCCTGAGGTGACAAAAGTGAAAAAGGGCGACAGAGTTGTTATCCCATTTAATGTATCTTGCGGACAGTGCATTTATTGCCAGCAGGATCAAACCAGCCAATGCGATAATTCCAATCCGCATTATGATTCGGGAGGTTATTTTGGATACACCGAAAAATTTGGAAATCATCCTGGGGGACAGGCAGAATATTTAAAAGTTCCTTTCGGCAATTACACACCATTTCTCGTTCCGGAATCGTGTGAACTTGAGGATGAATCCCTGTTATTTTTATCTGACGTCCTTCCTACTGCCTATTGGAGTGTTGTAAATGCTGGTGTTAAAAAGGGTGATACGGTTATCGTCCTGGGCTGTGGTCCAGTTGGTCTAATGGCTCAAAAATTTGCATGGATGGAAGGCGCCGAGCGGGTCATCGCGGTTGATTATCTCGATTACCGGATCAATCACGCAAAGGCAACGAATAAAGTGGAAGTATATGAGTTCACTAAGTACCCGGATATGGGAGAGCATTTAAAGGAAATAACTCATGGCGGAGCTGATGTTGTCATTGATTGTGTGGGCATGGACGGGAAAAAGTCACCTCTTGAGTTTTTAGAGCAAAAGTTAAAGCTTCAAGGCGGGACCTTGGGACCGATTCAAATTGCGACAAAAGCTGTCAGAAAAACAGGAACAGTCCAAATTACCGGGGTTTATGGTGCAAATTATAATATGTTCCCGCTGGGTGCATTCTTCTCCAGAAACATTACGCTGAAAATGGGACAGGCGCCTGTCATACCATTTATGCCTAAGCTATATGAGAAAATCATAAACAAAGAATTTGATCCGAAGGACATCATCACGCACAAAATTACCTTAGATGAGGCAAGTCATGGGTATAAAATTTTTAATGGACATGAAGATGATTGCATTAAAGTGGTTTTAAAGCCTTGATCATGAAAAGCCTGCTGTTTTGCCAGCAGGCTTTTTCAAATTACATCGGTGCTATTTACCCATTTTTTTATAAGAAGCGCTACCTCATCTGCATGTTTAATTCCTTCATCAGACGGTGTTTCCAGTATAAAAGGCAGCTTTTTAAATGGCTCTGCTTTTACGAACTCATCAAACTGTTTTTCGGTTATATGTCCTGTGTTGAATATATTGGCGTGCCGGTCCTTTCCTGAACCCGCCGGATATTTTGAGTTATTAAAATGAATAGCTTTTAAATGCTCAAAATAGTTCAATTCTTCTCCTTTTTGAAGGAATTCTTCAAGGTTGTCCCCATTCCAAAGGTCGCTTGCAAAGGCATGGCAGGTATCCAGGCAGAAGCCAATTTTGTCAGGGTAATCACATAAGCTGCGGACCTGAACAAGTTCCTCTATGATCGTCCCCATTGTTCCTGGATGGCCGGCAGTGTTTTCAAGCAGGATAAGACACGGCCCATCCCATTGCCTAAGCACTTTATTTAGCATTTCAATCATTAAGTGATAGCCAGCAAGCGGGTCCCTGCTGCTTATAGGACTGCCGAAATGGACGACTACTCCCGCTGAACCGCAGCAGTTAGCTATATCAAGATCATTCAGTAAGGAGTTAATCGTAAGATCTTGTTTCTCCGGATGCGGTGTCAGGCTCGTCGGATATGGTGTATGTGCAATAGAAAAGATCCCGTGCTCTTCGCAAAAATCCCTGCAAAGCCTGGCATCCTCTTGATCAAAATCCTTAACAGTTAAGCTCCTCGGGTTTTTAGGGAAATACTGATAGGCGGAAGCATTCATTTTTTCAGCAGCTTTTGCAGCCCCTAAGTAGCCTTCCCTAATGCTTAAATGGCAGCCAAATAACATTCTACCCCATCCAATCATCCCTGGATTGTTTACCTTCTATAGTAGTTATATCTTTTCCTGGAGCGTGTAGTATGGCACTCATCACAAATTTGAAACTCATGTTCCCAAGGAAGCTTTTTGCCGCATCTTCGGCATTTTCTTGAGAGCTCTTTAATGTCTGTTTTCAGCCTTTCATGGACATGGTCACTTATTTCTTCTCGTAATCTTTCCCAATATAATGCTTCAGTTCTCTGTTCAAGCCGGTAAAGAAACAGAAGGTGCAGGCCAATAGCTTTGTATGTGAGTTCCAACTCCTCGAGGTTGCGGTTCTTGATCCGCGGCTCGGGCAGCTCAACACCATCAATTATGGCATACATGGTCTCCTCCCATTGCCGTACAAGATCATTCTCTTTTTTTGAGAACGGGAGATGGAGAAAGCCGTACAGATCCATAATGCCAAGCTTAGCTTCTATTTCAGTTCCGCGAATCCTCTCGTATAGATCTCTTTCCTCTGTCAGAGCCGCTTTTTTGGTGCCTTTAGGGCTTTCAAACTTATCCCATAGCTCAAAAAATGTGCCCAAATCACGATAATACCGTTGAAATCTTTCAAATACAGTATTTGTTGGGGCAATCGCAAAGGTATGGACAGGTTCATCTTCCATTTCAAGCAATGCCTTCATTCTTTTAATATCTTTCGTAAACGAGACCTTCCCGATATTGTATAAACCTTTGCGGCCTGCCCTCCCTGCAATTTGCTTAACCTCCTGTGATGTAAGCAGCCGCCTCTTTGTGCCGTCAAACTTCTCATTTTCGAGAAAGACGATTCTGCGGATTGGCAGGTTAAGACCCATCCCAATGGCATCAGTTGACACGATCACGGAAGTTTCGCCATTAATAAAGCGCAATACTTGTTTCTTTCTTGTTTCAGGCGGCATGGATCCGTAAATCATACTGACCGAGTGGCCTTCCTGCTGGAGTCTTGAGGCTGTTTCCAGCACTCTTTTCCTGGAAAAACAGATAAGCGCATCTCCTTTTCTCACATTTTTGAACTTAAACTCTTTCGCTTCCACTTCCAGCGGAATATCGCGGCTATATTCATTCAGTTCGATGTCTGCATCGCCAAGCAGCTGGAGCATCATGCTCTTTGCACTTCGGCTGCCGATAATATGCACTTCATTGGCATTTGCTTTTGTGATCGCTTTATACCAAGAAAAGCCGCGATCTTTATCTGTAATCATCTGGGCTTCATCTATAACGATCACATCAAAAAAATCTTTTTCATGAAACATTTCAACCGTGCAGGAGAGATGCTTTGAACCGGATACTAATTTTTCTTCTTCCCCTGTTTTCAAGGAGCAGGGTACTTTATCACGGTTCAGCTTATCATATACTTCCAGAGCAAGCAGTCTAAGCGGGGCCAGGTACATACCGCTGCCTGCCAGCTTCATTCCTTCAAGAGCATGATGGGTCTTGCCTGTATTGGTTTCCCCAATATGAAGAACATAGCGCTTTGCCCGTTCCAGCGAAGGACTGTATTCCTGTCCGAAAACATACTCCAGCATTCGGGCTTCTTCTTCTTTTTGCCGCTGCAGTTCTGCCAGTTCCTCAGCTTTTTTACGCTCTCTTACTTCAAGGTCCTTCTCGAATAACTCTTTATGGACATCTGGGGCAAACGGGATGTCAGCGAGCTTTAGCAGATCTTCAACATATTCTTCCTGAATACTTTCAAAAAAGCTCTCATTGATATCGTGAAGAGTATGGGTAATCAGCTTTTTAACCGCCTTCCCAGTCAAAGGCTTGCCGTAAGCTTCTTCATACTCCTCAAATAATTCATGTGGAAGGTTTTGCAGGACAAGGGTTTGCAGGGTTTCAGAAAGATATCCGGAAATATTGTTCTTATACACATAGTAATAGGTTTCGTATTCAAAATAGCCCTGGCCCCAGTGCAAGGTTTTATGGATATTTCCAGTCAGTTCAGCAAGGAAGTCAGCCATAGCTCTATACTCGTCGGAATTAAAGCCTCCAGCTTCCTCTAGCTTTTCTTCCAGTGCAAAGGTATCGACCTGGGAGTATCTTATTTTGTTTTTAAAATCCGATGCCAATTGCTTGGCTGTCATATGTCTTATATATAAATAAAGAAGACTATACTCCTGTTCCATGATCTCATCAATTTTCTCTTCAATCGTTTCGCGGATGACATATTTTTTTCGCTGCAGCCTCTCTTCTTCAGCTTTTTGAAGATAGTGGGCTCGAGCATTCTTATAGCGGTCTTCCCATTCCTCATCTTTGCTTTCGAACCGATCATTAAGCCATTCTGAGGTATTAAACGGCTGATAATCCCTCATCTCAGTTCTAAATATATGATTGATCAATTTCCTGTCCACATTCTCTGTTTCATATCCTTTGTCGCTTAAGTACTTCTTTTTTTCGTGCTTTGAAATTTTAGTTGTAATTTTATTCAGCCAGACATTCACCCAAATTTGGTCGATATAATGGAACCTTTCAGATAGGTATTCCTTATAAGTCGGCATGGCCTCTTTACTCCCAAGATAGCGGTCGACATCTTCAAGTATTTTTATTTTCGTGTGCTCTGCAGCATTATTATAAGTTTGTTCAAGTTGATTCATATTCCGTTCCCCTTTAAGCACCACAATTAGTTTGTGCTGTGATCATTATGTATTAGGTTATGTATCCTAAGGAAAAATTAAGTAGTCTTCATTTTACCATCTTTTGAAAAAATATCATTGACAGAAAACTGAAACGGTCATATACTTTATCTAGAATTAAAATATCTTGAATTCAAAACAATCGAATTCAAAACAAATGGAGGATGAAATAATGGCAAAAACAAAATGGGCTGTTGATCCAGCACACAGCAGTGTTGATTTTTCAATCAAACATATGATGATCGCAAACGTGAAAGGAAGCTTTAATAGCTTTGATGCAGAAATCGAAGCAGATCCTGCGGACTTAACAACAGCGGACATTCAATTTAATGTAGATCTTTCAAGTATTGACACACGGAATGAAGACCGTGATAACCATCTGCGTTCAGCTGACTTCTTTGATATTGAAAAACACCCTAAAATGACGTTCAAATCAACAGGCATCTCAAGCAAAGGTGACGATGAGTATGATGTAACAGGAGATCTAACGATTCATGGAGTAACAAGACCTGAAACGTTCACGGTTACTTATGAGGGTTCTGGAAAAGATCCGTGGGGAAATGAAAAAGTGGGATTCAGTGCAGCGGGCGTAATTAAGCGCAGCGACTACGGCTTAACATGGAACTCTGCCCTTGAAACTGGCGGTGTCCTTGTTGGCGATAAAGTGAAAATTGATCTGCAAATTCAGGCTGCCAAAGCTGAATAAGAAAAAGGGCAGGAATCCGAAATGGAGACCTGCCCTTTTAGTTTGCTCTATTGGTCAGCTAGTAATTTGGCAATTTTGTCTTCAATCAATTTTCCTCGTGAACCATCCGTTAAGTTATTTAGTACAATTGAGAAGATTAGCTCTTTTCCGGTAGTTGTTGTGACATACCCTGATAATGAACTGACTGTCGAGATTGAACCGGTTTTTGCTTTAACATTTCCAACAGCATTGGAGTTTTTCATTCGATTTCGAAGAGTTCCCCCCTCCATGCGGTTTGTGTTTCCGGCAATCGGCAGGGAATTTAAATAGAATGGGAACCATTCTTTACCTTGTATTTCAAAAAGCAGCTTTGAAATCTCATTTGCCGGAATTAAGTTTACATGTGAAATTCCTGATCCATCACGAAGTACTAGAGTTTTTTCATTCATGCCAAATTCTTTAACTTTATCTTCTAAAACCTCAAGCCCCTTCTCCCAGCTGCCTTCCCCTTTTTCGATTTTACCCATTTCCTTGATGAGTGTCTCGGCATGTCCATTGTTGCTTAATTTCATAAAAGGAATAAGCAATTCTGAAAGCGGCATGGATTGATGCTCTGCAAGAACCTTGGCACCTGCAGGCGAAGATGAAGCAATAATCTTCCCCTGCAGCTTGATGTCTTGTTCGGCAAGGGATCGTTTAAAGAGATCCAGTGCATAGCCAGCAGGCTCCCAAACAGCAATCCATTCCCTGGAACGGCTTCCGTCAACCGGGATTTCTCCTTCAATGGTTACAGTGTTAGTACCGTGGTCACGTTCGATGCTGATATCTTTATTCTCGCCTTTTGCAACGGTTTTTGCTTTGTTTACAATTTTTATGTAATCCGTTTCCGGCACCA
The DNA here is from genome assembly GCA_018613035.1 of Pseudomonas sp. ISL-84. GTDB lineage: Bacteria > Bacillota > Bacilli > Bacillales > Cytobacillaceae > Cytobacillus. The sequence continues at coordinate 75,516 of JAGGRA010000028.1, read as the reverse complement.
TCTTAACAACTGGCTCATGTCCTGCATTTTCTCCAGGGTACACCTCTACAATCACAGTTCCTGCATCATAATCTTCGTTCGGAGAGGCAGTCAATGCTGAAACCTGTGCACCGTAATACCAGGATTCATCGCTCCAGGATAGGTCTGTTGAATAGCGCTCATCATCGTACCACGTGTCATCACCGATCAGGTTACCATGAATCACTTTAATGCCTGCTTCCTTCACCTTTGCTGCAAAAGCATCAAAGTCCGCTTTTAAAAGAGTAGGATCTCCTTTTCCTTTTAAGATCAGATCACCTTGCAGAGTCTGCCCGTTCAGCGAGCCTGTATGAAGAAGTTCTGTTTTGAACTTATAATTATCACCCAAAGTATCCAAAGCTGCAGCAGCAGTCAGAAGCTTCATATTGGAAGCTGGCCGTAAGCGTATATCTCCTATATGGTCATAAATCAATTCTCCTGTTTCTGCATTGCGGATACTGACCCCGGCCAGTGCTCCCTGTAAAATGGGGTCATTGTTAAGGATGTGGTTTAGCTGCTGAACTAAATCGCTTCCTTCTTCCGTTGCCTTTACCTGAGGAGACTCTGTTTGGGAAAAAGGAACAAATGCGAGCACAAGAATCAACAACATGCTAATACCCATTTTCAGTGTTTTTTTCATATGTATAATCCACCTTTCATTTCTAGTTCCTAACCTTTTCTTTTTTGAAAGGTGAGTTCCCTTTATTTCCATTATAAGGAAAAAGATTCATTTTTCATCTCTTCACTATTTTATTCTCCTCTTTGGAAGTTATGAGGACTGGCTCTTCATACCCAGATTTTTTTAAGTGAATTTATTATTGTTATTTAAGATAATTAATCTTAAAATATTTTTATAAAAAATGGTATGATAGCAATAAGTGAATTTTTTAAGGGGTGGAAAAATGAGTGTACATAAAGCAATATCAGAACATGTTGGCAAACAAAATAAAATCATAACAAGCTTCGCAGCTCTTGATCAGGAACGTGAAAATTATATTGAACAAGCTTTGGATAACTGCAGAAAAGGATTGCCTTTTTCTGCGGATAAGATAAATGAAGTAACCGCGAGGATTAATGAATTATCTAAACAGGGCATTGTACCTGCCAGGAAGTTGGTAACAATTGAAATGATTAAGGAATTTGCATCAAGATCAAAATAGGTATTTCTAATTAGTGGAAACCCTGTATTTATTTGGAATATACAGGGTTTTTATTGAGCGATTACGAATGGTGGTAAAAAGGGTCATATAGATACTCCTGCAAATCCAGTATTCCTTTTGTAGATACATAAATTTCTTCTTTTTCAAGCAGTTCTCTTTGAAGGTTAAAAGAAAGGTCATCTTTAAAGCCTATTTCCCCTTTCCCGTTTACAACCCGATGCCAGGGTAGCTGATGCTTTTCACTTAGGGAGTGAAGGATTCGGACTACCTGCCTTGCACCCCGCGGACTGCCGGCAAGTTTGGCAATTTGTCCATAGGTCATAACTTTTCCGGAAGGGATGTTTTGAATAATCTTAATAGCTTTTATGGTAAACGGCTGCATATCAAGGCTCCTCTAACTAGTTGTTTATAGCAATATTATAAACAAAAAACCGCCTGAATTCAGGCGGTTTCACTTATAAGCCGAGCATTTCCTTTGCACGTTCAGGATAATCAATAAAGGGATTGCGGTTCCCCTGCAGATCCTGGATTGCAGTGTTTCTGTGCTTTTCATATAAAGTCACAGGATTTTCTTCATGCCATTTCAGCAAAAGATGCAGATCCATTTTGGTTTCCATCCTGATCACTTTTGTATATCTTACTGCAAAATAGAATACTGCTCTTGCTGCGACCCCTTTTCCATATTCAGGTTCAAACTTCTCATTTTCTGCCATCCCGCAGCCGTTTCTAATTTTCACAGCTTGGAATTCAGGAACATATGACTCAAAATCATAGTATGGAAAATTGCTTCTCATACTATTGCAAGCCGGTTCACAAGCAAAAAGATGATGAAGATCCCCTCTCATTGGCTCTTTCCCTCCAAACCAGGATTGGGGCACAACATGCTCCGTATTAAAAATGACCCTTTCGCTGGAGGTAAAGCCTTCTTCCTGAATCATTTGCAAGAGCTTTAAATCCTGATCAATTGTTTTGAGTGGGTCGAGTCCAGTGCCAGAGTATAGGCTCTTAAGCTTACGGTTCTCCTGCAAATCAACCCAAGGATATACATATTGATGCGGTGAATAATCCAATTGCTGGGTGTGCGTACTTTCAAGCAGCGAATGGAGTTGTACTGCAATATTTTCTTTTTCAAAATCCACCTTGCTGTAGTATGCCTCTTGCTTTTTTAAATCCAGCTCTGAATCATAATAAGTTTCATTTTGAACACTATCAATATATTTCGTTTGAGCCGTCATCCATGCCTCGGAAATGCTGTTCACTTTAATCATATTGCATTCATTACCATAGTTTTAAAGTTTTGGTCAAATATGCCGGCCAAATGCTCAGGAACTGTTAGATAGACGAGCCCGTTCCCTTCAAGCTTTGGTGAATTGCCCAGCGGAACAGTCCGCCTGATTAATTGTGCATACAGCTCAGGTTCTGAAAGTTTTCTTTCGAACTGCCTGTTTGCATAATCTTTAATCAATGCCAGTGCACCGGAGACATGAGGAGCTGCCATGGAGGTGCCGCTAAGTGTAGCATATTTTCCATTTAAATAGGTTGATAGGATACCTTCACCTGGTGCAACGCAATCAATTTCGTTATGGGAATTTGTAAATTCAGATGAGTCTCTTTCAAGGCTAATCGCTCCAACGCTAATAACCTCATTGTAGCAGCCAGGATAAGCAAACTCATCAGTTGAATCATCCCCATCGCCTTCATTGCCTGCAGCGCAAACAACAAGGATATTCTTCTTGACTGCAGCTTTTATGGCATTATACAGCTCAGGTACATCAGCCGGGCCGCCAAGGGACATCGAGATAACATCCGCATTTTGCTCGATTGCATAATGAATGCCATTGATAATCCACTCATATTGTCCGGATCCATTTTTGTTTAAAACCTTTACAATCAGGAGTTCTGCCTCCGGGGCTACTCCGATTACACCTGCATCATTTTCCTGCGCTGCAATTGTACCGGCAACATGAGTGCCGTGTCCGTTATAGTCTGTAAAAATATCAGGGTTGCTGCTATCATCGTCTGTAAAATTGCGGCCGCCAACAATACGATCCTTTAAATCTGGATGATTTACATCACAGCCTGTATCCAGGACAGCAACTTTAATGCCTTTTCCTTTGGTTTCGTTCCAAATCTTTGGCGCCTGAATTAATTCAACACCTTTTGGCACTTCTTTAACTTCCTCTTCCTGCTGGATCACCTTATAAGGAATAACGCGAACATATTGCTCCATTTCTTTCCCTCCTTAAGAGATTAAATTGAAGCTGGTTCTAGCTGTTATAACCATTTTAACAATTCTGAATCTTTTTTGACAGTATCGTTCGTAGGGAATTTACTAGACTTGGGTGAGAAAAAAGGAAGAATTTGTGCTATTTGCACTAGGTTAGGGAGTTTAGATAAAATTACTTCGCCTTAATTCATTTTGGAGCTGGTTATAAAAAGGGACAACTTAAAAATGCCTGATTGGCTTGGGAAATGACCGTTAATCGAAAGGAATAAAGCCCAAAATGACAGCTTGCCACGATTCTATATTTACGGGCTGAAAAATGGTTATAATCAGAATAAATACATTATAACTAATATAACAAATCTCACTTTATGGACCTTATTAGCTTAGGAATCTCAGCATAAATTTGAACAATTTCATCAACCTTCATTCTGACTAGTCCTGAGGATGATGGAGCGACAAAATCGATGGTGCCTGGCACGACTGATTCGTCCTGGGTTCCCCAGGGAAGCTTTTTTTTTCGGCTGTATTCCTGGTATACACCTTTTCCTACAAAACAAACAACCTTGGGCTTGTATGCACTAATTTTTTTAATCAGCTCTTCTCTTCCTTCTTTATATTCTTCTTTCGTTATTTCATCGGCTGCTTTTGTAGGCCTTGGTACGATATTAGTCATGCCGTAGCCTAATTCCAGCAATTTGTAATCTTCAGTGGGATCGAATTTCGTCGGAGTTAAACCAGATTCATGGAGGATTTTCCAAAAACGGTTATTGGGGTTTGCAAAATGGTGCCCTGTCTCTCCTGAGCGTATGCTTGGGTTAAAGCCGACAAACAGCAAATCAAGGTTTTCCTTTAAATGGTCTTTAATAGGCTCCATAAAATTATCATTCCTTTCATTGGTGCTGATATTGTCTATTGTATCTAAATGATATGGGAACAAAAAATAAAAAGTATTATTCAGATGAATGAAGAGGTACTGCGTCCTGTCATTGACAACGCCAGGACGCAAGTAAAAGAGGAACCTTAAAGTCCGTGATTATTGCAATAAGTATCAACGATTTCTTCAATTTGGTCATTTTCTGGAAACTTGCCAGTAAATTTAAATGAAATCTCTTCTATGAACTTTCCATTCTGATATACATGGATAGCCCCATTTTGGTTGATTACACTGAATTCCGGCTCAAAACGATAGCCGTTTCTTTCAATGGCGCCCATTTTCGTCATCTCCTTGTGTATAAAGCTATCTTTAGTATGAGAAATAACACAATAGGCTATTTGCGGAAAAGAAAAAAAGAGCCATTGCGGCTCTTTTTTGTGTTAAACAAATTATCCTTCTAAGATTTCTACTTTCTCCATAACATCGCCATTACTCATCGCTTTAACTGCTTCCATGCCAGAAGTAACTTTTCCGAAAACAGTGTGAACACCATTTAAATGCGGCTGTGGTTCATGAACGATAAAGAACTGGCTTCCTCCAGTATTACGGCCAGCATGCGCCATTGAAAGGGAACCTTCCTCATGCTTATGAGGGTTGCCTTCTGTTTCGCAGTTGATTGTGTAGCCAGGACCGCCTGTACCTGTTCCATTTGGGCATCCCCCTTGGCTAACAAATCCAGGAATTACACGGTGGAAAGTTAGACCATTATAGAAACCTTCGTTCGCAAGCTTTTTAAAGTTTTCAACAGTGCCTGGAGCTGCTTCCGGGTATAATTCAAATTCTACCTTTTCACCATTTTTCAATACTATGTATCCTTTTTCTGCCATGCTCATTCATCTCCTTATGTGAAAATCAAATTAATAATACCATTAATCTCTTCAGGAATAAAATTAAAAGGCGTATTTTTCTTTGATTGAACATAAAAAAGAAAGGGTATTGCTAATAGAGCACTGATAAACGAATTCATCTTAGCAAGAAATGCAATTACGGGAGGGTTAATAGGATGAAAAAGTGGGCTTTTGTATCTGATTTTGATGGAACCATTTCGAAGAAGGACTTTTATTTAATTATGATGGATAAATATTTCCCAGAAGGCCGTAAGCTTATGCCGAAGTGGAAAGCTGGTGAAATAAAGGATATCGATTTTTTAAATAGAGTCTTTACCTCGATAGACCAGGAGGAAGATCAAATTATTGCGGATATTCTTTCAATTCCCATTGATGAAGAAGTGCCAGAATTTATAAAAACGATCCAGGAAAACGGTGGTGATTTTTATATTTTGAGTGCCGGGACAGATTATTATATTCATCATATTTTAAATAAATATGGAATTAAAGATGTTAAGGTATTTTCCAATGAGGGCTATTATCATGAGAAGAATGTTCATATGAATATAGATAAAAATCACAGGCATTATTCTGAAAGGTATGGTATTGATAAGTCAAAGGTTATTCAGGACCTTAAGAGTAAGTATGAAACGGTGTACTTTATAGGCGACAGTGAACCAGATTCCCACCCTGCTGAGCATGCCGACATCACTTTTGCAAAAAATGGGCTTCAGGATCTTCTTCGCAAAAAGAACGTACCATTTATACCAGTTGAGGAATTTAAAGAAGTTGAAAGATATTTGATGGATAAGGGTTTGCTTTCTAAAGATTAGGGTCCGCTCCAGAGCCTGCTTCCAGCCTGCTCTGGAGTGTGGATGTAATATGTATGCAATCTTTCCGAATTAACTAAATAGCTCAATAAAAAGTATAAGTATAAAAATGATTAGTGCATAAAATGATAGATGCAGAAAGACAGTTGTTAATCCAAATTTAAATTCTTCCACATTAAATGTTTGCTGTTTTCGGCTTCTTGCACGCACTTTACCATCACCTTCCTACTAAAATATCCCCAAAATTTTAACAATTTTGATAATGTTTAATCTCCCTGATAATAGTATTCTGCTTACTATGTGCGCTTCCCTTCTTTCTCAGGCTCGGAAAATAATGAACTGATTTCCTGGGGAAGCGCATAATAAGACAGAATGCTTGTTTATTCTTCATTTTTTCTGCAGAAATTCATCAATTTTTTCATCGAGGATCTGCAGGCTTTTCATTGCCCTATCAAATTCAAGTTCACGATAATGATGTGCCCCTCCTGGTTCTTCATCCTTTTCATCTGCCAATTTGACAATGGATTGCAGCGGAGTCCTCACAACCTCTCCGCCTGGCAGAAAAGAATCTGTATGAAAGAGAATGGCCAAAGCGATTTCTTTGGCTTTTACCGGGTTTTCTCCCAGGCGAATTAAAAGTTTATGTGCACGCTCTGCCCCCTTAATGGCATGTATATCATTTTTCCTGTAGAGTTCATAATCCCATTTTCCATTTTTGTACCAAGTGTAATGACCCATATCATGCATAAAACCGGCCTTTGCAGCAGAGTCGGCATCAACATTTTGATCTTTGGCAAGCTGGAAAGCATGATAGGAAACAGCAATTGCATGAGCGATACCGGAACGAGTGATATATTTTTGGGCTATCCGGTGCTGATAAATATCCGTTAATTTTACATCCCTCACAAAAATCCCTCCAAATACTCCCATAAAAATTCAAACTGCTAAAATCTCTTATTCAGCTTTTTCTGCTTATTCATGACTTCATATGACTTTTCAATAATATCGGTTAGGACGTCTCCTTTATAAATTCTGCCAAGCTTCGTGTTTTCCTGATAGTATTCAACAATTTCATCTAGCATATTTGATGTATCTTTTGATATTCGAACATTAAGCTGTATGCGGGTTTCTCCACTCATAAAAAATTCCTCCTGGTGAAAAATATCTATTTGCTAGCATTTCGCTAGCGGATGCTGTCGAAATGTTAGGGGCTGCTATAAATACTTAGGTTACACTGTTTTTTGGAATTATTCCAGTATAAAGGTTAAAGAAAATTAAAAAGGAGAATAGCGGATACTATTCTCCTTTTTATGATTAATTATTAAATTGGCCCCATTTTTCTTTAAGGAATTTACCGAATTCCTCTAGTTCCTGCTTGCCTTCTTTTAATTTTTCTTTCCATACAGGAAGATCCTCTCTAAGTTTGCCTTCGATCTTTTCTGCTTGTTCTTTAATGGTCTGCTCTATTTCTTCTGTTAACTCTTTCTTGGCCAGCTTTTCATTTACAGATTTAGTAGTGAACTCATCACCATCCATGTATGGAAGGCTTTCTTCCATAATCGCTCTGAACACAGGTACAGCCGTTTCAGAACTGCTTTTTGATAAATAATGCTCCCGGTCAGTTTGGTCATATCCAAGCCAAACTGCTCCTACCAGGTTAGGGGTATAGCCCACGAACCATTGGTCCTTTGTTCCGTTAATGTCGTTGTATGGGAGCTGGGTTGAACCAGTTTTGCCGGCAATCTGGAACCCTTCCATTTTTGTCGCGCTTCCTGTGCCTGATTCAACTACATTGAGGAGCATGGAAGTCATTTGGTTTGATACAGTTTTGCTCGTCACCTTAACCGTTTTTTTGTCTCTTTCAGCAATTATCGTTCCTGTCGGTCCGACTATTTTAGTAATCAAGTGTGCATTATGCCTTTTTCCGCCATTGGGAAAAGTGGAATACGCCTCTGCAAGTTTTAGAGGAGAAATTCCTTTCCGCATTCCGCCGAGTGCGATACCCAAATATTCGTCTTCTTTTTCAAGCGGTATCCCAAATCGGTCAAGGGCATCAAGTCCTTTATCCAATCCAATTTCATTAAGGAGCCAGACAGCTGGAACATTGATTGAATCTTCTACTGCCTTATACATAGACACCTCACCGGAATATTGGCCAGAAGCATTAGCTGGTGTGTAATCTCCATATGTTACAGGTTCATCTTTTAACATAGATGTAGGTGAGTAGCCTTCCTCCAGTGCTGGTGTGTAAACAGCAAGCGGTTTTAAAGTTGATCCTGGCTGGGCTTTAATATGTGTGGCCCTGTTAAAGCCTCTGAAAACATGTTCCCCACGGCCTCCAACAAGCCCTCTGACTCCTCCGGTTTGCGGGTCCATAAGAACTGCGCCGCTTTGGACGATTTCGCCATTCATGCCAGGGGGAAAAATAGAGTCTTTATCATATACTTTTTCCAGGCTTGATTGAAGATTCTGGTCCATTTCCGTAAAAATTTTATATCCTCTTGTGAAAATCTCTTCCTGTGTTAAGCCGAATTGATTAATTGCTTCATCCAGGACAGCATCCACATAGTAAGGATATTTCCTTTCCTGCTTACTCTTTGTGCCTTCCTTCAGCTCTATTTTTTCATTTACTGCATTCTCATACTCCTGCACTGAGATCATTTTATGTTCCTTCATTTTTCCAAGAACAACATTCCTTCTTTCCATCGCCCTTTCATAATGATTATATGGGTCGAGTGCAGAAGGAGATTGCAATAGCCCTGCAAGCAGTGCGCTTTCGCTGATGGTTATTTCCTGAGGTGTTTTGCTAAAATACTTGTTCGCTGCCTGTTCAATTCCCCAGGCGCCGCTGCCAAAATACACCTGATTTAAATACATTTGCAGGATTTCGTCTTTTTTATAATTTTTTTCGATCTCAACTGCAAGGAACAGCTCCTCAGCTTTCCGTTTATATGTTTGCTCAGGTGAAAGCAGGGCATTTTTCGCCAGCTGCTGTGTAATGGTACTGCCTCCGCCGGTAATTCTTCCTGCAAATAGATTGCTGAAAAATGCCCGCGCGATTCCTTTAATATCGAAACCGTTATGCTTATAAAAACGTTCATCTTCAATAGCTACAACAGCATTGCCGACATAATCGGGAAGCTCTTCAATATTAGCACCCTCTGCCCTGTTCGCTGCCAAGTTTGCGGCAGTATCGCCATCTTTATCGTATATGACGGTAGATTGCCTTAAACCTTCTTTAAGGGACTCAACGTTTGCCGTAGCAGCCAGAAATGCGAAAAATAAAATCGTCAAAAGAATGATCGTCAGTAATAAAAGAAGCAGTATTTGTGTTAAATGCTTTTTTCGCCACAACCTTATAAAAGCTTCTTTAAATTTTTGATATTTATCCATGGTGACTCCTTCTTATTCTCTGTTAAGTTTCAACTTGATAGTGTCCTCTTATTATATATTAAACGAACAAACTCTATAAAAAGTTTCAAGATAAAAGGTTTCCTTTATATAGAAAGGGACGAACATTCATGTTCATCCCTCATTTAATATTTTATGGATTATTTGTATTAAGCGGCTTTATTATTGCCTCAATTTGTTCCCGCTGACCTTCAAAGTATGGAGGCAGCGCAAGCTTTTCGCCTAAATGTTCGAAGGTTTCATCTTCTTCAAATCCCGGCCCGTCTGTTGCTAGCTCAAACAGAATCCCGTTCGGTTCGCGGAAGTACACTGATTTGAAATAATATCTTTCTACGAATCCAGAACTCGCGATCCGCCGGTCCTTTAGCTTTTGAGCCCATCTCTTCAATTCTTCTTCATCCTCTACACGGAAGGCAACATGGTGGACACTGCCGCGGCCTGGCCGCTGCTGGCCCAAGTCCGGACGTTCACTTATATGGACCTCTGCCCCGTTTCCGCCCTCGCCTGTTTCGTAGATGTGTACTGTATTTTCTTCATTGAAATCGAGTGTGTATTGTCCCTTTTTCCGGAAATCCATTACCTTTATAAGCATTTCTTCTGTCGGTTCCAAATCGGAGACTGTCAGCATTACCGGTCCAAGCCCTATAATACCATGTTCTTGAGGAACAGGACTTTTACTCCAAGGGTGTCCCCCTTTTACCCCTCTATAATTCTGATCGGAAATAAGGGCCAGGCGCTGGCCTTCGAAATCTTCAAAAAACAGTGCCTTCCTTCCGCCTGCTTCACGGATATCTTCATGGATAACGCGAAGATCTTCTAGCCTTTTATTCCAGTAGTGCAGTGATTCATCTGATGGTACACGCAAAAAGGTACAGGTAATGCTGTCAGTACCGCGATAGGTACGGCCAGCATTTGGTATCTCGAAAAATGTTAAGTCAGTGCCGGGGTTTCCTCTTTCATCCGCATAAAATAAATGGTACATGGAAGTGTCGTCCTGGTTCACTGTCTTTTTTACAAGACGCATTCCAAGTGTTTTTGTATAAAAATCATAGTTTTTTTGGGCATTTGCTGTTATGGCAGACACATGGTGCTGCCCCTTTAGTGGTTTCAGATTCAAATGATCACAACCCCAGTTTTTATTTTAAGGCTCTTTTGCTGAGCATCCTGGAGCGGAAATCAACCACTCCTCACTTCTTGTTTAATAAACAACAAAGCTTGCGAAAACAGCCTTTTTTATATTTTGAATGAACTTCTTAAGGATTGCAATAAAGGGCACTCAGGGTAAAAAAGTCTTGTGTTGTTTAAATATAAGTGTTATATTAATAAAGCGATGAGCTAATTGCATAAGACGACAGACAGCCTTAATTGGCAATGCACTATGTGGAGTGCAGTCGGGTCGCCGCAATACGTATAAAAAGACGCCCCTTTGGGCGTCTTTTTTATTATCTCTGTTTGAATTGTGAAGTAAGATAGGTGCCTGCAATCACAGAATCCAGCCTTGCAGCTACATAAGGCGGTTTTGCTTTTTTATGCGTCTCTGCAGGCATGCCAAGCCATAATATTTGTCCATCAATTAATAAGAATGGAAATGGAAAGCTATGCGGAATTACTTCGTCAGCCTGAATGGCTGGTATGGGATTCTGAGCAAGCAGGACTAGCTTTGTTCTTTTATTTCTTAAAGAAAACGCTTTGCCCCATTCCTCCCCAAGTTTTTTAGGCTCCGGCAGGGAAATAACGATCTCCCTTTGTGCAGACTGAATATCCTCTTTAACTCTGTCCATTTTCCGTGCATGCATCCATTGAAGGCGTGCATGCTGATTTTTGATCCATTTGCCTATTTTATCCGGATGGACTGCCTGTCCGTTTTGCAGCTGATGGTCAGCCAGCCGGTGCCATGTTTTATTCCTGAAAACATGCTTCTGGATAAAGTCCAGGTCACAAATGTGGATGAATTTTCCTTTCGTCCTTGTAATGGCTACGTTTAAAAGCCTCTCGCTTTCTTTCCCGATCAATAGCATTCCGGCTCTTTCATGTGGAAAGGAATCAACCGTATCAAAGATCATTACTTCCCGCTCGCTGCCCTGAAAGCGATGGACAGTTGCAGCAATGATATCCGCTTCTGTCAGTTCATTTTCATACAATTCTCCAAGCAATCCTTCCATTAATCCAGCCTGAGCCCGGTATGGAGTTACATATCCGATCGAACGGCTGCCTCCTAAATAGGACTCGTGAATGAGCTGAAAAGACAGCAGGAGCTCCCACAGATTAATCCTTGAATTCGTGTGCCCGTCTTTAATGCCATATTCCCCTGCACCCTCAGTATTAAGCAGTATGGAGGCTCTGCCGGGAAAAGGTGTGTATGCGGCAATATCAGACCTGGCTGCGAGTACATCCGGATGGTCCCCCACCAGAGAATGGTAAATATGCTTATTGGAAAAAGCAGATATTTCAGGATGCATCCGGCGCTGCTCTTTTAAGAGAAAAAGATGGGGGTGCAAATATCCATCCTTCACTGCATCAGAGACTCCTGAGTGATGAAAAATATCTTCCCTCAACCATTTTTCAGCCATTTTATGGCGTGCGGCAGCAATGGGCGGAAGCTGCTTAAAATCGCCGCATATAATGACTCTTTTCCCTAGAGAGGCTGCAAAGGCTGCCTGTGGAACATAGGCCATGCTGGCTTCATCAAGAATGACTAGGTCAAAACTCTTCTCATAGATAGCCGGATCACTCGCAGCTTTCGCCAACGTGGTTCCTATTACAGATGCACTTTTAATAAACTCTAATTCTTTCTGCCTGATTTTTTCAAGGATTCCTGAAAGTTTCTTCTCGATGTCAATCAGCTGATGGGAGTCTCTTTTGCTGAAAGAACGGGATAAATCATGTTTTAGCAACCGCCGCTCTTCAAATAATGAGTCTTTCCTTTCAGCAAGGTCGGAATGATGTTTTTGTAAAAGGTAGTTTGCAGTCAGTGAAGGATGATTTAATAAAGCGGGCCCAATCTGCGAACCATACCTGAGCAATTCTCCGTCCGGTACTTTCCGTTTATTTGCTGAAAAAGCTGAGATTTCAGCCATCAATACATCTATGGCCTGATTGCTATGAGCAAGGATCAGGACGCTTTGTCCTTTAAAATACTTATTGGCAGCCACACGGGCAAGTGTATAGGTCTTACCCGTTCCTGGAGGTCCCCATACATACGTTACCGGATTATACTTGGAACGTAAAATTAGCTCATGGGTGCTTGTTTTTATTTTATCTGCGGGATGTTTGTCTGGCATGGAAGGGTCCATCATTTTTTTTATTCTGGCTCTTTTCCTTTTGCTCTCCTTGATTTCTTCTAAGCGCTGGTAAAGCTGATCTAATAGCTCCCAAGGATCATGAAGCAAATAGGCCTCAGATAAATCCATCCCAATATCCTCCTCCAAGGCAAGAATTACATTATTGCCTTCCGATGAAAGAATATGGCCCTCAACCTTCTTGCTTCCCCATTCAATTTTCACAGAAGAGCCTGTTGGAACTTTGATGGTTGAAGGTATATCGAAAAAATAAGTATATGAATCCGATTTTGAAAGCAATCGTCCATTTAGCAATAAGTAACGGGTGCTGCCGTATTTTTTTAAATGAATAATTTCAGCCAGGATCGCTTTTTGCCAATCTCTTAGATAAGTGAGTGTTGAAGTCATATTTCTCTTCCTTTGTTTTATTCGATATAAATATTCAATTAGACTAATATATCATTTACATGCCGATATGCAAAAGAAAAGATGGAGGATTACCGCCTCCATCTTTCCCGTTTATTTGTTAAAAAGCTTCAATTAGCAGAAATAGAGGTTAATTCCCAAGAAGTATGAGATAATGGATTAATACACTTTAAGTATTGATTTATAGAAAGCAGGGATATTTTTGAAACGAAGAAATAAATTTGAACAAAATGATACCGTTATTTTAATTAATACAGGCGAGAAGGTTACAATCAACAAATCATGCTATGTGGCGAAAATGAAAAAATACACATATACAATCAAAGAGAATCCGAAGATGTTTTACTTTGAAGAGGAAATGAAAGAGATTATTTAAGTTCTTGGCTTTACAATTGTAAAATTTTTATCAGCAAAAGCCCAGTTTTGAGGGAAAGGCAAACTCAATTGCCAATAGGTCATACCCAGAAGATTATACTGATCAATTAACTTATATTTTTCAGTGATGCTTCGGATATCTTCGAACCAGACTAGATGTTCTTCTGCCCCTCTCCAGTATTTAAACCATGGAGAGGCCGCATAACGATCGTACTGAATAATGGCCCCCGCGCTTAAGGCTGTGTCTTGAATAGCTTGCATAGAGTAAGCGCGAGTTACATTGTCTGCTGTCCTCCAATCATAGCCATACAAAGGCAGAGCAATTTGCAGTTTCTCCGGATTAATTTGGGTAACGGAATATTTAATAACCTCTTCTACCCACCATACAGGAGCTACCGGATTTGGGGGACCAGTCGGGTAGCCGTAATCCATGGTCATGACTGCCATGATATCAGCAGCACTCCCAATTGCTTTATAATCATATGCTCCAATAATTCGGTTCGTTGGTATATCCTCTGTTTTGGCATGGACATTGACATGGAGAATAAGGGAACCCATTGCACTTTTTAGTTCTCTTAAAAATAAGCTGTAGTCCTGCCGCCTCGGCGGAGGAATGAATTCAAAATCCAGACTTACGCCACCATACCCCTTCTGTTTTACGAAATTCATTAAACTTAAAATTAAGTTCCGCCTGTAAACCGGATTTTTCAGGACTCCGCCAATAAGTTCAGCGCTGAATTCTCCATCTGCCAGATTGCGGATCATTAGCAGCGGAGTAACATTCAGTCGCTTGCTCTCGGCAACGATAGCTGTATCCTCGAGTTCTGCGTATGCATAGCCTTCCTTTGTTAGGGAGTAGGCTGAGATAGCAATGAACGTCAGGTTTTTTGCTGTCTGCCTAAAAATGGGTAAAAAAGCTTCAGGAGAATATGGAACTATGAACCCGAGCGTTTGCATGCTCTTTTTTACTGTAGTAGGAATGTTTATTTTTTGTCCGATATACAGCCATTCAGGTCTGATTCCCGGATTTGCTGAAAGGATTGCGTCTACACTTGTTTGGAAGCGCTGGGCAATTCTCCAAAGTGTATCCCCCGGCTTAACGATATAACTCCTGGTTACAGCCCCGTCTTCTGGAATATAGAGAGCCAAGCCAGGGATAATTCCTGGTGCATTTTCCAGGCCGTTTGCCTTTATAATACTTTGAATGGAAACATTGTATTTTTGTGAAAGTGCCCATAAACTATCCCCTGATTGAATCACATGCATCCCCATCTTTTCACCTCTTTTTCCTATCCTTTCATTAGTTTATGGCGAAGGCAAGCGCGAATAGTACTAAAGATAGAATGCTATCCCTTTAGGAAAGCTATTTGTAAAAAAAAGAAAAGCCTATTCCATTGGGAACAGGCTTTCTACACTGAATGTATTGTCTAACGGTCTTTTTGAAGCTGCTATTTTAGCGATCACTTCTTTTTAGATAATTGGAAGAGTAATTGCATCAAAAGGTCTGTAAGGAACCATTTAAATTAGTTATTGATAAATAAGTATCATCAAAGGGCAGTTACATCCCTTTACTAAGTAGGAGAAGTTTTAACTTATTTCGCTGAGGAACTGACAAATTCAGCATTTAATTACTGATAATCAGCCTCATGTCCGCTCAAGGAATCCATATGGCTGGCAATCATGGCGATAATTGTGCTCGCTTCTTCTTTGCTGAAGATAAAATGGTCTTCATCTTTAATCATTTCTTCATCATCTGTCCAAATGCGATTAACCCGTCGAAGCACTCCATCACCAGTTTCCTGGACCACTCCAAACTGGTATGATACTTCGACTTCATCTTCTTTGAAAAAGGCGGTTACTTCAGGTGTTTCCCATTCCACATCTACTTCTTCAAAAATATCTCCATCGTCATCTTCAATGACTTCATATTCATCCGCGATAACATAATTACCATCTTCAGAGGCATAGATTACTTCGTCCTCCTCATCCGTTTCAAATTCATAATAGTCATCATCTTCTCCATTCATGTAATCATGGAGGCTTTCATGGACTGTATCAATAATGTCTTCAATATCAAAAAGCATGGTTTTAGAAGTATGGCCAAGCTCAAAATCAAAGTCTTCTACATAGAACTCCTCGTTATGGGGATCAAAGAAGAGAGTGCAAAAATACTCCCTATCGTTATCCTCTGTTTCAATAAAAAATTCCATTCTGGGATGCTTGGCACCCCTGTCAATAGACATATGGCCAATCTGATCATATTTACTGCAAATTGATTCCAAATGATCCTGTAATTCACCGCTCACCCTGTCAAACCATTCAAGTGACATGCTGCATCCCTTCCTCTCAAGGTTTTTCAAACCTAGTATTCCCTTTCATTTTGATTTAAGTATGGGAGTATTAACCAAAATATTTGGTTTTGTCCTTTCAGAGGATCAAAGGGATGATTAGTTCCGATGGCAAGCCCTTTTTTCAGGTTTGGGCAGCATTCTTGTACATGTGTCTTTGCTATATTCCTGTTAACGGGCTTTATCTTTTCAAATAAAAAAAGGCACCTAATCAAATCAGGTACCTAAGTATAATTACACCTGTAAACCATAGTTACGGCAAAGGGCCGCTAGCCCGCCAGAGAAACCACTTCCGATGGCATTAAATTTCCAGTCGTTTCCGTGGCGGTATAATTCGCAAAATACAACTGCTGTCTCAATAGAAAAATCTTCGCCAAGATCGAAACGGAGCAATTCCTGATTGTTTGATTCATCCACAAGCCTTACAAAAGCATTGGAGACTTGGCCGAAATTCTGCTGTCTTACTTCCGCATCATGAATGGTTACCGTTATTCCAATCCGATGAACATGGGCAGGGATTTTTGTGAAATCTACAACAAGCTGTTCATCATCGCCGTCTCCTTCACCAGTCCGGTTGTCCCCGGTATGTACAACTGCCCCGCTTGGATGCTGCAAATTGTTGTAAAAAATAAAATCGTGGTCATTCATACATTTGCTATTTTGATCAGCAAGAAATGCAGAAGCATCTAAATCAAAATCTTGTCCGCCGCTATACTTGTTTGTATCCCAGCCCAATCCGATAACTGCCTTGGTCAACCCCGGATTGGTTTTTGTCAGATCAATTCTTTGTCCTTTTGATAATTGAATACCCAAATTAGCTCCTCCTTAAAAAAAGAAAAATACTTATTTATTTAAGGCCCTATATACTTTGCCTGTTGTTCGTACCAGGCACTCAGTCAACCGCGGGCGGCCTGCCACCTCAGGCATCAAGCCTGCGGGGCTCCCTTTTATCCTCAATCCCGCAGGACATTGATTAGCATTCTCGAATAAACTATGCACGAAGGAATACAAAAGCATTTTCGAGAATCTAGTGTCACTTCAACAAAATGCAAAGATCAACAATGAGCATTAACACAGCCCTATTTTAAAAAGCCAAGAAAAGCAGCTGCTCTTCCTGGCTACTGGAAATTTACCCTACCTGCAATCCAAAGTCAGTTGCAATTCGGGCAAGGCCGCCCTGGTAGCCTGAACCGACAGCAGAGAATTTCCATTCGCCATTATGGCGGTATAGTTCGCCAACTACGATAGCAGTTTCAATGGAGAAATCTTCCCCAAGATCATAGCGGATAATTTCTTCATTTGTTTCTTCGTTTACGATTCTTGCAAAAGCATTTGAAACCTGTCCAAAGTTTTGTCCGCGACTATCAGCATCATGGATGGTAATGACAAAGGAAATCTTTTCGATGGTTGCAGGCACGGCGCCAAGGTTTACCTTAACCTGTTCGTCGTCGCCGTCTCCCTCCCCTGTCCGATTATCGCCTGTATGTACAACTGAACCATTGCCGCCTTCAAGCTGGTTATAGAAAATAAAATCTTTATCGGATGCGCATTTTCCGTTTGCATCCAATAAAAACACACTTGCATCCAGATCAAAGTCCAGACCGCCATCATATTTATTCGTATCCCAGCCCAATCCAACGATAACCTTCGACAATCCAGGATTTGTTTTTGTTAAATCAATCTTTTGTCCTTTTGATAAAGAAATACCCATTATTCAATCATCCTTTCGAATTTAAAATAAAAGATCCTTGAGATGCAGGAAGCAATACCTTATGGATAAAGCGATTGCAATCTATGTACTCTTTAAGTGTAAACGTTTAAAAAGAAATCGTAAACCGTTATGGTACAAAGCTGGGAAAAAAGATATAATCATCCCTTAAAGTTTATTGTGTGCTTCTAAAACTTGCTGCAGCCTCTCCTTAGAGTCACCATTTCCAGTCAACTGGATAAATCTGTTCCTTCCTTCTTCACTAATTTACTTATATAATAGCTTGTTGGAATAGATAAAGGGGTGATGATGAATGGCAGAGTTAAAGCAGATGGTTTTCTTTGATTTTGAAATGCTTTGCAGCAAAAAAGGAATTCTCTTTGAAGATATGGAAGCAATCCGCCTGGGTGCGGTTAAATATGAGCTAGAAACAGGGAAAATCACTGGGTTTGACCGGTACATCCGTCCTCAGGAGCAATCCCCTTTAAGCGCGTTTTGCAAAGAATTGACTGGAATTAAGGATTCGGATATAAGAGGAGCGGATGATTTTCCAGAGGTGTTCAAAGAGTTTCTATATTGGGTTGGAGGAGTGAAAAAGACACGGTTCTTTTCGTGGTCAACAAGTGACCTTTTGAGATTAAAGGCTGACGCAATCAGACATCAGCTGCCTGAGGCCACAATTGAAAAAATATCGAAAAGATATGTTGATTTTCAGGCTATTTTTACAAAAAGGGCGGCCCGAACATCACCTTCAGTGGAAAAGGCATTATCGTTTTATGGTCTTGCATTTACTGGAGAGCCGCATCACCCTATGTATGATGCTTATAATACTTTTCGAATTTACCAGGCGTTTGAAGAGCAATATGTAAAAACTGATTTAATTATGCTGCAGCAATTTATTTTTCTGGACAATGAACTTCCATCCAATGACATAATCAACC
This sequence comes from Pseudomonas sp. ISL-84, assembly GCA_018613035.1. Classification (GTDB taxonomy): domain Bacteria; phylum Bacillota; class Bacilli; order Bacillales; family Cytobacillaceae; genus Cytobacillus. The sequence continues at coordinate 57,033 of JAGGRA010000028.1, read as the reverse complement.
AGGAACTGAAAAAAATCTTACAAAAAGATTTACATGATTTTTTTGTTGAATTGAACGATGCAATAAGGATGAAGGACGCCTGGAAATTAGTTAAAAAAAACAAGAAAGCTTGTAGAGAAATATGAAAATATTTTTCTCAACCGGTCCGGGCTCTTTGATGCAGAGCTGATTTCAAGTATTAGAGAACTAATTGATTTTTATCATGAACTGCAATTCACTTATGAAGAGCACCGTTCCTTTACTTCAAAAATTATGATATTGCATGAACAAATGGTGGAACCACTTCAGAAAATATGTGTATAAAAAGGAGATGACCAAAAAAGTCACCTCCTTTTTATGTAGCCATTCTTAGAAAGTTATAAAATGCTCTTCTCGCCCAATAGTTCATTTGGTTTTTTATATAGCCATTTCTGGTTAAAACGGAGCCAGCCAGGATCAATAAAAGAATATTAAAGATTTTTATGATTAGTTTATCCATTCTGTAACCTCCCCTCTTATTCATTAATTTTCCGTCCGTAGCCAAAAGTATGAGCGTATATTCTTTCCAATCTTAATTAGCTGATTGGAAAATACAAGAATAGCCTTTTCGTTCTATAAGCAGAGAAAATTTGTTATGTGCAGAGAAAAATTTTATGTGTAGAGAAAATGTGTACATACGCAGAGAAATAAATCTATATGCAGAGAAATCTTATCTTAGCAGGATACCTTTCTAATAAGACGATTCGTTTGGTTTTATTATCAATTTCAGAGATAATAACAATGCAATAAACAACCAAGGAGCTGAACAGTTTGGAACGAGTACAGATGGCAGAGGATTTATCATTTTCACGGATTATTCATGGGTTATGGAGATTAGCTGATTGGAACTATAATGATGAGGAAATTGTCGATTTAATTGAACATTGCCTTGAGCTTGGGATTACGACATTCGACCATGCCGATATTTATGGCAGCTATACATGTGAGGCTCTTTTTGGAAAGGCTCTTCAGCTAAAACCGGAGCTTCGTGACAGGATGGAGATCATTACGAAATGCGGTATTGTGCTTGAGTCGCCGAACCGGCCGGAGAATAAAACTCATCATTATAATACAAGCAAAAAACATATCATATTGTCTACAGAAAAGTCATTGAAAAACCTGCAAACAGAATACATAGATACCTTGTTGATTCATCGGCCTGACCCGTTTATGAATCCTGAGGAAGTTGCAGAGGCATTTACTGAGTTGAGGACTTCCGGCAAGGTGAAGCATTTTGGGGTCTCCAATTTTAAAAGCCATCAATTTACGATGCTGCAGTCTTATTTGGATTTCAAATTGATTACGAATCAAATTGAGCTTTCGGCGTTTCATCTTGAGAACTTTGAGGATGGCACATTAAACCTTTGCCAGGAAAAAAGAATCGCACCTATGGCCTGGTCGCCTTTAGCCGGAGGGAAAATCTTCAGTGGTGATAGTGAAAAATCTGAACGCCTGAGAAATACACTCACTAACATTGCTGAAGAAATTGGTGCAAGTGACATTGATGAAGTTCTTTATGCCTGGCTTTTAAATCACCCAGGACGCATTATGCCAATTGTTGGATCAGGCAAAAAGGAACGAATCGAACGAGCCGTACTTGCGTTAAATCACCAACTTAACAGAGATCAATGGTTTGAGATCCTTCAAAGTTCGATGGGCCATGATATTCCTTAGAAAGGCATCAGTGTACTATTAAAGCTCAGTTTAAATAGCAACAAAGTTTGCGAAAACAGAAAAACAAAAAAAGGATGGCCCCAAGACTTTTGGGTACCATCCTTTTTGCTTTTATTGGAAAACGCTGTTGAAGGCTGGAGCAGAGAGCTCGACATCTTCGAAAACTTTCGTCATTGTATTGATGTATTCCTCTTTTAATGGCTCGGCTTCCGCCATGTCTTCTGAACCGGCTTTTAATAGTTCAGCCTTTTTAGCATAGTATTTAGATAAGCTGTCAACCGAAGCTTCGATATCTTGTGCATGATCACTTAACTCTTCTGGCACAGATATTGCTTTTGCTTCCTTCTCAAATGCCGCTGCTACTTCTGCTGCATCCTGATCTTCTGCCGTAATGCTTGCTTCTGTGTTACGAATTACCTTCGTCACTTCCCCTTGGTAGCTAAGCAGAGCTGAGCGTACTTCTTTGGACTCATCAGCAGTTTCTGTTTCGGCAGCTGCAGCTTCCTCCTTGTTTTCTTCCCCTTTAGAAGCTTCTTCGTTTGAACATGCTCCTAAAACGACCGTCAGCAATGCTGCTGAAAGTAAAAATAATAATTTCTTCATTTTTTGTCCTCTCCTTCTTTTTGTTTTAGAGGTAGTTTTGGTTGACTCCCTATGTAGCCAGACAAATTCGACATTGGTAATTGACTGACAATTACTAATTTAACTATTTTTTTGAGTTTTTGCAACAGTTTTATTACGAATGTCGAAACTTTTTTGTTTTTTTTATATAACTTTATTTAAGTCTGTTAAATTTTACTGTTGATTTCCGTACAATAAGATCGCTTTCTGCAGGCCGAATAAAAAAGACCCCTGAAACATCAAGGGTCAGCTTGGATCGGCCTCATCAAGTGATAAAGTAGTAACGGATGTATATTCTCCCTTCTCTACTTCTTCTTCCGAGGCCATTTGGTTCAGTTCTTCTTCATCGTCTATCCCTGGTGCAATAGTAGGCTCGTTCTTTAGCTTATCCTTTTTCAGCATAACTTCCCTCCTCATCCATTTAAAGTTTCCTAGTGAAAACCGTTATATGCTAAAAGGACCCATTAAACTGATTAATTAGCCCTTTCATGGGGAATAGCCCATCCAATTCAATGCTTCCAGACATAGCATATAGGAAAGACCGTGAAAATGAGGAGTGTTTCTATGTCCTTTTCTGTAAATCAAGAGGGAAGTCCGAAGCTTTTTCTAGGTCAATCGGATAAAGCTTCAAATCAAAATACTTACCGGCTAAATTATCTGCAAGAGGTAATAAAAGAGCAGCAATCAATTAATAACCGTTTGGCAGAGAGTTACGGAGATATGCAAACCCAGTTGGAAGAATCCTTTACGGATATGAATAAGCTTGTAAAAAAAGCTGCTGGCAGGCATAATCATCATTTTGAGAATCTGGTATCCAAGTTAGAAAAGCAGGATGATTTTATAACACGATTTCTTGAAGTTATGAATCATCGTGACAAAGAACATGAATTGCTGCTTGAGAGACTGACTTCCTTGGAAGAAATGAACAAAGCAGTCCTGGAAGCATTAGAAAAAGAAAGTCCTGTCCATCAGAAAATCCTTGAACAAGTATCCTGCCAGGATGCAGCTACTCAGGCACTTTCCAGAAAGTTTGATAAGTTCGAAGCCTTTTCAGAGGAAGCTTCAGCGAAGTTTAAAACCCAGGAGGAAATAAAAGAAGAGATATCTAAAAAGCTGGATGTCCAGGAGATGTTTCATAGCACAGTAATGGAACGTCTGGATCAGCAGGAAGCAATAACCCAAAAAATAACCAGACAATTGGATAATCTAAAATCAATTGTTTATGAACGGGCTTCCCACCTTTCCGAACGGTTTGAAAAAAGCTTTAAACAGCTGGCAAAACCAGTACACAGTTTTTTTATTAGTCAGGAAGAAAAAGAAAAGAAAAACAATGTTAGTAAGTAAAGAAAAGGAAGGCGCCAATATAGGAGCCTTCCTTACTTGTATTCTATTAATCAAGAATCGTAACTTTAACTGTTTGTCTGCCAAAATTGATGGCGTCCTCTTTGGAAGGCATAAAGATATCTATCTTATTTCCTTTGATGGCACCGCCAGTATCCCCTGCAATTGCTTCTCCATAGCCTTCTACATGAACTTTTGTTCCCAGTGGAATAACATTCGGGTCAACAGAGATTACCTTTTGATTTGGATTTTCCTTTAAGTTAATACCTGTAGCTGTGATCCCTGAGCAGCCTTCACAATTTGCTGTGTAGGCTGTTGCCTCCATAGTAAGTACTTTTTGAGCTGTTTCCTCTTTTGCACTTTCAGCTGATTGTTCAGGGACTTCCGATTCAGCCGCAGGTTTAGTTTCAGCAGCTGGTTTGGATTCCATTGCAGGCTTGGTTGTTTCAGCCGCAGGCTTGGATTCTACAGTCGGCTTAGCTGACTCAGCAGCCGGCTTTGTTTCTTCAACCTGCTGCGCAGGTTTTTCAGCAGGCTGTTTTTGCTCTGCAGCAGGCTGTGCAGGCTTGATTTCAGCTGGCTTGTCATTTAAAACTTTAGGTGCCGCTGTTTTAGATGGCGTAACAGCAGCAGCTTCTACTGCTTTAGCATTCGGATAAAGAGTAAATTCCTCGTTTGGAAAAATGAGGTCAGATTTTAGGTTGTTCCATTCCATGATCGCATCTACTGTTACATGATGTTCTCTTGCAATATCCCATAAAGTATCGCCTTTTGATACTATGTATTTCTTTTCCGGATATACTTCTAGTTTGTCCTCTGGATGGATAATGTGAGAAGATAAACCGTTCCATTCTTTGATCATGTCAACTGGTGTATTATATTGCTGGGAATATCCCCATAAAGTATCTCCCTTTTTAACTGTTACTTCTTCGGCTTGTACATTTGCGCCTGCTGTTCCTGTAATTGCAGCAGCGGCTACAAAAGATAGTATGGATTTTTTCATGTTGTTAAAACCTCCTGTATAGCTTGTTTTGAGCTAACGAGATTAATAATAACATGGTTTTTTTCGTATAAAAGAACAAAGAGATAATAAACGCGTTACGGATATAACAGGAATATAACAGGAATGTATCAAAATATCAGACTATTTAAAGAATAAATTTTTTCTTTTACCACTAATATGGCATAAACACTGTTATATAAGGAATTCAATCTTAAATAGTGAAATACCTAGAATTTAAAATAGATTTTCTCTAAATAGGAGTGAGTTTACAGTCGAGGTTAAAATTGGAACAGGATTTTTCCAAAAGAAAAGAGCTATTTTGAAAATAGCCCATGATTTATAGCCTTTTTTATTAATTGGCTCTGTTGGCCTGTTGATTTCTGCTCCAGTCACTCGCTTTCCGAGGATGATTCGGGAGCCTCCTCGGCGTGAACGTCTCTATTTAGTTTATCTTTAGGAACGATTTTTACTGCGCAAGCTTTAAACTCGGCTGTACCGGAAATCGGATCGTATTCATTTATTGTCAGGACATTGGTTGGTACCTCGTGCCAGTGGAAGCTCATGAAAACAAGTCCAGGCACAACTTGTTCAGTTATTTTCACTTTTACCTCCAGTGCCCCTCTTCTAGAAGACACATGTACTGTATCTCCATTGTTAATTCCAAGTGCTGCTGCATCGTCAGGGTGAATATCCAATGTTTCTTCAGGCTGTTTAATTTTTACCCCTTCAGCGTAAAAGCGGGTTTGGGTATGCGTATTATAGGTTTCATATCTTCTGCCTGTTGTTAATGTAAAAGGATAGTCTTTATTCGGCAATTCAATGGGAGGAGTATAGCCTACCGGCACAAAAGGCGCTTTTCTGGAATCAGCTTTGTTTTCGTGAAGATGCTGATGCAATACAAGTGTGCCAGGGTGGTTTTCATCTGGGCAAGGATAATGGATGGCATACTCATTCTCCAGCCTGCTGTATGAAATGCCCCCGTACATCTCCTTTGCAAGCCTCCTGACCTCATCCCATATTTCCTCGCTACTTGCATAAGACATAGGGTATCCCATTTTCGTGGAAAGCTCACAAAGGATTTCCCAATCTTCCTTCACATTAGGATCGGATTTTACTGCAATTCTCGCTCTTTGGATTCTTCTGTCTGTATTGGTATAAGTTCCATCTGACTCTGCCCATGATCTGGCAGGAAGTACAACGTCAGCAAGCTTAGCCGTTTCGGTAAGAAAAATATCCTGGACAACCAGCAAGTCTAATTGATTGAATAATGTGCGGGTATGGTTTAAATGTACATCTGCCAGCAAAGGGTTTTCTCCTATAATATAGAGACCCTTTATTTCACCATTTTCCATCTTTTCAAAGGTCCGTGTCTGGGTGCTTCCTACGTGAGGATTTATCGAAGCTCCCCATTCTTTTTCAAATCTCCTGCGGTATGATTCATCAGCAAGGCTCCTGGAACCTGGGAGCAAATTAGGCAGGCATCCCATGTCTCCTGCACCCTGAACATTATTTTGACCTCTCAGCGGCATGATGCCATTGCCTCTTTTGCCGATATGTCCGGTTAGAAGAGCTAAATTTGCAATATCGAAAACATTGTTAACTCCACAATGATGCTCAGTTATTCCTAATGTATAGGCAATCATACTATTGCCGGCACTTGCATATTCTCTTGCAGTTTCAATGATCTCTTCTGGTGTCAGACCTGTAATTTCAGCAGCTTTCTCCGGCGTATATTGGCTTACCTGCTTTTTTAATAAATCGAAATCGATGGTATTGGCTTTAATAAATTCATCGTCAAATAGCCCTTCTTTAATGATGGTATGGAGTAATGAGTTGATGAGTGCTATATCCGATCCGATATTAATTTGCAGATGACGGTGAGCAAATTTCACCATATCAATTTTTCTTGGATCAGCCACAATGATTTTAAGCCCGTTTTTTACAGCCTTTTTCATGCGGTTGGCGATGATTGGGTGTGCTTCAGTTGTATTGGAGCCCATCAGCAGAAGAACCTCTGCTTGATCAAAATCATCTAATGTATTTGTAGGAAAACCGCTTCCAAAAACAGTCGCCAGACCGGCGACGGATGGAGCGTGTCATGTTCGGTTGCAGCCATCGATATTGTTGCTGCCAATAACTGCTCTCATGAATTTTTGGGTGATGTAGTTGGACTCGTTGGTTGAACGGGCGCATGCAAACATGGAAATGGCGTCAGGACCCCAATCGGATTTAATCTTAGTAAGTTTTTTTGCGATTACAGATAATGCTTCCTCCCATGTCGATTCGACAAGCTGCCCGGCCCTGCGGATTAACGGAGTTGTTAACCGGGCATTTGAATGGACATACTTATACGCAAAAGCTCCTTTTACACAAGTTTGTCCTTTGTTTACAGGTGCGTCTTTATCTCCCCTGATTTTAGTAATCTGATTATCTTTAACTTCAACCAAAAGTCCGCATCCAGTACCGCAATAACCACATACTGTTTTAATGGGTTTGGCTGTGTCCATAAAATCCCCCCTTTTTCGGCTTTGCCAATAGATCCACATCCATAACCTAAGACACTCGATTTGGATCGAACTATTCAGCAATCCTTGAAACGACCTTCTATTTTTATTCTAAATGCAGCCGCCAGTAAATAGACCATATAATTGAGAATTTTTAGTGAATTTAAATAAAAAAAGCCAATCCAATTGGATTGGCTAAGCCGTTTTTGCCGGCAATATAATATTAAATGTCGTTCCTTTATTTAATTCACTTTCAATATACACCTTGCCGTTATGGCTTTCAATAATCTTAAAGCTAACCATAAGCCCTAGGCCATTTCCGTTTTTCTTTGTTGTATAAAAAGGTTCACCGATATTTTTGAGTTTTTCTTCAGGAATTCCTACTCCTGTATCTTGTATGGAGATTTGAACTTGGTTGTTTATAATACTTGCCCGGACAGTAATAGATCCACCGTCCGGCATTGCTTCAATTCCATTCTTTACAAAATTCAGGAATACCTGTTTCAGCCGGTTTTCATCACATTCGATTTGGATGATATCTTTCTCAGATTCAAAATGAATTTTCACACTTCTTTTACGTGCTTCAAACTCAACTAATGATAGAACATTTTTAATAATTGGAATGATATTTTTTTCTTCCAGTTCCACGGCCTTTGGTTTGGCCAATACCATAAAGTCTTCAACAATATTATTAACTCGTTCAATTTCATCCAGAATGATATTTAAAAACTCCTGACGCTCTTCATTGGTTTCATCCAGCTGAAGGAACTCTGTATATCCTTTCATGGATGTCAAAGGATTTCGGATTTCATGGGCAACTCCGGCTGCCAGCTGTCCAACTGCGGCAAGCTTATCCTGACGGTGCAGCACTTCTTCCGTTTTCTTCCGTTCCGTAATATCATTTCTGATAGCAAGGTATTGATAAGGTTTTCCCTTATCATTTAAAAACGGAACGATTGTGGTATGAACCCAGTAATAAGTGCCATCCTTTGCTTTATTCCTTATTTCCCCTTTCCACACATCACCCTGGCCAATTGTTTTCCATAGGTCCTTAAAAAACTCCCTGGAATGAAGTCCAGAATTTAAGATAGAGTGATTTTGGCCAATCAATTCTTCTCTGCTGTATTTGGAAATCTCGCAGAACTTGTCATTTACATTTGTAATGATGCCCTTTTCATCTGTAAAAGCAATAATGGAAGATTGATCTAGAGCAAATCTTATGTCATTGACTTCCTTTAAAGAGTCCTTAAGATTAGCCTCAGCAGATTTTAAAGCGGAAATATCTGTCCGGATTGAAACATATTGATAAGGTTTGTTCTTTTTATTAAGAAACGGAACGATTGTGGTCTCGACCCAGTAATATTTTCCGTCCTTTGCTTTATTACGAATTTCCCCGCGCCATATTTTCCCCGCACCGATTGTTTTCCAGAGTTCACGGAAAAATTCAGGGGGATGGTATCCGGAGTTTAGGATATTATGATTTTTTCCAAGCAGTTCTGCTTCTTCGTATTTCGAGATTTCAATAAATTTATCATTTACATAAGTGATGATTCCTTTAGGGTCTGTAATGGCTACAATGGATGATTCATCAAGCGCAGCCTGAATATCCTTTAAATGGGTATCACTTGCTTCAAGGCGTCTGCTGATTAATGTACTTGAAGCAATAAGGCCGCTCAGAATAAGGATGGTTGCAAAAAATACCAGGTATATAAGAAAGGTTTCTGGTGCCGCTCCCCCTCTGTCTATTCCTCCATTCGAATAAAAAGAAGACGAGCGTATAAGAAGAAAATATCCTTCCACGATTGCTCCGGTAATGATAAGAGCGCTTAATGGTTTTATCCAGACATGCTTGGAATAGGCAAGATTTTTTGAGTAAAAAAGCATCCATAATGAAAAGAAAAATGAGACGAATATTAGCAATGTTGAAATGAAAAAAACAACAGGGTCCAATTGGACATTCATCCCCATGGCATACATCCCTGTAACATGGATGGATAGAACAGCCATTGTTAAAAAGAAGCTTCCCGTAACAAGATAGCTTGTTTTTGGCTGGCGGTCGATCACTGTATTAAAAGCCATACCTGTAAAGGAAATCCCAAAAACCATGGATAATACCGTAAGCGGAATATTATAATTGCCTGATGCGTTTATGTTGATGGCGACCATTCCAATAAAATTCATGATCCAAATGCCTATCCCCAGCGAAAAAGTCCCGCCCAAAAATAAAAATCTCTGATTTCTGTCAGAGGATTTAATTAAAGTAAAAAGATCTAATGCTGTATAAGAAGCCATAATTGTTAAAATAACGGCTACAAATATTAATATAGGATTAAATGATACAACAATCTCAGTCATTACGGGCTATCAGCCTCCTCACCTTAACAGTTTCAAATATGATTGTAATGGAAACCTTACAGCCATGGAAGAGGTAAAAGGAAAATTAAATAAAGATTGTTAAACTCAGATTATTCGTTCCCTTCCTATTTTGCCCTAATTTAATTTAATCTTTCGATATCGACCCTTCAAAATCAGGTATACTCCATACAGAAAAAGTCCAAAGGCTACCACTCCCAGCAAAATCTGCCCGAACGGCTGGGCTGAAATTTTGGCAAGTGCTCCATCCATTCCAATTGTAGTATCGGGATCAGATGTAATGGCTGTAATGATAACAAAGTACCCAATTATAAACATAACAACTGCCCTGGATGTAAGGCCTATTTTTCCTGCCTTTGCAGCAAGCTTGATTTCTTTTTTACTCATCTTCCATTCTCTGAATTCCTCCTTATACTTTCCACTATATGCATTATACATTTCATAAAATCCATACCCGATAATAATTATGCCTGCAATCCCGGCCAGCCAGTGCCCAAAAGGCTGTTGAAGAAGTTTTGCTGAAAGCGACTTCTCATTGCTGCTGCCACTTGATGCATGATTTGCGATTGTGAACGCCTCGTAGGATAGGCTGGCATAAATGATGCCGCTTATAAGGTAGGATATTTTTAAAGCGATACCCTTTATTCCAAACCCCTTTTTTTCGGGATCGTTAATGATTAAAATAATCCTCCAAAGAACATAGCCTGATAAACTGAAGGCTACGCCCCACAAAAGTGCCTCACCAAATGGCACAGTAGCAACTGAGCGCAGTGCACCACCAGTATCTGTTTTGCTGCCTCCCGCTCCTGCTGCAGCCATCATAGCCAATATCCCTATGATCATATATACAAAGCCCCTAGCCATATAGCCAAGGCGAGCGTACCTTCTTAGCCAAGGGATCGATTCCTTACCCAGCTTATCTCTATGGTCTCGTTTTTTTTGCTGGCTCTCTTGTAATTCCACGGCAAACACCTCACACTGCTCTCTAATTAATATAGCTTTATATACCCTTTGTCCTATATGGAAAAAACCATAAGCATTTTCCATTTTTATAAATAAATAAAATTTTAAAAAAATTTAGGCAAAAGACTACACAATTGAAAATAAATAGTATATACTGTACTACAACAGAAGATAATAAAATAAACTGTATTATAAAAAGGAGGAAAAATCATGATTAAAAGTCCAGTTGAATTTTTCAGAAACCTTCCTAAAAAGGTATGCCCGGAGTGCGGTCAAACAGTCAAGGAACAGGCTGAATCTTATTTGATGGAATGTGACCGCTGCCTTTCGAAGAAAATGGAATAGAACAAAAAACGGAAGGATAGAAGTCCTTCCGTTTTTTTATGTTCTTAGAGTATGGATCTGGTTATCGTTTTCGGAACGAGAATCGTCATCATGACCGGTATGGGGCGACTCAAGTATCTCTCCCATTAAGGAGAATCGACCTCATGAAGGCTCTATGACGCCCAGTCCCACTCTTTTTGAAGAAAACCGTCTTCATGAAAGCTCTATGGCGACGATGTTCCTCTCTGTTTGAAGAAAACTGTCGTCATGACTGCTCTATGGCGACGATGTTCCTCTCTGTTTGAAGAAAACTGTCGTCATGACTGCTCTATGGCGACGATAATCCTCTCTGTTTGAAGAAAACTGTCGTCATGACTGCTCTATGGCGATGATAATCCTCTCTGTTTGAAGAAAACTGTCGTCATGACTGCTCTATGACGACGATAATCCTCTCTGTTTGAAGAAAACCGTCTTCATGGAAGCCCTATGGCGACGATGTTCTTCTTTGTTTGAAGAATACCGTCGTCATGAAAGCCCTATGGCGACGATGTTCCTCTCTGTTTGAAGAAAACTGTCGTCATGACTGCTCTATGACGACGATAATCCTCTCTGTTTGAAGAAAACCGTCGTCATGGAAGCCCTATGGCGACGATGTTCCTCTCTATTTGAAGAAAGATGTCGTCATGAAAGCCCTATGGCGACGATGTTCCTCTCTGTTTGAAGAAAACCGTCTACATGAAAGCCCTATGGCGACGATGTTCCACTCTGTTTGAAGAAAACCGTCGTCATGGAAGCCCTATGGCGACAAAATTCCCCTCTGTTTGAAGAAGACCGTCGTCATGAAAGCCCTATGGCGACGATGTTCCTCTCTGTTTGAAGAAAACCGTCGTCATGAAAGCCCTATGGCGACGGTGTTCCTCTCTGTTTGAAGAAGACCGTCGTTATGAAAGCCCTATGGCGAAGATGTTCCTCTCTATATGCCTAAGATGTCGTCAAGACTGCTCTATGATGCCCAAGTTCCTTTCTCTTTGAGGAGAATCGAAGTCATGAAGTCTCTAAAGTGCTCAAGTCCCTCACTCTATGAAAATCGTTATCATGATCGCTCGATCTAAATCCTATTCTAACGAGAAATAAATTAACATTTTCTATTTCAAAATCCTCTCTTCCACCTGTTATATTACAGAAGTTGCTAACAAATGTTAGAAAAATATATAAAATTATGAATTTTTCCTGTATAATTATCTGATATTCTTAGTATTTAGAGTGTCGAAATAGGAGGGGAAACCATATGGTTCAAACAGTTGTTACCAGATTAAAACGTTCCGAGGTGCCTAAAGACCTTACCTGGAAATTAGAGGATTTATTTGCTTCAGAGGAAGATTGGCAGAAAGAAATGAATAGCATTGAAGAGGACCTTGCTATTTTTGAACAGTTTAAAGGCAAGCTGCACGCAGGGCCGCAAGTTTTCAAAAACTGCCTTTCCGCTCAGGAAAGACTTTCTGTCCGCCTTGTCCAAGCGGGTACGTACGCTATGCTGCGCCAATCAGAGGATGGCACGAACCCTGATAATCAAGCGAATTCCTCTAAGCTAGCTTCCCTGAGAGCTAAAGCGGCATCTTCTCTTTCTTTTATTGAATCTGAAATATTGTCCCTGCCAGATGGTACGGTTGAAAATTACATAGCAGAAGATAGTGAACTCGAGGTTTACAAAAGCCAGCTTTCAGACTTGATGAAAACAAAGGAACACAGGCTATCTCCGGAAACAGAGGAAGCTATTGCAGCATTAGGTGAGGTTCTTGGAGCTCCATATAATGTTTATCAGGCAGGAAAACTGGCTGACATGCCTTTTTCTTCTTTTAATGATAGTGAAGGCAACGAGCTTCCGAATTCTTTTGCCCTATATGAGGATCGCTACGAATTTTCACCCGACACAACCATTCGAAGAAATGCCTATTCTTCCTTCACTGATTCATTGGAAAACTATAAGAATACATTTGCTTCCGCTTATTCTGCTGAAGTCAAGAAGCAAGTTACTTTATCAAAATTAAGAAAATACAACTCTGTTACACAGATGCTGTTGGATTCACAGCATGTAACTGAGGAAATGTACCATAACCAGCTTGATATAATCCAAAAAGAATTGGCACCACATATGCGCAGATTTGCTCAGCTGAAGAAAAAGGTTTTAGGATTAGATAAAATGCTGTTTTGTGATTTAAAGGCACCTTTAGACCCAGACTTCAATCCCGAAACAACCTATGAAGATGCATCAAAGGTTATTTTGGAAGCACTTAAAGTCATGGGGTCAGAGTACTCTGAAATCATGGAGAAAGGGTTAACGGAACGCTGGGTGGACCTAGCAGATAATGTCGGGAAATCAACTGGCGCATTCTGTTCGAGCCCGTATGGTTCTCACCCCTTTATCTTGATTACATGGACAGATACGATGCGGGGAGCTTTTGTCCTGGCGCACGAGCTTGGGCATGCGGGACATTTCTATTTGGCCAATAAATATCAGCGCATCATGAATACACGCCCTTCCACCTATTTTGTTGAAGCGCCTTCAACCCTCAATGAATTGCTTTTGGGACAGCATTTAATGGAAGGAACCGAAGATAAAAGAATGAAACGCTGGGTAATTCTCCAGCTCCTTGGAACTTACTATCACAATTTCGTTACTCACCTTCTGGAAGGTGAATATCAGCGCAGGATTTATAATCTGGCGGAACACGGTGTGCCGTTAACTGCAAAAACGCTATCAGACCAAAAATATGAGACCCTTAGCTCTTTCTGGGGAAATTCAGTCGAACTGGATGAAAAAGCAGCATTAACATGGATGAGACAGCCGCATTATTATATGGGACTGTATCCATACACTTATTCAGCAGGGCTAACTGCTTCTACAGCGATGGCACAAAGCATTAAAGAAGAAGGCCAGCCTGCGGTAGATCGGTGGCTGGATGTCCTTAAATCGGGTGGAACTAAAAAACCGCTTGAACTTTTAAGGAGTGCAGGCATTGATATGTCCAAGCCGGATGCAATCCGCAAAGCTGTGAGCTATGTAGGTGCTTTAGTCGATGAATTAGAAAACAGCTATGAATAAAAGAAAAACCTCTCCGATTCGGAGGGGTTTTTAGGTTAACATCTTAGGGGACCCAACCATGCACATCAGCTAATTTAAACACATTTTCGAGAGCTGATAACCTGGCAGCTGATGGAGTGTTTGTTCCGTTTAATTAGTTCCTGCTAACTGAACTTTGTTTTGGAAAAACACTTTTTTGAGACTCAATTCTTACTGAAAACAACATCCTTTAGGAGAGGTTTGGTCAAGTCGTTTTTAAACTTTAGAATAACAGGTTTTTGAGTGCAAAAGGAAATCTTTTGGCAATTTAAGAGAAATCGTTCACTATCTTCCCTGGATAGAGACTATTCTCTTATAAGGATTCACTTATTATTTCCCAGCCAAAGGCCTTTAGGTTAGATGATCCGGTTCTGCGTAAGCCCTATTCCATTAGGAGCATTAGACAGAAGTTTCACATGAAATCTGGTGGAAATAAAGTATGCATCCTTTTTAATGCTTAGCTTTGCTTTGCTTAACTTGACAGTTGATTTTCCGCTGCAATCAGCAGAGTGTCAAATTAATAGTGAGCTTCCAGTAGTCTTTACTTTGATCATCCTGTTAACTAAAGTTATTTACCTCCCTTTTTCAGCATAGTAAAGGATTTTTTAGCTTTCGTTCACTGACAGCCGGAACGAACACTATATGGCTGAGTCTCCTAAGATGTTAAGGAGTTTTTGTATTTCCTTTACATCTTTATTTTACCACTCTCACCCGCTCTCATACAGGTTCAGTGGTGTCTGTTTTGTGAACGTTTTCACAGCTTTGGATTTAGCAAGCTGAATAAATTATGTGATTCCGGCTGTTGATAAAATCGGTTTGAGAGCCCTTGTCTTTTCGATATAAATAAACCCATCATACCGGCGTGAAATCTGTGTAGATACGTAGTTCCCATACTGTTCATATTCCGGATTGTATACTACTCCGATAGCCCGGTGGCCGATGAAGTTTTTAAAAAGATCCCGATTATTATCTGTAAACAACAATATTTTATTTCCTTTTCCTGCTTTTTGGAGGGCATCCTCCCAGCTGCCTTCTTGTGCTGGCGGCACTTCCATTACCTGAAGCTCCTCGCCCCATTTTTCCGCTGCCACAACCGTCCCGGAGTGTGTACCAAAGCCTATTGCATAAACCTGGTTTTCCCCATATTTTTCACGGAGGATTTGGCCTACATTAACAAGACCCTCTTCTTGCATATCCGTAGCTCTTGCATCGCCAATATGGGTATTGTGCTCCCAGACAATCACCTTAGATTCTTGGCCGTAATAGTTGGAGATTTCCTCTAAAGCGCTTACCATATGATGATCTCTAATATTCCAATCATCTGGACCGCCTTTTACCATTGCGCGGTAATAGTTTTCAGCATTAACCGTAACAAGACTATTTATCGAAAGGTTTAGGGAGGTTTCTTCTAGGTCCCTTGCTGAATCCCATTTGTTTTTTATTTTAAGAAGAAGTTCAGCAACTTCCTTTTCGCAGCCTTCCCCATAGAAAGCTGCAGACACGGCATAATTTTCTGGAGTCCGGTGAAACGGCTCAAAGCAGGAAAAAGCATTTATCGCCGACTCCAACTCAGTTGCCCCGTTTTTTTCGAGGAGTTTAATGATTTCTTCCATTGACTCCCACAAACTGTACACATCAATGCCATAAAAACCGGCCATTTTACTTTGCTGTTCAGTACGATGATTAAAGTCATGAAGCCACTCTATAAGCAGCTTGACTTCCTCGTTTGCCCACATCCAGGTAGGCCATCTGTTAAAATCCCCCAGAGCCCTTTGGGAACTCATTTGTTCATAACCCTTAACATACCGGTTAACGTTGAAACATGAAGGCCAGTCCCCTTCCACTGTAATACAATTAAATCCTTTTTGTTCGATGAGCTTTTTGGATAGCTCAGTTCTGACGGTGTAAAATTCAGATGTCCCATGAGAAGCCTCGCCTAATAAAACAAATTTTGCATCACCGATAGCATCGATAACTCGGTCAAGATCAGATGATGCAATGTATGAATAGGCTTCATTCTGAATTGCATTAATCAAATTCATATTGTTGTCCACTATTTTGGCACCTCTGCTTGATTTTAAAATTTATAAAAGTAATATACCCATTAAATCAAGGATTAATATGGTTGCATATTGGTTCAATGGTGGGAGAAAACTTAAAAGACAACGGATTAAATATAAGAGTCCAAAGGAGTTTTGATGATGAATGAAAAAGATGAAAAATATTTAACACAGGCGCCAAAAGAGGAAATGGTCACAGTTGATACGGACGGAAAGTTTCCCAATTTAAGAAATACTGTTGGTGATTCAGTTGATGGACACGAACAGCAGGAAACGGCAAATGCAATTATTGGCGCCAAAGAAATTGGTCAGCAAAACGAAAATCTATAAATTTGTCCCATCTATATTGAAGGAGTGAATAAGAATGGAAACAATCGATCCAAGAAATGTAAAAGCAGGCGATGAGGTTTTTGTCATTTATCATAATCCTCATACTCCAATCGTAGCAAACGTCCGCCCAGCCGAAATTGTTCCTCATCCTAAAGATCCTAACGCAGTAGCTCTATTTCTTAACGAATCATTCCATTTAATTGAAGAGGACGATGCGCTGTTTACTTCTGAAAAAGATGCGGAACAAGCCTTTCAAGAATTGTACGGAGACTACTAGTCCCAATAAGAAAGACTGTTATCTGGGTGACAACAGTCTTTTTCATTTATAAGTATTTTATTGAATTTGCGGCAATTCCCTCATTTCAACTGTTGTTTCATCACCGCATAATGGACATTTTAAATCTGCAGAGGCAAAATCCTTTCTCATCCAACCATTGCAGCTATTGCATGAATATACCTCTGTGTCCATAAGCACCACTTCCGGCTTATCATCTTGTCCTTTTTTATTGAAAAAAATAGGAAACGCCCCCTTTTTTTCTTAGTATGGACAATAAAGTCATTTTTTATAGAAAAACTTTTACAAGGGGGCAAAATAATCATTCATATTTTAGGAGGAAATAATGTGAATAATACAAATGGGAAGAAGAATCTAACTATTGCCGGTACAGATATTGATGAAATAAAAAGGCTGAATAGCCAATCGGGGCTTTCTTATAACGAAGTAAAGAGATTGCTCGCGGGAAATTTTAATAACAAACATAAATAATCTAAAACGGGTTACTTACTCTTTAGTTTAAGTAACCCGTTTTAATGGCCAAAAAAAAGCATGTTTTCTCGGAGAGTAATGTAAAATGGGTTGCCCTTGAAAGTAATCACGTGGCAAAAAGGATGCCATTGAATTATGCTGAATATGACAAGATGCCTCATGGAGCTGCCACTTCGTATGGTGGATATCGCCCCGAAAGACCTTGTTCCCTTTTGTAACCCATAAGCAATAACGTTCTGTCAGCCATTCATCAAGTGAACCGGGTTCTGAATTATAGGGGTTGGATGAAGCGTTATAGGAGGCAAAAAAATGATTTCTATCAGTATTCCCACTTTTCCGCCTGCTTTCATAATTCACCTTTCCTTCTGCATTTGTTACATTCATTTCTGCATTCATATAAGGAAGAAAATACAGCATTCTGGCACCGGTTACGGCTAAAGGATTGTTTGCATCCAGACTGAAAAAGTAAACCCCTTTCCTTCCCTCGTATTCTACATAAGTTCTTACATTCAATTCAATCATTGAATTCATAAAAGGCATTGGCGGCAAACCGCGCACCCGCATTTTGCTGATCCAAAAAGGCACAATTCCGATCCAGGCTGTTCCAATATAAGTGTCTAATTTCAGTTGGGAAGGAATATGTTTTTCCATGGCTTCTGCTGGTACAGGCCAATGTAAAAATAGGATATCATTCCATATTTGTTCCATTATCCATGGTGATTTTGGCATTTGAAAGGGTCTGTGGCCTGTTATTTTAAGTTCTTCCTTCATTACTGGTTCCGCCTTTCAGCATGTATTACTTACGATTATTCCTCAAAATGACTTTTGTAAACTTAAGTGGCCTAAAGGCAATTAATCTGGCATTTTTATAAGGTTCTAACTTGACCTTTGCCATTATATTTATGAATAGAGGTGATGGGCTATTGAGAAACGAATTTGTCATTCCCTATTTAAAAACAGTAAGTCTTGATCCGGAAAACCAGGAGTCTCCCATTCAATTTCTCGACCGATGGAAAACGCCAAAAGACTATTTCTATTTACGAAACCACTTTCCCTATCCACAGTTAATTCCTATGCCGTTCTTTTTGACTATTCAAGGAAATGTAAAAAAACCTGTAAAAATAACAATGAATGATCTTCACCGTCTCCCTTCCAAAACAATCATGTTACCATTGGAATGTGCTGGCAATAATCGGGCAAAATTTAAGCCGAAGGTATATGGAGAGCAATGGGAGGAAGGCGCTGTCAGCCAGGCTAAATGGAAAGGTGTCCCCCTAAGGGAACTTTTAAATCAGGCAGGACTTATGGAAGGAAGTAAAGAAGCCGTGTTTGTGGGTATGGATTTTGGCGAACGAAAAGACTTGGAAGAGTCTTTTTACTATGGGAGAAGCCTTCCCATTGAGAAAGCACTTCACGAAGATACCATCGTAGCCTATGAATATAATGGAAAACCAATCCCTTACAAGCATGGATTTCCTTACCGGTTAATTGTGCCACAATGGTATGCTATGGCTTCGGTTAAATGGCTGCAGAATATTTTTATTATTAAACATGCGTTTAATGGCCCCTTTCAAACAAAAGATTATGTTTATTATCCGTATAAAGACACTGACAAGGATAAAAAACCTGTAACAACCATTCATGTCAACAGTACAATCCAGCAGCCAATGAACTATTCCATAATTGAAGATGGAGCTCAACTGATAAAAGGAATTGCCTGGACCGGTACAGGGATTATAAAGGAAGTGGAAATAAGCTTTGATTATGGCATTAGCTGGAAAAAAGCTTCCCTTAAGCAGAAGGAAAACGAGAAATACGCCTGGGTAAAATGGCAATTTGAATGGCAGGCTGTTAAGGGTGAACATACCATTCTGGTTCGGGCTCGGGATACGGAAGGCAATGTTCAGCCTCTAAGGCCTTATTGGAATAGAAAAGGATATGGGTATAATGCTGTTCAGAAAGCAAATTTCAAAGTGGAGTAATTATTTTTTTTTATGGCTTTTCTTTTTTTACCGAATTATCAGCATAAGAACTATTCAGGAGGGTTTGTAGGCTCGAAGTTGAGTCTATTAAGGAGACAATCATGAAAGAAACACATCTGCTTCATTTCTATCGATTGGATCTTCGAGAAATAATGGAAATATTGCAAAGGCAAAAAAAGAAAGAGAAGCCGCTTCCGGCTTCTCTTTCTTTTTGGCTGTTTTCGCAAACTTTGTTGTTCACATAATCTATACAAAAACAACAATCTTCTAGAAAACAGCCCTCATTTTTTATTCTTTCGATTTGTTAACTGTTGATTTCAATCTATAAAGGTACCGGAATAGCGGTGATTCCGAAGTCCCGGCGGATTGCTCATCCTGCCGGACGATGAATCATAATCCTTAAATCAATCCAACGTTGGAAGTCTGAAGGCAATCTTGGGGATCTTGTGCAACTTTCGATTTAATCAACCAACCATGGTAAGCTTTTAATTTTGTTCATCAGATCTCTTTCCTGCTTCAGGTTCTCCAGGTGTCTGGTTGCCTGTTGTGGCCTGGTACCCTACTCGATAGGAAGAAGTCTTTTTTTGTAGCAGCGCTTTTGGCATTTTATATTGGTTCATGTCATCTTGTGCTTCTTTTGGCGTCATTTATGAACCCTCTTTTCCTATTATCTTATTCATCGTAGCCCTTGTGGGGAATGGAAATGTCCACTCCAACAACATCTTCGATTACTGCATCCGCCTGACCCTCCATGTATGTGTCGCTTACTTGTTCATGTGTAGTTGCCAATCCTGATGAAAGCTGATCGCTGCGTTTATAATCTTCTGTTTCATAATATCTTCCTGCAATGTTTGCACTGTCCTTGCTGTCCTTCTTATCCATGTAAGAAACCCTCCTTTCAAAATAAGAACTATCCTTATTTTGGACATAATGCTGATTACCATACTGAGCATTTTAATGCTGCGTGCAGGCAATTAAAAAATCTGCCCAATTTCTGGACAGATTTTCTTCCCGCACATCTATTTAAATGCGGAACTTAATCTTTTGGTCTTCAGGAGTAATTATTAGTAACTCCAGTAAGAGGCACCTACGATAATTAAAAGAATAAACAGGACAACGATTAATGCAAAACCGCCGCCGTAACCTGCACCCGCGCTCATCATAACACCTCCTGACATCTAGTTTCAGTCTATGAAATAGATGCTCGTCCCGAATGGGCATTTATAACCGCCTATGATTTTTTTATGATTTCTTTAAACCTGCCTGTTGATTTACACTCCTACTCCCGCTGGACGTTGAATAAACATCCCCGAATTAACACTGCACGAAGTAAATGCGAATGCACTTTCGAGGATCTCGCTCCTTCCACTCCAATCAACAGGGTGCAAATATGCTTTAACAGAGCCAAAAAATTAATATAAAAAATGCTGGAAGACTCAGTCTCCGGCATTTTTTATAGCATTATAAAGATTATTGAACTGCTGCCCCTGCTGTGTCTTTGGCCTTTTCTTCATGAAGTAGCCAGAAATTTAACAGTACACCTAAAAGAGCAAGCAGACTGAAAAATAAATAGACGGCATAAATACTGAATTCTTCATAGATGATGCCTCCAATAAAGGTGCAGAACCAGTTTCCCAGGCCATTGCCAATTGCCGAATAGAGAGTAATGGCTGTGGCCGTGATATGAATGGGAGCGATATCACGAATGTATTGAAGACCGGCCGGAATAAATAGCCCAATCGAAAAACCCTGAATGACTGCCGTTCCATATATAATAGCAAGGCTTGGTTCCATGAAATAAAGCAGCCATCGGATTAGCGACACAATTCCTGCAATCGCAGCGACTTGGAGAATGCCTATCCTATAAATCCAGCTTCCTGCAGCCCTCATGAACGGAATTTCTGATAAGACAGCAATTAAGAATGCAATCCCGATCCCCGTATAGGTACCACCGCTATCTTCAATAAACAAACCAAAGTAAGTATTGTTAGCCAAGTTCGGTCCAAAAATGAGGAATGTAATTCCCAGGAAAAGGATGAATTTCTTAAATGATAGAATTTCTTTTATACCGCTAATGACGTTGCGGTTAGGCTTGCTCTTTTCTGCGGGCATTTTAATGGCCAGCATAGCTGCTAAAGCAAGTGAAAGAAAAAAAGATAAAAATATGACTTTAGGTGTGATCTCGGAGAGTCTGCCCATTATAAACACTGCTATGCCAAAACCTAGAGATCCCAATAATCTTACCTTTCCGTAATCATATTTCACCTTGCTCGTATATTGAATGGAAATGCTATCAGAGACAGGTATAATAGCACTTTGAAATATAGCTACACAAACTGCAATAATCAAAAGCCAAATGTAGCTGCTATTAACCAGGAATCCTAACCCTAAAAGGCCAGCAACAAAAGTTGTGGCGGCCAAAATTTTTATTGGGGAATTTGTCTTATCAGATATTACCCCCCACAAAGGCTGGAAAAAAATCATGATGATGGGGCTTACAGACATGATCATGCCTATTTGATAACCGTTCAGCTTTTCAACCTCACTTAAATATACGCTCAATAATGGAAACATGCTGCCTATACCAAAGAAAGTCAGAAGATAAAAACCCTGCATTGTTAATATATTTTTCTTTACAACTTTACTCTTTTCCATATGTGTATCCCTCGCTGCTTTCTATGTAGATTCTCTTCAAACTAAGGAAAACAACTATCATTTTACCACTTTTTGAAAGTATTGGGTTTGATCCTTCCTATTTTAATTTATGGGCTGTTTTGTTGCTTTTTCAACAAGTAGTAAGGAGAGGTTCGAGTAGGTTGTTTTCGTAAAGTTTGTTGTTTTTTATTAACTTAGTTTAATTTACTGAGTTGATTGGAGCGGAGGGTGCTTGACTCCTGCGGGAGGAGAGGGAGCGGGAGACCCCACAGGCGAAGCCGAGGAGGCTCCCGTTCCTCCCCGCGGGTTCGCTGAGTGCCCGCAGCGGAATTCAACGGGCTGAACTCATAAGCAAGAACAGTTGAATTCCGGTCCAGGACTATGGGGTTTCACCTGTCCCACTCCTCCCGCAGGACTTTGAATAAGCATCCTAGAATCATCACAGCACCAAGTAAATGTGAATACATTTTCGCGGGATTAGCCCCTTACGCTCCAATCAGCCAGCCTTATTTATCAATGTTTCTATTCACAAATCTATTCAAAAATAACAATCTTTTAGAAAACAGCCTAATTTATAGAAATACTGTTTACCCAATAAAGGATTTTTAAATACCTTATTGTGTCAAAAATATGAAGACTAAAATTCAAATCTAATTTGGCATAAAAAAACTCTTTACTGTAAACGTATTCATGTTAAAATGAACATGTAAACAAGTTAGATGTCTGACGTCTACTCACCTACCTCTCTATCAAGAGGTCTAAAATTTTGACGTTTCATAAAAACGTTTTCATGGAGTTTAAATACAACAAAAGAGGTGTCCAACATGAGTTTTATCTGGGGTCTATTGGGGATTTCCACTGTACTGGGTATTGCCCTTCTTCTTTCATCTAATCGAAAGGCAATCAATTTAAGAACAATACTTGGCGGACTGGCCATCCAATTTGGTTTCGCATTTGCAGTTCTTAAATGGGAACTGGGAAAAAAAGCTTTAGAAAAGCTAACGTTAGGAGTAAATAATATTGTCAGTTACGCAAATGAAGGAATTAACTTCTTATTCGGAGGATTATTTCAGGAAGGTTCAGGTGTAGGTTTCGTTTTTGCGTTCCAAGTACTGACAACTGTTATCTTCTTCTCTTCCCTGATTTCAGTGCTTTATTACACTGGGATCATGCAAGTAATCATTAAAGTGATTGGCGGAGGACTTTCCAAACTTCTAGGAACAAGTAAAGCAGAATCAATGTCTGCAGCAGCCAATATTTTTGTCGGGCAAACTGAAGCACCGTTAATTGTCCGCCCTTTCTTAAATAAAATGACAAGATCTGAACTTTTTGCAGTAATGACTGGCGGTCTTGCGTCGGTGGCA
Organism: Pseudomonas sp. ISL-84; assembly: GCA_018613035.1. Taxonomy (GTDB): domain Bacteria; phylum Bacillota; class Bacilli; order Bacillales; family Cytobacillaceae; genus Cytobacillus. Next base: position 33,934 of record JAGGRA010000028.1, on the reverse strand, counting down.
GGTTCCGTTTTAATTGGATATTCTTTGCTTGGTGTACCGCTTGAGTACTTGCTGGCTGCCAGCTTCATGGCTGCACCTGCGGGTCTGGTACTGGCTAAAATCATGATACCTGAAACAGAAGTCTCTGAAACGACAGACGACATTACCATCGAAAAAGATACTGAATCTGTTAATGTAGTAGACGCAGCTGCACGCGGTGCTAGTGTTGGTCTGCAGCTTGCTTTAAATATTGGGGCAATGCTTCTTGCTTTTATCGCTTTAGTTGCTCTTATTAATGGAATCATTGGTTTTGCAGGCGGAATCTTCGGATTTGAAAACCTGACACTAGAAACGATTCTGGGATTTGTGTTCGCTCCTCTTGCTTTTGCTGTTGGTGTTCCGTGGGCAGAAGCTGTACAGGCAGGCGGATATATCGGCCAAAAGCTTGTCTTGAATGAATTTGTTGCTTATTCATCATTTGCTCCGGAAATCAGCAGCCTGTCCCCTAAGACAGTTGCTGTAGTTAGTTTTGCACTTTGCGGTTTTGCCAATATTTCCTCAATGGCCATTCTTCTTGGCGGTCTTGGAAATTTGGCCCCAGATCGCAGAAGTGATATTGCGAAGCTTGGCGTTCGCGCTGTAATTGCTGGTGCTTTGGCATCGCTTTTAAGTGCTGCTATTGCAGGGATGTTACTTTAATAGATAAAAAGCATACCGAAACCGGTATGCTTTTTTCTTGCTAACTATTTTCTTGTTCAAAGGATTATTCAGAAATTGTCGAATGTTATCTGAAAATTATTTTAATTCAGAGTTGATTTTATAGTTTTAATAGTGTTAACATACCTATGTAAGCGTTACCATAGTTGTTCTTCTATCAATTTTAGCACCAAGAAATACATAGACTACTATTTTAAGGAGGAATTATATGAGTCAACTAACTGTAGGGTTAAAAGAAAAGGTAGAAAAGTTCTTAAGCGGAAAGAAAAAATTATATATCAATGGTGAATTTGTTGAAAGCAAATCCCAGAAAACATTCGATACGTATAATCCTGCTACAGGTGAAGTTCTTGCAACTGTTTATGAAGCCGGTGCGGAAGATATAGACTTGGCTGTTAAGGCTGCTCGTAAAGCTTTTGATGAAGGTAAATGGTCAAAAATGAGCGCTTCTAAGCGCAGCCGTCTTATGTATAAGCTTGCTGATTTAATGGAAGAAAACAGTAAAGAATTGGCACAGCTTGAAACTTTGGATAACGGTAAGCCTATCCGTGAAACTTCCAATGCCGATATTCCGCTGGCTGTTGAGCATATGCGGTATTATGCAGGCTGGTCTACGAAAATTGTTGGCCAAACAATTCCTGTTAACGGGCCGTTCTTCAACTATACACGCCATGAAGCTGTTGGTGTTGTAGGACAAATTATTCCTTGGAACTTCCCTCTTCTTATGGCGATGTGGAAGCTTGGAGCTGCCCTGGCAACTGGATGTACAGTGGTTCTAAAACCAGCAGAGCAGACACCTTTATCTGCTTTATATCTGGCTGAATTAATGGAAGAAGCCGGCTTCCCGCCAGGGGTTGTAAATATTGTTCCAGGCTTTGGAGAAACAGCTGGCCAGCCGCTAGTTGACCATCCATTAGTAGACAAGATTGCTTTCACTGGTTCTACTGAAGTAGGAAAACTGATCATGTCCAATGCTTCCAAGACTCTTAAACGTGTTACGCTTGAGCTAGGCGGAAAATCACCTAACATTATCCTTCCTGATGCTGATTTATCAAAAGCCATTCCAGGAGCGCTTAACGGTGTAATGTTTAACCAGGGACAGGTTTGCTGTGCAGGTTCACGTGTATTTATCCAGAAAAAGCAGTTTGATAATGTAGTAGCTGATATGGCTTCACATGCTAAGAAAATCAAGCAGGGTGCAGGGATTCACGCTGACACAGAAATTGGCCCGCTAGTTTCTGCTGAACAGCAAAACCGCGTTCTTGGCTATATTGAAAAAGGCTTAAGCGAAGGTGCGCAGCTTGTAGCAGGCGGTGACAAGCCACAGGAGCAGGGTTATTTTGTCTCCCCTACTATTTTTGCAGATGTTCGTGATGAAATGACAATCGCAAAAGAAGAAATCTTTGGACCGGTCATTTCTGCAATGCCATATGACGATATTGATGAGTTAATCAATCGTGCAAATAACAGTGAATATGGATTGGCTGCTGGCGTGTGGACGCGCGACGTTGCAAATGCCCACTATGTAGCCAACAAGCTTCGTGCCGGAACAGTTTGGGTTAACTGCTACAATGCGTTCGATGCAGCTTCTCCATTCGGCGGATATAAGCAGTCCGGCATCGGCCGTGAAATGGGATCCTACGCTCTTGATAACTATACAGAGGTAAAGAGTGTTTGGATTTCAATGAAGTAAACGATTAAATAATACAGAAAAGGAACCTTGCGGGGTTCCTTTTTTCTATCCTTCCATCCTATTTGCTGTTTTAAAGTTCTTTCTCAGCGGGAGGAGCGTGTCAAATGGATACCCTGCAGGTGCATCGGGAGGCTCCTGGACCTCTTGGCTATTCACTTTGTGCCTGCAAGGGAAAAACACACAAGTCAACAGGCTCAGCCATTTTTATAAAATTCCCCACTATATAAATATGTTCACATATTATCCATAGGATTTTCGTGTGATATTATTTATCTTTATATTGGGAGGGGAAATAATGAAAAAGATTTATATAATTAGCACGCTCATTGTAATCATAGGCATTGCTGCCGGCATTTCTTTTTTTATCATACGTGACATGACCGCAAAGATTCCTGACAATATTACACTGGTAACCGCTAATGATGAGGTATATGATTTTGCCGAATCTGAAAAAAAACTGAAGCTCGTCGAATTTATTTATACGCACTGCCCGGATATCTGCCCTACAACAACACAGAGAATGAACATGCTCAAAAATGACCTTGAAGAAGAAGGTGTTTTTGGAGAGGAAGTCCAATTTGTGACAGTGACTATTGACCCTTACAGGGATACAACAGAGGTACTCAGAAAATATATGAATACCTTTGACATTGAAAATGACGGTAATTGGATTTTGCTTACAGCAGATCCGGATAACTTAAAGCAGGATCAATACGAAATCCAGGAGCTGGCTAACACGTTCCAATTTCAGTATCGAGATCCGGGAGATGGGTTTTATGTTCATAGCACCTTTGTTTATTTATTAGATGAGAATAATAAATTTATAAAGAAATTCCCTATGGGCGAAGATTTTGATAAAAAAGATGTTTTTAATAAAATTATGAAGGAAATTTAAGTTATATATTGGAATTTAACACCACTCGGTTGGAGCGGAATGAACCACTCGAGTTTTACCAAATAAAAAAAATGGCGGATGCAGGATCCGCCATTTTTTCACCTAATTTGCAGAAGATGATAAATTTTTGTTTTGGTTGATGAGTATTAAAGTTTTTGATCGTGGCTTGGAAAAGCTTACTTTAATACCGGATTGCTTTAATCGGTTAACTAAATCAACGAGCTGCTTCTTAGCCATTAATAAAACTCCTTTTTCCTGCCTGTATGGTTATATTGTACATGAAAATTATGAAAAAACTATGAACAAATAGGAACATTTTATAACTATTTTTCGACTTTGTCTCCGCTTAGCGGTGGCGTTTTATGGTGTTAAAACCAGCTTATGTTTGCTGCTCTGTTCATGAAGGCTAGTCTGATGAAAGTTTCCCTCTGCCCAGTCATTCATTAGACCATGGTACCGGCGGCTCAGCGGGTGGCTTGATTGGCCCGGCCCCACCCCACCCCACCAGGTGGAATGCTGTATTCTTATTGGAAGTATCTATCACAAACCTCCACGATCCCCGATGGTTTACAGTGCCATCTTCTTTATTGGCAGCTCTCCACCAGGAATCCTCCCTTCTCTCTTTAGAATAGCTTCGAGTTCCTTTGATCGTTCGAGGGCTGTCCATTGCAAAGGCAGGATGGTATCCTTGCCGCTATCTGCAGCAAAATCTGAAATGACAGGTCCATGGCGGGTAACTGATCCTTCGAAATTAATGGTTCCTTTGCCTTTTACTTTTATTGGTTCATCAATACTTCTGCCTTTTCCCATTTTTCCTTAAATAGAAACTTATTTTATTGTCTGGATTCCTTTTTTCTATAAAAAACCCTTAACATCTGTTCCAGTATTGGTTACTTCCCATGTAATCTGTTCATTAGGTCCGAGGATAATGCCCGGAATGCCGGCAAAAGTGACACCGCTAACGTTCATTTCAGGGGAACCCAGGTGCATTTGATACTAGATGGAAGGTGTGCTTAAAGATCAATGTGGATCAACTGCCACATTAGTTTTCCGGAGGCTGTTTTGCTGCCGGCGACAACCCAGTTATTGCTGCCGTTAAACTCTGGTGGTGTTGTAACAGATGCAAAGCTTCTTTCTATATCCAAGTTACTGTTAGCTATTATGTAGGGAGCTTTTTTCGGATATCATGGAGGTGCGGAATTCCATTTTTCTCTGATACCCATAACTTGAGCATATGGATTCAATTTTTGTTTCGTCCTCTGTCCTGGGGAGCGAGCGGGAGATATAAGCATATAAAGCGATCAAGACAACATGCAGCCTGCGTTGGGATAGCACCGGCCCATAGTGCATATTTTTTCCATGCTGCCTGGGCCTTAATTGGACTCCTGCATGTTCTTCACTAGAAAACCGTCCTTATATTTAAATTTTGACTTGAAACTTACCTGATAGCTTCAATTCGCCTGTTTCATTTCTAACAAACACTTCGCCTGCCAATCTCTTCTCTCCTTCTTCCACTGTTTCTTTAATCACTTTGCCTTCAATTGCCAGCTTTTCGCCGGGACGGGTCATTTTACTAAAGCGAACCTTAAACATTCTTAAGTCTTTTCTTGGAAACCATGTGCCTAATGCTTCTCCTGCCATTCCCATAATAAGCATCCCATGGGCAATTACTCCGCCTAAGCCGGCTTTTTCGCCGACAGGGACAACAGTATGGATCGGGTTAAAATCTCCAGATGCTCCCGCATACCTGACCAACTGCGTATGTGTTATCTCCTGTTTTTGAAGGGGTTTTAAATCAGTCATTTAACAAGCCTCCTCTTTCAATAATGGTTGATTCAGAATAGAGAACCTGTTCTCCGTTGCTGTTTTTATAAGTTATGCCTATAGTAAAGAAACGTAAATTTCTTTTTTCAAATGCTGAAATTAATTTAGGAAAGGCAGTTACAGTATCCCCTGCATATATCTCGCCTAAGTAGCGGTACTCCTGGCCGCCGTGAAGCACTTTAAGCGGATCCAGGCCAAGAAGATCGATAAGAGTTTCAAAATCCAAACCACCCCACATTTCAATAGCTGTAGGAAATGTGGGCGGAACGGGGACATCCCTGTAGCCCATTTTTTTTGCAGATTCTATATCATAATAAATGGGATTCTGGTCTCCTATCGCCATAACAAATTCCTTGATTTTACCCCTCTCAATTTCAAAACTGAATGGCTCAATCTTTAATTCTTCCAGTAAAAGAGATTCCACGAATTCATACACTTCCTTCCTGACTGTTTGGCAAGATTTCACTCCCTTATATATTCAATTTTTTCAAACTACTTCCTTTTAATTATCGAAAATTTTTGCTTTTTAGGTTTTGATGTAAAATAGCATGAATAAGAATTCGCGATTAAGCGTTGGAAGTGTTATAATTTTAAGGATTATGTATTTTGGAGGAATAAAAATAATATGATAACAGTCAGTAACGTTGGTCTTCGTTATGGTGATCGCAAGCTATTTGAAGATGTTAATATTAAATTCACACCTGGAAATTGCTACGGCTTGATCGGTGCTAATGGTGCAGGTAAATCAACTTTCCTAAAAATTCTTTCCGGCGAAATTGAAGCACAATCCGGGAGTGTTCACCTGGGTCCTGACGAGCGTCTTGCCGTCTTAAAGCAGAATCATTTTGAGTATGAAGAATTTGAGGTCCTAAAAGTTGTTATTATGGGCCATGCACGACTTTATGAAGTAATGCAGGAGAAAGATGCTATTTATATGAAAGCAGATTTTACTGATGAAGATGGTATGAAGGCTGCTGAACTTGAAGGTGAATTTGCAGAATTAAACGGCTGGGAAGCAGAATCTGAAGCAGCCATTTTGCTAAAAGGTTTAGGAATTGAAGAAGAGCTTCATACAAAGAAAATGGCAGATCTTAGCGGTTCTGAAAAAGTTAAAGTACTGCTTGCACAAGCTCTTTTCGGCAAGCCGGATGTTCTTTTGCTGGATGAGCCGACAAACCACTTGGATATTAAAGCGATCCAATGGCTTGAAGAGTTCCTGATCAATTTTGAAAATACAGTAATTGTGGTATCCCATGACCGTCATTTCTTGAACAAGGTTTGTACCCATATTGCCGATCTTGACTTTGGAAAAATCCAAATTTATGTTGGTAACTATGACTTCTGGTATGAATCCAGCCAGCTTGCCTCAAAGATGGCGCAGGATGCCAATAAGAAAAAGGAAGAAAAAATCAAAGAACTGCAAAGCTTTATTGCACGTTTTAGTGCAAATGCATCCAAATCCAAACAAGCGACCTCACGTAAAAAGCTGCTTGATAAGATTTCTTTGGATGACATCAAGCCTTCTTCCAGAAAATATCCATATGTCGGCTTTACTCCAGAACGTGAAATCGGCAATGATTTGCTGCGTGTTGATGGCATCAGCAAAACAATTGATGGTGTGAAGGTCCTAAATAACGTCAGCTTTATCATGAATAAGGATGATAAAATTGCGCTAGTTGGCGCTAGCGAGCTTGCTAAAACGACTCTATTTAAGATTTTAACAGGCGAAATGGAACCGGATGAAGGAACATATAAATGGGGTGTGACAACATCTCAGTCTTACTTCCCGAAAGATAACTCCGAGTTCTTCGAAAACTCTGAGCTGAACCTTGTTGATTGGCTGCGCCAATTCTCCCCAGCTGATGACAGCGAAAGCTTCCTAAGGGGCTTCTTGGGAAGAATGCTGTTCTCGGGAGAAGAAGTTTTGAAGAAAGCAAGTGTGTTATCAGGTGGAGAAAAAGTCCGCTGCATGCTATCAAAAATGATGCTGAGCGGGGCCAATGTTCTGTTGCTTGATGAGCCTACAAACCATCTGGATCTAGAATCCATCACAGCACTGAACAATGGATTAATTAACTTTAAAGGCTCTTTAATGTTTGCTTCTCATGACCATCAGTTTATTCAAACAATCGCCAACCGCATCATTGAAATTACACCGGCTGGCATCGTGGATAAGCAAATGACTTATGATGATTATTTGGAAGATGCTACGATCCAAAAGCAAGTAGCGGAAATGTATAACTGATTGGAAAAAGCAGGAGGTGCAGCCCCTGCTTTTTTTCTTTTGGCTCTGTTAAACTTGCCTGTTGATTTCCGCTTCAGGGAATCGCTTTCCGCGGACGGGTCCGACGCTCCTCGGCGCATTCGCGCCTGTGGGGTCTCCCTTCGACACGCTCCTCCCGCTGGAGTCCCGTCCCTTCCACTCCAATCAACAGGGTGCCAAAATCAACAAAAATCTTTAACACAGCCTTTCTTTAAAAATCCTGTTTCTTTTTTTTATGGCGTGCAGAGGAAGCGCTTCTGCTCCCTGTTTCCATTTTGGTAGTCCTTTGCCCCTCTATATTTGGAGAGCTTAATCCCGCCTTAGAAGGATCTTTTTTACGTTTACCCATTTTCAACACCTCCTTCCTTACTTTTTCGTGATTCGGGTGTTTTTATCCATGGAATAAAAATGGAACAAAAAAGCCAATCTATCAACGGAGGAGGTGTTAAGAATGACGAAAAGAGTAGCTGTTGAACAATCCTTAACAAATGTATCTGAAGCGCTTCGCCAAAAGGGGTATGAAGTGGTCGATATGAAATCAGCTCATGATGCAGAAAACTGCTCATGCTGTGTAGTAAGCGGAGTAGACTCGAACGTAATGGGTATGCAGGATACTTCTACAAAAGCACCTGTAATTGAAGCAAGCGGCCTGTCCGCAGATGAAGTATGCCGCCAGGTTGAGCAAAGAATGCAATAAGGGATGGTCAAAGACTAAAGTTTATTACTTTAGTCTTTTTTATTTGGAGCTCTCTGAACATAATCACGTTTCTCTGCATATAAAACTATTTCTCTGCGTATAGCCCAAGTTTCTCTGCGTATAAAATTTTTTCTCTGCACATAGCCAAGTTTCTCTGCGTATAAAACTATTTCTCTGCATGTAGCCCATACTGCAAAATCAAATATGAATTTTAACATAGTCAATAAAATAAAAAAAAAACGGGTATTAAACCCGTCTTCTCCTTCTAGCCCTTGCTTTTAGATTTTTCCTTAATAAAAGGATAAATACAGCAAACAAAAATAGTGTTAAACCGATTTTTCCGTAGTATCCAGTTGTTGCTTTTTTTGGTTCCTCTTCCTGCTGAAGCTGGCTGGATACAACTTCATCTTCTTTATCTTCAATGAGCTGAAGAGTTTGAATGACCCTTCCATTATCCTCCTCGATGATCAGCTTTCCTGTTGAAGTTACCTTCTCATTGTATGAGCCTTTTGGTAAGGTAATCGGGACGTTTTTGCCGCCGGTCGAAAAGGTTTTCCCTTGTGCTGGGAATATCTCTGTGCTGCTGAGGAGCGAGGATTCATAATTTTGGAATCCAAATTTAAGCAGGTTTTTTGTATCCTTATATATATCCCTCTTAAATTCTGCCTTTAATAATATCACTGTAAGTTTTATTGATTCATTTTCAGCAGAAGTTGCGAGAGTTTGCTTTGCTTCATTAACAAACCCTGTTTTTCCGCCTGTGACTCCTTCAAAAGGCACCTCACCTTTTAGCATCCTGTGATGGGTAAAAATTGTTGTTTCCCATGATTTACCCGACCACTTTAATTCCCTTGTTCCAAATATCTCTTTAAAGGTTTCATTTTTAAGTGCGTAGTTTGTCAATTTAGCAAGGTCCGCTGCTGTCGTATAATGATTTTCATCATGAAGACCATGAGGATTTACAAAGTGAGTGTTTTTTAAGTGAACCTTCTCTTTAAGATAGCTATTTAGATTCTTTGAATAATTATCCATATTTTGATCCAGGTGTTCGGCTATTGCCCATGCTGCATCATTGCCGGAATTGATCAGCATGCCCTGCACCAGTTTTTTTAGGGGAACCTCTTCCCCTTCCTCCAGGTAAACTCTTGTCCCATCTACCTCCATCGCATCCTTGCTTATGGTCACGATTTCACTCATGTCCCCGTTCTCGATTGCATAAATAGCCGTAGCAATCTTTGTTAAGCTGGCTGGAAACATTCTTTTCTCTGCATTTTTTTCATACAAAACAGTCCCTGACTCCGTATCTGAAAGGACTGCTGCTTCACTGATAATTTCAGGTTCTGCTATTTCCTCGGCATGTGCAATTGTATTTGGAAAAGAGCAAAGGAGCAGCATAGAAAGAACCAATTTTCTCATAAATACACATCCAATTCGAGCCATTAATCATGCATCTTTGATTGTACCAAAGAATCATTTCAGTGAGATATTATAAATATAAATTGTTACACAATTGAAAATTTACTGCCTGAATTTGAAAGTACTGATAATCTTAGGAAAACTCTTGCTAATAGTGTAACCATGTCATCAAATAATTAAGGATAAAAAAATAAGCAACCCGATATGGGTTACTTATTTTAACTGCTGCAGCCTCCCCCGCAGCTTGAACAGCTGGAGCCCCCGCCGGAGTCGTGTCCTCCGCCTGAATCATCATCAGTTGGACTGCTGCAAGCATAGCCAGAGCATGATACCCCGCTTGAAGCACCGTCTTTTGCCAGCTCTTTAGGAAGAAGTTCATTCATATAATCATCGAACCTGTCGGATTCATAAAAAGAATAATAAACTGCAGGCAGAAGCAAATATGAGTATTGATAAACCGAGCCTGGTTTTGAAAACTCAAGCGGTTTATTTCCAAGCTTAATGGCATCAGCCTCTGAAATTTCTCTTTTTAATTTTGTGATGAGTTCTTTCTTTATGCTTAACCAATCGCTGCTTTCTCTAAAATACTTTGCCAATAGGTCCTCTTCGTTCAAGCTTCTGAAGTCCTCAAGGATTTCCTTTTTTATCGGGTTTTTTAAAAAGCCGCCCCAAATTCTCCGGCTATTATGGCTAGTTTCAAAGAGGCTTAAATAAATCCAATCGAAAAAGGCTCTTTCCCCTGGAATGGGCGTGCTGTCCATATTGGGGGAATGGTGTAGATACTCTCCATAAAAATTTTGAGAAAATTGACTATAGTCACGGGTAAACATTAGCATTTCATGCCATATTTCATCCACTTTCTCACTGAACATGGGAACAGTTTTTAAAAGGCTATTTAGAATAAAATATCTTTTGAGCTCGAAAAAAGCCCAATCATATTCATGATCTTCCCATCGTGGATGATCCTTTAACACCCGGTTTTTAATATTTTCTCTATATCCGTGCGGGAGCGAATTTTCAAGCCGCTGGATAACTGGCAGCAGGTTTTCTGTCTGGATGCCTAGATTTTCAGGGATTTGTTCATTTTTTATGAAAGAAGCTCTTTTAGATCCTGTTAAAAGGATTTTAATAAATACAGCGAAAAAAATAACGCCGAAAAAAACCAATAATAATTCCATAAGTCCTCTCCTTATATAGTGGCTTTCTCCATTATATATGATATTTGCATATTTTTTACAGAATAAGTGCTTTTTAGGCAAACCAAAAGAAAAACCGCCAGGACGGCGGTTTTAATGCTTCGTTTTCATATGAAAATTCTTTAAAAAATCAACATAAATGTCATCACGAACAAGCCATGCCATATATTTTCTTTTAATGAAATTCTCGGCAGCCTGGAACTCATCATAGGGCTCCTGAATAGGCTTTCCATTCATTTCAAGTATCCATATATTTTCATTCTTAGCAAAAATAAAGAATTTGTCACCCTTTTTATTTTCGTACAGAACGCCTTGCGGTGAATTTTTATTGTTGTATCTATTCTTGAATGCGTCCTGCCTCATGGGGTCCAAGGGAAATATATCATTGACGAACAGCTGAAAAGCTTCCTTGCCCATCGAGCATCCGGATGCTTTTGCATGTCCGCCCCCTCCGAACTGGCCGGCAATGGCTGAAACATCCACATGGTCGTGAATGGTCCTGAAACTGATTTTTTTGCCGCCCAGGTTTAAAATCGCAATATAATCGAGATGCGGATTGTCCTTCCCCAGTTCGTTGCCCAGCTCAGAATGGTATGATTCTGCATGAACGATTCCTGCACAGAAATCCCCGATGAAAGTTTGGATGATTTCCCGCTTTTTCCTTCTAACGTACCGCTCAATCTTCTCTTCTTCCATCTCAAGCAGCTTCTGCTCAAAGTCATCAAAATCAAAATGCTTGGCGTTTAAAATCCGTTCTGTCATTTTTTCTTCAAATTCATCGATCGATACCATAAAAAACAAATCATTTAGATTTTTAGCTTTGATATTTTCGTTTTGGTCCCACTCCCAAGTATCATACTGGCGGACAAGTTCAACAAATTCATCCAGCGCAGGGGATTGCTTTATAAGCTCATGTTCAAGCAAATATTCATAAAGCAAGGAAGTCGCTGCTGTGAGCCTTCCGTCTTCGTAATTAACCTTAACCCTTCCCCAGCTGTATTCATTAAAATGCAATGCTGTTTTATGATGGTCGATTAATCTAACCTTCCCGCCGCTCTTGGAAAGATCATCTATCCTGATTGTATTTTCCTCATTTACCGATAAGTCTGTGATAAAAAGAAAGTCATCCTTCAGTTTTTTCTCTTGTTCGAAAAGCTTTTCGATTTGATGGTCCAGACCCATTACGGAATTGTAGCGGATTTCCACATCTTTTCCGAATGCAATCTTGGCAACAATGCCGCAGCCGACCCCATCTAGGTCATTATGAGTATACAGCCTGTACAAAATGCATCACCTGCTTATCCTTAGACTCTTTAAATGCTCGATACAATATCCTTTACTAGTTTGTTTGTACAGGGAAATTCTATGCGAAAAATCCCCGCTGCATAAGCGGGGACATTCGTTTTAAAGCAGTAAAAATGCGATGGGAGCTGCAATTAAGATCGTTAAAATCGTTCTCTCCACCCAGATGGCAAGCAGCTGTGGAATAGAGATTGGAATATCCGTTGACAAAATGCAAGGTACAAGCGCTGAGAAAAAAATGATCGCTGAAACGGAAACGACACCGATAACGAATTTAGTAACCAACGCGGCTTCCGCTGCAAGAAGGGCAGGCAAGAACATTTCCGCTATGCTTACTGCACTTGCTTTTGCAGCTAATAATGGCTCTGGAAGCTGCACGAGTGCAGTAAAAGGATAAAAGATATAACCAATCCAGTCAAAAACAGGTGTAAATTCAGCAAGTACCAATCCCAGCAAACCAACAGACATAATGGATGGCAAAATGGACATGGTCATGACAAAGCCATCTTTTAAATTAATGATGATATTCTTCCATAGTGCCTGTGAATGCTCCGCCGTATCCATCGCCTCTTTCCAGGCTGCTTGAAGGCGGCTTCCCGAGAATGATTCTTTCGGCGGTTCCTGGTCATCGAAATACTTTTCGCTCATGGATCGAAGAGGCCAGATTCGGACGGAGATTGCCGTAACAATAAAGGTTACAGCCAACGTTGTCCAAAAATAGGTGTTCCAGATTTCCATCAATCCCAGTGTTTTGGCAACGACAATCATAAAGGTAGCTGATACAGTTGAAAAACCTGTCGCAATAATGGCTGCTTCCTTAATGCTATATTTTCCTTCTTTAAATACGCGATTTGTTATTAAAAGCCCAATGGAATAGCTGCCGACAAATGATGCGACCGCATCAATGGCAGACCTTCCCGGTGTCTTCCAAATTGGCTTCATGACAGGCTGCAGCAATACGCCGATAAACTCAAGCAAGCCATACCCAACAAGCAATGCCAGGAATACCGATCCAATCGGAACAAGTAAGCCGACAGAGATGACGAGCTTTTCAAACAGGAATGGTCCCATGCTTGGATCAAATAGCCATGCAGGACCGAACCCGAAAACAATCATAACGGCAACAGCCAGACCGATGATTTTAAAAATGGAAAAGACAGAATTCACTTTATCTTTGTTCCACGTTTTTGTATAGAAAGGATAGATTGCCCCCAGCAAAATAACAAGCAAGGCGTAATAAGGGACGATGGCAGGTAAGGCGGTCTGGATAGCTGTAACGATATGATCGAGCATGATGGAGGATTTCTCATTCATGGTGACGGGGATAAAAAACATAAAAATGCCAATTGCACTGAAAAGAAAGAACTTCACGATATTTTTTGAGGTGGAATTTGCACTGCTGACATGCGGCTGCTGCGGTGTTGGATTAATCATCGTTTCTTTTTCCATTCTCTTACCCCCTTAATTTATAGGAAGGAGCAAATTACTCCTTCCTATTATCTATTCATTAAAGCAGTCAAAAAGGTTAAAAATGTGTAGGTGCCAGCCTTCACAGTCGGCTGTGCCTGATGGTCCCTCGTTGGATCCAGGCACACAATATCCATTGCAGCCGTTTTGGAAGAAAGCCCGGCAGAATAGACGGCATCAAAAAGTTCATCTGTCCTCATCCCTCCTGGTGTTGAGGCTGGTACGCCAGGAGCAAAGCTAATATCAAGGACATCCATGTCGATTGTGACATATATGGTGTCTACCTTTTTCTCCAACCGTGAAAGGCATTCTTTAACCGTTTCCAGTATCCCTCGTTTTCTTGCTTCTTTCAGGGTAAAGCAATTGACCCTATGCTCACGGGCATATTGGATAAGAGACTGGCCGTTAAAGAAGCCATGGAGTCCAATGTTGAAAACATTTTCCCCTTTTATCACACCATTCTGAATTAAATTGCGGATGGGTGTGCCATTTGTTGGCCCATGATCAGCAAGACTGCGCAAATCCAGATGGGTATCAAATTGGATAATCCCAATCTCTTTATCCGGTTCCAGCTCTTTTAATCCGCTTACAAGCATCGCGGTAATGGAGTGATCCCCTCCGATGGCAATTGGAAAAGAATCAGGATACTGCTTTCTGACATCTTTTATTGTTTGTTTTATATTGGAATGACATTGCGGGATATCTGTAAAATGCATTTTGACATCGCCCAGATCTGCTACTTTCAGCTGCTGCAGGTCTTTTTCATAATCCAAGTTATATGTGGAATACCCTTTCCAGGAACGGCGGAAGGCCTCCGGAAACTCGGAAGCTCCCGAGGCGCTAATGGATGACCGGGAAAGCGGAACGCCAAAAACAACGGCATCCCAGTTTTTTTCGTTGAATTCCTTTTCACTCTGCAGCTGGCAGATCCATTCATGGACTTTAACATCTGTACCTAATTCAGCCCGAGGCCAAAAGAAACCTGGAGGAGTCAGCGTTGGTAGCATAAGCTCCCTCCTTTAACGACAATCTCCCCATTTTTAATTACAGTGTCTGTATGGTTCATGCCGTAATGGTATTGCATTTGCATATAGTTCGGGACATTCAGAAGCAGGAGATCTGCCTTTTTTCCAGCTTCTATACTGCCAATTTCATTGGCCCGGTTGATCGCGTGAGCAGCATTGATTGTCGCAGCAGAAATGGCTTCAGCAGGAGTCAAGCCCATATGCATACAAGCTAGGTTCATCATGAATGGCATGGAACATGTTGGCGAAGAGCCTGGGTTGCAATCCGTTGAAAGGGCTATAGGAACTCCTTTATCGATCATTCTTCGTCCCCTGGCGGCTTCAGCCATTAAAAAGAAAGCTGTGCCAGGCAGCAGGACGCCGATTACCCCTTTTTCAGCCATCATCTCCATCCCTTTATCAGAAGCTCTTAGCAGGTGATCTGCGGATATGGCCCCGACTTCAGCCGCAAGTTCAGCTCCCTCATAAGGTTCAATTTCATCTGCATGGATTTTTGGTGTCAGACCCAGCTTTTTCCCAGCTTCTAGCAGCTTTCTGGACTGCTCCGGAGTGAACACACCTCTTTCACAGAAAATATCATTAAATTCAGCGAGCCCCTCTTCCGCCACTTTTGGCAGCATCTCTTCTATAACCAAATCAATGAAGGCGTCCGGATTCTCTTTGTATTCGGCTGGAACGGCATGTGCGCCCATAAAGGTACGGACAACATCTATCGGGTGCAGTGTATCTGCCTTTTGAGCGGCACGCAGCTGCTTGTGCTCTGTATTCCAATCAAGTCCATAGCCGCTTTTGGCTTCTACCGTTGTGACTCCATGCTTAAGAAAGCGATCAAGTCGGACCAGGCTCTCTTGAACCAATTCCTCTTCGGACGCTTTCCTCGTCATAGATGTAGTGGCATGGATCCCGCCTCCATTATTCATAATTTCCATATAAGCAGCACCATTCAGGCGCATATTGAATTCTTCTTCCCGGCTGCCCGCATAGACCAGATGCGTATGCGGATCGACAAGTCCTGGCAGCAGAATTTTACCAGAAGCATCAATGATTTCGGCTTCTGCCAGTCTGTTTTGGTATTTAGTTTCGAGCTCGGATGTTTTTCCTGCTTCTTTGATTAAGCCGTCCTCAATCCATACTGCTCCATCTTCAATGATGTGCAGTTCGCTCATTTTTTCTCTTGTCAAAGGCTGGTGTGAGCTTCCTTTTAGGGTAATGACCTGATTCGCATGCTTGATGAAGATCGTTTTTGGGTGCATTTTTGTTCCTCCTTAAAAAATGGAATCTCCAATCCATGCTTTTCCACGGATTGGAGCGTTCCTTTTGGAAGTTTGTTAGGCTGTTTTTTGATTGGTGTAAGGTTTATTCGTAAGTTTCGGCTCTTTCTTCGCTAGATTAGCTGTTTTTAATCGCTAGTTTAATTGATTTGTTCGTAAATTTTGGTTCTTATTCGCAGGTTTCACCGTTTTATTCGTATAGTTCACAATAATGTTAAATTTTGGATTACACCTGCTATTCCATCATTGGAATGTTAACGCCTTTTTCCTTAGCCGTTTTGATTGCGAGGTCGTAGCCGGCATCAACGTGGCGGACAATTCCCATTCCCGGGTCAGATGTAAGGACGCGTTCAAGGCGCTGTTCTGCATCCTTCGTTCCATCTGCGACGATAACCATGCCTGCATGAAGAGAATACCCCATGCCTACTCCGCCGCCGTGATGGACGGATACCCAGCTTGCTCCGCCAACTGCATTGATCATCGCATTCAGGATTGGCCAGTCTGCAACAGCATCACTGCCGTCCTTCATGCCTTCTGTTTCACGGTTAGGTGATGCAACGGAACCGGAATCAAGGTGATCACGTCCGATAACAATTGGCGCTTTCAGTTCACCTTTGGCGACCATATCATTGATGATTTTTCCGAATTTGGCGCGTTCTCCATATCCAAGCCAGCAAATTCTTGATGGCAGCCCCTGGAATTGGATTTTTTCCTTAGCCATCTTAATCCATTTGCAAAGATGCTCATTATCTGCAAACTCGCGCAGGATGACCTCATCTGTTTTATAAATATCTTCCGGATCGCCTGATAATGCTACCCAGCGGAAAGGTCCTTTACCTTCACAGAACAATGGGCGGATATATGCCGGAACGAATCCAGGGAAATCAAAAGCATTTTCAACGCCTTCATCTTTGGCAACCTGGCGGATATTGTTTCCATAATCGAACGTAATTGCACCTTTCTGCTGCATGTCAAGCATCGCCTGGACATGGACTGCCATGCTTGCCTTGGATTTTTTCACATATTCAGCCGCATTTTCTTTTCGTAGAACTGCAGCATCTTCAAGTGTGTAACCAACAGGAACATAACCATTTAATGGATCGTGGGCAGAAGTCTGGTCAGTGAGAACATCTGGGATGAAGTTCATTTCGAGCATCTTTGGCAGAATTTCAGCCGCATTTCCTAATAGTCCGATAGAAAGCGGACGGCCTTCCTGCTTTGCTTCTTTTGCCAGTGTAATAGCTTCTTCAATAGTGTGGACCTTTGTATCCAAATATTTTGTTTCAAGTCTGCGGTTGATGCGGTGCTCATCCACATCGATGGCAATGCAGACACCATCATTCATCGTTACCGCCAATGGCTGGGCGCCGCCCATTCCGCCTAGACCAGCAGTTAAAGTAATGGTCTGTTTTAAAGATCCGGAGAAGTGTTGTCTACCAAGCTCGGCAAAAGTTTCATAGGTTCCCTGGACAATTCCCTGGCTTCCAATGTAAATCCAGCTTCCTGCAGTCATTTGGCCATACATCATAAGGCCCTTCTTATCTAGCTCGTGAAATGTATCCCAATTCGCCCATGCCGGCACTAAGTTTGAGTTCGCGATCAATACCTTTGGTGCATCCTTATGAGACTTGAATACAGCAACTGGTTTACCTGATTGGACAAGCAGGGTTTCATCATCTTCAAGCTCATGCAGTGTTTTGACAATAGCATCATAGCAATCCCAATTACGGGCCGCTTTGCCAATGCCGCCGTATACAACAAGGTCTTCCGGAATTTCTGCTACTTCTTTATCTAAATTGTTCATTAGCATGCGCAGTGCCGCTTCCTGGATCCATCCTTTAGCATGCAGGTCGCTGCCATGATAATTTTTAATTTCTCTTTTTGTTTCCGCTTTCATATCGATCCCTCCAATATTATCTATATATAAATTGTAGAACGTTAAATGTCAGAAAAGTATAATAATAACATTTGATTATTTGTAATTTTGTTAGTTTCTATATTGGGAATTCTGATGGTTTTATATAAATATTAGTGGTTTTATAATTTTTATATAAAAAAGCCTCCGATTTAGACTGCCCTAGTCATTTGAGACAGTAATAAAACACCCTCTTAGGCTGCCATTTCACCGAACTCTATTGGTGTGTGGTAGCCTAATTTTTCTTGGATACGCTCTTCGTTATAATACCTCATAAATTGATCTACACGTTCTCTTACTTCCTCTAAAGACAAAGAATTAAATTTAACATACTGAAATTCCTCTGATTTTAGGTTCGAATGAAAAGACTCAATTACTGCGTTGTCCCAACAGTTTCCTCTTCGCGACATACTACTGACTAAATCCTTCTCTTTCATTCGATTTTGATAGGCATACGAAGAATACACGCTTCCCTGATCTGAATGGATGATTACTCCTTTAGGGTTTCCTCGTTTTTCTAGTGCTTCATTCAAGGTATCAATCACTAAAGGAGTTTGTTGTTGAGTATAGAGCTTGTAAGCAACGATTTGATTGTTAAACAAGTCTATGATTGTTGATAAATATAAAGTGTCCGGACCATATTGAATGTAGGTAATATCCGTTACCCATTTTTGGTTGGGTTTGCTTGCGTGAAAATCTCGCTGTAATAAGTTCGGCGCCACAATGACAGATTCTCCTTGGGATTTCCACCTTCTCTTTTGCTTTACTCTACATTGAAGATGATATTTCTGCATGATCCGTTGAACTGTATTACGGTTTAACTTGATATGATAGTCACGTTTTAACAGCTCTTTGATTTTACGGTGGCCATATCGGTACTTTGTTTTTTCGCAAAGGAAAATAATCGTCTCCTCTTCCTTAGACAACTTGACTGCTTGCGAAGATGCCCAGCGATAATAAGTAGATCTGGGAACATTTAAAGCTGATAAAATAGCTGATACTGTGTATTTTTTTCGTAATGTATTGACTAATTGGAGGACGATTTCTTTTTCAACTCCTTTTCTATCTCCAAATACTTTTTTAAGATTTCATTCTCCTGCTTTAAGTGAATCATTTGGCGTTCTTTTTTCTCTTCATCACTTGAACTGTCAGGTCCATGACCATATGAATATTGTTTACCTATTGGTTGGTCGAATCGATGCACCTGATTTTCACGATACCATTTCATCCACGTTTTGATTTGAGACACATTTTTAATCCCATACTTCTCCATGATTTCTTGATTCGTGAACTGACCACTCATCTTATCTTTAACTACCGCCCATTTAACCTCATTTGAATATACGTTTTTGCCCACGCAAAAACACCTCCGAATTAGCACTTTAATTAAGTGTACCATTTCGAAGGTGTTTTATAGTGTCTCATTTATCTAGGTTAGTCTAATTAGACGGAGGCTTTCTGCATGCTTTTTCTAAATTGGTTCGGGGGCATTCCCTTTATTTTGCTGAAAACTTTATTGAAATATTGCTGGTTGCTGAACCCGCAAACAGCAGCGATCTCCTTTATGCTCATTTCCGATTCAATAAGCAGCTTGGCAGATTGCCGGATTCTGGTTTCATTCAGGAGTTCACGAAATGATTTTCCGCATTTTTTTGCGAGTACAGAGCTAATATAATTAGCATTTCGATCGGCATATTCTGCAGCTTTTTCAAGGCTGACAGTTGGATCCCAATAATTCGTTTCAAGGAAAAATAATATTCGGTCTGCCAAGTCCAGCTTCAGCTTTTTATCTGACCGAATCGTTTCAAAGATAAATGATATAAAACGGATCATTTCTTTAATAATCCGGTAAATCAAGGGTGAATACAGGATCGTCTGAAATAAAAGAAGATATTCTTTTTCAATATTTTCTCCTGAAAGTCTGAACGTCTTCATATGCCTCCGTATTTGTGCCAATATGCTTGTCAATCTGATTCTGATTAGCCCTGGATCGGGGTAGGGGTCTGCCAGAATGAGAAATTCTTGATGGAACCAACTCTTTATACCTTCTATATTGGATTGGTTTAAAAAATCAATCCAGATGCTTTGCTCGTCCGGTGTTAAAAAAGGATCGATAGAATGCCACTCTGGAATAGAATCTCCCTCTATAACCTGATTGAATCCTGCGTAAAAGGTTAATTCCATAAGCTTTCGGTTTGCAAGATAATGACTTCTGATTGTGCTGTTTCCTTCTCTCCCTGTATATATGCTTATGGCTATTAGCACGGCAGATGTTTCCTGCCAGTCCCTCATAAAGCGGATACTTTCTTCTTTCCAAGCAAAGCTGGCTTGTTCGGTAACAAGAAGAACCATATCACTCAAAATAAACGAGCGGATTGATTTTTGAAAAGAATAACCTTTCAGAAAAGAATAAAGTTTTGGAAGTTCCCTTGGATTCTCAGGTTTAACGCCAATGGTAACAAAGGATTTGGCAGAAGCTGTGCTCTCCAAAAATAAATCCTGATACTGGTACCCTTCTTCAGTTTTTACCTTTGGTTTCTGTTTAGAAAATCGCCCATCCAGCTGGGCCTGTCTGTGGATCTTTCTGGCTGACTTTAGCAGAGTATCTGCGGAGATAGGTTTCAAAATTAAATCTGCAACACCCATATCTATTGCTCTTTTTGCCTGTGAAAAGGTGGCTTCCATTGTAAGAGCTATTACATCAGGACGAATAATCTGAATGGTTTTTATAAAACTTCCATAACTGTTTTCATCGATCATGTCTAGCTCGAGAATCAAAAGATTGGGCTGGAATGATTCAATTTTCTCAATCATTTCAGTCTCATCCTCTGCTGTTTCCACCTGCCATGCAGGCATGGATGATTTTAAGAGCCATTCAATGCCTTTCGTATCATAATCATCACGATTGGCCACAAGTACCTTGTACATGCTGCCACATCCTTTTTTAACTCTATTATGAAATAATATTTTAAGGTATGTAAAGAAATAATCAGAAAAATTGATGGAAAATAGACAAGTTCCCCTGCCCTCCCTGCATATCTATATATGGACAACTAATTCAGGAAGGAGTTACGACATGCCTTTTCTTGTTTTGAAAAAAAGAAGCATCATTGCATTCTTCATAATTTTTATGGTCATTGCCTCTGCATCGGTCTGGTTTTATACACAATCAGATAGTTTGACAGTATTTAATCAGGCGGATAATGAAACCGTCCGCGAGATTCATATGGTTACCGGGGAGTTCAAGTCCAAGCTGCCGGATGGGAAGGAAATTGAAGCGTATCGCTGGGATCCGGGAACCATTTTTCTTGAAAAGGATGAAAAGGTCAACCTTAAGATCCTCGGAGTAAATGGTGCCGAGCACCCATACATCATAGAGGGTACTGATATAAAAGGGATTGTAAAAAAAGGCGAGGAAACGGTAGTTCCCCTTCAGTTTGACAAAGACGGTGTATACCGCTTGGTTTGCCTTACACATCCGGATAAAGAGAACAGCGGCCCGATGATTGCTTATATAGTTGTTGACTAAAGCGGAAAAAGAAAAGAAGCACCGAAATCCCGGTGCTTCTTTTTTATCGTCCTATAAACATTTGAGTCCAATAATGACCGTAGTAGCCGCCTTGTGCATATCCAACACCGATTTCAGTGTAATTGGCAGATAAGATATTTTTGCGGTGGCCATCGCTGTTCATCCAGGCTTTGACAACTTCCTGAGGAGTTTTTTGCCCTGCGGCAATGTTTTCGCCGGCAGTTCTGTATGTAATGCCAAAGCTTTTCATCATATCAAATGGGCTTCCGTATGTAGGAGAATTATGATCGAAATATCTTTTATTAATCATATCCTGAGATTTGTATCTCGCCACTCTCGCAAGCTCCCAATTTGATTTAAGAGGCTTTAATCCGTATTTCGCTCTTTCCTGGTTTACGAGTTGAACGACCTGCTCTTCAACACTAACGGTAGCCTTAGATAAAGTAGGAATATTTACCTTTTGGCCGGGATAGATAAAAGTCGGATTTGAAATCTGCTGGTTGGCATTGATGATTTCATGAACCCCCATTTGATACTTCAGGGCAATTTTCCACATGGTATCCCCTGATTGGACGGTATGTACTGTTGATGCTTTTGCATCGTAATGGAATCCAAAGACTAGTGCGACAGACAACATAAGGATGAATGAAATTTTTGATAGTGTTTTCATACTTATATTTAATCAGAATATATCAATCTATTAAACAGGTAATTGTTGCCGTTCATTCAAGGATTTTCTTTTCTGTGCTTTTTTGTTTCTCTACCTCTAGTAAAAACAATTCACCACATAGACATATGTGGCTGATTATACAGACTGTTTCCAGTGTTAAAATGATGGAAACTTAATAATTATAAACCTATAACAGTTTGTAATTATAAATGATTTTTATAATACAGGTTAGTTAAAGGAAATTTATATACTACCCTTTATATCAATATTCACAATACAGCCACAATGTTTGTGATTCACTTCACATATAATCTGTTATATTGAATGTATAGTAAAGTTGTAGCAACTGTTATACAGACTTTACGTTAGGGTGTTTTCTATAAGATTGTTGCTTTTTAAGCAAACAGTCAGAAGAGGTTGATTTCCGCTCCAGGATGCTCGCTTTCCGCGGGGCGGGCGGTGAGCCTCCTCGGCGCTCAGCGCCTGCGGGGTCTCACCTGTCCCACTCCTCCCGCAGGAGTCTCGCACCTTACGCTCCAATCAACCAAGCTTATTTAATAAGGTTTTATTCAAAATCTATTTAAGAACAACAAAGTTGCGAAAACAGTCTAACATTAAAACAATTAATATTGAGGTGGATTTCCATGGAACAATGGAATGGCTTTAAAAAAGGTAAATGGACAAATGAAATTGATGTCAGGGATTTTATATTAAAAAATTTCTCACCTTTCGAAGGTGATGAGTCATTTTTGGCAGGACCTACTGAAGCAACCACATTATTATGGGATCAAGTAATGGAACTTACCAAACAAGAGCGGGAAAATGGCGGAGTCCTTGATATGGATACGGAAATCGTCTCTACCATTACTTCTCACGGACCAGGCTACCTGGATCAGCATAATGAAAAAATAGTCGGTGTTCAGACGGACCGCCCTTTTAAGCGTTCCCTTCAGCCGTTCGGAGGAGTACGCATGGCGGTGGCAGCGTGTGAAGCGTATGGCTATGAAGCCAGCAAGGAAATGGAGAAAATCTTCACGGATTATCGTAAGACACATAATCAGGGTGTTTTTGATGCCTATACAGATGAAATGAAACTTGCCCGCAAAGCTGGCATTATTACCGGCCTTCCTGATGCATACGGCCGCGGAAGGATTATTGGGGATTACCGCCGGGTTGCCCTTTATGGTGTCGACCGTCTGATAGAAGCCAAGGAAGATGATTTAAAAACAACAAGCCGTGTTATGAATGAAGAAAATATCCGTTTGCGTGAAGAAATTTCAGAACAAATTCGTGCACTGCAGGAACTTAAGCAGCTGGCGGAAAATTATGGATTTGATATTTCCATGCCTGCAGGAAATGCAATTGAGGCATTCCAATGGCTGTACTTCGGCTATCTCGCTGCCATTAAGGAACAAAACGGTGCCGCTATGAGCCTGGGGCGCGTGTCCACTTTCCTTGATATATTCATAGAAAGAGATATTCACAAGGGCGTATTGACCGAACAGGAAGCTCAGGAGCTTGTCGACCATTTTGTGATGAAGCTTCGTCTCGTAAAATTTGCAAGAACACCTGATTATAACGAATTATTCAGCGGCGACCCTACATGGGTAACAGAGTCAATTGGCGGCATGGCGCTTGATGGACGTCCGCTTGTAACGAAAAGCTCTTTCCGGTTCCTTCATACTTTAAGGAACTTGGGGCCAGCTCCGGAACCGAATTTAACGGTGCTTTGGTCTGCTAAACTGCCTGATAACTTTAAAAAATATTGTGCCAAAATGTCCATTGAAACAAGCTCCATCCAATATGAAAACGACGACATTATGCTCCCTGAATACGGCGATGATTACGGAATTGCCTGCTGTGTATCTGCCATGGAAATCGGAAAACAAATGCAATTTTTCGGGGCCAGGGCAAACCTTGCAAAAGCCCTTCTTTATAGCATTAATGGCGGAAAGGATGAAAAACTGAATATCCAGGTAGGTCCTGACTATTCCCCTATCACATCAGAAGTTCTTGATTATGGAGAAGTAATGGCTAAGTTCGACCTAATGATGGATTGGCTGGCAGACCTTTATATTAATACATTGAATATCATTCACTATATGCATGACAAATACAGCTATGAGCGAATTGAAATGGCCCTTCATGATTCCGAAATATTAAGGACGATGGCGACTGGTATTGCCGGTCTAAGTGCCGCGGCAGATTCATTGAGCGCTATTAAATACGCTAATGTAAAGGTGGTCCGCGATGAGAACGGATTGGCAGTTGATTTTATTACAGAAGGAGACTTCCCGAAATACGGCAATAATGATGACCGTGTTGACAGCATTGCTGTGGATCTAGTCGAGCGGTTTATGAAAAAGCTCCGCAAGCATCAGACATACCGGAACTCGAAGCATACGATGTCCATACTGACCATTACATCTAACGTTGTGTATGGCAAAAAGACAGGAAATACGCCGGATGGACGACGTGCAGGCGAACCTTTTGCGCCAGGAGCCAATCCTATGCACGGCAGGGATACAAAAGGTACGCTTGCTTCCCTTTCTTCTGTTGCGAAATTGCCTTATGAATATGCCCTGGATGGAATCAGCAACACATTCTCCATTGTGCCTAAAGCGCTTGGCAGAGATGAACATAGCCGTATCCGCAATCTTGTTTCCATCCTTGATGGTTATGCGATTAAATCCGGCCATCATCTGAATGTAAATGTATTTAATAGGGAAACTTTGCTGGATGCCATGGAGCACCCGGAGGAATATCCGCAATTAACCATAAGGGTATCAGGGTATGCGGTGAACTTTATTAAATTGACAAAAGAGCAGCAGCTTGATGTAATCAATCGGACATTCCATGAAACAATGTAATTTGCAATAATTGGACCTCCCCTTAGGAGGTCTTCCCTATCACTTATTAAGGTCCGGATGCGCCAAGGCGGCGCTCCTTGCTTATTGAAAGGAAGATCATCATGTACGGGAACATTCATTCAATTGAGACATTTGGAACGGTAGACGGACCAGGCATCCGTTATGTCATATTTACGCAGGGCTGCCTTCTTCGCTGCCAATTCTGCCATAATGCTGATACATGGGAGATTGGGACTGGGAAACAAATGTCTGTTTCGGAAATCATGGATGACCTCCAATCCTACCTCCCCTTTATTGAAGCATCTGGGGGCGGGATAACAGTGAGCGGCGGAGAACCATTATTGCAAATTCCCTTCCTTATCGAGCTTTTTAAAGAATGTAAAAAACTAGGCATCCATACAGCTGTTGATTCATCTGGCGGCTGTTATTCCAGCTCCCCTCTTTTCCAAAATCAGCTGAAAGAATTGATGGGTTATACCGATTTAGTGCTGCTGGATTTGAAACACATTGATAAAGAAAAACATAAAAAACTGACAGGCCTTACAAACGAACATATTCTGCAATTTGCCAACTATCTATCTGAAAACCACATTCCCGTTTGGATAAGGCACGTGCTGGTCCCAACTATATCTGACGGGAAGATTGATCTTGAAAGGCTCGGACTATTTATTAAAGGTTTAAGAAACGTAAAAAAAATTGAAGTGCTTCCGTACCATAAACTTGGAGTGTATAAATGGGAAGCGCTTGGGCTGGAATATCCATTAAAGGATATTGAACCACCGAGTGACGCTAAAACAGAATGGGCTTACCAGCTTCTATCAGGTCAATAAAAAAATGCAGTCCCAGACGGAAGGGGCTGCATTTTTTTATATGTTTAATTTCTCACATAAGCTATAATAGAGTTGAGGTGGATAAATATGACAAAAGTTATGAAAAAGCCAAGCTGGCTTTGTTTTTTCCTGTTAACCTCTTTGATTCTTCTTTCCAACTTTACACTATACCGGTTACCTCTTTTTGGACCTGTTCCAGACGGTGCTGTGCTGGGTTCCCTGCTGGATTTGCTTGTCATCGTGCCGCTCATAACGTATTTCCTAATTATCCGCAAAAGATACTCATTGAAATATTTAGGAATTGTTATATTAGCAGGATATGGTGCTGCCTATTTTATTATCCCGGGTCAGTATCTGTCACAATACTCTTTTTTGCCTTATTTGGTGCTTTTGTCGGAAATGCTATTTCTTTGTTTGGAGCTTTATATTGCTTATAAGGTCATAACAAACCTTCCGCGACTTCTGAAAGAATATCGGAAGCTGGCCAGCATCCATTCATTTTTTCTTTTTAATGCTCAGAAAGCTGTTGAGAAACATTTGCCCAGTAACAGACTGGCCACAGTTCTAGTGACCGAGTTTGCGATGTTTAATTATGCTTTATTTTCTTGGAGAAAGAGAGCTTCAATAAAGCATGGCAAAGCTTTTACCTACCATCAAAAAACAAGTGTAAATGCTGTTTATATCATGCTAATCCATGCGATTGTCATTGAATCAATCGGCTTGCATTACTGGCTGCATTCCTGGAGTCCATTGATTGCTTATATTTCAATATTCCTTAATATATATGGTCTTCTTTACTTTTTGGCTGAAATACATGCGACCCGTTTGACGCCATTCGTGATTTCGGATTCCCATTTGCTCTTGCAAACAGGTTTTTCAAAGAGCATGAATCTTCCATTAGAGAAGATAAAGGAGATTAAATATTATGATGGACCTGAAAAATTCAGCGGGAAAGAACTAAAAGATTTATATGATGCAAGAGTGCCGGATTTCATTCAGGAAAAACCTATGTTTGAAATAACGCTGAGTGAATTAGAAGAGATTCATTTAATGTATGGCTTGAAGCGGAGAGCAAGCAGGGTTGTGCTAAACGTTGATGAACCTGAGAAGTTTTATCAGGAAATGATGAATAAGTTAAAACATAATTAAAATGTCAAACTTGCCTGTTGATCTGCTCCAGACGCTCAGCGAACCGCGGGTGGTCCGGGTCCCTTCCCTGCATGTGTTTATTTTGACATCAACAAACAGGGTGCCAATATAAACAATTAGTTTTAACAGAGCCAAAATAAAAAAGGAAAATCCCGCTGCAGGGATTTTCTTTTTTTTAGATTCGGTTATTTCCACCAGTCATCATGCATGGATGCCGGCATTCTGCGCTTGTGCTCAGAGAACAAATAGCGTTTTTCAATTTTTTCAGCAGCCTCTTGGCTTACTTCCATTCCTTCAAGATAATCATCCAGTTCATCATAGGATATACCTAATTCAGTTTCATCGGCTTGTCCGGGCTTTTGGTCAAGGAGATCAGCGGTTGGCACTTTTAAATATAGCCTTTCTTCCGCGCCAAGCTCTTTAAGGAGTGCTTTACCCTGTCTCTTTGTCAGGCCGGATAACGGAAGAACATCGGCACCGCCATCGCCATACTTTGTGAAAAATCCTGTTACTGCTTCAGCAGCATGGTCTGTGCCAATAACAAGCAAGCCGTTTTGCCCCCCAATTGCGTATTGGGCAATCATTCTCATGCGTGCCTTTACGTTTCCTTTATGATAATCCGTTAAAGGGTCTTCCGGGAAGATTCGGTCATATTCCTTTTTAACCTCATCAACTGGATCTTTTATATTGAATACATATTCACGGTCTGCTTGAATAAAGGATAGAGCCAGCTGGGCATCATCTTCATCCTTCTGGACACCATATGGCAAACGGATTGCTGTAAAGGTTGCTTCTTTTCCTTCCTTTCTCAGTTCCTCAACCGCAAGCTGTGCCAGGCGTCCTGCCAGGGTAGAATCCTGCCCGCCGCTGATGCCTAGGACATAACCTTTTGAATTGGTTTTCATGAGGTAATTCTTTAAGAAATCAATTCTTTTTTTGATTTCTTCTTTTGGGTCAATTTCAGCGTTGACACTTAATGCCTGCATGATTTCTTTCTGTAATTTCATTACCGGTTCCTCCCTTTTAATACGGTCTGCCTTTTACTTCTTCTTTAATTTGCTTGATCATTTGCATTTTATTATCCCAGCATTCCTGGCTCAAGTCGACTGGGTATTCTTCAGGATTTAATGAACGGCGGTACTCGTCCCATAACACATTAAGGTTTTCTTTTGCAAAGCTTTGCATTTCTTTTAAAGATGGAACCTGATAGACCAGCTTGCCTTCTTTAAAAATCTCTTTATGAAGCTCCCTTGCCTCGAAGTTTGTTACAAATTTGCTTATAAAGGTGTGGACTGGATGGAACATCTTCAGCCTTTCTTCCTGCTGGGGGGTTTCATGTTCCAGAGCAATATAGTCCCCTTCTGATTTTTGATTATCCTTATTGATGATGCGATAAACTCTTTTTAAACCAGGAGTGGTGACTTTTTCCGGATTCCCGCTTATTTTTATCGTATCAGCCATTTTACCCGCTTCATCCTCGATTGAAACGAGTTTGTATACAGCTCCAAGTGCTGCTTGCTCAAAAGCAGTGATTAACTTCGTGCCCACACCCCAAATATCAATCTTAGCGCCCTGTGCTTTCAGGTTTATAATCGTATATTCGTCCAGGTCATTCGAAGCAACTATTTTTGCATCAGGGAATCCTGCCTCATCAAGCATTCTTCGCGCTTCCTTAGATAGATAGGCAAGGTCGCCGCTATCAAGTCTAATGCCCTTAAAATTTATCTTGTCGCCTAATTCTTTTGCTACTTTGATTGCATTGGGAACACCGGATTTCAGAGTATCATAAGTATCTACAAGAAAAACGCAATCTTTATGGGTGCTTGCATACTTCTTAAAAGCTGTATATTCGTCACGATAAGCCTGAACAAATGAATGCGCATGCGTTCCTGCAACCGGGATGCTGAATTTCTTGCCTGCCCTCACATTTGAAGTCGCATCAAAGCCTCCTATGTATGCTGCTCTTGTACCCCAGATGGCTGCATCCATCTCATGGGCCCTTCTGGATCCAAATTCCATGGCAGTTCCATCGCCAATCACTTCTTTTATGCGTGTAGCTTTGGTGGCAATCAATGTTTGATAGTTAATGATATTTAATAGAGCTGTTTCAACAATTTGAGCTTCTGCCAGAGGAGCTTCGACTCTCATGATCGGTTCATTGCCGAAGACCAGCTCGCCCTCTTCCATTGATTTGATGGTGCCAGTAAATCTCATGTTTTTTAAATACTCAAGAAAACCATCCTTATAATGAAGTTCATTTTTTAAATACATAAGATCGCTTTCGGTGAAGCGGAAATTCTCAATATACTCGATCACTCTTTCAAGGCCGGCAAAAATCCCATATCCATTACCAAACGGAAGCTTTCTGAAAAAAACCTCGAAAACAGCTTTTTTATTATGTATATTATCTTCCCAATAGGTTTGGGCCATGTTAATTTGATATAAATCGGTATGTAAAGTTAAACTGTCATCCGCAAATTCATTACGCATTAATGCAACCTCCTGTGTAATATCTTCTGTTAAATCACCTTTGCGTTCAATGAGCTTTTAAAATGTTCCAAAGCCCAGAGATGTCCCATTTCATTGAAGCTGGCAGTAGCCTTTTCGTAAACAACAATGTCGAACCCTTTGTTATAGGCATCAACTGCGGTATGCAATATACAGATATCTGTGCAGACACCAACAAGGTGCACTTCGGTTATCCCGCGCTCTCTTAATTTTAATTCAAGGTCTGTTCCCGCAAAGGCGCTGTATCTTGTTTTATCCATCCAAAATACATTTTCCTTATCAGCATGTAACTGATATACCTTGCTTAATTCGCCATACAAATCGCGTCCCTCAGTATCTTTAAGGTTATGGGGCGGATAAAGGGCTGTTTCAGGGTGATAGAGATCATCCTGAAAATGGAGATCAATCGCAAAGACCGTGAATGCCCCATCTTCGATAAAATTTGTCGTGATCGCTGCTATTTCCTTTTCTATATCAATAGCAGGCTGTCCGCAAGGCAATGCTCCAGTGACAAAGTCATTTGTATAATCAATATTTAAAAGTGCTTTTGTCATCTAATATCCCCCATTTATCTGATTATCATCTCAGGTGGATGAAAATTTTGGCTATTAATTAGATACTAAGTGAAAATTAGCACATTAATCAAATTTTTCATCCCGGCAGCTTATGTCTATTTGAAATTACCCGCAAATAGGTTGATTTACTCCTCTGTAAAAAACCAGCTTTGATGTTGTGTTCGTTATAATGAATAAGGAAGTTATTTGATAATAATAAAACATTCATTATTTCCCGTCAGTTGGTTTTTGAAGGTTTTTTTGAAATAACATTTAGCTTATGTCTGTTTGTGTTTTCTGATGAAACATTTGGGTTTTTAACTGGTGATTTATACAGTTAAGCAAATTGGCTAGAGGTTACATTTTTAAAATACCCATATATACCCGTAAACGTATAATTAATACCTATACACCTATTTGATTTGATTGTGGATAACTAGTATGAGCTGTGGATATGGAGTTTTTACCTGAAGCTCCTATCAAAACTGTTTTCAAGTTACCTGGAGAAGAGGCCTTAAAACCTGCCTTATATCGAGCTTGGCTAGTTTTGCTCTTTTCTATAACCTGTTTGGCGTTGACAATCATTTCATATAATCATATAGTTGTCTTGTTAACCTGGTAGTTTGAATAGTTTACATAATTAAAGGGGAGATTTTTTATGACTAAAGATCAGCTGAAGTTGAGATCCATGATTGTAACTGCTTTATTTGCTGCCATCATCGGGGTAATGGCACAAATTACAATTCCCCTCCCACTTGTGCCGATTACCGGTCAAACTCTGGCAATCGGTCTCGCAGCCACCATTTTGGGAGCACGTTATGGAACACTGTCCGTTCTTTTATATTTGGTCATCGGAGCAGCGGGAGTTCCAGTATTCGCAGAATTTTCAGGGGGAATATCCAAGTTAGTCGGACCTACTGGCGGATATTTGATTGGTTTTATCCCGGCAGCGTTTATGATCGGATGGTATATGGAGAGAACATCTTTTTCGTTCAAAAATGCAATGATCGCTAATACAATTGGCATGCTGGTGACATTGGCATTCGGAACAGCCTGGCTAAAAATTGCGGCAGAACTGACATGGACAGCAGCCATTACCGGCGGGGCAACACCGTTTATTATCGTTGGATTAATAAAAGCTGCCCTTGCCTCGTGGATTGGCATCATTGTCAGAAAAAGACTTCAATCCGCAAAGCTCCTCTTCCCTGCTAAAGGGAACATAAATGATTCCGTTTGAATAGTTAAACAGCCGATCCTAAGTATCGGCTGTTTTTTTCTGTTTTAAGAAGTATCCCAGGTCTATTCCTGTCCATATGGCAAATCAACTAGCCTTAGCAGTAATAAGGTTGATTAACGACGAAAAGGCCTCTACCCAAAGGAGAATGGTAGTTAATCGGGAGGATTAACGACGAAAAAGCCTCTTCCCAAAGAAGAATGGCAGTTGATCGGGATCTTTATCGATATTCCCCTCCCTTTTTAGTATAGTGTCCCTCCCCTGCTCTTGTTTGTGCTATCACCAGAGCCCTCTCTTCTGCATAGGATGTCATTGAACTGACAAGGAGGGCTGTGAAATATGGACAGACGGGGACTTTTGCCTTTCATCGTAACTGCATTTTTTGCTGTTATGATTTCGATATTTACCTTCTCTCTCATTGATTCCAGGAATGCTGAACCAAACACCCATCAAAAAACGAATGGCGGAGAGTCTAATAGTGACAGTGACATCACCAATAATGTTAAAAATAATATTAAAGGCAATAAAGCAAATGTAACTAATTCAATTGATAATGATTTGAGTAACGGGGACAATAGCCAAATTGACAATAATGTTTCAAATGACATAGAAGTAAATGTGGATGTGAATGTAACAAATAAAATAAAGAATAAAGCTGACAGCCAGGATTCAATCCCAGGGAAAAATGGTGACGGCAATAATAACAGCGATAATGACGGTAATAAGGATAACAATAATAGCGGAAACAAGGATGATGAGGATGGCCAAACGGATGAAGATGAAGTCGTTTGGGGTGTAGACTCTGCAAGTCTCACCACAAGCGGCTTGCTTTCTTGTGTACGCGACAATTTTGGCAGTCCTAAAGTTTGGGGACGGTATTTGGGTGAAAAAGAAGGTGTTTCAGCCGGTATCACAGCGGTAGAAGCAGAACTGCTCCATTCCAATGATATAAAAATCCTTGTCATTTGGAATCGGTTTAGCGATGCAACAGGGCTTGAAAATGGACAGAGTGAAGCGAAAGCTGCCATTAAGCTTGCTGAGGAATTAGGCATCCCTGAAGGTGTTGCCATTTTTGCCGATATTGAGCCCGGTTATCCTGTTGATTCTGCATTTATTGAAGGATGGTATCAAGTGATGGAAGAATCACCTTACCGTCCAGGGATATATGGGATTTTTGATCCGCAGCGCGCTCTTACACGCGCTTTTGAACAAGCCGGCAACAGCAGCTCCGCCCTTCTTGAAAACACATATGTTTGGACAGCGGCACCTAATGTGGGCATTACTACAGAAAAACAAGCGCCTAGCTATAAACCGCAAGCACCAGAAAATGCTTTGATTGCTGGCTGGCAATACGGGATAGATGCGCAGGCATGCAATATTGATACAAATTTATTTAATGGCGGGATTATGGATGCTTTATGGTAAAGTAATAATAACAATCAAAAAAGAGCCCAAAAAAAGGCTCTTTTAAATTTTAGCTCTGTTGTACTTGTCTGTTGATTTCAGCTCAAGAAGCTCAGCGAACCGCAGGCTTCCGGGAGCAACCTTAAACACAACGCCTGTCTCCCCTTCACGCTTTTCTCCCGCAGAGCTTTGAAAAAGCAACCTTCATAAACACTCTTACACAGAGAATGCGAATACATTTCCAAAGACCTGGCCTTTTCTGCTCCAATCAAGCGTGCCAAACTATCAACAAAACCTAAATCTTAAAAGCATTTTTTACATCCCCGTTATTCCAGATTTGATTCAACACAAAAGGCGTACCGATAAAGACGGGAACGATATAATAGCTTAGACGGTAGAACATCAGGATTAATAGGCCCAACTCGGTAGGAATCCCTTGTGATTCTAACCCGATTAAAAATACAAAGTCGAAAGAACCGATACCGCCGGGGATCATACTGGCTATGCCTGCGCATGCTGATATAACTACTATGGGAAATATCACAAAGAATGGAATCGAAACTTCCAGTGCGTTTGAAATTCCCCATATGCAGATAATGATAAATAGCCACTCCAAAAATGAAACAGCCAGTAATTCTGCTGCATATCCCTTTTTGATATGCTTTATATTCCAAAACGAGGTTTTGAAGAAGTAAATGGCCAGCAATACAGGCGTATAGGCGGAAATCGCCCAGACGGCAAATTTTATCAGCTTGACATCTTCATATAGTTGCAAATCCGAAAAAATAATCATCCATGACAGCAAAGATAAACCCGACAGATAAAAAAGTGAGAGCTTGGCAATTATTTTTATATAGGGAGTGCCGCCAGCTAAATAATCTTTATAAAAATAAGATCTTAGGGTTGCCCCTGCAACGCCGCCAAAACCAATAAAGTTCGAAAACGCATTTGCCGATAATGAATAAAAAAGTAGCTTTTTTTTAGGTACTTTAATCAAGAAAAGCCTCTGAAGAATCTCATCATAGAAATACATAGGAAAAAGAGCGACTAGTCCAAGTATCATAATAAAGGCTACTTTCTGTGGTGAAAGCCGATCTAAATAAAGTTCAAGTAAGGCCCAGTTAAAATCATCGAACATGCCTTTTGCTTCATAGCTTATAAAAAATAATATGAATATGGGTACCAGGAATTTGGCCAACGATAGGAATGTTTTTTGTTTAAAGAAAGACAAATTACCCCACCATTCATTTAATTGAGTATTATGTATGAGCTTAAAGCTTCCTGATAGAGTGTACCATACTGCCGAAAAAAATACACATACACTTTTTATCATTATATTCCTGGATGAGTACAATAGAATGGACAACCAATTTAAATTATAGGCTCTTTCGTGAAATGTTTTTAAATAGATCTGTGAATAAATACATTGATAAATAAGTTAAAAAGCAACAAAGTTTGGGGAAACCGCCAAATTATAAAAAAAGGAGCAAGGCAAAATAGCCTGGCTCCTTTTACATGTGCGCCCG